>NZ_CALSFR010000005.1:0-208526 GCF_943737035.1 Pseudomonas sp. Marseille-Q5299
TCCCGAACTCAGTAGTGAAACGATGCATCGCCGATGGTAGTGTGGGGTTTCCCCATGTGAGAGTAGGTCATCGTCAAGATTCATTTCGCAAAACCCCTATCTGCGCAAGCAGGTAGGGGTTTTGTCTATTATGGGTTGATGCATGGCATTTGGGTCGTTTCGGGGGCCCTTTTCCTATGCAAGCCCACGACCCATAGCTATCATGCCAGCCTTATTCCAAGTCGAGACTGGCATGCTGAAGTTGTTGAATCTCCTCAAGGATGGCCGGTTCCATTCCGGAGAAGCCTTGGGTGCAGCCCTCGGGGTGAGCCGCAGCGCCGTTTGGAAGCAGCTGCAGCATCTGGAGAGTGAGCTAAATCTCACCATTCATAAGGTTCGCGGACGCGGCTATCAGCTAGCGGCGCCCCTGGCCTTGCTCGAAGCGAAGGCAATTGCCGAATATGCTGATGCTGAGCAATGGCCAATGTTCATCCACGAAACCATCGGCTCGACTAACGCTGAAGGGTTGCGGCTCGTGGGGGAGGGGCTGGCAGCTCCCTTTCTGGTGCTTGCCGAGCGACAGAGCGCTGGGCGTGGCCGTCGCGGTCGTCAGTGGGTAAGTCCTTTCGCGGAAAACCTTTACTACAGCCTGGTGTTACGTGTCGAAGGCGGCATGCGACAGCTCGAAGGGCTGAGTCTGGTGGTCGGCTTGGCGGTAATGCGCACCTTGGAAGGCTTCGGTGTTAAGGAAGTTGGGCTCAAGTGGCCTAATGATGTTCTTGTGCGTGGGCAGAAAATCGCCGGCATCCTGCTTGAGTTGGTCGGTGATCCGGCGGACGTCTGTCACGTTGTTCTTGGCATTGGCGTCAATGTGAACATGCAGGTAAACGTCCAGGTCGATCAGCAGTGGACATCCATACGGCGTGAGGTTGGCTCTCCCATCGATCGTAATCGCCTGGTGGCAATGCTCAGCCAGCAACTGCAGCACGAGCTGGCGCGTCACCGACGTTATGGTTTTGCCGCTTTTCAGGAGGAATGGGAGCAAGCACATCTATGGCAGGGGCGTAACGTATCGCTTGTTGCCGGCAGTACCCAGATCGATGGAGTAGTGCTTGGAGTGGATGGGCAGGGTGGCTTGCGCCTGGAGATCGATGGCGTGGAGAAGAGCTTCAGTGGTGGTGAGCTCAGTTTGAGGTTGCGTGATGATTCTTGAGCTCGATTGCGGTAACAGCTTCATCAAATGGCGAGTCATTCATGCTGTCGACGCTACTATCGTGGGTGGCGGCATTGTGGATTCGGATCAGGCGCTTGTGGCCGAGGTCGGTACTTTGGCTTCGCTGCGTTTGTCGGGTTGTCGTATCGTCAGTGTGCGCAGCGAGGAAGAAACGGCAGCGCTCTGTACGCTGATCGCTCAGGCGTTTTCTGTGTTGCCGCGTGTCGCGGAACCGGCTCGTGAGATGGCCGGGGTGCGCAATGGATATGAAGATTTCCAGCGCCTGGGCATGGATCGCTGGCTCGCGGCGTTGGGCGCTTTCCACTTGGCCAAGGGTGCGTGCTTGGTGATCGACCTGGGTACAGCTGCCAAGGCCGACTTCATTGGCGCTGATGGCGAGCATCTTGGGGGGTACATCTGCCCAGGTATGCCACTGATGCGCAGCCAGTTGCGCACGCACACTCGACGCATCCGCTACGACGACGCATCTGCGGAGCGTGCCTTGACCAGCCTTGCTCCTGGGCGCTCGACCGTCGAGGCGGTCGAGCGTGGCTGCGTGTTGATGCTGCAGGGCTTTGCTCGTACGCAGCTGGAGCAAGCACGCTCGCTGTGGGGGGAGGACTTTACTGTATTCCTCACTGGGGGGGATGCACCATTGGTGCGTGAAGCAGTACCGCAGGCGCGCGTGGTTCCCGACTTGGTATTCGTTGGCTTGGCAATGGCCTGCCCTTTGAGCTGAGGTGTTTATGCGTTGGTTGTTTCTGCTATTGCTGGTGCTCAACGTCTTCTATTACGTCTGGCACCAACAGGAAGCCCCGCTAAAAGCCAAGGATGTCGCCCCGCTCTCGTTGTACAAAGGCAATCAGCAGGAGATTCGTCTCTTGCGTGAAACGGGTGTGGCCACGCCGCCCCGTCGCCGCGACGAATGTCTGGTGGTGGGCGGCCTGGCAGGGCGAGATCAAATCGATGCCCTGCGCCAGCGCTTGTTGAGCTTGGATATCAGTGCATTGCCGGTATCTGGGCAGCTGCCCGGCGCTGATGGCCTCTGGCTCAAGATTTCCCCGGAAAGCGAGCGTTTGCTGGATCAAACGGTCCTCGCCACTCTTTCCAACGATTTCAAAGACTTAAAACATAAAATTATTTTCTGCCAGGGTATTGCAACTGGCGAATAGCTTGATAGAATGGCGCCCGCTTCACAGGGAACACCACTGAGGTGGTAGAGCTGGAGGCAGTGTCAAAGTTGCTAAGCTTCAGATTTGATTGAAAAAATTTGAAAATAAGCTTGACACTAGGGCGGCAGACAAATAGAATGCCGGCCACATCTGGAGGGATTCCCGAGCGGTCAAAGGGGACGGACTGTAAATCCGTTGCGAGAGCTTCGAAGGTTCGAATCCTTCTCCCTCCACCAGTTTTAGCGAGAGCCGCAAGCTCCGCGGGTATAGTTTAGTGGTAGAACCTCAGCCTTCCAAGCTGATGATGCGGGTTCGATTCCCGCTACCCGCTCCAAGTTTGCTGGGTTTTGCACAATGTGTTTCGCTCTTGTAGCTCAGTTGGTAGAGCACACCCTTGGTAAGGGTGAGGTCAGCGGTTCAAGTCCGCTCAAGAGCTCCATATAAACAAGGCAGATATGAAAATATCTGCCTTTGTTTTATCAGCGTAAGACTATTTCTTCTGCGGAGGATTGTATCGATGGCTAAGGAAAAGTTTGATCGTTCCCTTCCCCACGTTAACGTCGGCACTATCGGCCACGTTGACCACGGTAAGACCACTCTGACCGCAGCTCTGACTCGCGTTTGCTCCGAAGTTTTCGGTTCGGCAATCGTTGAGTTCGACAAGATCGACTCGGCTCCGGAAGAAAAAGCGCGCGGTATCACCATCAACACCGCTCACGTTGAGTACAACTCGACCATTCGTCACTACGCTCACGTTGACTGCCCAGGTCACGCTGACTACGTGAAGAACATGATCACCGGTGCTGCCCAGATGGACGGCGCGATCCTGGTTTGCTCGGCCGCCGATGGTCCGATGCCACAAACCCGTGAGCACATCCTGCTGTCCCGTCAGGTTGGCGTTCCGTACATCGTGGTCTTCCTGAACAAGGCTGACCTGGTAGACGACGCCGAGCTGCTGGAACTGGTCGAGATGGAAGTTCGCGACCTGCTGTCCACCTACGACTTCCCAGGCGACGACACTCCGATCATCATCGGTTCTGCTCGTATGGCCCTGGAAGGCAAAGACGACAACGAAATGGGCACTACCGCTGTCAAGAAGCTGGTAGAAACTCTGGACAGCTACATTCCTGAGCCAGTTCGTGCCATCGACCAGCCGTTCCTGATGCCGATCGAAGACGTATTCTCGATCTCGGGGCGTGGTACCGTTGTTACCGGTCGTATCGAGCGTGGTATCGTCCGCGTTCAGGATCCGCTGGAAATCGTTGGTCTGCGTGACACCACCACCACCACCTGCACCGGTGTTGAGATGTTCCGCAAGCTGCTGGACGAAGGTCGTGCTGGCGAGAACTGCGGCGTTCTGCTGCGTGGTACCAAGCGTGATGACGTTGAGCGTGGCCAGGTTCTGGTCAAGCCAGGTTCGGTCAAGCCGCACACCAAGTTCACCGCAGAAGTCTACGTTCTGTCGAAGGAAGAAGGCGGCCGTCACACTCCGTTCTTCAAAGGCTACCGTCCTCAGTTCTACTTCCGTACCACTGACGTGACCGGTAACTGCGAACTGCCGGAAGGCGTTGAAATGGTAATGCCAGGTGACAACATTCAGATGACTGTTACCCTGATCAAGACCATCGCAATGGAAGACGGTCTGCGCTTCGCTATCCGTGAAGGCGGTCGTACCGTCGGCGCCGGCGTCGTAGCAAAAATTATCGAATAAGTAGTTGATTTACTTGATCAGGCCGGTATAATGGCCGGCCTGATACAGCGTTACAGGTCAGTAGCTCAATTGGCAGAGCGACGGTCTCCAAAACCGTAGGTTGGGGGTTCGATTCCCTCCTGACCTGCCATTCACCTCAGTGTGATTGGCTTTCTTCTTACAGGATCCTCCCCGATGACTCCCAAAACTGAAGCCCAAGAATCGCGTTTTGATCTGTTCAAGTGGCTGGCTGTAGTGGCTTTGGTGGTTGTTGGTGTAGTGGGTAATCAGTATTACTCCGCCTCCCCAATCCTGTACCGCGTTCTTGCGCTTCTCGCCCTGGCTGCTGTTGCAGGCTTTGTAGCTCTGCAGACTGCGAAGGGTAAGTCGTTCTTTGCGCTTGCGAAGGAAGCTCGTACTGAGATCCGTAAAGTCGTGTGGCCGACCCGCCAGGAAACCACCCAGACCACGCTGATTGTCGTGGCTGTCGTGCTGGTTATGGCACTGCTGCTGTGGGGTCTTGATTCCCTGCTCGGCTGGGCGGTCTCCCTGATCGTTGGCTAAAGGTGTCCCGTGGCTAAGCGTTGGTATGTTGTGCATGCTTACTCGGGTTACGAGAAGCATGTTATGCGCTCCCTGATAGAGCGCGTCAAGCTGGCAGGCATGGAAGACGGTTTCGGCGAGATCCTGGTCCCGACCGAAGAAGTCGTCGAAATGCGCAACGGCCAGAAGCGCAAAAGTGAGCGTAAATTCTTCCCTGGCTATGTTCTGGTCCAGATGGAGATGAACGAAGGGACTTGGCACTTGGTCAAGGACACCCCTCGTGTGATGGGCTTTATTGGTGGCACTGCAGATAAGCCTGCACCGATCACTGATAAAGAAGCTGAGGCTATCCTGCGTCGCGTTGCCGATGGTAGTGACAAGCCGAAGCCGAAGACGTTGTTCGAGCCCGGTGAAGTGGTTCGAGTCATTGACGGTCCGTTCGCTGACTTCAATGGTAACGTCGAAGAGGTTAACTACGAAAAGAGTCGCCTCCAGGTGGCGGTGCTCATTTTCGGTCGCTCTACTCCGGTAGAGCTCGAGTTCAGCCAGGTCGAAAAGGTCTAGGCGGACGAAGCATCCCATACCCCGCAGCCCTGTGTGCTGCGGGGTTTTGTCGTCACTGGGATAAAACGCAAGTCATCCGGGGAGCCATCTGGCGTTCGTACCCGATATTGGAGTAGCTCATGGCTAAGAAGATTCAGGCTTACATCAAGCTGCAAGTTAAGGCCGGCCAGGCCAACCCAAGCCCACCCGTTGGTCCAGCACTGGGTCAACACGGTGTGAACATCATGGAATTCTGCAAGGCCTTCAACGCCCGTACTCAGGGTCAAGAAGCCGGCCTGCCGACTCCTGTGATCATCACTGTTTACAGTGACCGTAGCTTCACTTTCGAAACCAAGAGCACCCCTGCCTCGGTTCTGCTGAAGAAAGCTGCTGGCCTGACCAGTGGTTCGGCTCGCCCGAACACCGTCAAAGTCGGTACCGTGACCCGTGCTCAGCTGGAAGATATCGCCAAAGCTAAACAGGCTGATCTGACCGCTGCTGACCTGGACGCTGCTGTACGCACCATCGCTGGCTCTGCCCGCAGCATGGGCCTGAACGTGGAGGGTGTGTAATGGCTAAGCTGACCAAGCGCCAAAAGGCTATTGCTTCGAAAATCGAAGCTGGCAAAGTTTACAACTTCGAAGACGCAGCTGCGCTGCTGGCTGAACTGTCCACCGTGAAGTTCAGCGAATCTTTCGACGTTGCTGTCAACCTCGGTGTTGACCCGCGTAAATCCGACCAGGTCGTACGTAGCGCTACTGTGCTGCCACACGGCACTGGCAAGACCGTACGCGTTGCTGTCTTCACCCAGGGTCCAGCTGCTGAGGCCGCTCTGGCTGCCGGCGCTGACCGTGTAGGTATGGACGATCTGGCTGCCGAAATGAAAGGCGGCGACCTGAACTATGACGTAGTCATCGCATCGCCAGATGCCATGCGCGTTGTGGGTCAGCTGGGTCAGGTTCTGGGTCCTCGCGGCCTGATGCCTAACCCGAAAGTCGGTACTGTGACTCCTGATGTTGCCACGGCTGTGAAAAACGCCAAGGCCGGTCAGGTTCGCTATCGCACCGACAAAAACGGTATCATCCACACCTCCGTTGGCAAGGTCGGCTTCGAAGCTGGCAAGCTGAAGGAAAACGTTGAGGCCCTGATCGCTGATTTGAAGCGTATCAAGCCGGCTTCTTCGAAAGGTATCTACGTCAAGCGCGTTACCCTGAGCACCACTATGGGCCCAGGTCTGGTCATCGATCAGAGCTCGCTGAACGCGTAAGGCAATGATGGCGCGATCCGTCGCGCCATCAGCAAAATTGGGGTCCCTGCCTGGCGGGGGCTATCCAAGACCGTAGGCGGCGCAAGCCTTAAACCTCAAGCCTACGCAGATGGTGCTCCCGATTCGTTACCGAATCAGACACCAAAACGACATCCGGCTTCGGCCAGATGAAACGGTAAAAACCAGGAGTAAACCCGTGGCAATTAAACTCGAAGACAAGAAAGCCATCGTCGCTGAAGTCAACGAGGCTGCCAAAGTCGCTCTGTCCGCTGTCGTGGCCGATGCCCGTGGTGTGACTGTAAGCGCAATGACCGGACTCCGTAAAGAGGCCCGCGAAGCTGGCGTATACGTACGTGTCGTACGTAACACCCTGCTCAAGCGCGCAGTTGAAGGCACCGAGTATTCGATCCTCAACGACGCGTTCAAAGGCCCGACCCTGATTGCTTTCTCCAACGAACACCCGGGCGCTGCTGCTCGTCTGTTCAAAGAGTTCGCCAAGGGTCAGGACAAGTTCGAGATCAAGGCAGCTGCGTTTGACGGCAATTTCATTGCCGCCAACCAGATCGATGTACTGGCTACCTTGCCGACCCGTGACGAAGCTATCGCACGTCTGATGAGCGTTATTCAAGGCGCTACCAGCAAGCTGGCTCGTACTCTGGCGGCCGTTCGCGACCAGAAAGAAGCTGCTGCTGCCTAAGGCCGCGTAACCTCTTTCAAAATCATATGTTTAATTTGATGGCTGCGTAGGCTGTCACCCCAATACAGGATTTAAGTCATGTCCCTGACTAACGAGCAAATCATCGAAGCAATCGGCCAGAAAACCGTTCTGGAAGTTGTTGAGCTGATCAAAGCTATGGAAGAAACCTTCGGCGTTACCGCTGCTGTTGCCGCTGCTGGCCCAGCTGCTGCTGCTGCCGTTGTTGAAGAGCAGACCGAGTTCAACGTTGTTCTGGTTGAAGCCGGCGACAAGAAAGTGAACGTGATCAAAGCCGTTCGCGAGCTGACCGGTCTGGGCCTGAAAGAAGCCAAAGAGAAAGTCGATGGCGCTCCTCAGGTCGTAGCTGAAGGCGTTTCGAAAGAAGCCGCTGAAGACGCTAAGAAGAAGCTGGAAGAAGCAGGCGCTAAAGTCGAGCTGAAGTAATCTCGACTTTGCGACTCCAGCCGGAGCGTTGAGCAAAGGCTGATGGCTGGTGGCTTATGCCACCGGCCTTTTTCCGTTATTGGTGGCCGATCAGGTCGGCCCCGATAACAAGCTGCAAGACACCCATGTGGGTGGCGCAAACCAAGGGGTTTGCACGATTTTCTGGCTGCTCCCGCCGGGAGAAGCCAAACAAGCAGGTGACCAAGCTGGGGAACGCTGATGGCTTACTCATACACTGAGAAAAAACGTATCCGCAAGGACTTTAGCAAGTTGCCGGACGTCATGGATGTGCCTTACCTCCTGGCCATCCAGCTGGATTCGTATCGCGAATTCCTGCAAGCGGGAGCATCCAAGGATCAGTTCCGCGACGTCGGCCTGCACGCGGCCTTCAAATCGGTATTTCCGATCATCAGCTACTCCGGCAATGCTGCCCTGGAGTACGTAGGCTATCGCCTGGGCGAACCCGCCTTCGATGTGAAGGAATGTGTCCTGCGTGGCGTGACCTTCGCGGTCCCGCTGCGGGTCAAGGTGCGCCTGATCATCTTCGACAAGGAATCGTCGAACAAAGCGATCAAGGACATCAAAGAGCAAGAAGTCTACATGGGTGAAATCCCCCTGATGACTGAGAACGGTACCTTCGTTATCAACGGTACCGAGCGTGTGATCGTTTCCCAGCTGCACCGTTCGCCTGGTGTGTTCTTCGACCACGACCGTGGCAAGACGCACAGCTCCGGCAAGCTGCTGTACTCCGCTCGCATCATTCCGTACCGCGGCTCCTGGTTGGACTTCGAGTTCGACCCGAAAGACTGCGTGTTCGTCCGTATCGACCGTCGTCGCAAACTGCCGGCCTCGGTACTGCTGCGCGCCTTGGGTTATAGCACCGAAGAGGTTCTGAACACCTTCTACACCACCAACGTGTTCCATATTTCCGGCGAGAAACTCAGCCTGGAACTGGTGCCTCAGCGTCTGCGTGGTGAAGTTGCGGTCATGGACATCCATGACGAAACCGGCAAGGTCATCGTTGAGCAGGGCCGCCGTATTACCGCGCGCCACGTCAACCAGCTCGAGAAGGCCGGTGTGAACCAGCTGGACGTTCCGATGGAATACGTCCTGGGCCGCACCACCGCCAAGGCCATTGTGCATCCGGCCACCGGCGAGATCATCGCCGAGTGCAACACCGAGCTGACCACCGAGCTGCTGATCAAGATCGCCAAGGCTCAGGTCGTTCGCATCGAGACGCTGTACACCAACGACATCGACTGCGGTCCGTTCATCTCGGACACCCTGAAGATCGACACCACCAGCAACCAACTGGAAGCGCTGGTCGAGATCTATCGCATGATGCGCCCAGGCGAGCCGCCAACCAAGGATGCTGCCGAGACCCTGTTCAACAACCTGTTCTTCAGCGCTGAGCGTTACGACCTGTCGGCCGTAGGCCGCATGAAGTTCAACCGTCGTATCGGTCGTACCGAGATCGAAGGTTCGGGCGTGCTGAGCAAGGAAGACATCGTCGAGGTTCTCAAGACCCTGGTCGATATCCGTAACGGTAAAGGCATCGTCGACGACATCGACCACCTCGGTAACCGTCGCGTACGTTGCGTCGGCGAGATGGCCGAGAACCAGTTCCGTGTTGGCCTGGTGCGCGTCGAGCGCGCGGTCAAGGAACGCCTGTCGATGGCTGAAAGCGAAGGCCTGATGCCGCAGGACCTGATCAACGCCAAGCCGGTTGCGGCGGCGGTGAAAGAGTTCTTCGGTTCCAGCCAGCTTTCGCAGTTCATGGACCAGAACAACCCGCTCTCCGAGATCACCCACAAGCGCCGTGTTTCCGCACTCGGCCCGGGCGGTCTGACCCGTGAGCGCGCAGGCTTCGAAGTCCGTGACGTACACCCGACCCACTACGGCCGCGTGTGCCCGATCGAGACCCCTGAAGGTCCGAACATCGGTCTGATCAACTCCCTGGCGGCCTATGCCCGCACCAACCAGTACGGCTTCCTGGAAAGCCCGTACCGCGTGGTGAAGGAAGGCGTGGTCAGCGATGACATCGTGTTCCTGTCGGCGATCGAAGAAGCTGATCACGTCATCGCCCAGGCTTCGGCCGCGATGAACGACAAGAAGCAACTGATCGACGAACTGGTGGCCGTTCGTCACCTGAACGAATTCACCGTCAAGGCGCCGGAAGACGTCACCCTGATGGACGTATCGCCGAAGCAGGTTGTTTCCGTTGCTGCCTCGCTGATTCCGTTCCTCGAGCACGACGACGCCAACCGTGCACTCATGGGTTCGAACATGCAGCGTCAGGCTGTACCAACCCTGCGTGCTGACAAGCCGCTGGTCGGTACCGGCATGGAGCGCAACGTTGCCCGTGACTCCGGTGTCTGCGTGGTTGCTCGTCGCGGTGGTGTGATCGACTCCGTCGACGCCAGCCGTATCGTCGTTCGCGTAGCTGACGACGAAGTCGAGACCGGTGAAGCAGGTGTAGATATCTACAACCTGACCAAGTACACCCGCTCCAACCAGAACACCTGCATCAACCAGCGTCCGCTGGTTAGCAAAGGTGACAAGGTTGCGCGCGGCGACATCATGGCCGACGGCCCGTCCACCGACATGGGTGAACTGGCGCTGGGTCAGAACATGCGCATCGCGTTCATGGCGTGGAACGGCTTCAACTTCGAAGACTCCATCTGCCTGTCCGAGCGTGTGGTTCAGGAAGACCGCTTTACCACAATCCATATTCAGGAACTCACCTGTGTGGCGCGTGACACCAAGCTTGGCCCAGAGGAAATCACTGCGGATATCCCGAACGTGGGTGAAGCTGCGCTGAACAAGCTGGACGAAGCCGGTATCGTCTACGTAGGTGCTGAAGTCGGCGCTGGCGACATCCTGGTCGGCAAGGTCACGCCAAAAGGCGAAACCCAGCTGACTCCGGAAGAAAAACTGCTGCGCGCGATCTTCGGTGAGAAGGCCAGCGACGTTAAGGATACCTCCCTGCGCGTGCCGACTGGCACCAAGGGTACCGTCATCGACGTACAAGTCTTCACCCGTGATGGCGTAGAGCGCGACAGCCGCGCACTGGCCATCGAGAAGATGCAGCTGGACGAGATTCGCAAGGACCTCAACGAAGAGTTCCGTATCGTCGAAGGTGCAACCTTCGAGCGTTTGCGTTCTGCCCTGAACGGCCAAGTGGTCGACGGTGGCGCGGGCCTGAAGAAAGGCACCGTGATCACTGACGAAGTGCTGGACGGTCTGGAGCACGGCCAGTGGTTCAAGCTGCGCATGGCTGAAGATGCACTGAACGAGCAGCTGGAAAAGGCTCAGCAGTACATCGTAGATCGCCGTCGCCTGCTGGACGACAAGTTCGAAGACAAGAAGCGCAAGCTGCAGCAGGGCGATGACCTGGCACCGGGCGTACTGAAGATCGTCAAGGTTTACCTGGCCATCCGCCGTCGCATCCAGCCGGGTGACAAGATGGCTGGTCGTCACGGTAACAAAGGTGTGGTCTCGGTCATCATGCCGGTAGAAGACATGCCGCACGATGCCAACGGTACTCCGGTCGACGTCGTACTGAACCCGCTGGGCGTACCTTCGCGTATGAACGTCGGTCAGATCCTTGAAACCCACCTGGGCCTCGCGGCCAAAGGTCTGGGCGAGAAGATCGACCGCATGATCGAAGAACAGCGCAAAGCCGCTGAGCTGCGTGGCTTCCTCACCGAGATCTACAACGAGATCGGTGGTCGTCAGGAGAACCTGGAAGAGTTCACCGACGAAGAGATCCTCGCCCTGGCGCACAACCTGAAGAAAGGCGTGCCTATGGCTACTCCGGTCTTCGACGGTGCCAAGGAGCGCGAGATCAAGGCCATGCTGAAGCTGGCTGACCTGCCAGAGAGCGGCCAGATGGTGCTGTTCGACGGTCGCACCGGCAACAAGTTCGAGCGTCCTGTGACCGTTGGTTACATGTACATGCTCAAGCTGAACCACTTGGTGGACGACAAGATGCACGCGCGTTCCACTGGTTCCTACAGCCTGGTTACCCAGCAGCCGCTGGGTGGTAAGGCGCAGTTCGGTGGTCAGCGTTTCGGGGAGATGGAAGTGTGGGCGCTGGAAGCATACGGCGCGGCATACACCCTGCAAGAAATGCTCACAGTGAAGTCGGACGACGTGAACGGCCGTACCAAGATGTACAAGAACATCGTGGATGGCGATCACCGTATGGAGCCGGGCATGCCCGAGTCCTTCAACGTGTTGATCAAAGAGATCCGTTCGCTCGGTATCGATATCGATCTGGAAACCGAATAACACGTGACGCGAAGGGGAGTGGGGCTGGTACAGCCCGCTTCCTGCTCCGCCAGGAGGAAAGGCCTTGAAAGACCTACTGAATTTGCTGAAAAACCAGGGTCAAGTCGAAGAGTTCGACGCCATCCGCATCGGTCTGGCGTCGCCTGAAATGATCCGTTCGTGGTCGTTCGGTGAAGTTAAGAAGCCGGAAACCATCAACTACCGTACGTTCAAACCTGAGCGTGACGGCCTTTTCTGCGCCAAGATCTTTGGCCCGGTCAAGGACTACGAGTGCCTGTGCGGCAAGTACAAGCGCCTCAAGCACCGCGGTGTGATCTGCGAGAAGTGCGGCGTTGAAGTTGCCTTGGCCAAGGTTCGTCGTGAGCGCATGGCGCACATCGAGCTGGCCTCGCCGGTTGCCCATATCTGGTTCCTGAAGTCGCTGCCGTCCCGTATCGGCCTGCTGATGGACATGACCCTGCGTGACATCGAGCGCGTTCTCTATTTCGAGAGCTACGTCGTCATCGACCCAGGCATGACTACCCTCGAGAAGGGTCAGCTGCTGAACGACGAGCAGTACTTCGAAGCGCTGGAAGAGTTCGGTGACGATTTCGACGCCCGCATGGGTGCCGAGGCTGTCCGCGAGCTGCTGCACGCTATCGACCTGGAGCACGAGATCGGTCGCCTGCGCGAAGAGATTCCGCAGACCAACTCGGAAACCAAGATCAAGAAGCTGTCCAAGCGCCTGAAGCTGATGGAAGCTTTCCAGGGCTCGGGCAACCTGCCTGAGTGGATGGTCCTGACCGTTCTGCCAGTACTGCCGCCGGACCTGCGTCCGCTGGTTCCGCTGGATGGCGGCCGCTTCGCGACCTCCGACCTGAACGACCTGTATCGTCGGGTGATCAACCGTAACAACCGTCTGAAGCGCCTGCTCGATCTGTCGGCGCCGGACATCATCGTGCGCAACGAAAAGCGCATGCTGCAGGAAGCGGTAGACGCCCTGCTGGACAACGGCCGTCGCGGTCGCGCCATCACTGGCTCGAACAAGCGTCCGCTGAAGTCCCTGGCCGACATGATCAAAGGTAAGCAAGGTCGTTTCCGTCAGAACTTGCTCGGCAAGCGTGTGGACTACTCCGGCCGTTCGGTAATTACCGTAGGCCCGACCCTGCGTCTGCATCAGTGCGGTCTGCCGAAGAAGATGGCCCTCGAGCTGTTCAAGCCGTTCATTTTCGGCAAGCTGGAAATGCGTGGTCTGGCGACCACCATCAAGGCTGCCAAGAAGATGGTCGAGCGCGAGCTGCCAGAGGTATGGGACGTTCTCGCTGAGGTGATTCGCGAACACCCCGTACTGCTGAACCGTGCACCGACCCTTCACCGTCTGGGTATCCAGGCGTTCGAGCCTGTGCTCATCGAAGGCAAGGCCATTCAGCTGCACCCACTGGTCTGTGCTGCGTACAACGCCGACTTCGACGGTGACCAGATGGCCGTTCACGTGCCTCTGACCCTGGAAGCACAGCTTGAAGCGCGCGCGCTGATGATGTCGACCAACAACATTCTGTCGCCAGCCAACGGTGAGCCAATCATCGTTCCGTCGCAGGACGTTGTACTGGGTCTGTACTACATGACCCGTGAAGCCATCAATGCCAAGGGCGAAGGTCGCGTGTTCGCCGACCTGCAGGAAGTCGATCGTGTATTCCGCGCCGGCGAAGCCGCTCTGCACGCGAAAATCAAGGTCCGTATCAACGAGACCGTGAAAGACCGTGATGGCAGCATCACCAAGAACACCCGCATCGTCGACACCACTGTCGGCCGTGCACTGCTGTTCCAGGTTGTACCGGCAGGCCTGCCGTACGATGTGGTCAACCAGCCGATGAAGAAAAAGGCGATCTCCAAGCTGATCAACCAGTGCTACCGCGTGGTTGGTCTGAAAGAGACCGTTATCTTCGCCGACCAGTTGATGTACACCGGTTTCGCCTACTCGACCATTTCCGGCGTTTCCATCGGTGTGAATGACTTCGTCATCCCTGATGAAAAAGCACGCATCATTGGCAGCGCCACTGATGAAGTGAAGGAAATCGAGAGCCAGTACGCCTCCGGCCTGGTAACCCAGGGCGAGAAGTACAACAAGGTCATCGACTTGTGGTCCAAGGCGAACGACGAAGTGTCCAAGGCGATGATGGCCAACCTCTCGAAAGAGAAGGTCATTGACCGCGAGGGCAAAGAAGTCGAGCAAGAGTCCTTCAACTCGATGTACATGATGGCTGACTCCGGTGCGCGGGGTTCCGCAGCACAGATCCGTCAGCTGGCCGGTATGCGTGGCCTGATGGCCAAGCCGGACGGCTCGATCATCGAGACGCCGATCACTGCGAACTTCCGTGAAGGTCTGAGCGTACTCCAGTACTTCATCTCGACTCACGGTGCTCGTAAAGGTCTGGCGGATACCGCATTGAAGACTGCGAACTCCGGTTACCTGACCCGTCGTCTGGTGGACGTTGCGCAAGACCTGGTTGTAACCGAGATCGATTGCGGTACCGACCACGGCCTGCTGATGACTCCGCACATCGAAGGCGGTGACGTCGTGGAGCCGTTGGGTGAGCGTGTACTGGGCCGTGTCATCGCCCGTGACGTGTTCAAGCCAGGCACCGAGGACGTCATCGTTCCTGCCGGTACCCTGGTCGACGAGCAGTGGGTCGAGTTCATCGAGCTGAACAGCATCGACGAAGTTGTCGTACGTTCGCCGATCAACTGCGAAACCCGCTACGGTATCTGTGCCAAGTGCTACGGTCGTGACCTGGCCCGCGGTCATCAGGTGAACATCGGTGAAGCTGTCGGCGTTATCGCTGCCCAGTCGATCGGTGAGCCTGGTACCCAGCTGACCATGCGTACGTTCCACATCGGTGGTGCTGCAAGCCGGACTTCGGCTGCCGACAGCGTCCAGGTGAAGAACGGCGGTATGGTGCGTCTGCACAACCTGAAGCAGGTCGAGCGTGCCGATGGCAACCTGGTTGCCGTATCGCGTTCCGGTGAGCTGGCCATTGCCGATGAATTCGGCCGTGAGCGCGAGCGTTACAAGCTGCCTTACGGTGCGGTGATTTCGGTCAAGGAAGGTGACAAGGTCGAAGCTGGCGCCATCGTCGCCAAGTGGGATCCGCACACCCACCCGATCGTTACCGAGCTGAAAGGTACCGTGACCTTCGTGGGCATGGAAGAAAACATCACCATCAAGCGCCAGACCGACGAGCTGACCGGCCTGACCAACATTGAAGTGCTGGACGTCAAGGATCGCCCTGCCGCAGGCAAGGAAATCCGTCCGGCAATCAAGATGGTCGACGCCAATGGCAAGGATCTGTACCTGCCAGGTACCGACGTACCTGCACAGTACTTCCTGCCAGCGAACGCCTTGGTTGGTGTTGCTGACGGTGCGCAGATCGGCGTTGGTGACGTTATTGCGCGTATCCCGCAAGAAACGTCGAAGACCCGTGACATCACCGGTGGTCTGCCGCGTGTTGCCGACCTGTTCGAAGCGCGTCGTCCGAAAGAAGCCTCGATTCTGGCTGAGGTCAGCGGCACCATCGCATTCGGCAAGGAGACCAAAGGCAAGCGTCGCCTGGTCATTACCCCGACCGACGGTAGCGATCCGTACGAAGAGCTGATTCCGAAGTGGCGTCACCTGAACGTCTTCGAAGGCGAACAGGTAAACCGCGGTGAAGTTATCTCCGACGGCCCGAGCGATCCGCACGACATCCTGCGTCTGCTGGGTGTGAGCGCGCTGGCGAAATACATCGTCAACGAGATCCAGGACGTTTACCGTCTGCAAGGCGTTAAGATCAACGACAAGCACATCGAGACCATCCTGCGTCAGATGCTGCGTAAGGTCGAGATCTCCGAGTCGGGCGATTCCAGCTTCATCAAGGGCGACCAGATGGAACTGACTCAGGTGCTGGTCGAGAACGAGCGTCTCGCCGCTGATGACAAGTTCGTCTCGAAGTTCACCCGTGTGTTGCTGGGTATCACCAAGGCGTCGCTTTCGACCGAGTCGTTCATCTCCGCGGCTTCCTTCCAGGAAACCACCCGCGTGCTGACCGAAGCGGCCGTAACCGGCAAGCGCGATTACCTGCGCGGCCTGAAAGAGAACGTGGTCGTGGGTCGTCTGATCCCGGCCGGTACCGGTCTGGCCTACCACAGCGAGCGTAAGCGTCGCCGTGAAGCCGACAAACCGCTGCGCGTAAGTGCCAGTGAGGTGGAAGCCGCACTGACCGAAGCGCTGAATTCCAGCGGTAACTAAGTACAGGGCAGGGCCCCGGCAAGCCCCGAACGGTCATCGGAGACATGAAATGTTGCCGATGATCGGGCGGGGAGGGCCGGGGCCTTGTCTTGACTGGGTGCAAGATCCTCTTTAGACTTTTGTACCCTTAAATTTGGTGAGGCTCCGTCTCGCCAATTTTTGGCTTTCTTGCAAGACAATAGAGTCGCAAGACAATCAGTGGAGCTAGTAGATGGCAACTATCAACCAGCTGGTACGTCAGCCGCGTAAGCGTTCGGTCGAAAAGTCCGACGTTCCTGCGCTGCAGAACTGCCCGCAACGTCGTGGCGTGTGCACCCGCGTGTACACCACCACGCCGAAAAAACCTAACTCGGCACTGCGTAAAGTATGCCGTGTGCGTCTGACCAACGGTTTCGAGGTTTCCTCGTACATCGGCGGTGAAGGCCACAACCTGCAAGAGCACAGCGTCGTCCTGATCCGTGGCGGCCGTGTAAAAGACTTGCCAGGTGTTCGTTACCATACCGTTCGCGGCTCTCTGGATACTTCGGGCGTCAAAGGCCGTAACCAGGGTCGTTCGAAGTACGGTACCAAGCGTCCGAAGTAATCGGCCGTTTGCAGACATCCATTTTTTTGAGTCGATAAGAGTAAGGTCGGGCAGGGGTCGAAGACCCACGTCCCGGGCTAACCTGAAGACCGTTTGAGGGCTTATCATGCCAAGACGTCGTGTAGCAGCAAAACGTGAGATCCTTGACGATCCGAAGTACGGATCCCAGATCCTCGCCAAGTTCATGAACCACGTGATGGAAAGCGGCAAGAAGGCCGTAGCCGAGCGCATCGTTTACGGTGCCCTGGATACCGTCAAAGCACGCAAGAACAGCGACCCCCTGGAAATCTTCGAGAAAGCTCTCGACGCCATCGCTCCGCTGGTCGAAGTAAAGTCCCGTCGTGTCGGCGGTGCCACTTACCAGGTTCCGGTTGAAGTTCGTCCATCCCGTCGTAACGCTCTGGCAATGCGCTGGCTCGTAGACTACGCCCGCAAGCGCGGCGAGAAGTCGATGGCTCTGCGCCTGGCTGGCGAGCTGCTGGATGCTGCCGAAGGCAAGGGTGCTGCAGTCAAGAAGCGTGAAGACGTGCACCGTATGGCTGAAGCCAACAAAGCGTTCTCGCACTACCGCTTCTAATTCAAGCATCAACATTTTTGCGAGGGCTTTATGGCTCGTACTACAGCAATTAACCGCTACCGTAACATCGGTATCTGTGCTCACGTTGACGCGGGCAAGACTACCACTACCGAGCGGATCCTGTTCTACACAGGTCTGAGCCACAAGATGGGCGAGGTGCACGACGGCGCCGCGACCACCGACTGGATGGTGCAGGAGCAGGAGCGCGGTATCACCATTACCTCCGCTGCCGTTACCACCTTCTGGAAGGGTTCCGTTGGTCAGTACGACAACTACCGTGTAAACGTCATCGATACCCCTGGCCACGTTGACTTCACCATTGAAGTAGAGCGTTCGCTGCGTGTACTCGACGGCGCGGTCGTTGTGTTCTGCGGTACCTCCGGCGTTGAGCCTCAGTCCGAAACCGTATGGCGTCAGGCCAACAAGTACGGCGTTCCACGTGTTGTTTACGTGAACAAGATGGACCGTGCCGGTGCAAACTTCCTGCGCGTCGTAGGTCAGATCAAGAACCGCCTGGGTCACACCCCGGTTCCTGTTCAGCTGGCCATCGGTTCGGAAGATAACTTCCAGGGTCAGGTCGACCTGATCAAGATGAAGGCTATCTACTGGAACGACGACGACAAAGGCACCACTTATCGCGAGGAAGAAATTCCTGCCGATATGCTGGAGCTGGCTCAAGAGTGGCGCTCCAACATGGTTGAAGCTGCTGCCGAGTCCAGCGAAGAGCTGATGAACAAGTACCTGGAAGGCGAAGAGCTGACCGTCGAAGAGATCAAAGCCGGTCTGCGCGCGCGCACCCTGGCCAGCGAAATCGTACCGGCTGTCTGCGGTTCGTCGTTCAAGAACAAGGGCGTTCCCCTGGTTCTCGACGCCGTCATCGACTACCTGCCTGCTCCGACCGAGATCCCTGCAATCCAGGGTATCAACCCGGACGACAAGGACCTGGACAAAGACGATCCGGCTGTTCGTAAAGACGAGCGTCACGCCGACGACAACGAGCCGTTCTCTGCTCTGGCGTTCAAGATCGCGACCGACCCGTTCGTTGGTACTCTGACCTTTGTTCGCGTCTACTCCGGCGTTCTGAGCTCCGGTGACTCGGTCATCAACTCGGTCAAGGGCAAGAAAGAGCGCGTTGGTCGTATGGTGCAGATGCACGCCAACCAGCGTGAAGAGATCAAGGAAGTGCGCGCTGGCGACATCGCGGCACTGATCGGCATGAAGGACGTGACCACGGGCGAAACCCTGTGCAACGCCGACAAGCCAATCATTCTTGAGCGTATGGACTTCCCTGAGCCGGTCATTTCGCTCTCCGTCGAGCCGAAAACCAAGGCTGACCAGGAGAAGATGGGTATTGCTCTGGGCAAGCTGGCCCAGGAAGACCCGTCGTTCCGCGTCAAGACCGACGAAGAGACTGGCCAGACCATCATCTCGGGCATGGGTGAGCTGCACCTGGACATCCTCGTTGACCGCATGAAGCGCGAGTTCAACGTCGAAGCCAACATCGGTAAGCCGCAGGTTTCGTACCGCGAGAAGATCACCAAGTCCGGCGTTGAGATCGAAGGCAAGTTCGTTCGTCAGTCGGGTGGTCGTGGTCAGTTCGGTCACTGCTGGATCCGTTTCTCGGAGCCAGATCAGGACGAGAAAGGCAACATCACCGAAGGTCTGGTGTTCTCCAACGAAGTCGTTGGTGGTGTGATTCCTAAGGAATTCATCGCCCCGATCCAGAAGGGTATCGAAGAGCAGATGAAAAACGGCGTCGTTGCCGGTTATCCTCTGATCGGCCTGAAGGCCACGGTATTCGACGGTTCGTACCACGACGTCGACTCCAACGAAATGGCGTTCAAGATCGCTGCTTCGATGGCAACCAAGCAGCTGGCCCAGAAGGGCGGTGGCGTGGTCCTCGAGCCGATCATGAAGGTCGAAGTTGTAACCCCGGAAGACTACCTGGGTGACGTGATGGGTGACCTGAACCGTCGTCGTGGTCTGGTCCAGGGTATGGATGAGTCGGTCTCCGGCCGCGTCGTCCGTGCTGAAGTACCGCTCGGAGAAATGTTCGGTTATGCGACCGACGTTCGTTCCATGTCTCAGGGTCGCGCAAGCTACTCCATGGAATTCTCCAAATACGCCGAAGCTCCGTCGAACATCGTCGAAGCACTCGTTAAAAAACAAGGCTAATCCCCTTTAGGCAAGAGGTTCACTGTCGTGGCTAAAGAAAAATTTGATCGTTCCCTTCCGCACGTTAACGTTGGCACCATCGGCCACGTTGACCACGGTAAGACCACTCTGAC
This sequence comes from Pseudomonas sp. Marseille-Q5299, assembly GCF_943737035.1. NCBI lineage: Bacteria > Pseudomonadati > Pseudomonadota > Gammaproteobacteria > Pseudomonadales > Pseudomonadaceae > Pseudomonas > Pseudomonas sp. Marseille-Q5299. The sequence continues at coordinate 19,554 of NZ_CALSFR010000005.1, forward strand.
CGCAGCTCTGACTCGCGTTTGCTCCGAAGTTTTCGGTTCGGCAATCGTTGAGTTCGACAAGATCGACTCGGCTCCGGAAGAAAAAGCGCGCGGTATCACCATCAACACCGCTCACGTTGAGTACAACTCGACCATTCGTCACTACGCTCACGTTGACTGCCCAGGTCACGCTGACTACGTGAAGAACATGATCACCGGTGCTGCCCAGATGGACGGCGCGATCCTGGTTTGCTCGGCCGCCGATGGTCCGATGCCACAAACCCGTGAGCACATCCTGCTGTCCCGTCAGGTTGGCGTTCCGTACATCGTGGTCTTCCTGAACAAGGCTGACCTGGTAGACGACGCCGAGCTGCTGGAACTGGTCGAGATGGAAGTTCGCGACCTGCTGTCCACCTACGACTTCCCAGGCGACGACACTCCGATCATCATCGGTTCTGCTCGTATGGCCCTGGAAGGCAAAGACGACAACGAAATGGGCACTACCGCTGTCAAGAAGCTGGTAGAAACTCTGGACAGCTACATTCCTGAGCCAGTTCGTGCCATCGACCAGCCGTTCCTGATGCCGATCGAAGACGTATTCTCGATCTCGGGGCGTGGTACCGTTGTTACCGGTCGTATCGAGCGTGGTATCGTCCGCGTTCAGGATCCGCTGGAAATCGTTGGTCTGCGTGACACCACCACCACCACCTGCACCGGTGTTGAGATGTTCCGCAAGCTGCTGGACGAAGGTCGTGCTGGCGAGAACTGCGGCGTTCTGCTGCGTGGTACCAAGCGTGATGACGTTGAGCGTGGCCAGGTTCTGGTCAAGCCAGGTTCGGTCAAGCCGCACACCAAGTTCACCGCAGAAGTCTACGTTCTGTCGAAGGAAGAAGGCGGCCGTCACACTCCGTTCTTCAAAGGCTACCGTCCTCAGTTCTACTTCCGTACCACTGACGTGACCGGTAACTGCGAACTGCCGGAAGGCGTTGAAATGGTAATGCCAGGTGACAACATTCAGATGACTGTTACCCTGATCAAGACCATCGCAATGGAAGACGGTCTGCGCTTCGCTATCCGTGAAGGCGGTCGTACCGTCGGCGCCGGCGTCGTAGCCAAAATCATCGAGTAATCACTCGACCGATTGAAAAAAACCCCCGCTCAGCGGGGGTTTTTTTTATTGGGTTGACACTAAATAGGGGCGTCTATAGAATCACGCCTCCTTTTAGCGGGCGTAGTGCGTCCGTTGGGAACAGCCTGGAGTCTGAAATCCAATGCAAAATCAGCAAATCCGAATCAGGTTGAAGGCTTTCGACCATCGCCTGATCGACCAATCCACCCAGGAAATCGTGGAAACCGCGAAACGTACTGGTGCACAAGTGCGTGGTCCAATTCCACTGCCTACCCGCAAAGAGCGTTTCACCGTTCTGGTCTCCCCGCACGTCAACAAAGACGCGCGTGACCAGTACGAGATCCGCACTCATAAGCGTGTTCTGGACATCGTCCAGCCGACGGATAAAACCGTTGACGCGCTGATGAAGCTTGATCTGGCGGCAGGTGTGGAAGTGCAGATCAGCCTCGGCTAAGACTTCGGTCTTGTCGTGTAACGCTCTGAAATGGGCGGCCATAGCGGGTGAAAGCCCCGTACACTCATGAGGTTTACAACATGACTATTGGTGTAGTCGGTCGCAAGTGCGGTATGACCCGCATTTTCACCGAAGAAGGTGTCTCCATTCCGGTCACGGTCATTGAGATCGAGCCGAATCGCGTCACCCAGTTCAAAACTGAAGAAACCGATGGCTACCGTGCAGTGCAAGTCACTGTCGGCGAGCGTCGTGCTTCGCGTGTGACTGCCGCTCAGGCAGGTCACTTCGCCAAGGCCAACGTTGCCGCTGGTCGCGGTGTCTGGGAGTTCCGCCTTGAAGAAGGCGAGTTCCAGGCTGGCGACTCGATCAAAGCTGAACTCTTCACTGCAGGCCAGCTGGTAGACGTTACTGGTCAGTCCAAAGGTAAAGGCTTTGCCGGTACCATCAAGCGCTGGAACTTCCGTGGCCAGGACAACACCCACGGTAACTCCGTGTCGCACCGTGTCCCAGGCTCCATCGGCCAGTGCCAGACTCCTGGTCGTGTGTTCAAGGGCAAGAAAATGTCCGGTCACATGGGCGCCGAGCGCGTGACTGTTCAGTCCCTGGAAGTAGTTCGCGTAGACGCTGAGCGCAACCTGCTGCTGGTCAAGGGTGCCGTTCCTGGCGCTACTGGCGGCGACGTGGTTGTACGTCCGGCTGTCAAGGCTCGCGGTTAAGGGGAAACTGACATGCAACTTAATGTAAATGACGCTCAGGCGATCGAAGTTTCCGAACTGACTTTCGGTGGCGAATTCAACGAGACGCTGGTACACCAAGCAGTCGTGGCCTACATGGCCGGCGGCCGTCAGGGCACCAAGCAGCAAAAGACCCGTTCCGACGTGGCTGGTGGCGGTAAGCGCCCATGGCGTCAGAAGGGTACTGGCCGTGCTCGTGCTGGTACCACTCGTGGTCCGATCTGGCGTGGCGGTGGTGTAACCTTCGCAGCTCGTCCTCAGGATCACTCGCAGAAGCTCAACAAGAAGATGTACCGCGCAGCTCTGCGCTCCATCCTCGCTGAGCTGGTGCGTAGCGACCGTCTGGTCGTGGTTCAGGACTTCGCTGTTGAAGCACCGAAAACCAAAGATCTGCTGAACAAGCTGAACGGCATGGGTCTGAGCGACGTTCTGATCGTTTCGGACGCTGTTGATCAGAACCTGTACCTGGCTGCTCGTAACCTGCCGCACGTCGATGTACGTGACGTTCAAGGTTCCGACCCGGTCAGTCTGATCGCATACGAGAAAGTGTTGATCACTGTCTCGGCCGTGAAGAAATTCGAGGAGCTGCTGGGATGAACCAGGAACGCGTATTCAAAGTCCTCCTTGGCCCGCACGTTTCCGAGAAGGCTACCGTTCTGGCTGAGAAAAAAGGCCAGTTCGTATTCAAGGTTGCTACTGACGCAACCAAGCTGGAAATCAAGAAAGCTGTCGAAGGCCTGTTCAACGTAAAAGTTGAAAACGTGTCGACTGTTAACGTTCTGGGTAAAACCAAGCGTACCGCACGTGGTCTGGGCAAGCGTAATGACTGGAAGAAGGCGATCGTCTCCCTTCAGCCAGGCCAAGATCTCGATTTCAGCAGCAGTGCTGAGTAAGGAAGGGGTGCATCATGGCAATCGTTAAATGCAAACCGACTTCCCCTGGCCGCCGTTTCGTGGTCAAGGTGGTCAACCAGGAGCTGCATAAAGGCGCTCCTCACGCACCGCTGCTCGAGAAGAAATCGAAGTCTGGTGGTCGTAACAACAATGGCCGCATCACCACTCGTCACGTTGGTGGTGGTCATAAGCAGCATTATCGTCTGGTCGACTTCCGTCGCAACGACAAAGATGGCATCCCAGCCACTGTCGAGCGTATCGAATACGATCCAAACCGTACTGCTCACATCGCCCTGCTGTGCTACGCAGACGGTGAGCGTCGCTACATCATCGCCCCTAAAGGCGTAAGTGCTGGCGACCAGCTGATCGCAGGTGCTCTGGCCCCAATCAAGGCCGGTAACTCCCTGCAGCTGCGCAACATCCCAGTAGGTAGCACCATTCACGGCATCGAACTGAAGCCGGGTAAAGGTGCTCAGATCGCTCGTTCCGCTGGTGCTTCGGCTCAGCTGATCGCTCGTGAAGGCGTCTACGTGACTCTGCGTCTGCGTTCCGGTGAGATGCGTAAAGTACTGGCTGAGTGCCGTGCGACCCTGGGCGAAGTCTCGAACTCCGAGCACAGCCTGCGCTCGCTGGGTAAAGCTGGTGCCAAACGCTGGCGCGGCGTTCGCCCAACCGTTCGTGGTGTTGCCATGAACCCGGTTGACCACCCACATGGTGGTGGTGAAGGTCGTACCTCCGGTGGTCGTCATCCGGTATCGCCATGGGGCTTCCCAACCAAGGGTGCTAAAACCCGTGGTAATAAGCGTACCGACAACATGATCGTCCGTCGTCGCAAGTAACTAGAGGGATACGACAGTGCCACGTTCTCTGAAAAAAGGTCCTTTTATCGATCTTCACCTGCTGAAGAAGGTCGAAGTGGCGGTGGAGAAGAATGATCGCAAGCCAGTTAAAACCTGGTCGCGTCGTTCGATGATCCTGCCACAAATGGTCGGTCTGACCATCGCGGTTCACAACGGTCGCCAGCATGTTCCAGTTCTCGTGAACGAAGACATGGTCGGCCACAAACTGGGCGAGTTCGCCGGTACCCGCACCTATCGCGGGCACGTGGCTGACAAGAAAGCCAAGCGTTAAGGGGTAAGGAAATGGAAGTAGCCGCTAAGTTGTCGGGCGCTCGCATCTCCGCCCAGAAAGCCCGCTTGGTCGCCGACCAGATCCGCGGGAAGAAGGTGGGCGAAGCGCTCAACCTGTTGGCCTTCAGCAGCAAAAAAGCCGCTGAAATCATGAAGAAAGTCCTCGAGTCGGCCGTTGCCAACGCCGAACACAACGAAGGCGCAGACGTTGATGACCTGAAGGTCTCCACCGTCTTCGTCAACGAAGGGCGTTCGCTGAAGCGCATCATGCCACGTGCCAAAGGCCGTGCTGATCGCATCGTCAAGCGGTCTTGCCATATCACTGTCAAGGTTGCGGACAAGTAACGGAGTCGATCAGATGGGTCAGAAAGTACATCCCACTGGCATTCGCCTGGGAATCGTCAAGGAGCACACCTCCGTCTGGTACGCAGACGGTGCTACTTACGCAGATTACCTCTTGAAGGATCTGAAAACGCGTGAGTACCTCCAAGACAAACTAAAAAGCGCGTCCGTAAGCCGTATCGATATTCATCGTCCGGCTCAAACTGCACGCATCACCATCCACACCGCTCGTCCCGGTATCGTTATCGGTAAGAAAGGTGAGGATGTCGAGAAGCTGCGTCAGGACCTGACCAAGCAGATGGGTGTGCCTGTGCACATCAACATCGAAGAGATCCGCAAGCCGGAACTCGACGCTATGCTGGTTGCGCAGAGCGTAGCTCAGCAGCTGGAACGCCGCGTAATGTTCCGTCGCGCCATGAAGCGCGCCGTACAGAACGCCATGCGTATTGGTGCCAAGGGCATCAAGATCCAGGTGAGCGGTCGTCTCGGCGGTGCTGAGATTGCTCGTACCGAGTGGTATCGCGAAGGTCGTGTGCCTCTGCACACCCTGCGTGCCGATATCGACTACAACACCTACGAAGCTCACACCACTTACGGTGTGATCGGTGTGAAGGTTTGGATCTTCAAAGGCGAAGTTATTGGTGGTCGCCAAGAAGAACTGAAACCACAAGCACCAGCGCCTCGTAAAAAAGCTGCTAAGTAAGGGGTACGCCAAATGTTGCAACCAAAGCGTACAAAATTCCGCAAGCAGATGACCGGCCACAACCGTGGTCTGGCACTGCGCGGTAGCAAAGTCAGCTTCGGCGAATTCGCCCTGAAAGCTGTTGCTCGCGGTCGCCTCACCGCCCGCCAGATCGAGTCGGCACGTCGTGCTCTGACCCGTCACGTTAAGCGTGGCGGCAAGATCTGGATCCGTGTCTTCCCGGACAAGCCGATCTCCAAGAAGCCTCTCGAGGTTCGTATGGGTAAAGGTAAGGGTTCCGTGGAATACTGGGTTGCCCAGATCCAGCCAGGCAAAGTCCTGTACGAGATCGAGGGTGTTTCTGAAGAGCTGGCGCGCGAAGCTTTCGCCCTGGCTGCTGCAAAGCTGCCTCTCGCCACCTCCTTTGTTAAGCGGACGGTGATGTGATGAAAGCGAATGAACTTCGTGAAAAATCTGCACAGCAACTGAATGAGCAACTGCTCGGCTTGCTGCGCGACCAGTTCAATCTGCGTATGCAGAAGGCAACTGGCCAGTTGGGGCAGTCGCACCTGCTCTCGCAAGTTAAGCGTGACATCGCTCGCGTGAAAACTGTGCTTAACCAGCAGGCAGGTAAGTGATCATGGCTGAAGCTGAAAAAACCGTCCGTACGCTGACTGGCCGTGTCGTCAGCGACAAAATGGACAAGACCATCACCGTTCTGATCGAGCGTCGCGTCAAGCACCCGATCTACGGTAAATACGTTAAGCGTTCGACTAAGCTGCACGCGCACGACGAATCCAACCAGTGCAAAATCGGCGACAAGGTTTCCATCCGTGAAACCCGTCCGCTGGCCAAGACCAAGTCCTGGGCACTGGTTGAAGTCCTCGAACGCGCTGTTGAAGTCTAAGGGCTAGGGGTCGGAGAAATTTTATGATTCAGACTCAATCCATGCTCGATGTGGCCGATAACAGCGGCGCTCGTCGCGTCATGTGCATCAAGGTGCTCGGTGGTTCGCACCGCCGTTACGCCGGCATCGGTGACATCATCAAAGTAACCGTCAAGGAAGCAATTCCGCGCGGTAAGGTCAAAAAAGGCCAGGTGATGACCGCTGTTGTCGTCCGTACCCGTCACGGTGTACGTCGCGCTGACGGTTCCATCATTCGTTTCGACGGCAACGCTGCTGTTCTGCTGAACACCAAGCAAGAGCCGATCGGCACTCGCATCTTCGGGCCAGTGACCCGTGAACTTCGTACTGAGAAGTTCATGAAGATCGTCTCGCTCGCCCCTGAAGTGCTGTAAGGAGATCCGACATGCAAAAGATTCGTCGTGACGACGAGATCATCGTGATCGCCGGCAAAGACAAAGGTAAGCGCGGTAAGGTGCTGAAGGTTCTCGCTGACGACCGTCTGGTCATCGGTGGTGTGAACCTGGTCAAGCGTCATACCAAGCCTAACCCGATGGCGGGCGTTCAGGGCGGTATCGTCGAAAAAGAAGCGCCTCTGCACGCTTCCAACGTTGCCATCTTCAATGGCGAAACCAACAAGGCTGACCGCGTTGGTTTCAAAGTAGAAGACGGTAAGAAAATTCGTGTCTTCAAGTCGACCCAAAAAGCGGTTGATGCTTGAACACTGCTAGGTAGAAGACCATGGCACGACTGAAAGAGATTTACCGGAACGAAATCGCTCCTAAGCTTAAGGAAGAACTTAAGCTGTCGAACGTGATGGAAGTTCCGCGCGTTACCAAGATCACCCTGAACATGGGCCTGGGCGAAGCGATCGGCGACAAGAAAGTCATCGAGCACGCTGTTGCCGACCTGGAAAAGATCACCGGTCAAAAGCCGGTTGTGACTTTCGCTCGTAAATCCATCGCGGGCTTCAAAGTCCGTGAAGGATGGCCGATCGGTGTCAAGGTGACCCTGCGTCGCGAAAAGATGTACGAATTCCTGGACCGCCTGCTGGCGATCTCCCTGCCTCGGGTCCGCGACTTCCGCGGCCTGAATGCCAAGTCCTTCGATGGCCGTGGCAACTACAGCATGGGCGTGAAAGAGCAGATCATCTTCCCGGAAATCGATTACGACAAGATCGATGCTCTGCGCGGTTTGGACATCACCCTGACCACCACTGCTCGTTCGGATGACGAAGGCCGCGCTCTGCTGCGTGCATTCAAATTCCCGTTCCGCAACTGATTGGAGTAGGAAAATGGCCAAGAAGAGCATGAAAAACCGCGAGCTGAAGCGTCAGCTCACGGTAGCCAAGTTCGCCAAAAAGCGTGCTGAGCTGAAAGCGACCATCGTCAACCTGAACGCCTCTCCTGAAGAGCGTTTCGCTGCCGTTGTCGCTCTGCAGAAGCAGCCACGTGATGCCAGCGCTGCGCGTCTGCGCAACCGTTGCCGCCTGACCGGTCGTCCTCACGGTGTATACCGTAAGTTCGGCCTGGGCCGTAACATGCTGCGTCAAGCCGCAATGCGCGGTGACGTACCAGGTCTGGTCAAGGCCTCCTGGTAATCGCTGCAGGTGTGACCCTGGCGGAAGGGGGGTAATCTTCCGACCGCCGGTGTTCTCGCCAACAAACAAGCCCCTTCATGGGGCTTGTTTCGTTTCTGTCTTGTGTCTAGAATGACCGGCTCACCTGAGCCCGGGTTTTTACCCTGCCTGCTTGGGTGGTTGTGATAGCCGCAAGGCTAATAATTCTTGTATCAGGAGCATCTAGCCCATGAGTATGCAGGACCCGTTAGCGGACATGCTAACTCGCATCCGTAATGCCCAGATGGCTGAAAAGTCCGTCGTAAGCATGCCTTCCTCCACTCTGAAGGTCGCGGTTGCCAAAGTTCTGAAAGACGAAGGTTACATCGCTGGCTACCAGGTTACTGGTGAGGCCAAGCCGTCCCTGTCGATCGAACTCAAGTACTTCGAAGGCCGTCCGGTCATCGAGGAACTGAAGCGTTCCAGCCGTCCTGGCCTGCGCCAGTACAAGTCCGTCACAGACCTGCCGAAAGTTCGTGGCGGCCTGGGCGTGTCTATCGTCTCCACCAACAAAGGTGTGATGACTGACCGCGCTGCGCGCGCTGCCGGTGTCGGCGGCGAAGTTCTGTGCACAGTGTTCTAAGGGGAGATAGGCATGTCTCGCGTCGCTAAGAACCCCGTTAAGCTGCCAGCTGGTGTCGAAGTCAAATTCGCCGGTCAGCAGCTTTCGGTGAAGGGTGCCAAAGGCACTCTCGAACTGAACGTTCACTCGTCTGTTGAAGTTACCGAAGAGTCCGGCGAACTGCGTTTCGTCGCTCGCAACGGTGATCAGCAAGCTCGCGCCATGGCCGGTACTACCCGTGCTCTGGTCAACAACATGGTCCAGGGCGTAAGCCAAGGCTTTGAGCGCAAGCTCCAGCTGGTCGGTGTTGGTTACAAGGCACAGGCTAAAGGCACCGTCCTGAACCTGGCTCTGGGCTTCTCGCATCCAGTGGACTACGAACTGCCAGCCGGTATCACTGCTGAAACTCCCAGCCAAACCGACATCCTGATCAAGGGTATCGACAAGCAGCTGGTAGGTCAGGTGGCCGCTGAAATCCGCGACTTCCGTCCGCCAGAGCCTTACAAAGGCAAGGGTGTGCGTTACGCGGACGAAGTAGTCCGTCGTAAAGAAGCCAAGAAGAAGTAGGGCCTAGCAAATGACCGACAAAAAAGTTACTCGACTGCGTCGCGCTCGCAAAGCACGTCTCAAGATGCACGAACTCGAAGTCGTGCGCCTGTGCGTGTTCCGCTCCTCGCAGCACATCTACGCCCAGGTCATTTCGGCCGACGGCAGCAAGGTTTTGGCAAGCGCCTCGACCTTGGACAAAGACCTGCGTGATGGCGCCACTGGCAACATCGACGCGGCCACTAAGGTTGGCAAGCTGGTAGCTGAGCGTGCGAAAGCCGCCGGTGTATCTCAAGTTGCCTTTGACCGTTCCGGCTTCAAGTACCATGGCCGCGTCAAAGCGCTGGCTGATGCTGCTCGTGAAGGCGGGCTGGAGTTCTAAGTTATGGCAAATAACGATCAAAAGCGCGACGAAGGCTACATCGAGAAGCTGGTTCAAGTTAACCGCGTAGCTAAAACCGTTAAAGGCGGCCGTATCTTCACCTTCACCGCGCTGACCGTGGTTGGTGATGGTAAAGGTCGCGTCGGCTTCGGCCGTGGCAAATCGCGCGAAGTACCTGCCGCGATTCAGAAAGCCATGGAAGCTGCTCGTCGCAACATGATCCAGGTTGACCTGAAGGGCACCACCCTGCAGTACGCCACCAAGGCCGCCCACGGCGCCTCGAAGGTTTACATGCAGCCTGCTTCGGAAGGTACCGGTATCATCGCCGGCGGCGCCATGCGTGCTGTCCTGGAAGTTGCTGGTGTTCAGAACGTCCTGGCCAAGTGCTACGGTTCGACCAACCCAGTGAACGTGGTTTACGCCACCTTCAAGGGTCTGAAAGCCATGCAATCTCCTGAGTCCATTGCTGCCAAGCGCGGCAAGAGCGTTGAGGAGATCTTCTGATCATGGCAACCGTAAAAGTAACGCTGATCAAGAGCGTCTCGGGCCGTATCCCTAACCACAAACTGTGCGTTAAAGGTCTGGGTCTGCGTCGCATCGGTCACACTGTAGAAGTCCAGGATACTCCCGAGAACCGCGGGATGATCAACAAGGCTTACTACATGCTGCGCGTCGAGGGTTAATCGATGAAACTCAATGATCTGAGTCCAGCGCCGGGTTCCCGTCGCGAAAAGCATCGTCCGGGTCGTGGTATCGGTAGCGGTCTGGGCAAGACCGGCGGCCGTGGCCACAAAGGTCAGACCTCCCGTTCGGGTGGTTCGATCGCTCCGGGCTTCGAAGGCGGTCAACAGCCGCTGCACCGTCGCCTGCCGAAGTTCGGCTTCGTTTCCCTGAAGGCCATGGACCGCGCAGAAGTGCGTCTGTCCGAGCTGGCCAAAGTGGAAGGCGACGTGATCTCCGTGCAATCCCTGAAGGATGCCAACGTGATCAACCAGCACATTCAGCGTGTGAAAATCATGCTGTCTGGCGAAGTTACTCGCGCAGTCACCATCAAGGGTATCGCAGCCACCAAGGGTGCGCGTGCGGCTATCGAAGCAGCTGGCGGCAAATTCGAGGAATAAATGGCTAAGCAAGGTGCTCTCTCTTCGCTCGGTAAGGGCGGGATGTCGGAACTCTGGGCTCGTCTGCGCTTTCTGTTCATGGCGATCATCGTCTATCGGATAGGTGCGCATATCCCGGTTCCAGGCATCAATCCGGACCGTCTGGCGGATCTGTTTCGGCAGAATGAGGGGACCATTCTTAGCTTGTTCAACATGTTTTCCGGTGGCGCGCTTGAGCGCATGAGCATCTTTGCATTGGGGATCATGCCGTACATCTCGGCATCGATCATCATGCAGCTGATGACCGCGGTCAGCCCGCAACTGGAGCAGTTGAAGAAGGAAGGTGAAGCTGGCCGTCGCAAGATCAGCCAGTACACCCGCTACGGCACCGTTATTCTGGCGCTGGTTCAAGCCATTGGCATGTCCATTGGCCTGGCCAACCAGGGCGTGGCGTTTTCTGCGGGCCTTGGCTTCCATGTCGTCGCGGTTTCCACGTTTGTGGCAGGCGCGATGTTCATGATGTGGCTGGGTGAGCAGATCACCGAGCGCGGTGTGGGCAACGGTATCTCGATGTTGATCTTCGCAGGTATCGTTGCCGGTCTTCCGAGAGCAATCGGGCAGTCTTTCGAGTCTGCGCGCACAGGCGATATCAACATTTTCGCCCTGGTCGCTATCGGTTTGCTGGCAGTAGCGATTATCGGTTTCGTGGTGTTCATTGAGCGTGGTCAGCGTCGTATCGCCGTTCACTACGCCAAGCGTCAGCAGGGCCGCAAGGTCTTTGCAGCGCAGACCAGCCACTTGCCGCTTAAAGTGAACATGGCGGGGGTTATCCCGGCCATTTTCGCGAGCAGCATTCTGCTGTTCCCGGCTTCGCTGGGTGCCTGGTTCGGTCAGTCCGAAGGTATGGGCTGGCTGCAGGACATCTCGCAGTCGATCGCTCCTGGTCAGCCGTTGAACATTCTGCTGTTTAGTGCAGGGATCATTTTCTTCTGCTTCTTCTACACAGCGTTGATGTTCAACCCGAAAGACGTAGCGGAAAACCTGAAGAAGTCCGGTGCCTTTATTCCGGGTATCCGTCCTGGTGAGCAGTCGGCGCGCTACATTGATGGCGTTCTGACTCGTTTGACCATGTTCGGTGCTCTTTACATGATGGCCGTCTGCCTTCTGCCCCAGTTCCTGGTGGTGGCAGCAAATGTGCCGTTCTACCTTGGCGGGACCTCGTTGCTGATTGTGGTAGTGGTTGTGATGGACTTCATGTCCCAAGTACAATCGCACCTCGTTTCGCACCAGTACGAATCCCTGATGAAGAAAGCCAACCTGAAAGGCTACGGTGGCAGCGGTTTGCTGCGCTGATACGCCCCTAAGGTTCGAGGAGTCGGTAATGAAAGTTCGTGCATCGGTGAAAAAGCTGTGCCGCAACTGCAAGATCATCCGTCGCGAAGGCGTCGTACGAGTGATCTGCAGCTCGGAACCGCGTCACAAACAGCGCCAAGGCTGAGTGTGATCTGCGTTTCAAACCCAGCAGCTAGTGTGCTGCTGGGTTGATTATTCGTTTCTACAGCGATATTATCTCGCGCCCTATTTCTTGGCTTCCGGGGCGTAGGTAGCTGTCAATTGGAGTCCCACTGAATGGCCCGTATTGCAGGCGTCAACATTCCAGATAACAAGCATACTGTTATCTCGCTGACCTACATCTATGGTGTCGGTCGCACAACTGCACAGAAGATCTGTGCAGATGCTGGTGTAAATCCAGCCGCTAAGATCAAGGATCTGAGCGACGAGCAAATCGAAACCCTGCGTGGCGAAGTTGCGAAGTTCACCACCGAAGGTGACCTGCGTCGTGACGTCAACATGAAGATCAAGCGCTTGATGGACCTGGGTTGCTACCGCGGCCTGCGTCATCGTAAAGGTCTGCCGGTTCGCGGTCAGCGCACCAAGACCAACGCACGCACCCGTAAGGGCCCGCGTAAGCCGATCCGCAAGTAATCGCCCAGGAATATAGACATGGCAAAACCTGCTGCTCGTCCTCGTAAGAAAGTCAAAAAGACAGTGGTTGATGGCATCGCCCACATCCATGCGTCTTTCAACAACACCATCGTGACCATCACCGACCGTCAGGGCAATGCTTTGTCCTGGGCGACCTCCGGTGGTTCGGGTTTCCGTGGTTCGCGCAAATCCACCCCGTTCGCAGCTCAGATCGCTGCTGAGCGTGCTGGTCAAGCTGCGCTGGAATACGGTCTTAAGAACCTCGACGTAAACGTCAAGGGTCCAGGTCCAGGTCGTGAGTCCGCCGTTCGTGCATTGAACAGCTGCGGCTACAAGATCGCCAGCATCACCGACGTGACGCCAATCCCGCACAACGGGTGCCGTCCGCCGAAGAAGCGCCGCGTGTAATCAGGAGACAGAAGAATGGCACGTTACATTGGTCCAAAATGCAAACTGTCTCGTCGTGAAGGCACCGACCTGTTCCTGAAGAGCGGCGTTCGCGCTCTGGAATCGAAGTGCAACATCGAAGCAGCCCCAGGTATCCACGGCCAGCGCCGTGGCCGTCAGTCCGACTACGGTACCCAGCTGCGCGAGAAACAAAAAGTCCGTCGTATCTACGGTGTTCTGGAGCGTCAGTTCCGCGGTTACTACCAGGCTGCTGCCTCGAAAAAAGGCGCAACCGGTGAGAACCTGCTGCAACTGCTCGAGTGCCGTCTGGATAACGTCGTCTACCGTATGGGCTTCGGCTCGACTCGTTCCGAGTCCCGTCAGCTGGTTTCGCACAAAGCGATCAGCGTCAACGGTAAGACTGTAAACATTCCATCCTACCAAGTTCGTCCGGGTGACGTGGTCGCGGTTCGCGAGAAGTCGTCGAACCAGCTGCGCATTGTTCAAGCCCTTGAACTGTGCGCCCAGCGTGGCCGCGTTGAGTGGGTAGACGTAGATTCCGCTAAGAAGTCGGGCGTTTTCAAGAACGTTCCTGCTCGCGGCGACCTGTCTGCCGACATCAACGAAAACCTGATTGTCGAGCTCTACTCCAAGTAAGGGCTAGAAAATAGGTGCATCCATGCAGATTTCGGTAAATGAGTTCCTGACTCCCCGCCATATTGATGTGCAGGTAGTCAGTCCGACCCGCGCCAAGATCACGCTCGAGCCTCTCGAGCGTGGCTTCGGCCATACCCTGGGCAACGCGCTGCGCCGCATCCTGTTGTCCTCCATGCCTGGCTGTGCAGTAGTCGAGGCCGAGATCGATGGCGTACTCCATGAGTACTCCGCGATCGAAGGTGTACAGGAAGACGTAATTGAAATCCTGTTGAACCTTAAAGGCCTGGCTATCAAACTGCACGGTCGTGACGAAGTTACGCTGACCTTGTCGAAAAAGGGTTCGGGGGTGGTTACCGCTGCCGATATTCAGCTGGATCACGATGTCGAGATCGTCAACCCCGATCACGTAATCGCGAACCTGGCGTCCAACGGCGCCCTGAACATGAAGCTCACTGTAGCTCGTGGTCGCGGTTACGAGCCGGCTGACTCCCGTCAAACCGACGAAGACGAAAGCCGTAGCATTGGCCGTCTGCAGCTGGACGCTTCGTTCAGCCCGGTGCGTCGTATCGCCTATGTGGTCGAGAACGCCCGTGTTGAACAGCGTACCAACCTGGACAAGCTGGTCATTGATCTGGAAACCAACGGCACCCTGGATCCTGAAGAGGCTATCCGCCGCGCTGCGACCATCCTGCAACAGCAGTTGGCCGCGTTCGTCGACCTCAAAGGTGACAGCGAGCCTGTCGTAGTCGAGCAGGAAGACGAGATCGATCCGATCCTGCTGCGTCCGGTTGACGACCTGGAACTGACTGTACGTTCGGCCAACTGCCTCAAGGCGGAGAACATCTACTACATCGGCGACCTGATTCAGCGTACCGAAGTAGAGTTGTTGAAGACTCCTAACCTGGGCAAGAAGTCCCTGACTGAAATCAAGGACGTGCTGGCCTCTCGTGGTCTGTCTCTCGGCATGCGCCTCGACAACTGGCCGCCTGCAAGTCTTAAGAAAGACGACAAGGCGACCGCCTGATCGTCGTAATCACCGAACGTAGTGTTTGGTAAGGAATGAATCATGCGTCATCGTAAAAGTGGACGTCACCTGAGCCGTACCAGCTCTCACCGCAAAGCTATGTTCCAGAACATGGCTGTGTCGCTGATCGAGCACGAGCTGATCAAAACCACCCTGCCGAAAGCCAAGGAACTGCGCCGCGTTGCCGAGCCGCTGATCACCCTGGCCAAGGAAGACAGCGTTGCTAACCGCCGTCTGGCCTTCGACCGTACCCGTTCGAAGTCGGCTGTTGGCAAACTGTTCAACGATCTGGGCAAGCGCTACGCCACCCGTCAGGGCGGCTACCTGCGCATCCTGAAGTGCGGTTTCCGCGCTGGCGACAACGCGCCTATGGCGTACGTCGAGCTGGTTGATCGTCCAGTCGGTGGTGCTGTAGAAGCTGCCGAGTAAGACGTTCTGTCTGCTACAAAAAACCGGGCCTAGTGCCCGGTTTTTTGTTTCTGCAGGTATTGTTTATTTCTATTGATACAAGGCATGTAATGAATTTGTTTTGAAACAACCGCTCGTCGATACTCCTATCCAAGCCGGTTCGCCGGCAGTCCAAGACCGATATGGAGAGCCCATGAGCAAGATTCTCACCACCGCCAGCGGTGCCCCCGTAGCTGACAACCAGAATTCCCGCTCTGCTGGCCCGCACGGCCCGCTGCTGCTCGACGATTTCCACCTGATCGAGAAACTCGCTCACTTCAACCGAGAGAACATCCCTGAACGGCGTGTACACGCCAAGGGCTCCGGAGCCTATGGCACCTTTACAGTCACCCAGGACATCACTCGATATACCAAGGCCAAGCTGTTCGACACGATTGGTAAGCAGACTGAAACCTTCCTGCGTTTTTCTACCGTCGGTGGCGAGCGCGGTTCGGCAGATACCGAGCGTGATCCTCGTGGCTTTGCAGTAAAGTTTTACACCGAGGAAGGCAACTGGGACATCGTGGGTAACAACACCCCGGTTTTCTTCATTCGTGACCCGCTCAAATTCCCGGACTTTATTCACACCCAGAAGCGCCACCCACAAACCAACCTGAAGAACGCCCAGATGATGTGGGACTTCTGGTCGCATTCGCCGGAGGCGTTGCACCAGGTCACCATCCTGTTCTCTGATCGTGGCATCCCGGACGGCTACCGCCACATGCACGGCTTCGGCAGCCACACCTATAGCCTGATCAGCGCTGCTGGCGAGCGTACCTGGGTCAAATGGCACTTCAAGACCCAACAAGGCATCAAGAACCTTACGCCCGCCGATGCTGCGCGCCTGGCCGGTACAGACCCTGACTACGCCCAGCGCGACCTGTTCGAGGCCATCGAACGCGCAGACTACCCGCGTTGGACCGTGTGCATTCAGGTCATGACTGAAGAGGAGGCGGCCAGTCGCGATGAAAATCCGTTCGATGTGACCAAGACCTGGTCGCAGAAGGACTATCCGTTGATCGAGGTAGGTGTGCTGGAACTTAACCGCAACCCGCTCAACTATTTCGCCGAAGTCGAGCAGGCAGCGTTTGGCCCGAGCAACATGGTGCCGGGCGTGGGGCTTTCGCCAGATCGCATGCTGCAGGGCCGCGTGTTCGCCTATGCCGATGCGCATCGCTACCGCGTGGGCACCAACCACCAGCAGTTGCCCGTCAACGCGCCACGCTGCCCGGTCAATAGCTACCAGCGTGATGGTTCGATGGCTTTTGGTAGTTATGGCGGTGCGCCCAATTACGAGCCCAACAGCTATCGCGACGCGCCAAAGCAGTCGCCTGACCATGGCGAACCAGCATTGGCCCTCAATGGAGCAGCTGATCGCTACGATCACCGTGAAGACAACGACTATTACAGCCACGCCGGTGCACTGTTCCGCTTGATGAGCGATGAGCAAAAGGCACTGCTGATCAGCAATATCGCTGGAACCATGGCAGGCGTCAGTGAAGATGTCATCCACCGTCAGTTGCAGTACTTCTTCAGGGCTGACCCAGCCTACGGTGAAGGCATCGCCAAGGCATTGGGCGTGAATCTCGCCTAACTCGAAGTGATAAGAAGAACCGCCCTCATTTGGGCGGTTTTTCAATGAATATCACTACTGTTTACCCGATTTTTTGCCCCTGATTGCGCAGTTTTCAGTGACCGCAAGCAATTCCTGGTTCAAACTATGTTTCATTAGACGTATCCACACGGAGAATCAGGGCGATGCAAGGTCACCCGGACGTAATCAATTATCTCGTCACGTTGCTGAAGGGCGAACTGGCCGCACGCGATCAGTACTTCATTCACTCGCGCATGTACGAAGACTGGGGCCTGTCCAAGCTCTACGAACGCATCAACCATGAAATGGAAGAGGAAACCCAGCACGCCGATGCGCTGATGCGGCGTATCCTCATGCTCGAAGGCACCCCCGATATGCGCGCGGATGACCTGGAAGTGGGCAGTACCGTGCCCGAAATGATCGAAGCGGACCTCAAGCTTGAGTACAAGGTTCGTGCCGCCCTGTGCAAGGGCATCGAGCTGTGCGAGCTGCACAAGGACTACATCAGTCGCGATATCCTGCGTGCCCAGCTGGCCGATACCGAAGAAGATCACACCTATTGGCTTGAGAAGCAGCAGGGCCTGATCAAGGCCATCGGCCTGGAAAACTACCTGCAGTCGCAGATGTAAGTTATCCACAGACTAAAAAAGAGCCCCTGGCACCGTCGGTAACCAGGGGCTTTTTCATGCACAGGCAGATCAGGCCCGGTCACGCTCCAGAAGCGGTTTGAGATAGTGCCCTGTGTACGACTGCTTCATCTTTGCCAGCTCTTCCGGTGTACCGCTGGCAATAATTTGCCCACCCTTTGAACCACCCTCCGGGCCCAGGTCAACCAACCAGTCCGCGGTCTTGATCACATCGAGGTTATGTTCGATAACCACCACGGTGTTGCCGTGGTCGCGCAGGCGATGCAACACATCCAGCAACTGCTGGATATCGGCGAAGTGCAGGCCGGTGGTCGGCTCGTCAAGGATGTACAACGTCTTGCCAGTATCGCGCTTGGACAGTTCGCGTGAGAGCTTGACCCTTTGCGCTTCACCGCCCGACAGCGTGGTCGCCGACTGCCCCAGTTTGATGTAAGACAGCCCCACATCCATCAGGGTTTGCAGCTTGCGCGCCAGGGCCGGCACCGCATCGAAGAATTCGCGAGCATCCTCGATGGTCATTTCCAGCACCTCGTGGATGTTCTTGCCCTTGTATTTGATCTCCAGGGTTTCGCGGTTGTAGCGCTTGCTCTTGCACACGTCGCACGGCACGTAGATATCTGGCAGGAAGTGCATCTCCACCTTGATCAGCCCATCGCCTTGGCACGCCTCGCAACGCCCGCCCTTGACGTTGAACGAGAAACGCCCTGGGCCGTAGCCGCGCGAGCGCGATTCCGGCACGCCGGAAAACAGCTCGCGAATCGGGGTAAAGATGCCGGTATAGGTCGCCGGGTTCGAACGCGGTGTGCGGCCGATCGGGCTCTGGTCGATATCGACAACCTTGTCCAGGTGCTGCAGGCCATCCATGTTGCTGTGCGGGGCGGCTTCCAGGCTGCTCGCACCATTGAGGGCTGTAGCGGCCAGGGGATACAGCGTGTTGTTGATCAACGTCGACTTGCCCGAGCCGGATACGCCAGTCACGCAGGTCAGCAGACCGATCGGGATTTCCAGATCAACGTTCTGCAGGTTGTTGCCACGCGCACCCTTGAGCTTGAGGGATAGCTTTTTGTCGCGGGGGGTGCGTTTGGCCGGTACAGCGATTTTCTTGCGCCCAGACAGGTACTTCCCGGTCAGCGAGTCGGGATGTGCCATGACTTCCTGAGGCGTGCCCTCGGCAACGATCTGGCCACCGTGTACGCCGGCACCCGGGCCGATGTCCACCACGTAGTCAGCCAGGCGAATGGCGTCTTCGTCGTGCTCGACCACGATCACGGTATTACCCAGATCGCGCAGGTGGTTCAGGGTGGCGAGCAGGCGGTCGTTGTCGCGTTGATGAAGACCGATGGACGGCTCATCAAGGATATACATCACTCCGACCAGCCCTGCGCCAATCTGGCTGGCAAGGCGGATCCGCTGCGCTTCGCCGCCGGACAGGGTGTCGGCACTGCGATCCAGAGTGAGGTAGTCCAGGCCGACGTTGACCAGAAACTGTAGGCGTTCGCAGATTTCCTTGAGGATCTTTGCAGCGATTTCACCGCGACGCCCGGTCAAGGTCAGCTCGCCGAAGTAGCTGCTGGCTTCACCGATAGGCAGGTTGGTCACCGCCGGCAGGGTTTTTTCGCCTACCCAGACATGACGGGCTTCCCGGCGCAGGCGGGTGCCGCGGCAGTCGGGGCAGGGCTGGGTGCCGAGGAACTTGGCCAGCTCCTCGCGCACCGTGGCCGACTCGGTCTCGCGGTAACGCCGCTCCAGGTTGGGCACGATCCCTTCGAACGGGTGCGAACGCTTGACGATATCGCCACGGTCGTTCAGGTACTTGAAGTCGACGCTCTGCTTGCCGCTGCCTTGCAGGATCACTTTCTGGTGTTCGGCCGAAAGCTCGCCGAACGGCTCCTCCAGGCTGAAGTCGTAATGCGCTGCCAGCGAGCCAAGCATCTGGAAGTAATAGACGTTGCGCCGATCCCAGCCGCGGATAGCACCCTCGGCCAATGTCAGCTCGCTGTTGACCAGACGCTTGATATCGAAAAATTGCTTCACCCCCAGGCCGTCGCAGGTCGGGCAGGCGCCGGCCGGGTTGTTGAAGGAGAACAGCTTGGGCTCCAGCTCGCTGATCGCATGGCCGCAGACCGGGCAGGCGAAGCGGGCGGAGAAGATCGTCTCTTCGCCTTCCTCATCGTCCATCGGTGCAACCAGGGCGATGCCGTCGGCCAGCTTGAGAGCGGTCTCGAATGACTCGGCAAGGCGTTGTTGCAGGTCGGCGCGGACCTTGAAGCGGTCCACTACCACATCGATGCTGTGCTTCTTCTGCTTGTCCAGCTTGGGCAGTTCGTCGAGTTCGTAGAGCTTGCCGTTGACGCGTGCCCGAACGAAGCCCTGGGCACGCAATTCGTCGAACACGGCCAGGTGCTCACCCTTGCGCTCGCGGATCACCGGTGCCAGCAGCATCAGCTTGCTGCCTTCCGGGCGCTCCAGCACCAGGTCGACCATCTGGCTGATGGTCTGCGCCTCCAGCGGAATGTCGTGGTCCGGGCAGCGCGGCGTACCCACGCGAGCATAAAGCAGGCGTAGGTAGTCGTAGATTTCGGTGATGGTACCTACCGTCGAACGCGGGTTGTGCGAAGTCGACTTCTGCTCGATGGAGATGGCGGGCGACAGGCCTTCGATGGTGTCGACGTCAGGCTTTTCCATCATCGACAGGAATTGCCGGGCGTAGGCCGACAGCGATTCCACATAGCGGCGCTGACCCTCGGCGTACAAGGTATCGAATGCCAGGGAAGACTTCCCCGACCCGGACAAGCCGGTGATCACGATCAGCTTGTCCCGCGGCAGGGTCAGGTCGATGTTCTTCAGGTTGTGGGTACGTGCCCCACGAATCAGGATCTTGTCCACTGCGGCCTCGCTTGGCGGGCATAAACAAGGAAGTATACGGCGCGCTGCCAGTACGCGGCAAAGCGTCGCGTAGATGCCGTCAAGCTGTCGGACTGATAGAATCGCCGCCGGTTCACACGAGGTTAATCCATGCACGACACCCACAACGAGCGCATGAGTGGCAGCGAAACGCGCGCCGCTGGCGGCCTGGCCCTGGTCTTTGCCTTTCGTATGCTGGGCATGTTCATGGTCCTGCCGGTGCTGGCCACTTACGGCATGGACATGGCCGGCGCCACGCCCGCGCTGATCGGCCTGGCCATCGGTGCCTATGGCCTGACCCAGGCGTTTTTTCAGATCCCGTTCGGGATGATTTCCGACCGCATCGGGCGACGTCCGGTGATCTATCTGGGCCTGGTGATCTTCGCCCTGGGCAGTGTGCTGGCGGCTCAAGCCGACTCCATCTGGGGCGTGATTGCCGGGCGCATTCTGCAAGGCGCCGGGGCAATTTCTGCTGCAGTCATGGCGCTGCTGTCCGACCTGACCCGCGAGCAGCACCGTACCAAGGCCATGGCCATGATCGGCATGAGCATCGGCCTGTCGTTCGCCGTGGCGATGGTCGTCGGCCCGCTTCTCACCAGCGCCTTCGGCCTGTCAGGATTGTTCCTCGCCACGGCAGGACTTGCCCTGGTCGGCATTTTGCTGATCGCTTTTGTCGTGCCCAACACCCACAGCACTTTGCAGCACCGCGAGTCGGGTGTGGCGCGCCAGGCGCTCGGCCCAACCCTGCGCCATCCGGACCTTCTGCGCCTGGACACCGGTATCTTCATCCTCCACGCGATCCTCATGGCGAGCTTCGTCGCGCTGCCTCTGGCCTTCGTCGAGCGCGGCGGCTTGCCCAAGGAAGAGCATTGGTGGGTATACCTGACCGCGCTGTTCATCTCATTTTTTGCAATGGTCCCGTTCATCATCTATGGCGAAAAAAAGCGCAAGATGAAACGCGTATTGGCTGGAGCGGTCAGTGTGTTGCTGCTGGTGGAGGTGTTCTTCTGGCAGTGGGCTGACAACTTGCGCGGACTGGTGATTGGCACCGTGGTATTCTTTACTGCATTCAACCTGCTGGAGGCATCGCTGCCGTCGCTGGTTAGCAAGGTGTCGCCTGCTGGCGGCAAGGGGACGGCGATGGGGGTGTATTCCACCAGCCAGTTCCTTGGCGCAGCGCTGGGTGGAATCCTTGGTGGCTGGCTGTTCCAGCACGGTGGGCTGAACACGGTGTTCCTCGGTTGCGCGGTGCTGTGTGCCGTATGGCTGGTGGTCGCGTTGCGCATGAACGAGCCGCCTTATGTGACCAGCCTGCGCATGCCACTGACGCCTGAGGCAGTCCGGGAAGCCGGCCTGACCGAGCGCCTGATGGCCGTGCCGGGTGTGACCGACGCCGTTGTGGTGGCAGAAGAAGCTGCCATCTATATCAAACTGGATACGAAAATTTTGGACCGTGCGACCCTCGAGCGTCTGGTGAACCCAGCCTCATCGGCGTGCGAAGCCTAGGAGAACGTTATGGCCCGTGGGGTTAACAAAGTCATTCTGGTCGGCACCTGTGGCCAGGATCCCGAAGTCCGCTACCTGCCCAACGGTAACGCCGTGACCAACCTGAGCCTGGCTACCAGCGAGCAGTGGACCGACAAGCAGTCGGGCCAAAAGGTCGAGCGTACCGAGTGGCACCGTGTGTCGATGTTCGGCAAGGTTGCTGAAATCGCTGGCGAATACCTGCGCAAGGGTTCGCAAGTGTACATCGAAGGCAAGCTGCAGACCCGCGAGTGGGAAAAAGACGGCATCAAGCGTTACACCACCGAAATCATCGTCGACATGCAGGGCACCATGCAGCTGCTTGGTGGGCGTCCGCAGAACCAACAAGGTGGCGGCGACCAGTACAACCAGGGTGGTGGTAACAACTACAACCAGGGTGGCCAGCAGCAACAGTACAACCAGGCCCCACCGCGTCAGCAGGCCCCGCGCCCGCAACAGGCCCAGCAGCGCCCAGCGCCGCAACAGCCCGCGCCGCAGCCGGCTGCTGACTTTGACAGCTTTGATGACGATATTCCGTTCTAGAGCAACTCCAGGCCGGTAAGACGTCCCGCTTCATCGAAAACCCAGGGCATTTGCCCTGGGTTTTTTTTGGGAGGCTTCACGGATGGCCGGGAAGATCGGGAAGTATATGCCAAGGGCTTTTCACTGCGCCCCTGAGATCGTTGATCCCAGGGCCGGCCTGCGTTTGCCCCCGAGCCTGCGAGTAGTGGGTTTTCGGATGCGCCCATCCAACGCTTTGATTCGACGATTGCAGTGACTGCCTGACGGGCACGCCGGCAAGCCGGCCACAGGGTAGGCGCATTGTCGAAACACTGGCGCAAGCCCTGTGGGTGCAGGTTTACCCGCGAAGAAACCAGCGCCTACCTCAAGGCCTGCGTTCGAAGTTCTTCGCCGCTGCCGCCGCCAGGTCCGGTGGCAGGAAGTCCTTGTCCGGGTTGTAGTCCGCCTTCAGGTACCGCTTGAGGTCCACCAGGTCCTGTGGGCTCAAGGTGCCGGCTGCCTGCTTCAGGCTCAGGTTGTCGAGAATGTAGTCGTACCGGCTGTTGTTGTAGTCGCGAACCGAGGTGTACAGCTGGCGCTGGGCATCGAGCACGTCGACGATGTTGCGGGTACCGACCTGGTAACCGATCTCGGTGGCTTCCAGCGCGCTCTGGTTGGAAATGATCGACTGCTTGCGCGCTTGCACCTGTTCCACATCGGTATTCACGGCACGGTGCAGGTTGCGTGTGTTCTCCACCACCTGGCGGCGCAGGCTCTCGCGTTGTTGCTCGCTCTGGCTCAGGCGCTGGTATGCCTCGCGTACCTGCGAGCTGGTCAGGCCGCCGCTGTAGATCGGAATGTTCAGTTGCAGGCCGATGCTGGTCTGCTCCACGTCACCGCTATAGCGCACGCCCAGTTGCGAAGGGTTGGTGAAGCCCAGGCTGTCGTTGTCGCCTTTCTGGTACTTGGCTACCGCATCCAGTGTCGGGGCGTGGCCGGCCTTGCGCTGGCGCAGGGTTTCTTCGGCGGCATCGACTGCGTAGTTGGTTGCCAGCAGGTTGAGGTTCTGCCGCCCGGCAGTCTCGACCCAGGCCTTGGCATCGTTGGGCGTGGGCACCTGTATGGGCAAGGTGTGGACAACGCCCTGGATCGACGTGTATTCGCGGTTGGTGAGGGTCACCAATGCCTCGAAGGCATCCTGCACCTGGCGTTCGGCGATGATCCGGTTGGCCCGGGCGGTGTCATAGCTGGCCTGGGATTGCAGTACGTCGGTCTTGTCGGACAGGCCGACATCGAAACGTTCGTTGGACTGGTCGAGTTGGCGCTTGAAAGCCGATTCTTCGGCCTTGGTGGCTGCAAGGTTGTCCTGGGCCCGCAGCACGGCAAAGTAGCTTTGCGCGGTCTGCAGGATCAGATTCTGTTCGGTGGCAGACAACTCCAGCGCTGCCTGCTCATTGACAGCTTCGGCGGCCTGCAACTGGAACCAGCGGTCGGCGCGGAAGACAGGTTGCGCCAGGGTGGCGCTCCAGGCGTTGCCGCTGCGGTTGGAGGTGATCGAGGGTTCGTCGAGCTTGGTGCGGGTGTTCATCATTTCGGCACCTGCCGACAGGTTGGGCAGCAGGCCGGCGCGGGCCTGGGGCACCACTTCGCGGCGCGCGCCATAATCGGCGCGGGCGGCGGCAAGATCGGCGTTGTTGTCGACCGCTTCCTGGTAGACGCTGACCAGGTCAGTCTTGACCGTCATGGGCACATCCGCTGCCCAGGCCACTCCGTTGGACGCACAAGACACGGCAATCGCCAGTGAAAGTTTGCGCAGCATAGAGGCAATCCTTGTACGAAATTTAATTACTGAACTGTTGAGTATCGAGCGTTGGGGCAGTGTAGTGCCATGCGCAACTGGCAACAATCGTTGGCTGTGCCTTTCATCATCCCCCCGTTTTACACGCTTGGCTTTGCCGGCCACTCCAGTCTAGACTGCGCACGTTCTTGTCGGGGTGCCTTGAAGCAAAGGCTGAGATCGCATAGGTGCGGATCCCGTTGAACCTGATCAGGTTAGCGCCTGCGTAGGGAACAAGATTGCTCGCCTTCCCGGGGAGCCTCTTGTGCCAGGTCCGGGAATGTCGCAGCTGCAAGCAGCTCAAGGCACTCCATGTATCCGGCACTGCATGCCCGCCAAGGGGTGCGTCCGCGTCTTTCAGGTTCTCCCCGACATTCCACCGCTAGGAAGCTGTCTGGAGCCTGTGATGAGCAAACAAGAAAAAACGATCAACCTCAGCGAGTCGGCGCAAGTCGATCAGCAGTCCGTGCAACCCTTCCCGCGTTCGCGCAAGGTCTATGTCGAGGGCTCGCGCCCGGACATACGCGTGCCGATGCGCGAAATCAGCCTGCACGACACCCCCACCGACTTTGGCGGCGAAGCCAACGCGCCGGTGATGGTCTATGACACTTCCGGCCCCTACACCGATCCCGACGTCATCATCGATGTGCGCAAAGGCCTGGCCGATGTGCGTTCGGCCTGGATCGACGCCCGTGGCGATACCGAGCGCCTGGGTGGGCTGAGCTCGAACTTCGGCCAGCAGCGGCTGAACGACGCCGAACTGGCCAAGCTGCGCTTCAACCATGTGCGCAACCCGCGCCGCGCCAAGGCTGGCGCCAACGTCTCGCAGATGCACTACGCCCGCCAGGGCATCATCACCGCCGAGATGGAATACGTCGCCATCCGCGAGAACATGAAGCTGCAGGAGGCCCGCGCTGCTGGCTTGCTCAAGCAGCAGCACGCCGGCCACAGCTTCGGCGCCAACATCCCCAAAGAGATCACCGCCGAATTCGTGCGCGAGGAAATCGCCCGCGGTCGCGCGATCATCCCGGCCAACATCAACCACACGGAACTGGAGCCGATGATCATCGGCCGCAACTTCCTGGTGAAGATCAACGGCAACATCGGCAACAGCGCCCTGGGTTCCTCGATCGAGGAGGAAGTAGCCAAGCTGACCTGGGGTATTCGCTGGGGCTCGGACACGGTCATGGACCTGTCGACCGGCAAGCACATCCATGAAACCCGCGAGTGGATCATCCGCAACTCGCCGGTACCCATCGGTACCGTACCGATCTACCAGGCCCTGGAGAAGGTCGGTGGGGTTGCCGAGGACCTGACCTGGGAGCTGTTCCGCGACACGCTGATCGAGCAGGCCGAGCAGGGCGTGGACTACTTCACCATCCATGCTGGCGTGCTGCTGCGCTACGTGCCACTGACCGCCAAGCGGGTCACCGGTATCGTCAGCCGCGGCGGTTCGATCATGGCCAAGTGGTGCCTGGCGCATCACCAGGAGAATTTCCTGTACACGCATTTCGATGAGATCTGCGAAATCATGAAGGCTTACGACGTGAGCTTCTCGCTCGGTGACGGGCTACGCCCAGGCTCGATTGCCGATGCCAACGACGCTGCGCAGTTCGGTGAGCTGGAAACCCTTGGCGAGCTGACCAAGATCGCCTGGAAGCACGACGTGCAGTGCATGATCGAAGGCCCTGGCCATGTGCCGATGCAGCTCATCAAAGAGAATATGGACAAGCAGCTGGAGTGCTGCGACGAAGCGCCGTTCTACACCCTCGGCCCTTTGACCACCGACATTGCGCCTGGTTACGACCACATCACCTCGGGCATCGGTGCGGCCATGATCGGCTGGTTCGGCTGCGCCATGCTGTGCTACGTCACCCCCAAGGAGCACCTGGGCCTGCCGAACAAGGATGACGTCAAGACCGGCATCATCACTTACAAGATCGCCGCGCATGCAGCCGACCTTGCCAAGGGCCACCCGGGCGCGCAGATCCGTGACAATGCCCTGTCCAAGGCGCGTTTCGAGTTCCGCTGGGAGGACCAGTTCAACCTGGGCCTGGACCCTGACACCGCACGTGCCTTCCACGATGAAACCCTGCCGAAGGAATCGGCTAAGGTCGCGCACTTCTGCTCGATGTGCGGGCCGAAGTTCTGCTCGATGAAAATCACCCAGGAAGTACGGGAATACGCCGCCAACCTGCGCATCGATGCGGTGGATGTATCGGTTGAGGAGGGGATGCGCGAGCAGGCCGAACGGTTCCGCCAGGAAGGCAGCCAGCTGTACCACAAGGTGTAAGCCGCAGCGCTGATCTGTTGCAGGAGCGGCCTTGCCGGTGCGCCGCTCCTGCAACGACCGTGTCGATTTGTTTTCTTTTGTCGAGTAACAACAATGACAACTCCCAGCCATTTTTCCCCCGACCACCCTGTCCCCACCAGCCAACGCCCGTTCGGTGGTCGCGACCTGTTCTCGCTCTGGTTTTCCCTCGGTATCGGCCTGATGGTCCTGCAGGTCGGCGCGATGCTCGCTCCAGGCCTGGGCCTGGCCGGCGCGGTGCTGGCCATCGCCCTGGGCACCGGCGTGGGCGTGCTGCTGCTTGGGGCGGCAGGCGTGATTGGCAGCGATACGGGCCTTTGCGCCATGGCCACCCTGCGCCTGAGCCTGGGCAGCCAAGGCGTGCGCCTGCCAGCGCTGCTCAACCTGCTGCAACTGGTCGGTTGGGGCGCGTTCGAGATCATTGTCATGCGTGACGCCGCCAGCCTGCTCGGCGCGCGCACCTTCGGTGAAGGCAGTCTATGGAACAGCCCGATGTTCTGGACCCTCTGCTTCGGTGGCCTGGCTACGCTGCTCGCGGTCAGCGGGCCGCTGGCATTCGTGCGCAAGGTGCTGCGCAAATGGGGGATCTGGCTGTTGTTGGGCGCTTGCCTGTGGCTGACCTGGAACCTGTTCGCCAAGGCTGACCTGGGCGAGCTGTGGCGGCGCAGCGCAGATGGGTCGATGTCGCTGGCTGTGGGCTTCGACATCGTCATCGCCATGCCGCTGTCCTGGTTGCCATTGATCGCCGACTACTCACGTTTTGCCCGCAGCGCCAAGCGAGTGTTCGGCGGGACCGTGCTCGGTTACTTCATTGGCAATACCTGGTTGATGAGCCTTGGCGTGGCCTACACCCTGGCCTTTGCGCCGAGCGGTGAGGCCAATGCGCTGCTGCTGGCCCTGGCCGGTGCCGGGCTGGGTATTCCGTTGCTGCTGATTTTGCTGGACGAGTCGGAGAAGGCCTTTGCCGATATCCACTCGGCTGCGGTATCGACCAGTCTGCTGGTACGCCTGAAGGTCGAGTACCTGGCGTTGGGCATCGGTGTGCTATGCACCCTGATTGCCCTGCTGGCGCCGCTTGCCCAGTACGAAAACTTCCTGCTGCTGATCGGCTCGGTGTTCGCGCCGCTGTTCGGTGTGGTGCTGACGGACCACTTCGTGATCCGCCGCCGCCGCCTTCCAGCACAAATTGATGGTTTGCACTGGCAGGCGCTGCTGGCCTGGGCGGTGGGTGTGGTGGCCTATCACAGCATCGCTGCGCAAGCGCCAGAGTTCGGCGCTACCCTGCCGGCATTGTTGCTGGCGGGTGGGCTGCATGCGCTACTGAGTCTCAGCCGCGGCCGGGGAACAGTTCGGGCTTGAGCACGCCGTTCAGGCGTGGGTAGGGGATTTTCAACTCCACGTGGCCCATGGAGTAGGGCGCGATGGTATAGACCTCATATTTGACCACCACTGCGCCGTACGTCAGGGCGATGTGCGGCGACTTCTTGAATGGCCAGGTTTTGACGAACTCGGCATCCTTGTCCATGCCCACGCTGATCAACCAGGCGCGGTGCGATTCTTCTACCGTTTTCCAGAAGGTATCTTCCTGGCCCGGCACCAGCATGTCTTGCAGGGTCAGCACCTTGTCCAGCTTGCGCGAATAGTTGATGAAGCCCCGGCCTGGCATGCCATGGGCGCCGCCGCTGTCGAGGTAGCTGGACAGCTCGATGATCACCAGCCCGTCATGCTGTTCACGTACCTTGGCTTGCAGGTAGCTGCTGTTGCGTTTGTCGGCGGTGGCCAGGTATTGCTGCTCATACGCCTGCAAAGTGCTTGGTGCGGTGCCATGCTGGTTGTCTTCGGTCAGTTGCAGCAGGCGTTTTTCGACGATGCCGTCGAGCTTGGGCAGGTCCGGGAAGTGAATGGTGTCAATGTTCACCAGTGGGCAGTCACTCTCGCTGCAACCTGGCTTTACGTGCTCCCAGGCGTCGCGCTTTACCTCCAGTGGGGCACGGTAATTCGGCGCGAACAGGCTCTGGCAGGCACCGAGGGCCAAGGCCAGCACAGCCACGGCAGTCAGTTTGACAAGTGTCATGATGATCCTTGCAATACAGGGAAAAGTCGGCCTTTGACCGCCTGCGCGGCCTTCAGTTCGCCACTAAGCTAACAGAGAGAAGAGCCGCTGTCCCGACTGCGCGAACGGTTACCGGAAAGGGGTGAAACAGGCAGGCGTGCAGAGTAGGATGGCGCGAAGCAGTATTTGAGGTAATGAGGATTTCCATGTCAGACGCGTTGAATTCAGTGCCCAAGGGCTTCGACATCATCGAACGGGCCAATTGCTTCCAGGGCTTCTACAAGCTCGACAAGCTTCGCCTGCGCCATGAGCTGTTTGCCGGGGGCATGGGCCGCGAGATCAGCCGCGAACTGTTCGTGCGCCATGATGCCGTTTGCGTGCTGCCTTACGATCCACTGCGCGATGAAGTGGTGTTGATCGAGCAGTTTCGCGTCGGCGCGCTGGATAAAGTCGACAATCCCTGGCTGATCGAGATGGTCGCCGGCCTGATCGACAAGGACGAACAGCCTGAAGAGGTCGCTCATCGTGAAGCCGAAGAAGAAGCCGGTCTGACCTTCAGCGCCCTGTGGCCGATGACCCGTTATTTCCCATCGCCCGGCGGCAGTGATGAATACGTGCACCTGTTCCTTGGCCGCTGCAGCAGCGAAGGCGCCGGGGGGCTGCATGGCCTGGAAGAAGAGGGCGAAGATATCCGCGTGCGGGTCTGGTCGTTCGAAGATGCCTTGCAGGCCGTGCGCGACGGGCGCATCTGCAATGCGGCGACGATCATTGGCCTGCAATGGCTGGCGCTCAACAGAGATGAAGTACGAGGTATGTGGAAGTGAACCTGCTGCGTGAGCGTTATCGGGTCGATCTGGCCGGGCTGCAGGCAGCCTGTGAAGCCAACTACGCCCGGCTCATGCGCCTGCTTCCCGACATGCGTACCACCCAGAGTTCGCGCCGCATCGGCATGACCCAGGGCGACCAGATGCTCGGCGTGCTGGTGCTCGATGTGGTGCTGGCCTGCCCCTACACCACCACCCTGCGGGTGCGCCAGGAGCACAGCCTGCCTTGGCTACCGGTGCCCCACCTGGAGGTGCAGGTGTACCACGATGCGCGCATGGCCGAAGTGGTCAGCGCCGAGCATACCCGGCGCCTGCGCAGCATCTACCCGTACCCCAACCAGTCCATGCACCAGCCGGATGAAAAGGCCCAGCTCAATCTGTTTCTCGGGGAATGGCTGAGCCACTGCCTGGCCTGTGGTCACGAGCTGGCAAGTGTGCGCTGAAATGTGATGCCGGTCGGTTTCGACTATTTGCTCGCAACCAATCCCCCGCCATAATTCGTGCTGAATTCCCCGAGGAGACGGCCGGTGCCGCACCCAGACCCCTCTCAGGCACCCGTATGCGTGGTGCAATTGACTGACGCTCACCTGTTCGCTGACCCTGCGGGCACGCTGCTGGGGCTGCGCACGCGCGATAGCCTGCGCCATGTGATCGCCCAGGTGCGCCGCGAACAGCCGTGTGTCGATTTGCTGCTGTGCACCGGTGATCTTTCGCAGGATGGCAGTGCTGCCTCGTATCAGGCGTTCCGTGATCTGACGGGTGACTTCGCCGTACCGGCGCGCTGGTTGCCGGGTAATCA
Source organism: Pseudomonas sp. Marseille-Q5299 (assembly GCF_943737035.1). NCBI lineage: Bacteria > Pseudomonadati > Pseudomonadota > Gammaproteobacteria > Pseudomonadales > Pseudomonadaceae > Pseudomonas > Pseudomonas sp. Marseille-Q5299. The sequence continues at coordinate 49,504 of NZ_CALSFR010000005.1, forward strand.
TGATGAAGCCAGGGTCATGGCCGAGGTGGCGCCGGAGCTGGTGCAGGCGGTAACCGATATCGGCGCCTGGCGTATCATCATGCTCAATTCGGCGGTGCAAGGTGCGACCCATGGGCTGCTTGAGCCGGCACAGCTGTCGCTGCTCGATGATGCGCTGGTGTCGGCAGGGGGGCGCCATTGCCTGGTCTGCTGTCACCATCAACCTGTGGATATCGGCTGCGCCTGGATAGCACCGATCGGTTTGCGCAATGCTGACGAATTGTTGCGCCGGCTTGAGGGTTATCCACAGGTGAAGGCGCTGCTTTGGGGGCATATTCATCAGGAGTGGGATGAGCTGCGTGGCGGTTTGCGCCTGCTGGCCACGCCATCGACCTGCATACAGTTCGCCGCTCGTAGCGAAGACTTCAAGGTGAGCGAGGAGCAGCCGGGTTACCGGTGGTTGCGCCTGCATGCCGACGGGCGGCTGGAGACCGGGGTGCAGCGGGCCACGGACTTTGAGGTGAAGCTCGATTTTGATAGCCCGGGCTATTGAAACCAGGGGCCGCCGTGCAGCCCAAAAATTGTTGCGAAAAACCCGCCGCAGCGCCAAAACACGGCGAACACGCTACACTGCGCATCCCTGCGCCTCCACCATCGGGCGCGAAGCCAAAGATTCCGGGGGCAGCATGTCGGGTTCCATCCTCTATATCCATGGCTTGAACAGCTCACCGCTCTCCACCAAGGCGCGTCAGCTCCAGGCTGTGATGCAGCAGCTAGGTCTGTCAGGCCAGTTGCGCGTACCCGCCTTGCACCATCACCCGCGCCAGGCCATTGCACAGCTCGAAGCCGCCATCGCCGAACTGGGGGCGCCCCTGCTGGTCGGCAGTTCGCTCGGCGGCTACTATGCCACCCATCTGGCCGAGCGCCATGGCCTCAACGCCCTGCTGATCAACCCGGCGGTCACCCCGCACAAACTGTTCGACGGCTACCTGGGCACCCAGCGCAACCACTACAGCGGCGAAACCTGGGAACTGACCCACGATCATGTCCAGGCCCTCGCTGAACTGGAAGTGCCGGCCCCAGCGGACGCCAGCCGCTATCAAGTGTGGTTGCAGACCGCCGATGAAACCCTGGACTATCGACACGCCGAGCGTTATTACCGGGCGTGCGCGTTGCGTATCCAGGCCGGTGGCGACCATGGCTACCAGGGTTTTGCCGAGCAGATACCAGCCCTGCTTGCCTTCGCCGGAGTTGCCCGGGGGCAGTATGCGGCGCTCGATTTTTCTGTATTTGATTTTTTCGCATTCACCAGACTGACGACGAGAACCCATGGCCAATCCCAGCGCTAGCGCCTATAACGCAGACGCCATCGAAGTCCTCTCGGGCCTTGACCCGGTCCGTAAACGGCCGGGCATGTACACCGATACCAGCCGGCCGAACCACCTGGCCCAGGAAGTCATCGACAACAGTGTCGACGAAGCCCTGGCTGGCCACGCCCGTTCGGTGCAGGTCATCCTGCATGCCGACCACTCGCTGGAGGTCAGCGACGATGGCCGCGGCATGCCGGTGGATATCCATCCGGAAGAGGGTGTATCGGGGGTCGAGCTGATCCTCACCAAGCTGCACGCCGGCGGCAAGTTCTCCAACAAGAACTACCAGTTCTCCGGGGGCCTGCACGGCGTCGGCATCTCGGTGGTCAATGCCCTGTCGACCCAGGTGCGCGTGCGCGTCAAGCGGGACGGCAATGAATACCAGATGACCTTCGCCGATGGCTTCAAGGCCAGCGAGCTGGAGGTGGTCGGTACGGTCGGCAAACGCAACACCGGCACCAGTGTGTACTTCAGCCCCGACCCGAAGTATTTCGATTCTCCCAAGTTTTCCATCAGCCGCCTCAAGCACGTGCTCAAGGCCAAGGCCGTATTGTGCCCGGGCCTGTTGGTCAGCTTCGAGGACAAGGCCAGCGGCGAGAAGGTCGAATGGCACTACGAGGATGGCCTGCGTTCCTACCTGGTCGACTCGGTCAGCGAGTTCCAGCGCCTGCCGGACGAGCCCTTCTGCGGCAGCCTGGCCGGTAACAAGGAAGCCGTGGACTGGGCCTTGCTGTGGCTGCCAGAAGGTGGTGACAGTGTTCAGGAAAGCTACGTCAACCTGATCCCCACCGCCCAGGGCGGTACCCACGTCAATGGCCTGCGTCAGGGGCTGCTCGATGCCATGCGCGAGTTCTGCGAGTTCCGCAACCTGCTGCCGCGTGGGGTCAAGCTGGCGCCCGAAGACGTCTGGGAACGCATCACTTTCGTGCTCTCGATGAAAATGCAGGAGCCACAGTTCTCTGGGCAGACCAAAGAGCGCCTGTCGTCCCGCGAGGCTGCGGCATTCGTTTCGGGCGTGGTCAAGGATGCCTTCAGCCTGTGGCTCAATGCACACCCCGAGCTGGGCATGCAACTGGCGGAACTGGCCATCAGCAACGCCGGCCGCCGCCTCAAGGCCAGCAAGAAAGTCGAGCGCAAGCGCGTCACTCAGGGCCCTGCGCTGCCGGGCAAGCTGGCCGACTGCGCAGGCCAGGACCCAATGCGGGCCGAGCTGTTCCTGGTCGAGGGTGATTCGGCCGGTGGCTCTGCCAAGCAGGCACGTGACAAGGAATTCCAGGCGATCCTGCCGCTGCGCGGCAAAATCCTCAATACCTGGGAAGTGGACGGTGGCGAGGTACTGGCCAGCCAGGAAGTGCATAACATCGCCGTGGCCATCGGTGTCGACCCGGGCGCTGCCGACCTGTCGCAGCTGCGCTACGGCAAGATCTGCATCCTCGCCGACGCCGACTCCGACGGCCTGCACATCGCGACCCTGCTGTGCGCGCTGTTCGTTCAGCACTTCCGTCCGTTGGTCGAAGCAGGCCACGTCTATGTCGCCATGCCGCCGCTGTACCGTATCGACCTTGGCAAGGAAATCTACTACGCCCTCGACGAGGCTGAACGCGACGGCATTCTCGACCGCCTGGTGGCTGAGAAAAAGCGTGGCAAGCCACAGGTCACCCGCTTCAAGGGGCTGGGCGAGATGAACCCGCCGCAATTGCGCGAAACCACCATGGACCCGAACACCCGGCGCCTGGTCCAGCTGACACTGGATGACCTGCAGGGTACTACCGAAATCATGGATATGCTGCTGGCCAAGAAACGCGCGGGCGATCGCAAGAACTGGCTGGAGACCAAAGGCAATCTGGCCGAGGTTCTGGTTTGATTCGTCTGTTTGTCGCGGTTTTACTGACGCTGGTTACTCTGCCGAGCCTGGCAGCCGACTGGCCGGAGCTGAAGCTGGCATCCGAGCATCCGATTGACGGCATGCGCGGCGGCAATCTGTCCGGGCTGGCTTTTTGCCGAGGTGCGCTGTGGGGTGTTTCAGACCGTGATGATGACCGTATCTACCGCTTCGACCAGCACAATGAGGTGTGGCGCGCCCAGCCTTTGACTTTTTCCCCGCCCCCGGTACCGGAGAGCGGGTTGCCCTGGGGGCTGAAGTCGCGCAACTGGGCGGTGTCGTACATTCGTGGTGGCCAGTTTGATTACGAAGGTATCACTTGCGATCAGGCCGGTAATATCTACCTGGTCAGCGAAGCGCATGTGGCCGTGCTGCAACTGCCGGTCGTAGGCGCGCCTGCCTGGCTCAGGGTTGACCCGGCGATGATGCGCCAGGCCAGGGCCACTGGCATGCTGCTGAACTTCAATGCCCTGTTCGAAGGCCTGGCGATCAACCCTGCCGGTGACCGCCTGTGGCTTGCGGCCGAGCGTGAGCGCCGCGGCTTGGTAAAGATAGAGCGCCAGCAGTCGGTATGGACGTGCGGACGCACTTGCGTACTGCTCAGTGAAGCCGGGGTCGAGATGCAACCGCCTCAAATGCCCAATGCCCGTGCGCTTTCGCGTGATTTCGCCGACCTGGCCTGGTTCGAGGGCAAGCTGTTCACCCTCGAACGTAATGCATACCGTGTGTGCCGACGCCATGCCGACAGCGGTGAGGTCGAGCGCTGCTGGTCGTTCGCAGCCGATGCTCTGGTACCCGAGCGACGCTATGATCAGCCGTTCGGCCTGGCCGAAGCGCTGGTCATCGATACCAAGGGCGCATGGATCGGTCTTGACAACAACAACGCTGACCGCGCCGATGGTGAAAGCCGGCCGGTCGTCTGGCGCTTCGCCGCGCCGCAAGGCGGTTGGAGCACCACACCATGAGCCAGCCACCGGGCAAGCGTGCGGGCAGGGTACTGATGATCGTCGCCTGGGCGGCGGCGATGTTCCTGGCTACGCGCTTTTTCGGTGAGTGGGAGGCGCGCGAGCGCAACCCCAATACCCAGGTGCAGTCCGAGCACGGCGAAGGCTTCATCGAAGTGCGCCTGCTGGGCAATGGCCAGGGCCATTTCGTGGCAGATGGCGCGATCAACGGCAAGGCTGTGCATTTCATGCTCGATACCGGAGCCACCGACGTGGCGATCCCCGAGGCGCTGGCCCGTGACCTGAGCCTGCAACGTGGCAGCCCGGTCATCCTCAGCACCGCCAACGGTCGCACCGAAGGTTACCGCACGCGACTGGACAGCCTGCAACTGGGGGACATCCGCCTGCAGGGCGTGCGCGCCCTGGTGGTGCCGGGGCTGGATGGGCAGACGGTGCTGCTCGGCATGAGCGCTCTGAAACAACTTGAATTTACCCAGCGCGGCGGCACCATGCTGCTGCGCCAGAACCTGAAATGACGAGGCCCGCATGAGCGACTCACTGGAACTCAGCCTCGACGGCGTCGAACGCCGTTCGCTGGCTGACTTCACCGAACAGGCCTACCTCAACTATTCCATGTACGTGATCATGGATCGGGCCTTGCCGCACATCGGCGACGGCCTCAAGCCTGTGCAACGACGCATCGTCTATGCCATGAGCGAGTTGGGGCTCGATGCCGATGCCAAGCACAAGAAGTCGGCGCGTACCGTCGGCGACGTGCTCGGTAAATTCCACCCCCACGGCGATTCGGCCTGCTACGAAGCCATGGTGCTGATGGCGCAGCCGTTCAGCTACCGCTACACGCTGGTCGATGGCCAGGGTAACTGGGGTGCGCCGGACGATCCGAAGTCGTTCGCGGCGATGCGTTACACCGAAGCGCGCCTGTCGCGCTACTCCGAGGTGCTGCTCGGTGAGCTGGGCCAGGGTACCGTGGACTGGGTGCCCAACTTCGACGGTACCCTGCAGGAGCCTGCAGTATTGCCGGCACGGCTGCCGAACATCCTGCTAAACGGCACCACCGGTATTGCCGTCGGCATGGCCACCGACGTGCCGCCACATAACCTGCGCGAAGTGGCCAGTGCCTGTGTGCGCCTGCTCGACGAGCCCAAGGCCACCCTTGAGCAACTGTGTGAACACATCCAGGGGCCGGACTACCCGACCGAAGCCGAAATCATCACGCCGCGTGCCGAGATCCTCAAGATCTACGAAAGCGGCCGCGGTTCGATCCGTATGCGCGCCGTATACCGGGTCGAGGACGGCGACATTGTCGTCACTGCGTTGCCGCACCAGGTCTCCGGGGCCAAGGTGCTGGAGCAGATCGCCGCGCAGATGCAGGCGAAGAAGCTGCCGATGGTCGCTGACCTGCGTGACGAGTCGGACCATGAAAACCCCTGCCGTATCGTGATCATCCCACGCTCCAACCGCGTGGATGCCGATGAACTGATGCAGCACCTGTTCGCCACTACCGAGCTGGAAAGCAGCTATCGGGTCAACGTCAACATCATCGGCCTGGATGGCCGGCCGCAGCTCAAGAACCTGCGTGCCTTGCTCCTGGAGTGGCTGCAGTACCGTATCGGTACCGTCCGTCGCCGCCTGCAGCATCGCCTGGAGAAGGTCGAGAGGCGCCTGCACCTGTTGGAAGGCTTGCTCACTGCATTCCTCAACCTCGATGAAGTCATCCACATCATCCGTACCGAGGAGCATCCCAAGCAGGCATTGATCGCTCGTTTCGACCTCACCGAAATCCAGGCCGACTACATCCTCGAGACGCGCCTGCGCCAGCTGGCCCGTCTGGAGGAGATGAAAATCCGCGGTGAGCAGGACGAACTGCTCAAGGAACAGGCCAAGCTGCTGGCCCTGCTCGGCAGCGATGCCAAGCTACGCAAGCTGGTGCGCAGCGAACTGATCAAGGATGCGGAAACTTACGGCGACGACCGCCGGTCGCCGATCGTCGCGCGCGCCGAAGCCAAGGCGCTGTCGGAAAACGAGCTGATGCCGACGGAGCCAGTCACGGTCGTGCTGTCGGAAAAAGGCTGGGTGCGTTGCGCCAAAGGCCACGATATCGATGCAACCGGCCTGTCGTACAAGGCCGGGGATGGCTTCAAGGCTGCAGCGGCGGGGCGTTCCAACCAGTTTGCCGTGCTCATCGACTCCACCGGGCGCAGCTACTCTGTGGCGGCGCATACCTTGCCATCGGCGCGTGGCCAGGGCGAGCCGCTGACCGGTCGCCTGACGCCGCCGCCGGGGGCTACCTTCGAGTGCGTGCTGTTGCCGGACGATGATGCGCTGTACGTGGTGGCATCGGATGCCGGTTACGGCTTTGTGGTCAAAGGTGAGGACCTGCAGGCCAAGAACAAGGCCGGCAAGGGGCTGCTCAGCCTGCCTAACGGTGCCAAGGTCATCGGTCCGCGCCCGGTGGCCAACCGTGAGCAGGACTGGCTGGCGGCAGTGACCACCGAAGGCCGCTTGCTGGTGTTCAAGGTCGCTGACCTGCCACAACTGGGCAAAGGCAAGGGCAACAAGATCATCGGTGTGCCCGGTGATCGGGTCGCCAGCCGTGAAGAATATGTTACAGATCTGGCGGTGATCCCCGAGGGCGCGACCCTTGTATTGCAAGCTGGCAAGCGTACCCTGTCTTTGAAGCCGGACGACCTTGAGCATTACAAGGGCGAGCGTGGACGGCGGGGTAGCAAGCTGCCGCGCGGGTTCCAGCGCGTTGACGGTTTGCAGGTGGAAGTTCCGGCGTAACCGGTAGAAATGTCTGGGGCGGCAATTTCAGCGCCGTTCCAGGCAGAAATGCTGGAGTCGGACCGACATTTCGCGGATGATAGTGCCCTTGTGGTGCCGGCGTGGCCGTGTGCCCGATTGAATCTATATCAGTATCAATGCGGTTAGCCTGGTGGCGACCGCCTGGATGGGATGAATGAAATTTCTGCGCCTTCCATTTGCGCTATTGATGACGGGCCTGCTGGGGCTGAGCGGATGCAGCATGCATCAGCCGGTTGCCCTCTATCAGCTCGACAGCGGTGATCCTGGCCAGCCTTCGCAGAGTGCGGGCATGGCCGTGGTGCTCGGCCCGGTATCGGTTGCCGATTACCTGCAGCGTGAAACCTTTTTGCAGCGCCAGGCTGATGGCAGCCTGAGTTCGGCGACGGACGGTCGTTGGGCCGGTAGCCTGTCGGCAGACATCGATCAACTGTTGGTGCGTCAGCTGGCCTGGCGCCTGGACAGCCAACGGGTGGTTCTGGCGCCGGCCAGCAGTGGCTTCTCGCCTGACGTACAGGTATTGCTGTCGATCACCCGCCTGGACTCGGGCAAGAACCAGCCGGCCATCCTCGACGCGCAATGGCGTTTGCTGGACCGTCGCGGCAATGTGCGCGACAACCGTATCGTTCACCTCGAGCAGCCGCACGAAGGCAGCGAGTCGTCGCAGGTGCAGGCTCAGGGGCAGTTGTTGCAGAAGCTGGCAGAGCAGTTGAGCGCTGCAGTCAAACCCTTGGCCAACCAGCCAGCGATTGCCGAAGAGTCGCGCAAAAAACCTGCAGCACCGGTTCAGGTCAAGAAAACACCGGAGAAGTCGAAGATCCCCATGGCTTCCCCTATCCGGACCGATATGGAAGTTTATCGGTTCTGATGTTTGCCCCCAGATACAGAAAAGCCCGCACATGTGCGGGCTTTTTTGTGGGTGTCAGAGCAGGGGGCTCGATATCAGACCCTGCGCTCGTGCATCCGCGCCAACTGTCGCTCCAGCATCGAGGGGTAAGGCTCCATCAAGCGCTCGACACAGCAGGCGCCTTCAGGGCTGGCAATCGGCCGAATCCGCGCACGCTGGCGAATCAGCGAGTCATCACTGATCTGCCGCTCCACCAGCAGTAGGTTGCGGCTGTGCTGGGAAAGAGCCAGGGCGTCCTGGGCTTTTTCGGTCATCAGCAGGTCTACCTGTTCCAGCCCATGCAGGTCATCGCCCAAGGCCAGGCCCAGTTGCAGTTGCAAGGTGATGCCGCTGTCGGCTACCTCGATCTGCAGGGCGTGGCCGAGGGCGCGCAGCAGCTCGCCGCAGCAGATTGCGTTGGTCAGGTAATCCTCGCCGCAGTCGCGGCTGTGGAACAGCACCAGAGTGCTGCCGTCGTTGAGCGTGTGGGTCTCGCCATCGTACAGCGACGCGGCCTGCTCCAGGCAGTCGCGGTAGCGTTCCAGCAGCTCGGTCAGGCGGGTGCGTGGCAGCCGGCGCAGTTGCTCCTGCGAGCCTAGCTGAACGGCCAGCACCGCAGTGCTCTGCGGCTCGTCGGAGTCGACTACGGCGGCCTTCGGCGCGCTTTCTTCGTGGTCCAGCAGGCCGGCAAAGGCTTCATCGTCGTCTTCGTCGTCTACCTGGGCGGCAACCTTGGCCCGTGGCGCGGCTTTGACCGGCGCAGGGGTATCGTGCAGGTCGTCGAAGTCGTCTTCGTCTTCGTACTCCTCCGGCTCAGGTTCCGGAGGTGGCGGCGGGGCCAGGCGGGCATGCAGCTGGCGGGCAATATCGCCGATCTCATCCTGACGATCGATTGCCGGGGTGTAGGGGTGCGGGTCGCGCAACCATACGCGCAGTTGCAGCAGCGGCAGGGTGATGTGGCGGCCTTGGCGCAGGCTCAGGCTCAGCGCCAGGGCCAGCAGGATCGCGGCCAGGATGCCCATGCTCTGCAGGCTGATCAGCATCGGCTGCTGGAACTGGCTCATGTCCAGGCTGATGCGCAGTTGCCCGGCGGTCACGTCCTGGAAGGTGATCTTGGTCTGGTACAGGCCTTCGGCCTCACCCAGCAGGCTGTTGCGTGGGCGCTGCCCGGCCTCGGCCAGGATGCGGCTATCCACGCTATATATAGCCGCATGGGCCACCAGCGGGTTCTTCACCAGGTTGCCCAACAGCACGTTGAGGCTGAGGATGTCGTTGGACACCAGCAGCTCGGTCGCCGATGTGGCTGTCTGGGTGGTCAGGCTCTGGCCAAGGGCGTCAGCCTGCTCGTGCATGGCCTGCTTGAACTGCAGACCCATCACGCAGGCATAGATCACCAGCGCCAGCGCCACCAAGAAAATGTTGGTGCTGGCGATGCGCAGTGCCAGGGGAACGCGACGTTGGCGCAGGGCACGGAAGATCATGAGGAAGAAGTTGTCTGGTTTGACGGGCGTGGGCCGGTTCACAGAGCGCGGCTCTTAATGGCATGAAAGTGCGCGCAGTATAGCGACCCGAGTTTTGTCGGCAAAGTATCGTTGGCGCCCGATGGTCACGGAAAATCGGTAGAATGCGCATTTTTCATCGAAGTCGGAGCCAGGTTGTGCGCGAAATCGTTCTGATCAACATCACCGGTGAGGACCGTCCGGGTCTCACTGCCGCCATCACCGGCGTCCTGCTCCAGGGCGGTGTGAACATTCTCGACATCGGCCTGGCTGTCATGCACGGCACCCTGTCGTTCGGCATTCTGGTCGATATACCGGACAACGAAGTGGCCACCAGCCTGTTGCAAAGCGTGCAGTCCAAGGCCCATGAGCTGAATCTGCAGGCCCGCTACACGCCGATTTCCGAGTCCGATTACCAGCACTGGGCCGATGGTCAGGGCGAGGCTCGCTATATCGCTACCGTCCTCAGCCGCAAGATCACCCCGGAGCAACTGCAGAGTGTCAGCGCGGTCATCAGCCAATATGGCCTGACCATCGAGCGGATCGAGCGCCTGTCTGCACGTGTTGCCCTGGGCGCGCAGCGCGAGAAAGGCAAGGCTGCCCTGGAAATTTCCGTCCGCGGTGAGCCAAGCGATGCCCAGGCGCTGCGCGCCGACTTCTTTGCATTGTCCGAAGCGCTGAACATCGACATCGCCTTCCAGAAGGACGACCTGTTCCGTCGCAACCGCCGCCTGGCCGTGTTTGACATGGATTCGACCCTGATCGAAGCCGAAGTCATCGACGAACTGGCCAAGGCTGCAGGTGTCGGCGAGCAGGTGGCGGCGATTACCGAACGTGCAATGCGCGGCGAACTGGACTTTCGCGCCAGCTTCAAGGAGCGCATGGCGCTGCTCAAAGGCCTGGATGTTGGTGTGCTGGACCAGATCGGTGCTTCGCTGCGCCTCACCGAAGGTGCCGAGAACCTGTTCGCCGAGCTCAAGCGCATGGGCTACAAGACTGCAATCCTTTCGGGTGGCTTCACCTACTTTGCCAAGCAGGTGCAGGCACGCCTGGGCATCGATTACGTGTTCGCCAACGAGCTGGAAGTGGTCGATGGCAAGGTGACCGGCGTGGCCGTCGAGCCCATCGTCGATGCCCAGCGCAAGGCAGAACTGCTGCAGCATTTGGCGAGCGAAGAGGGCCTGCAACTGGAGCAGACCATTGCCGTAGGTGACGGTGCCAACGACCTGCCGATGCTGTCGCTGGCCGGCCTGGGCGTCGCCTTCCGCGCCAAGCCACTGGTACGTCAATCGGCCAAGCAGGCCATCTCGACTCTGGGGCTGGACGGCGTGCTGTATCTGCTGGGGCTGCGCGACCGCGACGCGCGGGGCTGACACAAGCCTCGCTGACAAAAAGGCCCTGCATGACTTCAGTCATGCAGGGCCTTTTCATTTTTTGCCAGAATCAAGCCTGCGCGGGAACCGCCAACAGCTCACCCATGCGCGTTGCCGAACCGGCACCCAGGGTTTCAGCCCACTTCACCTGCTCCGGCCCAAACAGCACGATAGCCGTAGAGCCCAGCTTGAAGCGGCCCAGTTCCGCACCCTTCTCCAGATGGATCGGCGCACGGCTGCCTTCGTCATAGCGGAAGGTTTTAAGTTCGCGCTTGGGTGGAGTGACCAGGCCGGCCCACACGGTCTCGATCGAGGCAACGATCATCGCCCCCACCAGCACGACGGCCATCGGCCCGCGCTCAGTGTCGAACAGGCACACCACACGCTCGTTGCGGGCAAACAGCTCGGGGACGTTTTCTGCGGTGGTCTGGTTAACCGAGAACAGGCGACCCGGCACATAGACCATTTCGCGCAGGGTACCGGCCAGCGGCATGTGCACGCGGTGGTAGTCCTTCGGTGACAGGTAGATGGTAGCGAATTCACCACCCATGAACGGGGCGGCCAGCGCCGGGTCGCCGCCGAGCAGCTCCAGAGCGCTGAAGCTGTGGCCCTTGGCCTGGAAGATGCGACCGTGCTCGATCGGGCCCAGCTGGCTCACAGCGCCATCGGCCGGGCACAGGATTGCCCCCGGGGTTTCATCCAGCGGGCGTGCACCCGGCTTGAGGGCGCGGGTGAAGAAGGCATTGAAGTGCTCGTAGGCGGTGAGGTCTTCGACCAGTGCCTCGTTCATGTTCACCTGGTAGCGCTTGGCGAACCAGGCGGTGAAGGCATTCTTGAACCAGCGTGAGCGGCACTCGGCGACGCAGCCGGCAAGCCGCGACAGAAGATGGTGCGGCAGCAGGTACTGGCTGATGATGAACAGACGGGATTTCATGCAGGTTCCTTAAACTTCTACAGGCGTGTCCGGGTGGTTGCCCCATTCGCTCCACGAGCCGGCATAGGCCTTGACGCGTGGATAGCCGAGGGCTTTGGCCACCAGGTAGGTAAAACCGGAGCGGCGGTGGGACTGGCAATGGGTGATCACCTCCTTGTCGGGGGTGATGCCCAGTTGCTGGAGGACTTCGGCGATGTCCTTGCGGATGCGCAGATGGTCGTTGAGGTCCATGCCGGCCGTCCATTCAAAGTTGACCGCGCCGGGTATATGGCCACCCCTGGCTGCCAGGACCTTTTCACCAGAGAATTCTTGCGGGGCGCGGGCATCCCAGATCACCAGGTCATCGGCGCCCAGGCGGCTTTGCAGGTATTCGCGAGTGGCAGTCGGTTCGCTGTGCAATTGCAGGCGTACCGGTGCGGTGGCGGGCGCGGGTGCCTCCGTCGAGAGCTTGTCCGCCGGCCAGGCCTGGATGCCGCCATTGAGGTAATGGCAGGCCTTGTGGCCGATGACGTCGAGCAGCCAGATGAAGCGCCCGGCCCAGCCGCCGCCCTCATCGTCGTACACCACGTAGACCGCATCATCCCGGTGGCCGAGTTCGCTGAACAGTTTTTCCAGGTCGCCAATGGCCGGCAAAAGCCCCGGCGCGGGCGGCATGCCCAGCTGGGTGCGTTTGCCTTCGACGAAGCGGGCGCCCGGGATATGACCGCTGACATAGCGGTTGGCGCTGCTCAGGTCGACCAGGATCAGCTGGGGGGAAGCCAGGCGCGCAAGCAGATCCGCGGGCTCGATCACCAGCGGTAGTCCGGCAAAATCAGTCATCCACGGTCTCCAGTGTGGAAAGAGGGGCGATTGTAGCGCAAGGGTCAGGCATTGCGGTTGGCAAACACCGCAAGGGCGCGCTCGATACATTGCGCGGTTTTGCCGAACGCCTGGACACTGACATCGGCCAGCGGTTTGCCGCCTTGGTCGGCCACCGCCAGCATCAGTACCTGGTTGTTGACTGCCAGCGAGCGCAGCAACAGGTGTTCGCTACGGAAGAACGCACGCAATGGGGCCGGCAGCAGGGCCGCGAACTGGGCATGGTTGTCTGGTGACAGGCGCAGCTGTGCGGCCTGCCCGACCAGTTTCTGCAAAAGCTTGCTCTGCGTGACAGGCAAGGCGATGGTTGCAGCCTCCTTGGGCAAGCCGGCAGTTTGCTGCACGCGCAGGTAATCACTGGCCTTGTCCAGGGTCAGCAGCATGATGCGCTGCATGCCGCAGGCCAACAGTGCTTCGCGGGCCTGGGTGGCCAGATGCACGGTATTGGTGAACGGGCTGGGCTGTGCCAGCAGCTCCTGGCACAGCTTGCGCCAATGGCCGAGCGCCTCGCTGGAAGGCGGTGGTGGCGTCAGCATGTCCGGATGCGGGCGACGCTGTTCCCAGGGCCAGATCAAGGCCTCGGCAGGGTGGAACAAGGCATGCCTGGCGTGCCGGCGGGCACTGGCGGCGGCCTGTTGGTGAACTTGCTGTTGCACGTCCTCCAGTGTGGTCTGCAGGTACAGCGCGGTGAGCAATTGCCAGCGCAGCAGGTGCGGGTTGTCCCAGCCTACCTGTGCCGCCAGGGCCAAGTTGTTGGCCAGCAGCACGGTATTGGCCGGCTGGTTGAACCAGCGGCTCAGTGCCGGCGCCTCGTCCAGGCGGTGCTGTTGGCTGAGCAGGTCTTCGTCGCGGGCGATGCTCAGTATCTGCCCCAGCTGCTCACGCTCTTCGAGCAGCATGCGGTAACCCTGGGTTACCCATTGCGACAGGCGCCAGTGTTCAGCCATGGCTTGGCACAGTGCCAGGATGCGCACGCCAAACAGCTCGAGCTCGACCTCTTGCGCCTCTTCGCCCTTGTGGATAACCCGCAGTTCCCAGGCATCGAGCAGCTTGGGGTAGGCCAGGGCCATCGGCCATAGGGGCGAGAGGAACAGCAGGCTACCCCAGTGAATTTCCTGCCACAGCCGCGCCAGGCGGCTGGCGAACAGGCCGCTGGCTTGCTGCGAAGCATGCTGGCTGATCAGCAGGAACTGCCGCAGTACCGGCGGTATGTCGTCGTCCGGCAGCGCTGGCAGGCGGGTAAGCAATTCCCTGCTGCGCGCCAGGCCCAGCCTGTTAAGGGCGATTTCCAGGCTTTCGGCGGGTTCTGCCTGGCTGGCGTTGGCGGGATGATTGGCCTCGCGCATCACCGACAGCACCAGGGCCGGGCTGTCCTGCATCAGTTCGGCGATATCGCGAAGCGAACGGCGGCTATCGTTGATAGCGCCCATGACCCGGTCGTAACTCTGCTTCGGTACCGGAACACGAATACCGTCGAGCAGCTTTACCCAGGCCTCTAGCGTACGCGGATTCTGAGTGGGCACCTTGGATTCCATTGGCATTTTGACATCAGTCCGAACTGGCTTTTCGCTTTGAGTGGCTATAGTCTGGCGCAGTTCTGCCGATAAGTAGAAGAAGAGTTTTAAAGCTCCCGTCCCTCATCCTGACCACGACAGCAAGTGCTTTGAACCTATGGCTAAAATTATCGGCATCATCGTCGTATTCGCGAGCGTGCTCGGCGGATATGTGCTCTCCCACGGCAAGATCGCGGCACTGATCCAGCCGTTCGAAGTGCTGATCATCGGCGGTGCAGCCTTTGGCGCCTTCATGCAGGCCAACCCCGGTTACATGACCATGCATGTAATCAAGAAGTCGCTGAAGATGTTCGGCACGCGCTTCACCCATACTTTCTACCTGGAAGTGCTGGGCCTGGTTTACGAAATCCTCAACAAGAGCCGTCGCGAAGGCATGATGGCGATCGAGGGCGATATCGAGGACGCCGCGGCCAGCCCGATCTTTGCCAAATACCCAGCGGTGCTGGGTGATGAGCGCATGACTGCCTTCATCTGCGACTACCTGCGCATCATGTCCACCGGCAACATGGCCCCCCACGAGCTCGAAGGCTTGTTCGACATGGAACTGTTGAGCATGAAGGAAGAGCTCGAGCACCCGTCGCATGCGGTCAACGGCATTGCCGACGGCATGCCCGGTTTCGGTATCGTCGCGGCAGTACTGGGTATCGTGGTGACCATGGCGTCTCTGGGCGAAGGCGACCAGGCCTCCATCGGCCTGCACGTCGGCGCCGCGCTGGTCGGTACCTTCTTCGGTATCCTTGCAGCCTATGGTTTCTTCGGCCCGCTGGCCAAGTGCCTGGAGCACGATGCCAAGGAAGAGCTCAACCTCTATGAGTCGATCAAGGCTTCGCTGGTCGCTTCGGCCTCTGGCATGCCACCTTCGCTGGCCGTTGAATTCGGGCGCAAGGTGCTGTATCCGAAGCATCGCCCGAGCTTTGTCGAGCTGGAACAAGCAGTTCGCGGTCGCTGAGCCATGGAAAACAATCAGCCGATAATCATCAAGCGCGTCAAGCGCTACGGTGGTGGCCACCATGGCGGCGCCTGGAAGATCGCTTTCGCTGACTTCGCCACGGCGATGATGGCGTTCTTTCTGGTGCTGTGGCTGCTGTCCACAGCAACGCCGGAGCAGAAGATCGCCATTGCCGGCTACTTCAAGGACCCGATCGGTTTCTCCGAAAGCGGTACGCCCTACGTGATCGACCTTGGCGGCTCGCCCCAGCTGGCGCCGGAAAAGACCATCAACCCGGAGGAGAAGTCCGAGCCTACGCCCGATACCAGCATTCAGCTGGACAAGGACCAGGTCGAGACCTTGGCTGAACAGGTTGAGCGAGAACGCCTCGAACTGCTGTTGCAGGAGCTGCAGAACAAGGTCGAGGAAAACCCCCAGCTGCAGAAGTTCAAGGACCAGATTCTCTTCGAGATCACTCAGGACGGCCTGCGCATCCAGATCATGGATGCCGAGAACCGGCCGATGTTCGACATCGGCAGCGCCCGCCTGCAGCCGTATTTCGAGGACATTCTGCTGGCCATGGCCGACACCATCAAGGCGGTGCCGAACAAGATCAGCGTCAGTGGTCACACCGATGCCAAGCCTTATTCGGACAGCGGCGAGTTCGGCAACTGGGAGCTGTCGGCCAATCGCGCCAATGCCGCACGGCGTGCGCTGGTTGCCGGTGGCTATCCGGATGACCAGGTCGCGCGGGTGGTGGGTTATGCGTCGTCTTCGCTGTTCGACCGCAAAGACCCGTTCAACCCGGTAAACCGCCGTATCGACATCATCGTCCTGACCAAGAAGGCCCAGCGCAACATTGAGGGTGAGCAGGGTACGTCGCCTGCACAGCCAAGCCAGCCAGCGCCGCCTGCCGGCGCTGCGCCTGATGCTTCGGCGGCACCTGCTGCGCAGGATGCACCGATGCAGCCGCGTGAACTGCGCCAGAAGCTGAACATCTTCGAGGAAGGCACCTTGAGGATGGACGAGCCCAACGACCAGTGACGCAGGGGCCGCCCAGCGGCCCCGATTCATCAAAACCCCCGCCGGATCTTGGCCTTCAGATCCGCATGAAAGAAGTCAGCATTGTCCCTGTCGGCGCAGCTTCCGCGCCCCGGCGGCAACGTCATGGCGCGGGTGAACGTGCACTCATCGTGATAGGCCCGCACAAACAGGTCGATGTGCCTGCGCTCGCGCATTACCGGCCATTTGCCAAAGCACTCAGGCAGAGCGCCGCCGTTTCTTTGATAAAAGCTGACACGCCGACTGCTCATGACTGCAGCCCCCAGCAGCCAGGGTGTCCACCAGTCTGCGGCGGCCCATTCGGACAAAAGCCCAATCCAGTGGGTTGCATCGCTCATGTATCGACAGAAGCTGCAATACAGATCTTCGCGGGTCTGCCCTTGGCAGTCGAACAGGACCAGCTGCGCGGGAATGCTTTCGAGCAGCAAGCGTTCATTGAGGATAAAGGCGTCAAGCCGCTCTTCGTGGCGGTAAGTGATTAAAACCGGCATCGCGGTTGCCCTCCCTGATAGGAAGTCATGACCATCAGGGAAAGCTGCAGGCGGGGCAATAGATGACGGCAAAACCGGAATAGCCCTACGCGCCCCGGTAATATTTCCTACGAATCAGTAGCTGTCTTCCGGCAGGCTGGCAATGATCGAGCGGTAGCTGTTCATGCGCTGCTGCTTGATACGGCCGTCTTCCAGTGCCGTGAGCAGCGCGCAGCCTGGCTCGCGATCATGCTTGCAGTCGCGAAAGCGGCAGGTGCCGAACAGGTCGCGGAACTCGATGAAGCCATCTTCCACATCGTCGCGGCTGACATGGCCAAGGCCGAACTCCCGGATGCCTGGCGAGTCGATCAGGTCGCCGCCATTGGGGAAGTGGTAAAGGCGCGCGGTGGTGGTGGTGTGGGTGCCTTGGCCCGACCATTCGGACAGGTCACCGACCCGGGTGTCGGCAGCAGGCAGCAGGCTGTTGACCAGAGAAGACTTGCCCACACCCGACTGGCCGACGAACACGCTGATATGGCCGTCCAGCATTTGCTGCAGGCGCTGCATGCCGTCGCCATGGTGGGCGGAAACCTCCAGCAGCGGGTAGCCGAGGTCGCGGTACACCTCGAGCAAGGCATGCAGGGCCGGGCCGTTCTCGTCGTTGATCAGGTCGGCTTTGTTCAGCAGCAGCAGTGGGCGGATACCCGCGTGCTCGGCAGCGACCAGGTAACGGTCGATCAGGTTCGGGTGCGGTTCGGGCGCTGGCGCGAAGACGATCACGATGAGGTCGACGTTGGCGGCAACCGGCTTGAGCTGACCGTGGTTGTTCGGCCGGCACAGCTCGGTGCTGCGCGGCATCTGCGCGACGATTACGCCAATGCCCTGGTTGCCGGCACGCCAGACCACGCGGTCACCGGTGACCAGCGCCGGCAGGTTTGCGCGCAGGTGGCAGCGGAATACCTGGCCTGCAGACTCGCCGTCCTTGGCCTCCACCTCGACCTGCACGCCAAAGTGAGCGATCACCAGGCCCAGTTGCTCCGGCCCCAGGTCGCCCCCTTCAAGCTCCTGCAGCGCATGCTGCTCGCGTTTGGCAGCGCGAGCGGCGCGTTCGTTCTGGATCTTTTCGATACGCCAGTTTTGGCGGCGATTGAGCTGGCGTTTGGCCATTAGTGTTCCGTGCGAGTTGCGTGAGAGAGCCGTGGTGGGGCATTGAAAACGGCAGGCAGTTTAGCACGACGGGCGGCGGACCATTCTGGTTACCTTTGCGCCGGGAATGCGCGGGGCTATGCCGCTAGGCTAATATGACGGCCTATACGAGGAGCCCTTCATGCAGAACCCACAGAACCTGATCTGGATCGATCTGGAAATGACCGGCCTGGATCCGGACAACGACGTCATCATCGAGATGGCCACCATCGTCACCGACAGCGAGCTGAACACGCTGGCCGAAGGGCCGGTGATCGCCATCCACCACAGTGACGAAGTGCTGGCGCGCATGGACGAGTGGAATACCCGCACCCATGGCGGCTCGGGGCTGACCCAGCGTGTACGCGAAAGCAAGGTCGGCATGGCCGAGGCCGAAGCGCAGACCATCGCCTTCCTGGAACAATGGGTTCCCAAAGGCAAGTCGCCGATCTGTGGCAACAGCATCTGCCAGGATCGCCGCTTTCTCTATCGCCATATGCGCAGCCTGGAAAACTACTTCCACTACCGCAACCTCGATGTCTCCACCGTGAAGGAGCTGGCTGCGCGCTGGGCACCGGACGTGCGGGACAGCTTCAAGAAGGGCAGCACCCACCTGGCGCTGGACGATATCCGCGAGTCGATTGCCGAACTGCGCCACTACCGCACGCACTTCATCAAGGTGTGAGTCGAAAAAGGGCGCATAGAATGTGCGCGCGCCCTCTTTTGGTGCCTTGGGCAACTGGTTAGACTGCGCGCCTTTCCCGCACGGACCCGCGCCATGTTGTTGATGCTCTACCTTATTGCCATCACCGCCGAAGCCATGACCGGCGCCCTGTCTGCCGGGCGGCGTGGCATGGACTGGTTTGGCGTGGTACTGATCGCCTGTGTGACTGCCCTGGGTGGTGGCTCGGTGCGTGATGTGCTGCTCGGGCACTACCCACTGACTTGGGTGAAGCATCCGGAATACCTGGTGCTGACCAGCTTTGCCGCGCTGCTGACGATTTTCATCGCACCGATGATGCGCCGCCTGCGGTCACTGTTCCTGGTGCTGGATGCCTTGGGGCTGGTGGCCTTTACCCTGATTGGCTGCATGACTGCGCTGGAGATGGGGCAGGGCATGCTGGTGGCGTCGATCAGCGGGGTCATTACAGGGGTGTTCGGTGGGATCCTTCGGGATATTTTCTGTAACGACATCCCACTGGTGTTCCGGCGTGAACTGTATGCCAGCGTGTCTTTTGCCGCGGCGTGGTTTTACCTGGGCTGTGTGTATTTCAAGGTGCCGGCAGAGCAGGCCATGCTGCTGACCTTGTTTGGTGGGTTCCTGGTTCGGCTATTGGCGATCCGCTTCCATTGGGAAATGCCGAAGTTTCACTACAACGACCAGCAGTGAAACCTCAGGGGCTGCTTGGCGGCCCCGGCTATGTAATGCCATGCCGCGCCAGCGCCCACTCCACATGCTCACGCACCAGCTCCGACGGGTCTTCCCGGCGCGCCTTCAAGGCTTCCAGCACCGGAATCGTCGACGGCGCATTGCCCAGGCCCACCGCCAGGTTGCGTAGCCAGCGCTCATACCCGGCGCGCCGCAAAGGCCCGCCCTCGGTCTTGCGTAGAAAAGTCTTTTCATCCCACAGGAACATCTCGGCCAGCTCGGCATTCTCCAGGCCATGCCTGGGCTTGAAGTCGTTTTCCTGGGTTGGACGTGCAAAACGATTCCACGGGCAGACGATCTGGCAGTCATCGCAACCGAACACCCGATTGCCCATCATCGAGCGCAATTCCACGGGGATGGCGCCCTTCAACTCGATGGTCAGGTAAGAAATGCAGCGCCTGGCATCCAGCACATAGGGCCCGACAAAGGCCTTGGTCGGGCAGATGTCCAGGCACGCCTGGCAGCGTCCGCAATGCTCGCTGGCATGCGCCTCGTCTACCGGCAGTGGCAGGTCGACGAACAGTTCGGCCAGGAAGAAATAGCTGCCGGCCTTGCGATTGAGCAGCAGCGTGTTCTTGCCGATCCAGCCTAGCCCCGCCTGTTCGGCAATGGCCTTTTCCAGCACCGGGGCACTGTCGACGAACGCCCGGTAACCGAACGGACCGATGTCTTCCTGGATGCGATCGGCCAGGTGCTGCACGCGTTTGCGCACCAGCTTGTGGTAATCGCGGCCAAGGGCATAGCGCGATACGTAGGCTTTTTCCGCCTGGGCCAGGCGTTGAGCCATCTGTGTATCGCCGGGCAAGTAGTCCATACGCAGCGAAACCACCCTCACGGTGCCAGGGATCAACTGGTCGGGGTGGGCGCGTTTGCCATCGTGGGCGGCCAGGTATTCCATTTCGCCCTGGTAGCCGGCGTCGAGCCAGCGCTGCAGGTGCTGTTCGTGCTCGCCAAGGTCCACACCGGCGATGCCGACGTGGGCAAAACCGAGTTCTCGGCCCCAATTTTTGATCGATTGGGCCAGGGCGGCGAGGTCAAGTGTGCAAGCGGACATGGATGGGCAAGGCAATACGGGCTCAGGTGCGTATAATTCTGCCAGACATTGGAGCCTTTGACCCCATGCCGCAGACCAAACACCCAAGCCATGCCCCGCTCCTGCTAAGCAGCGTGACCGTCACGCGCCTGCCCGCCAGGCATCCGCACGCCCATAAAGGTGACTTCGGCCACGTGCTGGTGGTGGGTGGCGACCTCGGTACCGGTGGCGCAGTGCTGCTGAGCGCCGAAGCCGCGCTACGCTGCGGCGCCGGGCTGGTCAGCGTGGCGACTCGCCCCGATCACGTGGCCGCAAGCCTTGCCCGCTTGCCCGAAACCATGTGCCTGGGGGTCGATTCGGCCAACCAGCTGATGGGGGTATTGGAGCGCGCTTCGGTGCTGGTGGTCGGCCCGGGCCTGGGCCAGGCCGCCTGGGGGCGCAGCCTGCTGTCGGCTGTTGCCAATGCCGAGCGGCCGCAAGTGTGGGATGCCGATGCACTCAACCTGCTGGCGCGCACGCCCCTGGCATTACCCAGTGGCAGTATCCTCACTCCGCACCCGGGGGAGGCCGCGCGGCTGCTGGGCATTTCCACCGAGGCGGTACAGGCCGACCGGCCGGGCGCTGCTCGCAAGCTGGCGCGCCGCTATGCCAGTGTCTGCGTGCTCAAGGGCGCCGGTACGTTGGTGGCGGACCCGTCGGGGCAGTTGGCGCTGTGCCAGCGCGGGCATCCGGCAATGGCAGGGGCAGGCTTGGGTGACGTGCTCACCGGTGTACTGGCGGCGTTATTGGCTCAAGGGCTGGACGCCTGGCAGGCCGCGAGTCTTGGAGTGTGGTTGCACGCGTGTGCCGGCGAGCGGTTGGGTGTGAAAGGTAGAGGCCTGGCGGCCAGTGATCTGGCGCCGGTCATTCGTGAGTTGTTGGAGGAGCATTCTGCGTGTCTGGCATAACCCTGTTTCTGGCCGATGAAGAGGCTACGGTCAAATTCGGTGCATCACTGGCCGAGGTGACCGGCGGTCGCGGCATCATCTTTCTCGAGGGCGACCTGGGCGCGGGCAAGACTACGCTGTCCCGTGGCCTTATTCGCGGCTTGGGCCATACTGGTGCAGTGAAAAGCCCGACCTTCACCGTGGTTGAACCCTACGAGATCGGTGAGGTGCGCGCCTACCATTTCGACCTGTATCGCCTGGTCGATCCGGAGGAACTGGAGTTCATGGGCATTCGCGACTATTTCGAGGGAGATCCGCTGTGTCTGTTCGAGTGGCCAGAAAAGGGTGCGGGCGTTTTGCCAAAGCCTGACCTGACCATTACCATAAGCCCCCAAGCGGGCGGACGCTCGCTGATCCTTGCGCCGCAGGGGGCTCGCGGCGAGGCCTGGTGCATTGCGCTGGCCAAACACTATAAACAGTAAGTGGGGTAGGTATGCGCATACGCGCACTGGTCGCTGTCGTTGGTCTGCTGCTGACAGCGGTGACTGTTGACGCTCTGGCCGTCACTCAAGTCAAGAGCATGCGCCTGTGGCGCGCGCCGGACAACACGCGGCTGGTCTTCGACCTGTCTGGCCCCGTGCAGCATAGCGTCTTCACCCTCAGCGCACCGGATCGCCTGGTAATCGATATCAACGGGGCGACCCTGGCCGCGCCACTGAACGTGTCCACCTCGAATACACCCATCAGCAACGTGCGCTCGGCGCAGCGTACGGCGACTGACCTGCGGGTGGTGGTCGACCTGAAAAAGTCGGTCACGCCCAAGAGTTTCACCCTGGCGCCCAATGCTCAATACGGCAACCGCCTGGTGGTCGACCTCTATGACCAGGAAGCCGATGCCATCGCCGCCACGGCGCCTGCTGCACCGCCAACGCCTGTGCGAACCCCGGCGACCACGCCGGCGGTGCCGGTAAGCCCGGCCCAGCCGGCGATCAAGCTGCCGCCTGTGCCCAGCGGCAAGCGCGACATCGTGGTCGCCATCGACGCCGGTCATGGCGGGGAGGACCCGGGTGCTTCGGGATCGCGTGGCCAGCATGAGAAAGACATCGTGCTGCAGATCGCCAAGGAACTGCAGCGCCAGATCAATACCGAGAAGGGCTACCGTGCTGAACTGACCCGCACTGGTGACTACTTCATTCCGCTGCGTAAACGTACCGAGATTGCCCGCAAGAAAGGCGCCGACCTGTTCATCTCGATCCACGCCGACGCTGCACCGTCGCGGGCCGCTTTTGGCGCCTCGGTGTTCGCCCTGTCGGACCGTGGCGCCACGTCCGAGACCGCCCGCTGGCTCGCCGATGCGGAAAACCGCTCCGACCTGATCGGTGGCGCTGGTAACGTCAGCCTCGACGACAAAGACCGCATGCTTGCAGGCGTGCTGCTCGACCTGTCGATGACCGCGACGCTCAGTTCCAGCCTCAACGTCGGGCAAAAAGTGCTGGGCAACATGGGGCGCATCACCTCGCTGCACAAGCAGCGTGTCGAGCAAGCAGGTTTCATGGTGCTGAAGTCGCCGGACATTCCGTCGATCCTGGTCGAAACCGGGTTCATCTCCAACAACAACGAAGCCGCCAAGCTGGCCACGCGCAGCCATCAGCAGGCACTGGCCCGCTCGATCCATACCGGTGTGCGCCAGTACTTCCAGCAGAACCCGCCGCCTGGTACCTACATCGCCTGGATGCGCGACAGCGGCAAGATCGCGCAGGGGCCACGTGAGCACACGGTACGTCCGGGCGAGACCCTGGCGATGCTTGCCGTGCGCTACCAGGTCAGCGTGGCTAGCCTGCGCAACACCAACAGCCTCAAGAGCGATGAGCTGAAGGTCGGCCAGCACCTCAATATTCCCTCAACGACCCTGGCCTCGCAGCAATGAGTGGGGGGTCGCGCATCCAGCTGCTCAGCCCGCGGCTGGCCAACCAGATTGCCGCCGGTGAGGTGGTCGAACGCCCGGCTTCGGTGGCCAAGGAGTTGCTGGAGAACAGTCTGGATTCCGGTGCCCGACGCATCGATGTCGAAGTGGAGCAGGGCGGCGTCAAGTTGTTGCGGGTACGTGACGACGGCAGCGGTATTTCCGCTGACGACCTGCCATTGGCTCTGGCCCGGCACGCCACCAGCAAGATCCGTGAGCTGGAAGACCTCGAAGGTGTGCTGAGCCTGGGCTTTCGTGGCGAGGCCCTGGCCTCCATCAGCTCGGTGGCGCGCCTGACCCTGACGTCGCGCACCGCCAGTGCTAGCGAAGCCTGGCAGGTCGAGACCGAAGGTCGCGACATGACTCCGCGTGTGCAGCCTGCCGCACACCCCGTCGGCACCTCGGTGGAAGTGCGTGACCTGTTCTTCAATACCCCGGCCCGTCGCAAGTTTCTCAAGGCCGAAAAGACCGAATTCGATCACCTGCAGGAAGTCATCCGGCGCCTGGCCCTGGCCCGCTTCGATGTGGCCTTCCACCTGCGGCACAACGGCAAGAGCATCCTCAGCCTGCACGAGGCTCATGACGAAACGGCCCGTGCGCGGCGGGTCGGCGCCATTTGTGGCGGGGGCTTCATGGAGCAGGCGCTGCCGATCGATGTCGAGCGTAACGGCCTGCGCCTGTGGGGCTGGGTCGGCCTGCCGACTTTCTCGCGCAGCCAGGCAGACCTTCAGTACTTCTTCGTCAACGGCCGTGCGGTGCGCGACAAGCTGGTAGCCCATGCGGTGCGCCAGGCTTACCGTGATGTGCTGTTCAATGGCCGTCACCCCACGTTCGTGCTGTTCCTTGAGCTTGAGCCCAACGGCGTCGACGTCAACGTGCACCCGACCAAGCACGAAGTGCGTTTCCGTGAGGGGCGTTCGGTTCACGATTTTCTCTACGGCACGCTGCACCGTGCCTTGGCCGACGTGCGCCCGGAAGACCATCTGGCGTCGGCGCCTGCCGCCGCTGCCGAGGTCGTCCGCCCGACGGGGCAACAGGCGGGCGAATTCGGCCCGCAAGGCGAGATGCGCCTGGCCTCGCCGGTGCTCGAACAGCCCCAGGTGGCCCAGCATTCGATTTCCAACGGCGGCAGTGGCGCAGGTTACCAGTACCAGTACACCCCCCGGCCATCACAGCCGTTGCCCGCTGCCGAGGCCCAGGCGGTCTACCGCGAGTTCTACAAGCCGCTGAACGATGACGCTGCCGGGCCTGCGACATTGCCGCAGAGCCAGGGCGACATCCCGCCCTTGGGGTACGCTCTGGCCCAGCTCAAAGGCATCTACATTCTCGCCGAGAATGCTGCCGGCCTGGTGCTGGTCGACATGCATGCAGCCCACGAGCGGATCATGTATGAACGGCTCAAGGTGGCGATGGCCAGCGAGGGCCTGAGTGGCCAGCCGCTGCTGGTGCCCGAGTCACTGGCGCTGAGCCAGCGCGAGGCCGATTGCGCCGAGGAGCATGCCCAGTGGTTCCAGCGCCTGGGCTTTGAGTTGCAGCGCCTGGGCCCCGAGACGCTGGCGATCCGCCAGATTCCTGCCCTGCTCAAGCAGGCCGAGGCCAACCGCCTGGTCCAGGACGTGCTTGCCGACCTTATGGAGTACGGCACCAGCGATCGCATTCAGGCGCACCTCAACGAACTGCTCGGTACCATGGCCTGTCACGGCGCCGTACGTGCCAACCGGCGCCTGGCGATTCCTGAAATGAACGCCCTGTTGCGCGACATGGAAAACACCGAGCGTAGCGGCCAGTGCAACCATGGCCGACCGACCTGGACCCAGATGGGCCTGGACGACCTGGACAAACTTTTCCTGCGCGGTCGATGACATGAGCGGCAAGCCCCCAGCAATATTCCTCATGGGCCCGACGGCGGCCGGCAAGACCGACCTTGCCATCGAGCTGACCAAGGTCCTGCCCTGCGAGCTGATCAGCGTCGACTCGGCCCTCGTCTACCGCGGCATGGACATCGGCAGCGCCAAGCCCTCCAAGGAGGTATTGGCTGCCCATCCACATCGTCTTATCGATATTCGCGACCCTGCCGAGAGCTACTCGGCTGCGCAGTTTCGCACCGATGCCCTTCAGGCCATGGCCGAAATCACCGCGCGCGGCAAAGTCCCGCTGCTGGTCGGTGGCACCATGCTCTACTACAAGGCATTGATCGATGGCCTGGCGGACATGCCGCCGGCCGACGCTGCGGTGCGTGCCGAGCTCGAGGCCCGGGCGCAGGCGCTGGGTTTGGCCGAGTTGCACCGCCAGCTCGCCGAAGTGGACCCGGAGTCGGCCGCACGCATCCACCCCAACGACCCGCAGCGCCTGATCCGTGCGTTGGAGGTCTATCATGTGAGTGGCGAGAGCATGACAGCCCATCGCCAGCGTCAATTCGCGGAAAGTAGCGGCGCAGACGCAGGCGCTGGCGGGCATTTGCCCTATACTGTCGCGAGTTTGGCGATTGCTCCTACAGATCGTCACATTCTGCATCAGCGAATTGCGTTACGATTTTCGCAGATGCTGGAACAGGGCTTCGTCGACGAGGTCCGATCGCTGCGAGCCAGAAGTGACTTGCACGCCGGGCTGCCGTCTATACGGGCAGTGGGATATCGGCAGGTCTGGGACTACCTCGACGGCAAGCTGACTGAGAATGAGATGCGCGAACGCGGTATCATTGCTACTCGCCAGCTGGCCAAGCGTCAGTTCACCTGGTTGCGCGGTTGGTCCGACGTGCACTGGCTCGACAGCCTGGCCTGCGACAATCTGTCCCGCACCTTGAAATACCTTGGGGCCATCTCCATATTGAGCTGAGTCCCTGCTGATTGCCGTCTATTCTTCCGAAGGGGCGGCCTAACTTATCGATTTTTTTGATTTTCTACTATTTATCCTTACAGGAGTGCGGCATATGTCAAAAGGGCATTCGCTACAAGACCCTTACTTGAACACCTTGAGAAAAGAAAAGGTCCCGGTTTCGATCTATCTGGTCAACGGGATCAAGCTGCAGGGCTCGATCGAATCGTTCGACCAGTTCGTGGTGCTGCTGAAGAACACCGTCAGCCAGATGGTCTACAAGCACGCGATTTCGACCGTGGTTCCAGCCCGTCCGGTTCGCCTGCCAAGCCCGTCCGATTCCGAACACGGCGACAGCGAACCAGGCAACGCCTGATAGGAGCCTGCATTGTTCTTTGAGCGCCACGGTGGTGGTGAGCGGGCGCTGCTCGTTCACTTGGAAGGTCAGAACCCTGAGGCGCGCGAAGACCCGCAGGAGTTTCAGGAACTGGCATTGTCGGCCGGAGCCGACATCGTCTCGCTGGTCACAGTGGCAAGGCATCAGCCTACCGCCAAATACCTGATTGGCAGCGGCAAGGTCGAGGAATTGCGCGACCTGGTCAAAGCCGAACAGGTTGACCTGGTGATTTTCAATCACACCCTCACGCCCAGTCAGGAGCGCAACCTCGAACGAGTCTTCGAGTGTCGCGTGCTTGATCGTACCGGGCTGATTCTCGACATCTTCGCCCAACGGGCGCGTACCCATGAAGGCAAGCTGCAGGTCGAACTGGCCCAGCTCGAGCACATGAGCACGCGGCTGGTGCGCGGCTGGACCCACCTCGAGCGTCAGAAGGGTGGTATCGGTATGCGCGGCCCGGGTGAAACCCAGCTGGAAACCGACCGGCGCCTGTTGCGGGTGCGCCTGCGGCAGATCAAGTCGCGCCTGGAAAAGGTTCGCAGCCAGCGTGAGCAGGCTCGCCGGGGTCGTCGCCGCGCGGATATCCCGTCGGTATCGCTGGTGGGTTACACCAACGCTGGCAAGTCCACGTTGTTCAACGCGCTGACTGAATCCGACGTGTACGCCGCCGACCAATTGTTCGCCACCCTCGACCCGACCCTGCGCCGGCTCCAGCTCGACGACCTTGGGCCTATCGTGCTGGCTGACACCGTGGGCTTCATTCGCCACCTTCCGCACAAGCTGGTCGAGGCATTTCGGGCTACGCTCGAAGAGTCGAGCAACTCCGACCTGCTGCTGCATGTGATCGACGCCCATGAGCCTGAGCGCATGGAGCAGATCGAGCAGGTGCTGGCAGTATTGGGCGAGATCGGTGCCGAAGGCTTGCCGATCCTCGAGGTCTATAACAAACTCGACCTGCTTGAAGATGTCGAGCCGCAGATCCAGCGCAATGCCGATGGCAAGCCGGAGCGGGTCTGGGTATCGGCTCGAGATGGCCGTGGCCTGGAGTTGGTTGGTCAGGCCATTGCCGAGTTGCTGGGGGATGATCTTTTTGTCGGTACCCTGTGCCTGGAGCAGCGTTTTGCCCGCTTGCGCGCGCAATTCTTTGACTTGGGTGCGGTGCAGAGTGAGGAGCATGACGAAGAAGGGCGCAGCCTGCTGAGTGTGCGATTGCCCAGGGTCGAGTTGAATCGCCTGGTCAGCCGCGAAGGCATGGAGCCGCAAGTGTTTGTCGAGCAACACACTTTGCAATAAATGCCCGCCGAGGTCGTCGGGCAGCAGTGGCAGGCATTCTGTAGCATTGGACGGCGCGCCGTGGGCGCGTCTTTGCTTTATCAGATGGAGAGCGCTATGGCTTGGAACGAGCCGGGTGGCAACTCGAACAATCAGGATCCCTGGGGCGGCCGCCGCGGTGGTGGTGGCGGTGGTGGCGATAAAAAAGGCCCGCCGGATCTGGACGAGGCCTTCCGCAAACTGCAGGACAGCCTTAACGGCATGTTCGGCAGCGGCAAGAAACGTGGCGGCGGTGACCGCAATGTCGGCAAGGGCGGTGGCTACGGCCTGCTGGGCATCGGCCTGGCGGTACTGGCTGCCATCTGGCTGTACAGCGCCGTGTACGTGGTCGACGAGCAGGAGCAGGCCGTTGTGCTGCGCTTCGGCAAGTACTATGAAACGGTCGGTCCCGGCCTGAACATCTACTTCCCGCCGATCGATCGCAAGTACATGGAAAACGTCACGCGCGAGCGTGCCTATACCAAGCAGGGCCAGATGCTCACCGAAGACGAGAACATCGTCGAGGTGCCACTGACCGTCCAGTACAAGATCACCAACCTGCAGGACTTCGTGCTCAACGTCGACCAGCCCGAGGTCAGCCTGCAGCATGCCACCGAAAGCGCCCTGCGCCACGTGGTGGGTTCCACCTCGATGGACCAGGTGTTGACCGAGGGTCGTGAACAGATGGCCGTGGATATCCGCGAACGCCTGCAGCGCTTCCTCGACAACTACCGTACCGGTATCACGGTTACCCAGGTCAACGTACAGAGCGCGGCAGCCCCGCGTGAAGTGCAGGAAGCCTTCGACGACGTGATCCGTGCCCGCGAAGACGAGCAGCGTGCCCGTAACCAGGCCGAATCCTACGCCAATGGCGTGGTGCCGGAAGCCCGTGGTCAGGCCCAGCGCATCATCGAGGACGCCAACGGTTACCGCGACGAAGTCATCGCCCGCGCCAAGGGTGAGGCGGACCGCTTCACCAAGCTGCTCGCCGAGTACCGTAAGGCACCGGACGTGACCCGTCAGCGTCTGTATCTGGAGACCATGCAAAAGGTTTACAGCAATACCAGCAAGGTCATGGTGGCAACCAAGGACGGGCAGAACAACCTGCTCTACCTGCCGCTGGACAAGATGGTCGAAGGCGGCCGCAACACGTCCGCGCCGGCTGCCAGTGTGTCGCCGTCGGCCAATGATGCTGCCGCACGTGCGGCGCAGGACCTGCAACAGCAACAGCAGCAGATGCGCACTAGGGAGAGCCGCTGATGAGCAATAAATCGCTGATCGCCCTGATCGCAGCTGTGGTGCTGGCCGTCGTGGCCTGGAACAGCTTCTACATCGTGGCCCAGACCGAACGTGCGGTACTGCTGCAATTCGGCCGTGTGGTCCAGGCGGATGTCCAGCCTGGCCTGCATGTGAAGATTCCTTATGTGAACCAGGTGCGCAGGTTCGACGCCCGCCTGATGACCCTCGACGCCCCGACCCAGCGGTTCCTGACCCTGGAGAAAAAAGCGGTGATGGTCGACGCCTACGCCAAGTGGCGCGTTCAGGATGCCGAGCGTTTCTATACCGCGACTTCCGGCCTCAAGCAGATCGCCGATGAACGTCTGTCTCGTCGCCTGGAAAGCGGCCTGCGTGACCAGTTCGGTAAGCGTACCCTGCACGAAGTGGTTTCCGGTGAACGTGACGCGCTGATGGCTGACATCACGGCATCACTGAATCGCATGGCCAGTAAGGAGCTGGGTATCGAGGTGGTGGATGTGCGCGTCAAGGCCATCGACCTGCCGAAGGAAGTCAACCGCAGTGTGTTCGACCGTATGAGCACCGAGCGTGAGCGCGAAGCCCGCGAGCATCGTGCCAAGGGTAACGAGCTGGCAGAGGGTATCCGTGCGGATGCCGACCGTCAGCGCCGCGTACTGCTGGCCGAAGCCTATCGTGAAGCGGAAGAAACCCGCGGTGATGGTGATGCCCAGTCGGCCGCCATCTATGCCAAGGCTTACACCCAGGACGCTGAGTTCTATGCGTTCTACCGTAGCCTTCAGGCATACCGCGAGAGCTTCTCCAGCAAGAGCGATGTCCTGGTCCTGGATCCGAAGAACGAGTTCTTCCGCTTCCTGGACAAGAGCAGGCCCTGATGCTCTGATCGGGAAATGCCCCGCCTGGCAGCTAAAACACCAGGCGGGGTGCATCCTGATTAAAAAGGGGTGTATGATGAGGCAGCCGGGAAATTTCCCGGCTTTTTTGCGTCTGCAAGGTTGATTGGCAAAGCGCCAGTTGACGGTTTGGTCAGTTCGCAAGGCAATTCGAGGGTATTGGGTACGGTGGCGGCGCTGGGATCAGTGCTGCCTGCTGCTGTGCGCCAATGCCTGCTTCACTGACGGCTCGCCTGCAGGCAAGCCGCCCGGACCAGAGGGGAAATGGCGTAATGGCAACGGTAGACCGCTGGCTACTGCCAGATGGCATCGAGGAAGTACTGCCACCTGAGGCTGCGCGTATCGAGATCGCGCGTCGTCAGGTGTTGGACCTGTTCCAGAGTTGGGGCTACGAACTGGTCGTCACCCCGCATATCGAGTACCTGGAGTCGCTGCTAACCGGCGCCGGCCAGGACCTGGATCAGCGTACCTTCAAGGTGGTGGACCCGCAGTCCGGTCGCCTGATGGGCTTCCGTGCCGACTTTACCCCGCAGGTGGCGCGCATCGACGCCCACACCTTGCGCCGCGAAGGCCCGAGCCGCCTGTGCTATGCCGGCAGTGTGCTGCACGCCCAGCCGCGTGCGCTGTCCACTTCGCGCAGCCCGATCCAGCTGGGTGCCGAGCTGTACGGCGATGCCAGCCCTACCAGTGATGTCGAAGTCATCAGCCTGATGCTCGCCACGCTGCAGCTGACCGACGTCGCGGATGTGCACATGGACCTCGGCCATGTCGGCATCTACCGTGGCCTGGCGCGCGCCGCCGGTTTGTCCGGCGCAGTCGAACAGCAGCTGTTCGATGCCCTGCAGCGCAAGTCGGTCGATGAAGTGCAGGCACTGACTGCCGACTTGCCGAAGGACCTGGGCAACATGCTGCGCGCTCTGGTCGAGCTGTGCGGTGGCCGCGAAGTGCTGGCCGAAGCGCGTGTGCGCCTGGGTCGTGCCCCGGCCAGCGTGCTGGCGGCGCTTGACGACCTGTTGGCGATCGCTGATCGCCTGGCGTCGCGCTATCCGGAGCTGCCGCTGTACTTCGACCTTGGCGAGTTGCGTGGTTACAACTACCACACAGGTGTGGTGTTCGCCGTGTTCGTGCCTGGTGAAGGCCAATCGATCGCCCAGGGCGGGCGCTACGACGACATCGGCGCCGATTTCGGTCGGGCACGCCCGGCTACCGGTTTCTCCACGGATTTGAAGACCCTGGTCACACTGGGGCGAGCGGAGGTCGTATTGCCAGCTGGCGGCATCTGGATGCCCGACAGTGGTGACGCGGCCCTCTGGCAGCAGGTCTGCCAGTTGCGCAACGAGGGCCAGCGTGTGGTCCAGGCTCTGCCTGGCCAGCCGTTGAGTGCTGCTCTCGAGGCGGATTGTGATCGGCAATTGATTCAGCAAGACGGGCGCTGGCAGGTTCTGCCGCTGACCCATTGAGTTTCTGCGTCGGCAGTAGGCCGGCAACCAAGTTTGCGTGAATGAGGACCAATGTAATGGGTAAGAATGTCGTCGTCCTGGGCACCCAGTGGGGTGATGAGGGCAAAGGCAAGATCGTCGATCTGCTGACCGAACATGCTGCCGCCGTAGTGCGCTACCAGGGTGGCCACAACGCGGGCCACACGCTGGTGATCAACGGTGAAAAAACCGTTTTGCACCTGATCCCGTCCGGCATCCTGCGCGAAGGCGTGCAGTGCCTGATCGGCAACGGCGTGGTCGTTGCGCCCGATGCCCTGATGCGTGAAATCACCAAGCTGGAAGAGAAGGGCGTACCAGTGCGCGAGCGCCTGCGCATCAGCCCGGCTGCCCCACTGATCCTGTCGTACCACGTGGCCCTGGACCAGGCCCGCGAGAAAGCCCGTGGCGAAGCCAAGATCGGCACCACCGGCCGTGGTATCGGCCCAGCCTACGAAGACAAGGTTGCCCGTCGCGGCCTGCGCGTTGGCGACCTGTTCCACCGTGAGCGTTTCGCCGCCAAGCTGGGTGAGCTGCTGGATTATCACAACTTCCAGCTGGTGAACTACTACAAAGAGCCGGCCATCGACTTCCAGCAGACTCTGGACGAGTGCATGGCTTACGCCGAGCAGCTCAAGCCAATGATGCTCGATGTCACCGCCGAGCTGCACAACCTGCGTCGCGCTGGCAAGGACATCATGTTCGAAGGTGCCCAGGGCTCGCTGCTGGACATCGACCACGGTACCTACCCGTACGTCACCAGCTCCAACACCACTGCTGGCGGTATCTCCACCGGTTCTGGCGTTGGCCCGATGTACCTGGACTACATCCTCGGCATCACCAAGGCCTACACCACTCGCGTCGGTTCCGGTCCGTTCCCGACCGAACTGTTCGACGAGACGGGCGCCACCCTGGCCAAGCGTGGCCACGAGTTCGGTTCGACCACCGGCCGTGCCCGTCGTTGCGGTTGGTTCGATGCCGTCATTCTGCGTCGCGCCATCGACGTCAACAGCATCTCGGGCATCTGCCTGACCAAGCTGGATGTACTGGACGGCCTGGAAACCATCAACATCTGTGTCGGCTACAAGAACGAGAACGGCGCGGTCATCGACGCACCGTCCGACGCTGACAGCTACATCGGCCTGGAGCCGGTGTATGAAGAGATGCCAGGCTGGAGCGAGTCGACCCTGGGTGCCAAGACCCTGGAAGAGCTGCCAGCGGCTGCCCGCGCTTACATCAAGCGCATCGAGGAGCTGACCGGCGCACCGATCGATATCATCTCCACCGGCCCGGACCGCAACGAGACCATCGTGCTGCGTCATCCGTTCGCCTGATCTGC
Source organism: Pseudomonas sp. Marseille-Q5299 (assembly GCF_943737035.1). NCBI lineage: Bacteria > Pseudomonadati > Pseudomonadota > Gammaproteobacteria > Pseudomonadales > Pseudomonadaceae > Pseudomonas > Pseudomonas sp. Marseille-Q5299. Next base: position 82,105 of record NZ_CALSFR010000005.1, read on the forward strand.
CACCTGGCTGATCTGACGCCGCGCTCTTGAAAGGGAGCGCGGCGTTTTTGCATCTGCTCAATGCTGACAATGGCACTGCTTAACCTTGGCGTTTATCCCTGCTGTGTCCGGCACAACCCTTGCTGTAAGAAGTTTCTGTAGATGCCATCAAAATAGTGGCGCCAGAAAGCACGAGGGTTTCACCGTGTCTGCCATCCTCTCACTGTTACGAAGCCGCCTCTTGCGGCCTGTGTTTGTTGCCCTTGGTATCGCTCTTTTGGTGCAGGTAGTGGTTGCCGTTGCGCTGACCCGAAGCACTGTCACCGCCCTTGAGGCCGACCTGGGCGAGCGCCTGGGCAGCGATAGCCGTAAGCTCGCCAGCGACCTTGAACAAGCTGGGCAGAACGTACGCGCCGGTCTGGACAGCCTCTCCAGCAGTACACGACAGCGCCTTAGCGCCGGGCTGTCCGAGCGGCTGCAAAGCGAGCAGCAGCAACTGCGCACCACGCTGGAAAAGAACCTCAAGGACTCGGCCAACGACATGGCCCAACTGCTGGCATCGGTCGCCCCGCGGGCTATCTGGGACAACGACGTACCAGTGCTGTCCGATTTCGCACGTCGGGCCCAGCGCAACCCCAACGTACTGTTCGTGATCTATGACGACGCCCAGGGTCAGCACTTGACCCGCTACCTGAACCGGCAGAACCCGATCAACCAGGCCTTGATGGAAAAGGGCCAGGGTGAACGGGCATTGGACAAGGTACTGGATGCCGCTCGCCGCGACCCTTCGGTGTATTTCGTCGAGGCCTCGATCAGCCCCAACGGCGCGGAAATCGGCAAGGTGCTGATGGGGGTATCCACTGCCGGTGTCGATCAGGAACTCAAAGCCTTGGACCAGCGCTTCGCTGCCTTGATCACCAGCGGTGAACAACTGGTGGGCGACAGCCTCGGTGCTGCCGCAGCTGACAGTGGCAAGGCCTTGCGCGAGCGCCTGGAAACCGCACAGGGCAGTGCTACAGCGATGCAGGCCAATACCGCACAAACCGTGCGCGACGCTGCGGCAGAGCTGCGTTGGCGCATCGGGCTGGGCCTTGTGGTGGTGGGGGTTGGCGTGTTGCTGGTAGTGGCCCTGGTGCTAGGTCGCCGCGTGCTCAGCAAGCTGCGCCTGCTGATTACTGCGCTCAACGATTTGGCTGCAGGCGAAGGTGACCTGACCAAGCGCGTCAACCTCGACAGTCGCGACGAGATAGGCGACATGGCCTCGGCGGTCAATCGCTTCGTCGACAAGTTGCAGCCCATTGTCCGCGAGGCGGGCGAGGTGGCACAGCGTACAGGGATCGAGATCGGCAGCATGACGCAGCGCAACGCAGGCGCCGATGCTGCCGCAGCGCTGCAACGCGACGAAGTGGCCGCCAGCTTGCGCGATCTGTCGAGCATGGCTGATGAGGCTCAGGCTGAAAGCCAGGCCATGCAGGCGGCGCTGCAGCAGGTGGTTGATATCCGCCAGGCGACCGATGAGAACAGCCGCGCTTCGACGCAACTTGCCGGCATGATCGAGAACCTGGCAGGTCAGGTCGAAACCGGCTCGCAGGTAATCGAGCGGCTGGCCAAGCAGAGCGAGCAGATCGAAGTGGTGCTGACCGTGATCCACGGTATCGCCGAGCAGACCAACCTGCTGGCGCTCAACGCAGCCATTGAAGCCGCAAGAGCCGGTGAGACCGGGCGCGGGTTTGCGGTGGTGGCCGATGAGGTGAGGGCATTGGCGAGCAAGACGCAAAGCTCTACCGGCGACATCCAGGCGCATATCGCGGCGCTGCAGAAGGGCGCCAAGGAGGCCGTGACAACCATCGGCCAGGCCGGCTTGAAGGCCAGCGAAGGCCTGCGAGTGCTGCGCGATAACGAGCGCCGGCAGCAGTCGGTGCAGGCGGCTGTGGAGCAGGTGCATGCGGCCATCGGCCTGGCGACTCGGGCGGCGGAACAGCAGGCACATGGCGCTCAGGCGGTGCGTGGGCGGGTCGAGAATATTCATGCCCAGGCAGAGCGTTCGGCAGAAGTGGTGATGCAGACCACAGCAAGCAGCAAGGTGCTGGATGACTTGGCGGCGCAGCTGCGGGCGAGCCTGGGGCAGTTCAGGGCTTGAGTCGAGGTGGGTTCGGGTTGTTCGCCTTTGGGTTTTCTGCGCCTGTGGGACCGAACGTCGCCCGCGCGGCGCTCGGTCTGCTAGGCGCTAGAGATGTCGAGGCGAGCACCTGCTCGCCCTGATACGCTCTCCACATGACTCACTAAACATCTTCCACCCCGATCAAGCGCCCTTATCGTCAAATTTGACAGGTTCTCACGCCTTGTTCAGATACATCCGCGTAGTCAGCAAATACACCGGCAACCCCGAAACCACAATCAACAACGCCGCATAAGGGGCCGCTGCCGCGAACTCGACGTTTGCAGTATGCGCCCAGACCTCAGTGGCCAGGGTAGTCATGCCGGTCGGGCTGAGTAGCAGGGTAGCGGTCAGCTCCTTCATGGCATCAAGGAACACCAAGGCGAACGCAGCTGCCAGCGCCGGGAAAATGATCGGCAGGGTTACCCGGCAGAACGCCGCGAAACTGCTGGCACCCAGGGTGCGGGCCGCTTCTTCCAGGGTTGGCGATGCCTTGTTCAACGCAGTGCGCACCGGGGCCTGCGCCAAAGGCAGGAACAACAGCGCATAGGCCAGCAACAGCAACGCAGTGGTCTGGTACAGCGCCGGCACGTAGTGCAGGGAAAACACTACCAGCGTCAGGGCGATCACCAGGCCGGGCAGGGCATGCAGCAGGTAGGGCAGACGCTCGGCCCAGAGCGCCAGGCGGCCTTTGTAGCGCACCACCAGGAAGCTTACCGGCAACGCCAGCAGCACGCAGAAGCCGGCGCCGCCCAGTGACACCGACAGGGAGGTCAGCAGCGCCTTAGAAATCTCCGCCACCGGGAACGCCGCCGAAGACCCCACGCTCAGCCAGTAACCGAGCATGGCCAGTGGAATACCGCTGCCCAGTATCGCCAGGCCCAGGCAGAACAGCTGCGCCAGCGGCGCCCAGCTACCCAGGCGTACCGGCTGCGCGCGGCGTGCCACGCCCTGACCGATGCGTACGTGGCGGGCCTTGCCGCGCACCTTCAGTTCCAGCCAGAGCATCACCAGGCACAGTGCCAGCAGTACCGCCGAGAGCATGGCGGCGTTGGCGTTGCTGAACTCCAGCTCGAACTGTTGGTAGATCGCCGTGGTGAAGGTCTGCAGGCCCAGGATCGACAACGCGCCAAACTCCACCAGCATGTGCAGGGCGATCAGCAATGCGCCGCCGAGCATCGACGGCCACAGCAGCGGCAGGGTGACCTTGGTGAAAACGCCCCAGCGGCTGCAGCCCAGCGTACGCGCCGACTCCTCAAGCGAAGTGTCGAGGTTGCGCAGGGTGGCGGCCACCGGCAGGAATATCAGCGGGTACTTGGACAGGGCCATGACCAGGATAGCTCCGCCCAGCCCCTCGAAGTCCGAGCTCAGCGACACCCAGGTAAAGCTGCTGACGAACGAAGGTACGGCGAATGGCAGGCATAGCACTACGCCCCACAGCCGACGGCCCGGCAGGTTGCTGCGTTCGAGCAGCCACGCCAGCGCCAGGCCAACCACCATGCACGCCAGCGTCACCCCGACCATCAGCATCAGGGTGTTGCGCATCAGGCCCCAGACGAACGGGCGCCAGAGCAGGTGCAAGGCTTCTCGCCAGCCGGCTTCCCAGGCTTTCATCGCGACGTACAGCAATGGCAGCAAGCTCATCGCCACCAGAAACAGTACAGGCAGCACCACCCAGATGGAGGGGCGCTTGCGGCGCGGTACGAAGCGTACCGGCACCGGCTCGGACAGGGCGGCGGTCATCAGAGCAGGCCGACCTCGCGTTCAAGCTCCAGCGCTTCCTCGGCATTGCCCAGGTCGGCCGGCGAGATTTTCGGCGGGCGCAGGTCTTCGAACGGCTTCAGGCCACGGTCGGAGACCATGCCTTTGTGCAGCGGGTATTCAGCGGTGGTCTGGGTGATCACACGCTGACCTTCTTCGCTGGCCATCCAGTTGAGCAGGGCCTGCGCTTCTTTCGGGTGCTTGCTGGCCTTGACCGCTGCGGCGCCGGAGATGGTCACCAGGCCACCGGCATCGCCGTCGGCCAGGTAATACAGCTTCGAATCGAGCTTGCCGCGCTCGCGCTCCAGGGCGTACCAGTAGTAGTTGTTCACCAGCACGGCGGCGACTTCGCCTTTTTCCACGGCCTTGAGTGCGACCATGTTGTTGGTGTAGGTCTTGCCGAAGGCTTTCAGGCCGGTCAGCCACTCTTCGGCAGCGTCACGCCCGTGCATCTTGAGGATGGCCACGGCCTGTTCCTGGAATGCACCGCTGGTCGGTACGAAACCGACCTTGCCGTCCCACTCGGGGTTGGCGAAATCCATTACCGATTGCGGCAAGTCTTTCTCGTCGATCTTCTTCGGGTTGAACACCACCACGCGGGTGCGGGCGGTCACGCCCATCCAGGAGCCGTTGGCGGCAACGTATTCCTTGGGCAGCATGTTCAGCGTGGCGTCATCGATCTTCGCCAGCAAGCCCAGTTCGCCCAGGTTGTTCAGTGGTGGCGATTCTTCGGTGTAGATGATGTCGGCCGGCGAGCGGTCGCCTTCCTCGATGATCTGGCTGGCCAGCTGATTGCTGCTGCCTTTGCGGATATTGATATGGATGCCGGTCTTGGCCTCGTAGGCCTTGGCGATGGCTTCGCCGATTTCCTTGTGTTGACCGTTGTACATGGTCAGAGTGACCGGGTCGTCTGCCATGGCGGCCGGAGCGCCCATCACCAGGCTAAGGACAGCGGCGGCCAGGGTGCGCATCAGCGGTTGCGGACGGATCGTCATGCGGGTACTTCCTCGCTTACGGCTACATATTTGGAAACAATGGTAAACGAAATCGTTTCTCAAGTGGCCGTGTGACGAGAAATTCATGGTTAGCCCATCGTCGGATGGCTGGCCATGCAGGGGAGGGTGACACAAAAATCGCAGGCAAGAAAAAACCCACTAGCAAGCTAGTGGGTTTTTTGAATGGTGCCCAGGAGAAGACTCGAACTTCCACGACCGTTAAGTCACTGATACCTGAAACCAGCGCGTCTACCAATTCCGCCACCTGGGCAAAGCTTTACATCGTCTGATGAAGGCGACTATCGTTCGCTTTCACACAGTAGTAACAGATCCTTGGTCATCTGTTACTTGAAATACTTGGTGCCCAGGAGAAGACTCGAACTTCCACGACCTTGCGGTCACTGATACCTGAAACCAGCGCGTCTACCAATTCCGCCACCTGGGCACACATTCGAGATAAAAAGATGCTTTACAGCGCCGTTCATCTCTACTACAACTTCGGGGTTGTCCGTCGTTGTGGTGCGCACTATACGGACGCTCCCAGGGGCTGTAAAGCCCTTGATCAAAAAAAATTTCAAAAAATTCAACTTGTTGATTCCACACGCCTATTGCCGCACTGCGGACATGCTGCTGGGGCTGTCCAAGCCCGACATTTCCGGTTTCAATAGGCCTATGCCAGAATTCATATCTATATACCCCAAGGTGAACCCCTTCTGATGGCCGATTGGCAATCCCTCGATCCCGAGGCCGCTCGCGAAGCGGAAAAATACGACAACCCTATCCCCAGCCGTGAGCTGATCCTGCAGCGCCTTGCCGACCGTGGCGAACCGGCCGCGCGCGAGGAGCTGGCGGCCGAGTTCGGTCTTTACGAAGAAGACCAGATCGAAGCTTTGCGCCGTCGTCTGCGCGCCATGGAGCGTGACGGCCAGCTTATCTATACCCGGCGCGGCACCTATGCCCCGGTAGACAAACTGGACCTGATCTGCGGCCGTATCTCCGGCCACCGCGACGGTTTCGGCTTCCTTATCCCTGACGATGGCAGCGACGACCTGTTCCTCAGCCCGTCGCAAATGCGCCTGGTATTCGATGGCGACCGTGCCTTGGCGCGTGTCTCGGGGCTCGACCGCCGTGGCCGCCGTGAAGGTGTGCTGGTAGAAGTCATTTCCCGCGGCCACGAAAGTGTGGTCGGCCGCTACTTCGAAGAAGGCGGCATCGGTTACGTGACGCCGGACAACCCGAAGATCCAGCAGGAAGTGCTGGTGACCGCGGGCCGTAACGGTGGCGCCAAGATCGGCCAGTTCGTCGAGATCAAGATCACCCACTGGCCAACCCCGCGGTTCCAGCCACAAGGCGATGTGGTCGAAGTGATCGGCAACTACATGGCGCCGGGCATGGAAATCGATGTTGCCCTGCGCAGCTATGACATCCCGCACGTCTGGCCCCAGGACGTGATCAAGGAAGCGCGCAAGTTCCGCTCCGATGTCGAAGAGAAGGACAAGGAAAAGCGTATCGACCTGCGCCACTTGCCCTTCGTCACCATCGACGGCGAAGATGCCCGCGACTTCGACGACGCTGTTTATTGTGAGCCGCTTGGCAAGCTGCGGCTGTTCTCTGGTGGCTGGCGCCTCTATGTGGCCATCGCCGACGTGTCCAGCTACGTGCGTCTGGGCTCTGCCCTGGATGTCGAGGCGCAGCAGCGTGGCAACTCGGTGTACTTCCCCGAGCGTGTTGTCCCGATGCTCCCCGAGGAGCTGTCCAACGGCCTGTGCTCGCTGAACCCGCACGTCGATCGCCTGGCCATGGTCTGCGAAATGACCATGAACAAGGCCGGCCAGATGGTCGACTACCAGTTCTACGAAGGGGTGATCCACTCCCATGCCCGCCTGACCTACAACAAGGTCAGCAGCATGCTCGAGCATGCCCGTACCCGCGAGGGCAAGGCGCTGCGCGAGGAGTACCAAGAGGTCCTGCCGGACCTGAAGAACCTGTACAACCTGTACAAGGTGCTGCTCGATGCCCGTCACGCCCGCGGCGCTATCGACTTCGAAACCCAGGAAACCCGCATCATCTTCGGTGAAGAGCGCAAGATCGCGGAAATCCGCCCGACCGTGCGCAACGATGCCCACAAGCTGATCGAGGAATGCATGCTGGCGGCCAACGTCGCCACGGCCGAGTTCCTCAACAAGCATGGCGTGCCGGCGCTGTACCGCGTGCACGATGGCCCGCCACCGGAGCGCCTTGAAAAGCTGCGTGCCTTCCTCGGCGAGCTGGGCCTTAGCCTGCACAAAGGCAAGGACCCTTCGCCCAAGGACTACCAGGCACTGCTTGCAAGCATTGCCGGGCGCCCGGACTTCCACCTGATCCAGACGGTGATGCTGCGTTCGCTGAGCCAGGCGGTGTACAGCACCGACAACAACGGCCACTTCGGTTTGAACTACGAGGCGTACACGCACTTTACCTCGCCGATCCGTCGTTACCCGGACCTGCTGGTGCACCGCGCCATCCGCAGCATCATCCGTTCCAAGGTCGATACTCCGCACGTCAAGCGTGCCGGCGCCATGAGCATTCCCAAAGCACGTATCTATCCGTACGACGTGAACACCCTCGACCAGCTCGGCGAGCAGTGCTCCATGACCGAGCGCCGCGCCGACGAAGCTACCCGCGATGTGGTCAACTGGCTCAAGTGCGAGTTCATGAAGGACCGTGTGGGCGAGACCTTCCCGGGTGTGATCACTGCGGTCACCGGTTTTGGGCTGTTTGTCGAGCTTACCGATATCTACGTCGAAGGCCTGGTGCATGTCAGTGCGCTGCCGGGTGACTACTACCACTTCGACCCCGTGCATCACCGCTTGTCGGGTGAGCGCACCGGGCGTAGCTTCCGTCTGGGCGACACCATCGAGGTCAAGGTCATGCGCGTTGACCTAGACGAGCGCAAGATCGACTTCGAGGTGTCCGATCAGCAGCTCGCTGCGCCGATAGGGCGCAAGGGCCGTGGCGCCGCACCGGCTGCAGAAAAGGCCGAGCAGCAGCCAGTGGTGGAGGCCAAGGCCACACCGAAACCGCGCAGCCGCAAGAGCGAGACCGCCGAGGCTTACTTCCCGAAAGATGCCGTGCAGCGTAATGCTGAAGTGCGCAAAAGTCGCGAAATGAAGAAGGCGCTGATGACCGACGCGCGCACTGGTGGCAACGCCGGCAGCAAGTCGGACAAAGGCGGCAAGCCCTCCGGCAAGCCCACCAAGCACCGTAAAGGCCCGCCGAAATCCGGCGCGCCACGCAAGAGCAAGAACAAGTCATGAGTCAGCTGGAAAAAATCTACGGTGTGCATGCCGTGCAGGCGCTGCTGCAGCACCATCCGAAGCGGGTCAAGCAGATCTGGCTGTCGGAAGGGCGCAGCGAGCCACGCATCCAGGCGTTGCTGGCGCTGGCCGCAGAAAACCGTGTGCAGGTTGGCCAGGCCGAGCGCCGTGAGCTCGATGCCTGGGTCGAGGGCGTGCACCAGGGCGTTGTTGCCGAGGTCAGCCCAAGCCAGGTGTGGGGCGAATTGATGCTCGAGGAGTTGCTCGAGCGCACCGAAACGCCACCGCTGATCCTGGTACTGGACGGCGTCACTGACCCGCACAACCTCGGCGCCTGCCTGCGCACCGCCGATGCTGCCGGGGCTACGGCAGTGGTGGTGCCCAAGGATAAATCGGCGACGCTGACACCGGTGGTGCGCAAGGTGGCCTGCGGCGCAGCGGAAGTGATTCCGCTGGTGGCGGTGACCAACCTGGCGCGTACCCTGGAGAAGCTTCAGCAGCGTGGCCTGTGGGTGGTGGGTACAGCCGGTGAGGCCGAGCAGGAGATCTATCAGCAGGACCTGACCGGCCCATTGGTGATGATCATGGGCGCGGAAGGCAAGGGCATGCGCCGGCTGACCCGTGAACACTGCGATTTCCTGGTCAAGTTGCCAATGTCGGGCAGCGTGAGCAGTCTGAACGTTTCAGTGGCTACGGGCGTCTGCCTGTTCGAGGCAGTGCGCCAGCGCCAGGCCAAGCGCTGATCTGTCGACACTGTAGCGGCCCTATCGCCGGTAAGCCGGCTCCCAAAAGCACCACGCCAGGTTCAATGGCTGTGGTGCTTCGCTGCAAGCCGGCGAGCTGGCGGTAGGGCTCGCCCAAGGTAAAGTGTTTCCGGCTGTTCAAATAATCGCCAATCACCTTGCTTGTGCGCACCGCCTTCTCTACAATTGCGCCCCTTGCCGAGCTGGCAGGCGCGCATGTGCCTCCCCTCCATGGCAAGACATACAGTGTCATTCACTCCTTGTCTGACCAGATACGCTGGCAGACTACTAACCCGTAAGGAGCATTCATGCGTCATTACGAAATCATCTTCCTGGTTCACCCGGACCAGAGCGAGCAAGTCGGCGGCATGGTTGAGCGTTACACCAAGCTGATCGAAGAAGATGGTGGCAAGATCCACCGCCTGGAAGACTGGGGCCGTCGTCAACTGGCCTACGCAATCAACAATGTTCACAAGGCTCACTACGTGATGCTGAACGTTGAGTGCACCGGCAAGGCCCTGGCCGAGCTGGAAGACAACTTCCGCTACAACGATGCCGTGATCCGTAACCTCGTCATCCGTCGCGACGAAGCCGTAACCGGTCAGTCCGAGATGCTGAAGGCCGAAGAGAACCGCAGCGAGCGCCGTGAGCGTCGTGAGCGTCCTGAGCATGCTGACTCCGCCGAAGGCGACGACAGCAATGACAGCGACTCCAGCGATAACGCTGACGAGTAATCCACGGACCTTTTGAGGAGCCTATTACATGGCACGTTTCTTCCGTCGTCGTAAATTCTGCCGCTTCACTGCTGAAGACGTGAAAGAGATCGACTTCAAAGATCTCAACACCCTGAAAGCTTACGTATCCGAAACCGGCAAAATCGTTCCAAGCCGTATCACCGGTACCAAAGCTCGTTATCAGCGTCAGCTGGCTACCGCTATCAAGCGCGCCCGCTTCCTGGCCCTGCTGCCCTACACCGACAGCCACGGCCGCTGAGACCGGGTTGTCGACAAGTAGTAAGGGATAAGCATGCGAGCGTTGGCTGATTTCATCATGCGCGGTCGTGTGCAGGCCACCTTGGTGGTGGTCGTGAGTGCGGTATTACCGCTGCTGTTCTGGTTGAGTGCCGCTGCCGGGAGCCTTGTGCTGCTGCGGCGCGGGTTCAAGGACGCTTCAACGGTCATCGCTTTCGGCCTTTTGCCGGCGGTGGCCATTTGGGCCTTCGGTGATCCAAGCACCTTGCTGGTGCTGTTGGGAACACTGGGGCTGGCCGCCTTGTTGCGTGCCGGGCATTCCTGGAGCCGGGTGTTGTTGTCCAGTGTTGTGTTGGGGTTGGTCTACAGCCTCATCCTGGACGCGGTACTGCGCGAAACCTTCGAAGTGTTGGCCAAGGCGCTTTCCGAAGCGTTGCCGCAAATCGAAGGCAAGCCAGTCATTCCCGGTGAGCTGATCGGCCCTGTGCTGGTCGCTTCCACAGCGGTGATGCTGCAGTTGTTCAGCGTGCTGGCTTTGATGCTGGCGCGTTATTGGCAAGCAGCGTTGTACAACCCTGGAGGCTTCGGTCGCGAGTTTCGCGCCCTGAAGTTGCCGCGGGCAGTCATGCTGGCTCTGGTTGCCGCGATGGTGTTGGGTCCGTTCATCGGCCCGCAGTTCATCGTCCTGGCTTCCGCGTCCAGCCTGGTGCTCGTCCTGGCCGGCATCGCCTTGATGCATGGGCTGGTGGCACAGGGTCGGCTGGCCGGTTTCTGGCTGGTCGGCATGTACGTGACACTGCCGCTGATACTGCAGCTGATTTATCCGTTGCTCGTGGTTCTGGCCATTGTCGACAGCCTGATTGATTTTCGCGGTCGCAAGTCCCCTGAGGGGAATGACTCCGCGAACGGTGAAGGTTAAAAGTTAAGAGGTTTTACCAAATGGAACTGATCCTGCTGGAAAAAGTCGCTAACCTGGGCAACCTGGGCGACAAAGTTAAGGTTAAGGCTGGTTACGGCCGTAACTTCCTGCTGCCATTCGGCAAGGCCACCGTTGCCAACGCCGCCAACCTGGCTGCGTTCGAAGAGCGTCGCGCCGAGCTGGAAAAAGCAGCTGCTGACCGTAAATCGTCGGCTGAAAGCCGCGCTGCCCAACTGGCCGAGCTGGAAGTGACCATCACTGCCACCGCTGGCGACGAAGGCAAGCTGTTCGGTTCGATCGGCACCCACGACATCGCTGACGCCCTGACCGCCTCCGGCGTTGAAGTGGCCAAGGCTGAAGTTCGTCTGCCGAACGGCACCATCCGTCAGGTTGGCGAATACGACGTAGCCGTGCACCTGCACAGCGACGTTGAAGCCACCGTACGTGTGGTCGTCGTAGCTGCCTAAGCTGCGCTGACTGGGTAGCTCCTCGCGGGCTGCCCGGTTAACATCGGGCACGTCCTGTCTCTGAACAGGCCGTGCCCTTTGTCTTTTTCATCCTCCAGAATTCTTTCGTGGCCATGAACGAGATCACCAATCCCGAACAGCTAGACCTGCAAACCGCTGCCCTCAAGGTGCCGCCGCATTCCATCGAGGCCGAACAGGCCGTTCTCGGTGGCCTGATGCTGGACAATAACGCCTGGGAGCGGGTGCTGGATCAGGTTTCGGATGGCGATTTCTATCGGCATGACCACCGCCTGATCTTCCGTGCCGTGCACAAGCTGGCCGACGCCAACCAGCCATTCGACGTCGTCACCCTGCACGAGCAGCTTGACAAGGAAGGCTTGTCGACCCAGGTTGGCGGCCTGGCGTACCTGGCAGAACTTGCCAAGAACACCCCGTCGGTTGCCAACATCAAGGCCTACGCCGCGATCATTCGCGAGCGGGCAACGTTGCGCCAGCTGATCAGCATCAGTACCGACATCGCCGACAACGCCTTCAACCCGCAAGGGCGCAATGCCGCCGAAATCCTCGATGATGCCGAAAGGCAGATCTTCCAGATCGCCGAGGCGCGGCCCAAGACCGGCGGCCCGGTGGGCGTCAACGAACTGTTGACCCTGGCTATCGACCGGATCGACACGCTGTTCAACTCCGACAGCGACATCACCGGCGTTTCCACCGGCTTCACCGACCTGGACGCGAAAACCAGCGGCCTGCAGGCTGCCGACCTGGTCATCGTGGCCGGCCGTCCGTCGATGGGTAAGACCACCTTCGCCATGAACCTTGTGGAAAATGCCGTGTTGCGTACCGACAAGGCGGTGTTGGTGTTCTCCCTCGAGATGCCAGGTGAATCGCTGATCATGCGTATGCTCTCGTCCCTTGGCCGCATCGACCAGACCAAGGTGCGTTCCGGTCAGTTGGACGATGACGACTGGCCGCGCCTGACGTCGGCGGTCAACCTGCTCAACGACCGCAAGCTGTTCATCGACGATACCGCCGGCATCAGCCCCTCGGAGATGCGGGCGCGTACCCGCCGCCTGGCGCGTGAGCACGGCGAGATCGCCATGATCATGGTCGACTACCTGCAGCTGATGCAGATCCCGGGCTCGGCCGGTGACAACCGGACCAACGAAATTTCCGAGATTTCCCGCTCGCTAAAGGCCTTGGCCAAGGAATTCAACTGCCCGGTCATCGCCCTTTCGCAGCTCAACCGCTCCCTGGAACAGCGCCCGAACAAACGCCCAGTGAACTCCGACTTGCGTGAATCGGGTGCAATCGAGCAGGACGCCGACGTGATCATGTTCGTGTACCGGGATGAGGTGTACCACCCGGAGACAGAGCACAAAGGCGTTGCCGAAATCATCATCGGCAAACAGCGTAACGGCCCCATCGGCTTCGTCCGCCTGGCGTTCATCGGTAAGTACACCCGCTTCGAGAACCTCGCACCGGGCATGTACAACTTCGACGACGACGAATAAATCTGCTTTCATGCAGTTGCGCATAACTCACTGAGTTTGCAAGGCCCGTTCGAAGCGGCTTCAGCCGTGAAGAATTCAGTGCGGCGGGTCGCACCGGCTGCGCCGTTGTTCGGGGCTAAAGCCGGTCCCGCAAGGTGTGCGACGCGCCGGCTAGCTCAGGGTTCTGAGCAATTTTCGCTTGCACCTGGCTAACTATCCGCCCCTCGCTCAGTGTGATCACTCGGTCAAATCGTGACAGCGCGCTTTGATCATGCGTCACGCAAATCAGCCCTCTCCCTTGGAACGCTTCGAACAACAGATCCCAGGTACGCTCGGCCGATCCGGCATCGAGCCCAGCTGTGGGTTCGTCAAAGAAATTGAATTCGCCTGGCTGATTGAGAACGCGTAGCAGCGTCAGCCTTCGTGCTTCGCCGCCCGAAATGGATTCTGCGCGTGCATCCAGGTCAAGTTCGTACCAGTCTTTATCCAAGCCCAGCCGCTCAAGCCATCGTTCGATTTGAGCGCGATCATGATCATGCTCGAACAGTACTGCACGGGGCAGTGGGCCGGGTAGAAAGTGCGCATCCTGAGGGCAGAGTCTTAAGCGACTGAACTGCGCGCAAGCATCGAGCTCAGCCAGGCACCTGCCGTACAATTGAACATGCTCGCGCAACTGGAATACCGTTCCAGCCAGCGCATGCAGAAGCGTCGATTTGCCACACCCGCTGGACCCTATCAGCGCGACCCGTTCTCCTTTGTGCAGCACCAAGGGTTCTTCGATTTCCAGTTGCACACTGTTCCGAGCGCTTAGCAGGCACGGGGCGATGCGCAGCCCTGCGTTATTATCATGTGATTTCGACTCAGCAGAGCATGTCGGACCGAACGGCGGGAGTCGGAGCCAGTGTTCAAGTTTTTGTTTGTCGAGCCTGAACTGGTCTAGTAGTCGCCAGGCCTCAGCCAGTTGCGCAACCCCTGCCAGCAATCCGCTCACCAAGGTGAAAAGAGCAACGAGTTCGCCCAAGCTCAATTGCGGTGTTGTCAGAGCCTGATCCTGGATGCCCCACATGAGCAGACCGCCACTGCCCAGGCCAATGAACAAAGTGCGCAAGCCCTGAACCCAGCCCCCGCTGTGGGCTACCCTCACCGCTGAGTCGGCATAGGCCGAGAGTGTATGGTTGACCGGGAGCATCGCCGCATGCTCCGCCTTTTCCAGTTTGACCGTCGCCGCGCTCGCGAAGGTATCCACCCATTGTTCCGCCAGTTCATCCTCTCGCGAGTTCACTGCCTCTATATGTGGTCGGCGCCAGCGCACCAGTCGATCATTTGCCCATAGATACGCCAGACTCAAGGGGATGAGACCGATCAATACCGAGGTAGCCCCCAGATATGCGAAGAGCGTTATCAGCACTGTAGCTTCAGCTAGTACCGGCCAAGCTGAACCAATCAGAAAGCCTAGCCAGCGCTCCTGTGCCGTAATTCCCCTATCCAGCACCTTTACCAGTATTCCGCCATGGAGTTGTCCATAGGCCTCGAAGCGTTTGTCCAACAACGCTCGGCACCAGCGGATGGAGAGCTGTTTCACGCGATCCTGGCAGAGCCGTGCAAGACACCAGGCTTGCAAAGGGGTCATTGAGGCTTGTAATGCGATAAGGCATATGAAGGCTCCGAGTAGAAGCTGGGTAGGCGCGGCTGAGCTGGATATGTTGTCAATGATGTCGGCCAGTATCAGGGCGGGTACGACGGTCGCGACTTTCAGGACCAATGTCGCGCTCAAGGCGGCGATGATTCCTCGATAGATATGCATGTCATTCCCTAATGCCTTTGAATGCGCTCTGCGGCGCGACTGGAATACCTGATCTGATCAGGTGGAATCGCTCCAGTCCGGGTATGAAAACCTGCAGAACCGTGGCGAGATTCGGGTGTTCATAAAGTGTGCGATAAAATACGGCCTTATTTTGTTTTTTCAGATTGATGTGTATGCGCTTGATTTGCCCGCGCACGCTGAGCTCGGTGTGCGGAGGGTGAAGCGTGGGCACGGCGTACGTGGGGCAGGGATTTATAAGTGAAGCCAGCCGGGCTGAGTGGGCAAGCATTTTTTCAGCAGAGAGGTCTTCTTGTTTTTCTCTTGGGCCATAAAGTTGTTTGCACTGAAGGTGCTCGGTTACGGCACGATACATTGCAGTGTATGGGTCGAGTGAACTACCGGAGCCTACGCTACTGAGTGAGCCTTCTGTTTTATCGGGAGAAACAGCGATGCAAAATGGCACCTCATAGAAATCGTGGGTCAAGAATATTTTCAGTTTCTTTGCGTGACGAAGAAGCTCGGCATCATGAGCGAAGGTCTCTTCCAAGAATGAAGTAGAGGGGCGGTAGAGTTCTGGCGGTGAGGCCAGTCCGCAGAGTGACAGGTAGTAAACCGAGAGGGCGTGGCGTTCGATCGCTTCATTAATGGCGTGTAGCAGAGCCTCGTTCTCTGTGCAACCAAGAGCTGTGCCAGAGTTGGTGGCATATTTGGAAAGAAAGCCCGCTGCCGTTTTTTCTATGTCATCAATGTTTCTGGTTGATGGTGCTATTATTATTGCAGGTATTTTTATTTCGTAGTAGCTGTCCAGGCCTTGAAGTCTGAGATAAGGTACCTGGCAACCAGGCGGTAGTGAGTTGAGCAACCAGTCGTCAAATGGTTCTATCGACTTCAATATTTGGTCGCTGTCGATGATGGTAGAAGTTATATCGTCGACGAAGTAATGCTCCAGGCTTTCGGCAAGCGCTCCAAGTTCGCAGTACTCGCCCTTTCCTGCTCCGCAAGAGACCTCTTTGTAGGCGCTGTCGTACAAGTGGCAGGTGGCGACCAGTTTGTTGGTTCTTGCTAATGTTGTTCTTGAATTAAGTCCCAAGTGCTGATGCAGCCTGGTCAGGCGATCGTAGGCTTCGTCTATGTTCAGCTCGCGCTCGGTAATCATCTATGACTCCTTGGTAGTGCCAGAAGGGGTAGCCCCTTCTGGCTTATCGCTTACAGGAGGTTGAGGAAGTCAATCTCGGATTCGATGAATGTGTAGTTCATCACGCGAGGGATCTGCAGCGTGTTGATTTCAGAACGACGACGTCCCATGGTTAGTACTCCTTCAGAGTTGGTTTGAGTGCGCTTTCCGCGCATGAGTGTTGTATCACTTATTTTTTTGCGGGTTCAAGAACTGGTCGGGATTCGTGGCGGAAAGTTATCGTAGGATTTCTTCCCGGTGTTTGAAGTTCGATTCCTGCAATTTTTTAAGAGGCAAAGAAAACGTTCTAACAATTAACAAGTTAGCGTTTGCTGAGGGTTAGAGGGGCTAAATATTCTGTAAAAAATCTGGAAGGATTACGGTCGCTCCTCAAAGAGGAGGTGCGATCATCATAGAGCTGAGCGGGTACGGGTTTCCTGCGGGCAGTCGCTCTGATCCTTGGGCCCGTCCCGATCTCATCGGCGCCGAAACTGTTTTGGTAAATACTGGCGACCCAACCACAAACCCCAAGCCAGCCACGTGGCGCTTCCCGCCCCAACCGTCGCCCCCCCCGCCAATCCCCACGAAGGCAGTCGGATTTGGTCAAATTTTGTGCTATATTCCGCGCCCGCGATTTCCCTGCACAACAGAACCGGTCACTGACATGCAAGCAGCCAAACCACTCTACGACTATCCCAAGTACTGGGCCGAATGCTTCGGGCCAGCACCTTTCCTGCCGATGAGCAGGGAGGAGATGGATCTGCTCGGCTGGGATTCCTGCGACATCATCATCGTGACCGGTGATGCCTACGTCGATCATCCGTCATTCGGCATGGCCATCATCGGCCGCCTGCTGGAAGCCCAGGGCTTTCGCGTGGGCATCATTGCCCAGCCGAACTGGCAGTCCAAAGACGACTTCATGAAGCTTGGTGAGCCGAACCTGTTCTTCGGCGTCGCGGCGGGCAACATGGACTCGATGATCAACCGCTACACCGCAGACAAGAAAATCCGCTCTGACGATGCCTACACCCCGGGCGGCATGGCCGGCAAGCGCCCTGACCGTGCCAGCCTGGTGTACAGCCAGCGCTGCAAGGAAGCCTACAAGCACGTGCCGATCGTGCTCGGTGGCATCGAGGCATCGCTGCGCCGCATCGCCCACTATGACTACTGGCAGGACAAGGTTCGCCATTCGATCCTGATCGACGCCAGCGCCGACATCCTGCTGTACGGCAACGCCGAGCGGGCGATCGTCGAGGTCGCCCAGCGCCTGTCCAGTGGCCAAAGCATCGAAAGCATCACCGATGTGCGCGGTACCGCATTCGTGCGTCGTGACACGCCCGAGGGCTGGTACGAGATCGACTCGACCCGCATCGACCGCCCTGGCCGCGTCGACAAGATCATCAACCCGTACGTCAATACCCAGGACACCCAGGCCTGCGCCATCGAGCAGGCCAAGGGCGACCAGGAAGATCCGAACGAAGCCAAGGTCGTGCAGATCCTCGACAGCCCGCGCATGACCCGCGACAAGTCGGTGATCCGCCTGCCATCGTTCGAGAAGGTGCGTAACGACCCGGTGCTCTACGCTCACGCCAACCGTGTGTTGCACCTGGAGACCAACCCGGGCAACGCTCGTGCGCTGGTGCAGAAGCACGGCGAAGTGGATGTGTGGTTCAACCCGCCACCCATTCCAATGACCACCGAGGAAATGGACTACGTGTTCGGCATGCCCTATGCCCGTATTCCGCACCCGGCCTACGGTAAGGAGCGCATCCCGGCCTACGAGATGATCCGCTTCTCGGTGAACATCATGCGTGGCTGCTTCGGCGGCTGTACCTTCTGCTCGATCACCGAGCACGAAGGTCGGATCATCCAGAACCGCTCCCATGAGTCGATCCTGCACGAAATCGAGGAGATGCGTGACAAGGTGCCTGGCTTCACCGGCGTGGTCTCCGACCTTGGCGGGCCGACGGCCAACATGTACCGCATCGCCTGCAAGAGCCCGGAGATCGAGAAGCACTGCCGCAAGCCGTCGTGCGTGTTCCCGGGCATCTGCGAAAACCTCAACACCGACCACAGCTCGCTGATCGAGCTGTATCGCAAGGCACGCGCCCTGCCGGGTGTGAAGAAGATCCTGATTGCGTCGGGCCTGCGCTATGACCTGGCAGTGGAATCGCCGGAGTACGTCAAGGAGCTGGTCACCCACCACGTGGGCGGTTACCTGAAGATTGCCCCGGAGCACACCGAGCGTGGCCCGCTGGACAAGATGATGAAGCCCGGCATCGGCTCCTACGACCGCTTCAAGCGCATGTTCGAGAAGTACTCGAAAGAGGCGGGCAAAGAGCAGTACCTGATCCCGTACTTCATCGCTGCGCACCCAGGCACCACCGACGAAGACATGATGAACCTCGCCCTGTGGCTCAAGGGCAACGGCTTCCGCGCCGACCAGGTGCAGGCGTTCTACCCGTCGCCCATGGCCTCGGCCACAGCCATGTACCACTCGGGCAAGAACCCGCTGCGCAAGGTCACTTACAAGAGTGAAGGCGTGGAGATCGTCAAGAGCGACGAGCAGCGCCGCTTGCACAAGGCGTTCCTGCGTTATCACGACCCGAAGGGCTGGCCGATGCTGCGCGAGGCACTAGAGCGTATGGGCCGTGCCGACCTCATTGGCCCGGGCAAGCATCAGTTGATCCCGCTGCACCAGCCGCAGACCGACACCTACCAGAGTGCACGGCGCAAGAACTCGACGCCGGCCGGCAGCCACAAGGTGGGCAAGGATCAGAAGATCCTCACCCAGCACACCGGTTTGCCGCCGCGTGGCAGTGACGGCAGCAAGCCGTGGGACAAGCGTGAGAAGGCCAAGGCTGAAGCGTTCGCCCGCAACCAGCAGGCGGCCAAGGAACGCAAGGAAGCGGCAAAAGGTGGTGGCAAAGGCAGCAAGAAGCCGCGCCAGCCTGTCATTCCGCGCTGATTGATTCTTGGGGCTGCTTTGCAGCCCATCGCGACACAAGGCCGCTCCTGCAATGTCCGCGCAAGCACAATTCATTTGGCAGCGCGGTCGATGTTGGAGCGGCCTTGTGTCGCGAAAGGACCGCAAAGCGGTCCCAAAAGCCTCTGGGTCAATCAGGCTTCTTGTCGACCCACTTCGCCGCCAAGGCCGAGAAAACCACGCGACTTCTCGTTGAGTCCATCCGCATCAAACAAGCCTGGCCTTAATGTTCGAAGGCAGTTGTCACTCCGGGCGGGAGAATTCACAGATCGCACCGCTGGCCCCGTGGGCGTAGGCGGCGAGCAGGCTGTTCATGAAACTTGAGAGGGCCATTGCAGTTGCTCCTGAATGAGAGGTTGTCCCATCGTCCATTAAAAGGGCATGATGTGCCCTTAGATTGGTTGTATACAATCCATTGAACAATTCAACTGGCTGGCCACTTGACACCCTTTGATGCATGTCAGCAAGGGGCTGAACGGTTTCAGGCAGTCTCGCAATTGATAAAACCCTGCCAAGGAGATTCATGATGTTTGCGAAAGCTGTAGCGGTATCCCTGCTGACCCTCGCCAGCGCCTCCGTCTTCGCCGCCGAGTGCTCGGTAACTGTCGACTCGACTGACCAGATGTCCTTCAATACCAAGGAAATCGTCATCGACAAGAGCTGCAAGCAATTCACCGTGAACCTGGAACATTCGGGCAAATTGCCAAAGAATGTCATGGGTCACAACATTGTCATCAGTAAGGCAGCTGACATGCAGCCGATCGCGACCGATGGTCTGAGCGCCGGTATCGAGAAGTCCTATCTGAAAGAAGGTGATGAGCGTGTCATCGCTCACACCAAGATCATTGGGGCGGGCGAAAAAGACGCGGTGACCTTTGATGTGTCCAAGCTGGTTGCTGGTACAGACTACGGCTTCTTCTGCTCATTCCCAGGCCATATCTCGATGATGAAAGGCACGGTAGTCGTCAAGTAATGACACTTTGAAGCAGGGGAGGGCTTTGCCCTCCTTCGCGACACAAGGCCGCTCCTACAGTCCTGTAGGAGCGGCCTTGTGTCGCGAAAGGGCCGCAAAGCGGCCCCAGAGGTCTCACGGTGCGAACGGCAGTTCGCGCTTGTGCTGGGTCTTGCGGTAGGTGGCGACGATGATGTCGAACGCTTCCTGCTCAACCGGCAGCCCATGCAGGAAGGCATCGATCTGTTGGTAGGTCACGCCATGCGACGCCTCGTCAGGCTTGCCTGGTTCCAGGTCTTCCAGGTCCGCAGTAGGCACCTTCTCCACCAGCGATTCCGGCGCCCCAAAGCTGCGCGCAATGGCCCGCACCTGGTTCTTAACCAGGCCGCTCAACGGGGCCAGGTCGCAGGCACCGTCACCAAACTTGGTAAAGAAGCCCATCACTGCCTCGGCGGCGTGGTCGGTGCCGATCACCAGGCCAGCGCGGGCGCCAGCGATGGTGTACTGCGCGACCATGCGCGTACGCGCCTTGACGTTGCCCACGACGAAGTCCACCAGTGACGGCGAGCCGTCTTTCAATGCTTGCACCTCTGCGGCCAGTGCACGCACGGCAGGTGCAATATCAACGGTGTGCACTTCATCGGCGTTGATCACTTCCAGGCACGCCTGGGCGTCGTGCTCGTCATGCTGTACCTGGTACGGCAGGCGCACGGCAATGAAGCGGTAGGCCGGGTCGCTGGTTTCGGCGCGCAACTCGTTGATGGCGCGTTGGGCGAGCAGGGCGGCAGTCAGCGAATCGACGCCCCCGCTGATGCCCAGTACCAGGGTCTTGAGGCGGGCGTTGGCCAGGCAATCCTTGATGAACGCCACGCGCCGGGCGACTTCGGCCTCGAGCGCAGCGGCGTCTGCGAACGGCGGCTGCACGTTGAGCGCCTGGGCAATCTCTTGCTGAACGGCTTGCATGGGTTACTCCTTGCTGGGGATTTTGAACACGTGACGCATGTAGGCGACGAAATTCTCGTCGCGGCACTGGGTCTTGGCGGCCTCGTCAGAGATCTTCGCCACCGGCGAGCCGTTGCAGTCGGTCATTTTAAGCACGATATTCATCGGCGCCACGCCGGGGATGTCGCAGGTCAGGTTGGTGCCGATGCCGAAACTGACGTTGATGCGCCCGCGCAGGGCACGGAAGATCTGCAGCGCGCGGGTCAGGTTGAGGCCGTCGGAGAACACCAGGGTCTTGGTCATCGGGTCGATCCCCAACCTCTGGTAATGGGCGATGGCCTTTTCCGCCCAGGCCACCGGCTCACCCGAGTCGTGGCGCAGGCCGTCGAACAGCTTGGCGAAGTACAGGTCGAAATCGCTGAGGAAGGCATCCATGGTGATGCAGTCGGTCAGGGCGATGCCGAGCAGGCCGCGGTACTCCCGGACCCAGCAGTCCAGGGCGGCGATCTGGCTGTCGATCAGCCGCGGGCCGAGCTGCTGGTGGGCCATGATCCATTCGTGGGCCATGGTGCCCAGCGGCTTGATATCCAGTTTCCATGCCAAATCGACGTTGCTGGTACCGACGAAGCGGGCCGGGAAGTCATCGCGCAGTACCCGCACCACCTCCTCCTGCACGCGGCTGGAAAAACGCCGGCGGGTGCCGAAGTCGGCCACTTGCAGTTCGGCCAGTTCGTCGGCGCTGGCATGCGCCTGTAGCCAGTCGAACTTGCGGTAAAGTTGGTCACGGGCCTCGGCCAGGCGCATGCGTGGGTGCAGGTGGCGGTTGCGCACTTCGCTGATGATGGCCAGCAGCGGGACTTCGAAGAGGATCACATGCAGCCAGGGCCCTTTGAGGCGCAGGTACAGCTGGTCGCCCTCGATACCAACCTGCACATAGCGCAGGTTGAAACGGAACAGGCGCAGAAAGCGCAGGAAATCGGGCTTGAGGAAGCTGATGCGTTCGAGGAAGGCCAGCTGGCCATCATCGAGGGTAAGTTCGCTCAGCCGTTCGAGCTGGTTGCGGATCTCGCCCAGATAGGGGCGCAAGTCTTCGCCATTGCGGCAGCGGAATTCCCACTCCACGTCGGCATCCGGGTAGTTGTGCAGCACGCCCTGCATCATGGTGAGCTTGTAGAAGTCGGTGTCGAGCAGGTTGTGCACGATGCGCTCAGCGAATGCGCTCTCGCTCATCAGGGTGGGCTCCAAAGCGGCGAATGGCGGTCATTGTGCCACAGGAAACGCGCCGAACTTGCCGGCAACGCGTTACCGGCGGGAGCGGGTGCGTGTGTGAAGAGGCCGAAACAGACAAATCAGGTGTTTTTCCGTGCACCAGCTAGCCTTGAAACGGTGCCGCCTGTAGCAGTTGCGCACCAGTGGTGTGCAGTTCGGTGACGTCTGCTGTTACAGGGTGGTTGCACGTAAACACTTGTCAGGGTTGCAATGATGGCACTCGGTGGTTGCTCCTTGTTTGCGCGCATGGTGGCGCTTGTCGCGTGGCAGACGGTTGCACACTCAGTAAAGAAAAGGCCGTCGGTCGCCTCGACGCGGCCCCAACAGTGTGATTTCCCGGAAGACAAAACCGATGGCACGGCCCTTGCTCTGAGCACAGGGCTGAGAAGTTGTAGTGCCAACCAAAAAAAACTCTAGGAGCACCACCTCATGTCGCAGACGTTTTACAAGAAAGGTTTCCTGGCACTGGCCGTGGCTACGGCACTGGGTGTTTCTTCGTATGTTCAGGCCGACGTCAAGATCGGTGTCGCGGGCCCGATGACCGGGGCTAACGCAGCGTTTGGCGAGCAATACATGAAAGGTGCCCAGGCGGCAGCTGACAAGATCAACGCTGCCGGTGGCGTCAACGGCGAAAAAATCATCCTGGTCAAAGGCGATGACGCCTGTGAGCCGAAACAGGCTGTATCGGTTGCCAACCGTCTGGTCGATCAGGACAAGGTAATCGGAGTGGTGGGCCACTTCTGCTCCTCCAACACCATTCCAGCTTCCGAGGTGTATGACGAAGCAGGCGTGATCGCCATCACCCCTGGCTCCACCAACCCACAAGTCACCGAGCGCGGGCTGAGCGCCATGTTCCGCATGTGCGGCCGTGACGACCAGCAGGGCATCGTTGCCGGTGACTACATCGTCGATGTGCTCAAGGGCAAGAAGGTGGCGGTGCTGCACGACAAGGACACCTACGGCCAGGGCCTGGCCGATGCAACCAAGGCGCAGCTGGAGAAGCGTGGCGTCAAGCCGGTGCTGTATGAAGGCCTGACCCGTGGCGAGAAAGACTTCAGCGCCGTGGTGACCAAGATCCGTTCCACCGGTGCCGATGTGGTCTACTTTGGCGGCCTTCACCCCGAAGCCGGTCCGCTGGTGCGTCAGCTGCGCGAGCAAGGCCTGAAGGACGTCAAGTTCATGTCCGATGACGGTATCGTCACCGACGAACTGGTCGCAACCGCGGGCGGCGCCCAGTACGTGGACGGCGTGTACATGACCTTCGGTGCCGACCCGCGCATGCTGCCAGACAGCAAGGCGGTGGTGGAAGAATTCCGCAAAGCCGGCACCGAGCCTGAAGGCTACACCCTCTACGCCTACGCTTCGCTGCAAGCCCTGGCCGCTGCCTTCAACGGCGCCAAGTCGAACAAGGGCGAAGACGCTGCCAAGTGGCTCAAGGCCAACCCGGTGCAGACCGTCATGGGCGAGAAGAAGTGGGACAGCAAAGGCGACCTGACTGTCTCTGACTACGTGGTCTACCAGTGGGACAAGGACGGCAAGTACCACCAGCTGGAAAAACAAAAATAACAACGGCAGCCAGCCCGGGCCTGCGTCCGGGCCGATGCCCCTGCGGTACCTGTCTTTATTCGGAGATCTGCACGGTTCTGCGCTGCGAGGGCCGCTTTATCCGTGGCCTGGCGTGCTCGGCGCTTGTGCAGTCTCGCTCAGGTGAGATTGCGTTATGGATGGTATTTTCCTGCAGCAACTGGTCAACGGCCTGACCCTCGGGTCGGTCTATGGCCTGATCGCCATCGGCTACACAATGGTCTATGGCATCATCGGCATGATCAACTTCGCGCACGGCGAGGTGTATATGATTTCCGCGTACCTCGCGGCAATCAGCCTGGCATTGCTGGCTTATTTCGGCATCGAGTCGTTCCCCCTGCTGATGTTGGGCACCTTGTTGTTCACCATCGTCGTCACGGGTGTGTATGGCTTCACCATTGAACGCATCGCCTACAAACCCCTGCGCAACTCCACCCGCCTGGCACCGCTGATCAGTGCCATCGGCATCTCGCTGATCCTGCAAAACTATGCGCAGATCAGCCAGGGCGCCCGCCAGCAAGGCGTGCCGACCCTGCTCGAAGGCGCCTGGCGCGTCGAAGTGGGCACTGGCTTCGTGCAACTGACCTACACCAAGATCTTCATCCTGATTGCCGCATTCGTCGGCATGGGGCTGCTCACCTATGTGATCAAGTACACCAAGCTCGGCCGCATGTGCCGCGCTACCCAGCAAGACCGCAAGATGGCCTCGATCCTTGGCATCAACACCGACCGGGTGATCTCCTACGTGTTCGTCATCGGCGCGGTGATGGCTGCGCTTGCCGGTGTGCTGATCACCATGAACTACGGCACCTTCGACTTCTACGCCGGCTTCATCATCGGCATCAAGGCATTCACCGCTGCGGTGCTCGGCGGCATCGGCTCGCTGCCCGGCGCCATGTTGGGCGGGATTATCCTGGGTATTTCCGAGTCGTTGTTCTCTGGCCTGATCAACTCCGACTACAAGGACGTGTTCAGCTTCTCGCTGCTGGTGCTGATCCTTATCTTCCGCCCACAAGGCCTGTTGGGTCGCCCGCTCGTGGCTAAGGTGTGAACATGTCCACTGCCAAAACTGCCTCCGTTGCCGAAACCCAAGGTTTCGATCTCAAACGCAGCTTGCTCGAGACCATCGTCGCCGGCCTGCTCGCGCTCATTGTCTTTGGTCCGGTCGTCGGCGTGGTGCTCGACGGCTATAGCTTCAATGCCGAACCCCGCCGCGTGGCCTGGCTGGTCGGTGGCGTGATGGTCGGGCGCTTCCTGCTCAGCCTGTACCTGCAGACCGCCGCAGGCAAACGCATGTTGCAAGGCTTCGACAGCGGCGGCTCGGGGGTGCACGTCAATGCACCGAACTACAAGTCGCGTCTGCGTTACATCATTCCGGCGCTGATCGTGATCGCCATCGTCTTCCCCATCTTCGCCAACAAGTACCTGCTGACCGTGGTCATCCTGGGCCTGATCTACGTGCTGCTGGGCCTTGGCCTGAACATCGTGGTAGGCCTGGCGGGCCTGCTCGACCTGGGCTACGTGGCGTTCTACGCCATTGGCGCCTATGGCCTGGCGCTGGGCTATCAGTACCTGGGGCTGGGGTTCTGGAGTGTGCTGCCACTGGCGGCCATCGCCGCGGCGTTGGCAGGGTGCATACTGGGCTTTCCGGTGTTGCGCATGCACGGTGACTACCTGGCGATCGTGACCCTGGGCTTTGGCGAGATCATCCGCCTGGTGCTGAACAACTGGCTGTCGTTCACCGGTGGCCCGAACGGCATGCCGGCCCCGGCGCCGACTTTCTTTGGCCTGGAGTTCGGCCGTCGAGCCAAGGATGGCGGGGTGCCGATCCACGAGTACTTCGGCTTCGATTACAACGCCAATCTGAAGTTCGTGTTCATCTATGCCGTGCTGTTCCTGGTCGTGCTGGCGGTGCTGTACATCAAGCATCGGCTGACCCGCATGCCGGTTGGCCGCGCTTGGGAAGCGCTGCGTGAGGACGAAATCGCCTGCCGCTCGATGGGCCTGAACCATGTGCTGGTCAAGCTTTCGGCCTTCACCCTGGGGGCCTCCACTGCGGGCCTCGCCGGGGTGTTCTTCGCCACCTACCAAGGCTTCGTCAACCCGTCCTCGTTCACCTTCTTCGAGTCGGCGCTGATTCTGGCCATTGTCGTACTGGGCGGCATGGGCTCGACCGTGGGCGTGGTGATCGCTGCGTTCGTACTGACCGTAGCGCCGGAGCTGCTGCGCAGCTTCTCCGAATACCGGGTGCTGCTGTTCGGTGTGCTGATGGTGCTGATGATGATCTGGCGACCGCGTGGGCTGATCCGCATCAGCCGCGCCGGTGTGGTCCCGCGTAAAGGAGTGGCGCCATGAGCGACGAAATCATTCTCTCGGTCGACAACCTGATGATGCAGTTCGGTGGCATCAAGGCGCTCAGCGACGTCAGCCTCAAGGTCAAGCGTAACCAGATCTTCGCCCTGATCGGCCCCAACGGCGCCGGCAAGACCACGGTGTTCAACTGCCTGACCGGTTTTTACAAGGCCAGCGGCGGGCGCATCGAGCTGAACGTGCGCGGCAGCCATACCAACGTCATCCAGTTGCTTGGTGAGCGCTTCCAGGCGGCGGACTTCGTTTCGCCGGCACGTTTTGGTTCGCGCCTGTACTACAAGATGTTCGGTGGCACCCACCTGGTCAACCGCGCGGGGCTGGCGCGCACCTTCCAGAACATTCGCCTGTTCAAGGAAATGTCGGTGGTGGAAAACCTGCTGGTCGCCCAGCACATGTGGGTCAACCGCAACCTGCTGGCCGGCGTGCTCAACACCAAGGCCTACCGCAAGGCCGAGAGTGATGCCCTGGACCACGCATTCTACTGGCTGGAGGTAGTCGATCTGGTCGACTGTGCCAACCGCCTGGCCGGGGAGCTGTCGTATGGCCAGCAACGCCGCCTGGAAATCGCCCGGGCCATGTGCACGCGGCCGAAGATCATCTGCCTGGACGAACCGGCGGCCGGCCTCAACCCGCAGGAGACCGAAGCACTTAGCCGTATGATCCGCGTGCTGCGTGACGAGCACGACATCACCGTGGTGCTGATCGAACACGACATGGGCATGGTCATGAGCATTTCCGACCATATCGTCGTGCTCGACCACGGCAACGTGATCGCCGAAGGCGCGCCGCAGGATATCCGCCACAACCCGACGGTGATCGCCGCCTACCTGGGTGCCGACGAAGAGGAGCTGGTATGAGTGCACCCATTCTGGAACTGAAGGACCTGGACGTGTTCTACGGGCCGATTCAGGCGTTGAAAAAGGTCTCGATGCACATCGATGAAGGTGAGACCGTGAGCCTGATCGGCGCCAACGGTGCCGGCAAGTCGACCCTGCTGATGTCCATCTTCGGCCAGCCGCGCGCAGCCTCGGGGCAGATTGTCTACCGTGGCACCGACATTACCCGCAAGTCGTCGCACTACATCGCATCCAATGGCATCGCCCAGTCGCCGGAAGGGCGCCGGGTGTTCCCCGACATGAGCGTCGAGGAAAACCTGATGATGGGTACCATCCCTATCGGTGACAAATATGCCAGTGAGGACATGCAACGCATGTTCGAGCTGTTCCCTCGGTTGAAGGAGCGGCGCAACCAGCGTGCGATGACCATGTCCGGTGGCGAGCAGCAGATGCTGGCCATTGCCCGTGCGCTGATGAGTCGGCCCAAATTGCTGTTGCTCGACGAGCCGTCGCTGGGGCTGGCGCCGATCGTGGTCAAGCAGATCTTTTCGACCCTGCGCGAACTGGCCAAGACCGGGATGACCATCTTTCTGGTGGAGCAAAACGCCAACCATGCCTTGAAGTTGTCCGACCGGGCCTATGTCATGGTGAACGGCGAGATTCGCATGACCGGCACCGGGCAGGAGTTGTTGGTCAACGAAGAGGTTCGCAGCGCCTATCTTGGCGGGCACTAAGCTGAATCCGGGGCTGCTGTGCGGCCCCGATCGGCATCACCTGGCGAATGTGGACAACTTGTCGCATATCTTTCTTGAGCTTTGCCACAACCCCTACGCAAGCCATTGTTTCCACAGGCTCATTGTTGTCCACGGATAATGTGGAGCCGCCTGTGGAAAACATGGTGGCATCTAGCTGCAACCCAATGAGATCAAGGCCTTCAAGGTTCTGTTCATATTTTGATCAGTTGCTGTTATGAGTCATTCAGCGCGGGTTTTCGCAGACGCCTTAGAGCGCTAACGATAGGCTACCAGCCTGTGGATAACTCTGTGCGAAACCCTTGGACAGACTGCTGTAAGCGGCATGTTTGAAAGGGTGCGCCATTTCCGCAACGCGTGATCCTGACCGTAGGTGGCTGAAAGGGTTCCGCCTGATGGTCAAGTTGCCCCCAATCCGTGGGGAAAGCCTTGTGGATAACATGCGCATAGCTCGCGCTGGACCCTCTGCCATGCGGCTTTGCGGGTAATGTACAAAAAATGACCAAGTGCCGCGATGGCTTGCTGACTACGCCCGTCGCGGGCATGCTGCAAAGCTTGCCGAAAATAATCCACAGCGAGGAACAGAGCATGACGTCCACCGTATTCATCACTGGCGCGACTTCCGGTTTTGGCGAGGCCACGGCTCGCCGCTTCGCCGACGCCGGCTGGAAGCTGATCCTCACCGGCCGGCGCAAGGATCGCCTGGATGCCCTGTGCGCCGAACTGTCGGCCAAGACCGAAGTGCACGGCCTGGTGCTCGATGTACGTGACCGCAAGGCCATGGAACACGCCATAGCCAACCTGCCAGCGGGCTTTGACAAGCTGCGCGGGCTGGTCAATAACGCAGGCCTTGCGCTGGGCGTCGATGCGGCGCAGAACTGCAGCCTGGACGACTGGGAAACCATGGTCGATACCAACATCAAGGGCCTGATGTACACCACCCGCTTGCTGCTGCCACGCCTGATCGCCCACGGCCGGGGGGCGTCGATCCTCAACGTGGGGTCGGTGGCGGGCAACTATCCGTACCCTGGCAGCAACGTCTATGGCGGTACCAAGGCGTTCGTCGGCCAGTTCTCGCTCAGCCTGCGTTGTGACCTGCGTGGCACGGGCGTGCGTGTCAGCAACCTTGAGCCAGGGCTGTGCGAAAGCGAGTTTTCGCTGGTGCGGTTCGGTGGGGACCAGGCCAAGTATGATGCCACCTACGCCGGTGCCGAGCCTATTCAGCCGCAGGATATCGCCGAGACTATCTTCTGGATCCTCAATCAGCCGGCTCACATCAACATCAACAGCCTGGAGGTGATGCCGGTGAGCCAGGACTGGGCTGGGTTATCGATCGACCGTTCGGTGAAAGGCTGATGCAGTAAGGGCGCTTCGCCGCCCAATCGGCGGCAAGCCGGCTGCCACAGGTGTTGCGGCTCTGCTTGCTCTGTGGAAGCCAGTTTGCCGGCAATTGCGTCAGTTCAGCCGGTGCAAGCCTTCCAGGCAAGTCGCCAGGTGATAGGGCGTAGTCGAAGGCATGTCATGGCGGCTGACCGCACCTTCACCATCGCGGCACTCATACCAGCCACCATCGTGCAGGAAGCGCTGTTCCATTGCCTGCAACTGTTCAGCCACCTTCACTTCACTCCCTGACCGCAAGGCCAGCGCCCGCAGGTACTCCGCCTGTGCCCAGATGCGCTGGGTCGCATCGATCACCTGGCCATCCACAGCCAGCATCGCCAGCACGGCAGCATCCTTCACTCCGCACTGCTCGGCGTAAGCGAATGCGCGGTCGATGGACGCATGCAGCGGCGTACCGCGCAGCAGTGCCGAGGTATGCAGCAGGTAGAACCACTCGAACTGGTGCCCCGGCTCGAACCAGTTATCCACAGCACCGCGGGGTTTTTCCAGCATCAGGCCATGTTGCGGTTCGATGAAGTGCGTCTGCAGGGCTTGGCACAGTTGCAGCAGTGCCTGTTGCACACCTTGATCTGCACGCACGGCGAGAACCTGCAGGAAGGCTTCGGCCAGGTGCATCTGTGGGTTTTGCAGCGGGCCGCTGCCGAGGTCGGACCAGTCTTCACCGAGGCTCGCTTCGTAAAGGCCGTCATCGCGGGCAAACTGCTCGCTGACGATCTCGAGGGCAGCATTGAGCGCCGATTCCACCAGGCTTTCGCGGACTTTTCCCCAGTAATGAGCGCAGGCAAACACGATGAATGCGTGGGTGTAGAGGTCTTTGCGCCGGTCCAGCGGTTTGCCTTGGGCATCGATGCTGTAGAACCAGCCACCATGTTCGGCGTCGTGGAAATGCCGCTGCAGCGAGCGAAACAGGGCTGCGGCCCGCTCTGCCGCTCCCGGTTGCTCGATACGGCTGCTGAACAGGTACAACTGACGCGCGCAGGCCATCGCCCGGTAGCGCTGCACTGGCAGCGGGCGGTGCGTAGCATCCAGGGCCTCGTAGGGCAGGGCCATTTCGGGATTCCAGCCGGGGCCCAGCCACACTGGCACGATGCGTTCGGCGAAGTGCTGGTTGAAGCGGGCCAGTTCGGCTGGAGTGGGGCGGGGGTCGGACATGAATGCGCTCGTCACAATCGGCAGTGCGCCATGGTAGCAGAAGTGCGCTTCAGCCCGGATTACCCAAACCCTGCCAATGCCGCGCACCGACGAAGATGAAGCGCAACTGCTGGGTGATCTTGTCCCGTGCACTCAGCGCCTGTGGATAACCTTGTTCAGGGTTGTCGATCAGTTCCGGCAGGGTGGCGAACACGGTCTTCACCACCAGGTCGGCAATCACCGCCAGCGCTGCTCCGTTCAGGTGCTGCCAGCGTTTCATTCGCGCAAGGTCGGTAGCCAGGTCGTTGCTGATACCTTGGCGCAGGCGGCCGATAGCCTGGCGCACCGCCTGCGAGCCGCCGTACTGCTCGCGGGCCAGGAACAGGAACTGGGCCCGGTGGGCGGCTACCACGTCGAGGAAGATGCGTACCGAGGCGTCGGTGATACCGCCCAGTTCGAACTCGTTCTGCCGCACCAGGCGGATGGTCTGGCGGAAGGTGTCATCGACCTCGGCCACCAGGGCCAGGCCCAGGGCGTCCATGTCGGTGAAGTGCCGATAGAACCCGGTGGGCACGATGCCGGCGGCCTTGGCCACTTCGCGCAGGCTGATGCTGCCGAAACCACGGCCACTTTCCATGAGCTGGCAGGCCGCGTCGAGCAGGGCCTGGCGAGTCTGTAGCTTCTGTTCGGCGCGCGGCAGCATGTCAGGCCATTGATCGCGAAGGAAACCTGCACTTTATTGGCTCATGGACAAAAGTCAAAAAAAGGTTTCACGCGGCCTGCCCGTCGTGGTGGCGGGACGCGTAATGCTCGATGTAGCTGTCGCTGCTGATCGGCACCTCCAACATTCTCATGTCCATGCGTTTCAACCGCTCCAGAATCAAGGGTGCATGCTGCACCAGCAGTGCCTGTTTGCGGTTTGCCCAGCTCCTGATCTGCCTGGAGGATGCTGCCTGGGTCCGTACCAGCGCCACAGCGTGTTGCTCTAACTGGCTGAGCAGAAACACATCGAGGATAACGCCATCCAGTGGGCTTTCATCGATATGGGCCAGGTAGCGCACACTGGCCATGCGTACCCCCAGCAGCTTGGCCAGCAGCAGCATGTCCTCGCTTTGCAAGAACCGGTCACGCTTGTCGGCAATGCCTGAGCGGATGAGGTCGATACAGGTGTCGAGGTGTTCGAGCAGACGCTGGCGCTTTTTGCCCTTCACTGCGTGCGCGCTGGCTGGGGCCGCGTGTTTCATGAAGTAGGCAGCGGCCTTGAGCATGATCACCAGGTTTTCGCCTTCGGCAGTGATCGCGCCGTTATTGTTCAACAGGTAACCGATGATCTTGTTCGCCGCGAACATGCCTTGTGCGCCACAACGTTCACGGCAGCGCACCAGAATGTCCTGGCTGGCCCAGGTTGAAACTGCCTTGAGAATTGCCACTTCGTTGAGTACGTCAGGCGCTAAAGGCTTGAGCGCATCCTTGCCGTGCCTGGCGACGATCTGTTCAAGCCACGCGGCATGAACTAGGTTGGTCACGACATCAATGGCCAGTGGGTGGCGATAGGTGGGATGGGCAAGCAAGTTGACCGGACCGGCCGGGCTGAAGGTCTGGCGTTTCTGTGCGTAGATGTAATTGATATGCAAGCCGGCCATCGCCACCGCCAGGGCGCAACTGGCCATGCACAGCTTGCCGGACTGGACACGTTCGATGGAGCGCATGAAGCGTTGGCTGCGTGTAGTGGCCAGCGTGCGCAGTTGCCCATCGCGGTCCAGTTCGATGGTGCCTCGTTGCAAGAGCGCCTCGTAAGGGAGTTCAACGTTTTCGAACGAGGTCATGGCATTGTCCAGGTGCATCCCTGGTTTGTGGCCCAGTGCAGTAATACGAACACCGGGGAAGGCCGTGTCGCCCGCATGCAGTGGCACAAGAAACGGCAAGATACCGATGAACTTGTCGTTGACCATCAGGCGCGCCATCACCACTGCAATCTTGGGCAAGGGGCTATGCGTGCTGTTTGGCATGAACTTGTAGGATTGGCGGCTGGGCGAATCAAGCACGAATATCTGTCGCTCGGGGCAATAGCGTGCTTCTGTTTCCAGTGAGAAAAGATTGCTGCCATACCCCAGTTCCGTGGCGAGGTATACACCGATTGCCGTGC
This sequence comes from Pseudomonas sp. Marseille-Q5299, assembly GCF_943737035.1. Taxonomy (NCBI): domain Bacteria; kingdom Pseudomonadati; phylum Pseudomonadota; class Gammaproteobacteria; order Pseudomonadales; family Pseudomonadaceae; genus Pseudomonas; species Pseudomonas sp. Marseille-Q5299. The sequence continues at coordinate 114,231 of NZ_CALSFR010000005.1, forward strand.
CTTCGTTCAACTGTTTGTACAGGCTGCGCACATAGTCACTGTCATTGCCCATCGATTTGATCGAGCCCATGCACAAGTTGTAGTGAATCGAGATCATCGATGCCAGAGCACCGTCATGCATGGCACAGGTTGTATGAAACCGAAGCAACTTAGGCAGATCGGCAAGCAATGCATCGCCCTGCAGGCTTGGCTGCGCCAACAGTTCAATGAAGGTTCGTTTGGCCTCTTCGCTGTTCTCGATCGGCCGGGCGATGAGCGCCAGCAGTCTTTCGTCCAGCCAGTCAGGCCTGAGTGCTATCAGATCGGTTGCCGGGTTTCTCATTTGAACGCTCCGTAGCCATACCTTCAGTAACCTAGCAATGGCGATGGGCGATGTGGAACTAGCAGAATTACCAGTTGCGCGGGGCGGTGTTACCTGAAAACAAAGCCCGGTCAATTGACCGGGCTGGGAGGTGGGTAGGCACTTTGATGCAGGTTGTTGTTTTCGGCCATGGAGATCAGCTCACACGGCTGATTTCGATCAGGCGATCCGAACCGCCTTCGGCAACGCGGCCGGTGCGCTCGATCAGGCGATCCGAACCACCCTCGGCAACGCGGCCGGTGCGCTCGATCAGACGATCCGAACCACCCTCGGCAACGCGGCCGGTGCGCTCGATCAGGCGATCCGAACCGCCTTCGGCAACACGGCCACTGCGTTCGATCAGACGCTCGGCACCACCTTCGGCAACGGTTTTCAGCGTTTGGGCCATTTCAACAGCGCTGGAGCGCGATTCGGCGGTCAGGTGCTGATCGGCAGCTGGAACGGCGAAGGCGTTGGCAGCAAGAATGGACAGCGTCAGGGTCAGCAATTGGCGTTTCATGATTTCGGTGCTCCTCTCGGGGGCTGGAAAGTGGGTACGAAGCCAATGCTACGCTCGGCAACGCCAGAGAGAAGTTCATACGGGTAATGGTAACAATCGATGGTATTGATAGCGCGGTGTCAATGCTCTAACGCAGGTGTTTCAAGGCATCCTGTGATAAAAAGCTGAGCAGGTAGGCAAGAAAACTTCACCGTCATGGGCTTCATGGATAAAACCCTGGGGGCTTTCATCAGTCGGAGATATTGAGTGCGATCGTTGCGCCCGTTTTGCCCCAAGCCGTCAGGAGAATAACGCAATGACGCGTCCCGCCAGAATCCTCGTCTGGACCCTTACCAGCCTGCTGACCTTGCTGGCGATACTAGTGGTTGTGATCGCCACCTTCGACTGGAACCGGGTCAAGCCATTGCTTAACGAGAAAGTCTCCGAAGCGTTGCACCGGCCGTTCGCGATCAACGGTAACCTGTCGGTGCACTGGCGCACTGAGCCGGAAGAAGGCGGGTGGCGCGCCTGGGTACCGTGGCCGCACTTCATTGCCGAGGACCTGACCCTAGGCAATCCCGAGTGGCTGAAGGAGCCGAAGATGGTCGGCCTGGAGCGTGTGGAATTTCGACTGGCGCCGCTGCCGCTGGTATTCCAGCAGATCGTCATCCCGCGCATCGACCTGGTCAAACCCACCGCCAGCCTTACTCGCCTGGCCGATGGCCGCGCCAACTGGACCTTCGATTTCGGCCCCAAGGATGAGAATGCACAGCCCTCCAAGTGGCAGCTGGATATCGGTGCCATCGGTTTTGACCAAGGTAATGTCAGCTTCGACGACCAGACCCTGAAAACCAGCATGAAGGTACAGATAGATCCGCTGGGCAAACCCATACCGTTCAGCGAGATCGTGGGTAAGGCAAGTGCCGACAAGGCCGGCGGCGCTCAGGACTATGCCTTCGGGCTCAAGGCCCAGGGCCGTTACAAGGGGCAGCCAGTCTCCGGTACTGGCAAGATTGGTGGCCTGCTGGCGCTGCAGGACGCCAGCCAGCCATTTCCGTTGCAGGCCGACGTGCGCGTTGCCGATACCCACGTAGTGCTCGCAGGCACCCTGACCGACCCTCGCAACCTGGGGGCGCTGGATCTTCGCCTGCGCTTGTCAGGCGCCAGTTTGGGTAACCTTTATCCGCTGACGGGGGTGACCCTGCCAGACACACCAGCCTACGAAACCGATGGTCACCTGAAGGCCAACCTGCAGGCGGCCGAAGGTGCGACGTTCAACTACGAAGGATTCAACGGCAAGATCGGCAACAGTGACATCCACGGCGACCTGGCGTTCGTCGCCAGCCAGCCGCGGCCTAAGCTATCTGGCAAGCTGGTCTCCAACCAGTTGTTGTTCAAAGACTTGGCACCGCTGATCGGTGCCGACTCCAACGCCGAGCAGAAAGCCCGCGGGGGCGCCAGCAAGCAGCCTGCCGGCAAGGTGCTGCCGGTGGAGGAGTTCCGCACTGATCGCTGGCGCACCATGGACGCCGACGTCGAGTTTGCCGGCAAACGAATCGTCCACAGTGAGCAATTGCCGTTCAAAGACCTCTCTGCCCATGTAATCCTCGAGGACGGCCTGCTGCGCCTGGAGCCGCTGCGCTTTGGGGTGGCCGGTGGCAACCTGGCCTCCAGGATACGCCTGGATGGCCGCAGCGTACCGCTGCAGGGGCGCGCTCGGCTGACCGCACGTGGCTTCAAGCTCAAGCAGCTGTTCCCCACCTTTGCGCCGATGCAGACCAGCTTCGGTGAGCTCAACGGCGATGCCGATATCAGCGGCCGCGGCAACTCGGTGGCAGCCCTGCTGGGCACGGCCAATGGTGACCTGCGCATGCTGATCAACGATGGTGCGATCAGCCGCAGCCTGATGGAGATTGCAGGGTTGAACGTGGGCAACTACGTGATCGGCAAGCTGTTTGGCGATGAGGATGTGCAGATCAACTGCGCAGCAGCTGATGTTGGTATCAAGGACGGGCTGGCGAGCACGCGCCTGTTCATATTCGATACCGAGAACGCGATCATCTACGTCAACGGCACGGCCAACTTCGCCAGCGAGCAGCTGGACCTTGAGATCACTCCTGAATCGAAAGGCTTGCGGCTGTTCTCGCTGCGTTCGCCGCTGTATGTCCGCGGGCCGTTCGCCAAGCCCGGTGCGGGCGTGCAGGCGGTGCCGCTGGCATTGCGCGGCGTGGGCATGGTGGCACTGGGGGTAGTTGCAGGGCCTGCGGCGGGGCTGCTGGCGCTGGTGGCGCCAAGCAGTGGCGATGAGCCCAACCAGTGCACGCCGTTGCTGCAGCAGATGAAAGCCGGCAAGGCGCCGGCTGAGGTGAAGGGCAAGCAATAAGTGAACCGGGGCCGCAAAGCGGCCCCTGGCGATTACAAGCCTTGCAGCAGATCGGACATGTCGTCTGCGTGTTCTTCTTCCTGAGCCAGGATGTCCTCGAAGATGCGACGCGTAGTCGGGTCTTTGTCGCCAATGTACTGAATGATCTCGCGGTAGCTGTCGATCGCGATGCGTTCGGCCACCAAGTCCTCCAGCACCATCTCCTTCAACGAATTGCCTGCTACGTATTGGGCATGGGAATTCTTGGTCAGGTTGTCCGGATTGAAGTCCGGCTCGCCGCCCAGCTGCACGATGCGCTCGGCCAGTTTGTCGGCGTGCTCGGCTTCCTGGTTGGCATGCTCGAGAAACTCCTCGGCAGCCACGCTCGCCTTGATCCCGCTGGCCATGAAGTAATGACGCTTGTAGCGCAGTACGCAGACAAGCTCGGTGGCCAGCGACTCATTGAGCAGGCGCAGGATTTCCTGGCGGTCGGCGTGGTAACCCTCGGTCACCGCACCTTGCTCGACGTGCTCACGGGCACGCTTGCGCAGGGTTTGCACATCGGTCAGTTCAACGTTGCTCATGGTTATCTCCAGACAAATCAGGACGGGTGGTCAGGATGTTGCGCAGGCTCAGGCGCCGTGTACGGCTTCGCTGTCCTCTTCTCGTTGTTTGCAAGTCTTGAAACCCTTGGCATCGACATGGCCGGTGGCATCGAAGCGCACGTAGTAAGGCTGTTGATGGCCATCGCGGTTGAGGATGTAGTCGTTGCAAGTGCCTCCGTGCGGCAGGTCGGTCGCATTCGATGGGCTGCCGCCGATGGCGATGACTTTCTGCATGGTCATGCCGTTTTCGACTTGCTTGACCAGCGGCTCGTCGCGGTAGGTGACGTAGTCCACCGGGTTTTCCGGGCGGCTGCCACAGGCGGCCAGGGTCGCGCTTGCCAGAAGGATTGCCAGGGTCTGTTTGTACATGGTCCCGCTCCTTGCTCAAGGGTCTGTTCTGGTTTGGAACCGCGCGGCGCGTCAGGAGTTCGATTGCGATGGTCATTCAGGCCGCTGTAGTGTTGGCCGGTCGTCCACGCAAAGGGGTTGGGCCCATGCAGCAGGAATTGGCTACGCGCTACCCGTTGGTGCTGGTACCGGGCATGCTCGGCTTTGTCAGGGCATTGCTCTATCCCTATTGGTTCGGCATCGTGCCGGCCTTGCGCAAGGGCGGGGCGCAGGTGTTCCCCGTGCAGGTATCGCCCTTGCACTCCAGCGAAGTGCGCGGTGAGCAGTTGCTGGCAATCATCGAAGACATCTGCCAGCGTACCGGCGCTGACAAGGTCAACCTGATCGGCCATAGCCAAGGCGCCCTGAGCGCGCGTTATGCCGCAGCCAAGCGGCCTGACCGGGTGGCATCAGTGACTTCGGTGGCCGGGCCTAACCACGGCTCGGAACTGGCCGACCACTTGGCTCGCACAGCGCCGGGCGATTCACCCCAAGGGCGCATCCTCAGGGCTGTTTTGCATGGCCTGGCGGTGCTGCTGGGGTGGTTGGAAACCGGCTGGCGCCGCGACTCATTGCCTATCGACGTGCATGCCTCGCACCAATCGCTGACCAGCGCCGGCGTAGCGCTGTTCAACCAGGCTTATCCACAGGGCCTGCCCGACACCTGGGGCGGTGAGGGCGCGGGAGAGGTCAACGGCGTGCGTTACTATTCGTGGTCAGGCACCTTGCAGCCGGGTATCACCGACCAGGGGCGTAACCGCTTTGACGGCAGCAACCGCTTCTGCCGCCTGTTCGCCCGCAGTTTCGTCAAGGAAAAGGGCCAGTGTGACGGTATGGTCGGGCGCTTCAGTTCACACTTGGGGCAGGTGATCGGTGATGACTACCCGCTCGATCACCTGGACATCGTCAACCAGTCGCTCGGCGCCGTGGGCAAGGGCGCCGAGCCGGTGCGGCTGTTCACCGAGCACGCCGCCCGCCTCAAGGCTGCGGGGCTGTAGCGCTGCGGCGCACGGGGGTGGTCCAGCGTTCGGCGAGGACCACCCCGGCCAGGGTCAGCAAGCCGCCGATCAGGTGGTAGCTCGCCAGTTGCTCGTCGAGCACTGCGGCTGCGATCAGCGCGGTCACCAGTGGCAGCAGGTTGAAGAACAGCGTGGTGCGGCTTGGCCCCAGGCGTTGCACGGCCTGCATCCACACCAGCGGCGCGACCATCGAGGCCAGCACACAGGCGTACAGCACCAGGCCCGCGTTATGCACGTTCAGGCCGGTTTTGTCCGAAAGCAGGAACAGTGGCAGCAAGACGATGATTGCCACCAGCACCTGCAGGTACAGCAGCTGCAAGGGCGGCAGGCGCAGCTGCCATTTCTTCAGCAGGAAGCTGTACACCGCGTAGGCCAGGGTGGCCACCAGCATCAGCAGGTCACCGCGGTTCAGGCCTTGCTCCAGCAAGATGCCGGGATGGCCGGCGGAGACGACTTCCAGCACACCGATGAAGGACACCGCCGCGCCCGTCAGCGCACCGTAGCTCAGCCGCTGGCCGAGCCATGCGATGGACAGGGCCAGCGACATCAAGGGCATCAGCGAGAGAATGATGCCCATGTTGGTAGCGCTGGTGATGCTGGCCGCGAAGTAGGCGAGGCTTTGGTACAGGGCCATGCCGAGCACGCCAAGGACGAAGATTCTGGCCAGGTGCGCACGGATGGCTGCGCGGTTGCGCCATACGGCCGGCAGCAGGAATGGGGTGAACAGCAGCCCCGCGAGCAGCCAGCGGTAGAAGCCGATCTCGGCAGGGTGGATGGCACCTGCTGACAGCTTGGTGACCACGGTGTTGCCGGCCCAGATGAGGATAGCGGTAAGGGGGTACAGATAATTCATGACGCAACGGCTCTCGGATGCTTACTAGCCTCTGTGGGCGCGTTTGCGCTAGCACACAGAGGTTGTAGTGTGGCCCGGTATTATCGGGTGTCTGTCAGCAAGCCTATACTCCTATCCAGACAACCTGCCCCTTGAAGCAGACAGCATGCACCGCAAATACCTCGACATCCCCCAATTCGACCAACTTCCTGCGCCTGTGTACCTGCGCCACGACGAATTTGGCGCCGACACTCACAGCCCGCCCCATCGCCACACCTGGGGCCAGCTCAACTACACCGCCCATGGCGTCATGCACCTGGATGTCGATGGCCAGCGTTTTCTGTCACCCCCGCATTACGCCGTCTGGGTGCCGCCGGATACCCAGCATGGTTGCTACAACCCTCAGGCCATCGTTTACCGCTCGGTCTATCTCGACCGCAGCCTGTGCGCCGGGCTGCCGCAGCAGGCGTGCAGCCTGGTGATAAGCGATATCCTCAAGGCCATCCTCGGCGACTTCGCCCGCCGGGACGTCAAGGTGGCCAAGGACGAACGCGACCAGCGTCTGGTGCAGGTGCTGCTCGATCAGTTGCTGCTGGCACCCACCCAGACCTGCTACCTGCCCTTCGCTCGGAGCGAGGGCCTGCGCCAGGTGCTCGATGCCCTCGGCGCCGAACCTGGTGACAACCGCCCGCTGGCGGACTGGGCGGCGCAGGTGCATGTCAGCGAGCGCACCCTGGCGCGGCAATTTCTGCGCGAACTGGGCATCAGCTTTGGTGAGTGGCGCCTGCGCCTGAGGTTCTTGCGGGCCATCGAGGCGCTGGAGGCCGGCTTGCCGATACAGGCCATCGCCTTCGACCTGGGCTACAGCAGCGCCTCGGCATTCATCGCCATGTTCCAGCGTCAGGCCCATTGCACGCCGGAGCAGTACCGGCGGCAAGCGCGGACGGGTGTGTAAAATTTGTTGTCTACACTCACCTGCGACACCGTGCATCGGGCGCGGGAGACAAGGAGACCACTCCATGAAGATGCTGCACATGCCATTGCTGGCGTTGGCCGTTATGTTCAGTGCGCAGGGATTCGCTGCCACCGCGCAACAGGAAAAGATGACCTCGTGCAATGCCGACGCTTCTGCCAAGGCGCTCAAGGGCGATGAGCGCAAAGCCTTCATGAGCAACTGCCTGAAGAAAAGCGTACCGCCGACCCAGCAGGAAAAGATGAAGATCTGCAACGCTGACGCCAGCGCCCAGGCCCTCAAGGGCGACGAGCGCAAGGCCTACATGAGTGACTGCCTGAAGAAGAAATGACCTGCGCCTATGCCTGTAGGACGAAGGCTGGCAGACTGCGGTTCTTTTCCGTTGTCTGCCGTTGAGGCTGTATGACTTTCACCCCCCGCCAGGTCACCCTGGCCAGCTGGATCATCGTATTTGCCGGCCTGCTGCTGGCGCTCCCCCTGAAATTGTTACCCAGCCTGCTGGCCGGGCTGCTGGTGTTCGAGCTGGTCAACATGCTCACGCCACGCCTGCAGCCGATCATTGCCGGGCAACGCGCACGCTGGCTGGCGGTGGCGCTGCTGGGTACCTTGGTGGTCAGTACCCTGACCTTGCTGATCGCCGGCGCGTTCAGCTTCCTGCTGCACGAGGCAGAGAACCCCGGCGCATCGCTGGACAAGTTCATGGCCCTGTTCGAGCGTGCCCGTGGCCAGTTGCCGCCGTTCATCGAGGGCTACCTGCCGGCCAGTGCCGCGGAGTTCAAAGTGGCCATCGGTGAGTGGATCAAGAGCCACCTCAGCGACCTGCAGCTTGTAGGCAAGGGCATGGCGCACATGTTCGTGACGCTGCTGATCGGCATGATACTCGGCGCTATCATTGCCCTGCAGCGCATCCCCGACATCTCGCGGCGCAAACCGCTGGCTGCCGCCTTGTTCGAGCGCCTGAGCCTGCTGGTGCAGGCGTTTCGCAACATCGTCTTCGCGCAGATCAAGATCTCGCTGCTCAACACCGTGTTCACCGGTATTTTCCTTGCCGTGGTGCTGCCACTGTTCGGTGTGCACCTGCCGCTGACCAAGACGCTGATCGTGCTGACCTTCCTGCTCGGGCTGTTGCCGGTGATCGGCAACCTGATGTCCAACACGCTGATCACGATTGTTGGCATGTCGCTGTCGATCTGGGTGGCTGCGGCCGCGCTGGGGTATCTGATCGTTATCCACAAGGTCGAGTACTTCCTCAACGCGCGGATCGTGGGGGGGCAGATCAGTGCCAAGGCCTGGGAGCTTTTGCTGGCGATGCTGGTGTTCGAGGCGGCGTTCGGGTTGCCGGGAGTGGTAGCGGGGCCGGTGTACTATGCGTACATGAAGAGCGAGCTGAAGCGGGCTGAGCTGGTTTGAGAGCTGCAAGCTGCAAGATAAAGCCGAACGCGGTGGGCCTTCCATCGCCAATCGGCTTGTAGCTCGCAGCTTGTAGCTCGCAGCTCACCCGTAACGCTTGCGCGCCTCGATTGCCAGCCCGCTGCCGATGCTGCCGAAGATATTGCCCTCCACATGCCGCGCATTCGGCAGCATCGCCGCCACACTGTTGCGCAGCGCCGGAATGCCGCTGGAACCACCGGTGAAGAACACCGTGTCCACCTGACCTTCGCTTACACCGGCCTTGGCCAGCAGCTCGGTGACGCTGCCACGCACCCGCTCCAGCAGCCCTTCGATCGCGCCTTCGAACACCGCACGGGTCAGGTCCACGCCCAATTCGCGCTCCACGCGGCCGAGGTCGATACGGCGGCTTTCGTGGTCGGTCAGCTCAATCTTGCTGGCCTCGACCTCCATCGCCAGCCAGTGCCCGGCCCGTTGCTCGATCAGCTTGAACAGACGGTCGATGCCCAGGGTGTCCTCGATGTCATAGCGCATGCTGCCCAACGCCAGTTGCGACTTCTGCGAGTACAGGGCGTTGATGGTGTGCCAGGTGGCCAGGTTGAGGTGGTAGCTGGTAGGCATCAGCGCACCGCTCTTCATCCGGCTGCCGTAACCGAACAGCGGCATCACGCCCTGCAGGCTCAACTGCTTGTCGAAGTCGGTACCGCCGATGTGCACGCCGCCAGTGGCGAGGATGTCGCTCTGGCGCTCGGCCACTTGGTGACGCTCGGGTGACAGGCGTATCAGGGTAAAGTCCGAGGTACCCCCGCCGATATCCACGATCAGTACCAGCTCTTCACGGCTGATACCTGACTCGTAGTCGAACGCGGCGGCAATCGGTTCGTACTGGAACGACACGTCCTTGAAGCCGATCTTGCGGGCCACGTCGGCCAGGGTATCTTCGGCCTCCTGGTCGGCAGCCGGGTCCTCGTCGACGAAAAACACCGGGCGGCCCAGTACCACCTGATCGAAGCTGCGGTCGGCGGCGGTTTCGGCACGCTTTTTCAGTTCGCCGATGAACATGCCCAGCAGGTCCTTGAATGGCAAGGCGCTGCCCAGCACGCTGGTGTCGTGCTTGATCAGCTTGGAGCCCAGCAGGCTCTTGAGCGAGCGCATCAGGCGGCCTTCGTAGCCTTCCAGGTATTCGTGCAGTGCCAGCCGGCCATACACCGGGCGGCGCTCTTCGATATTGAAGAAAACCACCGAGGGCAGGGTGATCTTGCCGTCTTCCAGGGCTATCAGCGACTCGACCCCGGGGCGGTGCCAGCCGACCGTGGAGTTGGAGGTGCCGAAGTCGATGCCAAGGGCACGGGCCGGGGATACGTCAGACATGGGAAAAGGGCTTCCGGAGGCAAAACGGCCGCGCAGTTTATGCCACTTGGCCAGAGAATCAAGACCGGCCGTCTGCCTTGAAGCAAAGCCAAGCGAACCTTGAAAGGCTATGCTTGACCCTTATCTTCAGATGCAACACGAAAATTCACATTGGTGATCCATAGATGGACTTCAAAGACTACTACAAGATACTCGGCGTAGAGCCCACGGCGGACGAGAAGGCGATCAAGGCCGCGTACCGCAAGCTGGCGCGCAAGTATCACCCTGACGTCAGCAAGGAGCGCGACGCCGAGGAGAAATTCAAGGAGGCCAATGAGGCCTACGAGGTACTTGGCGACGCCCAGAAACGCGCCGAGTTCGACGAGATCCGCAAGTACGGCGGCCAGCATGGTCGGCCATTCCAGGCCCCACCGGGCTGGGAGAACCGTGGCGGTGCGGGCGGTGGTTTCGAGGGCGGTGATTTCTCCGACTTCTTCAGCTCGATCTTCGGCGCACGGGGCGGCAACCCCTTTGGCGGCGCTCGGCAACAACGCAGTGCCGGCAGGCGAGGGCAGGATGTGGAACTGGAACTGGCGATCTTCCTTGAGGAAACCCTGAGCAAGGAGTCCAAGCAGATCAGCTTCCAGGTGCCGCAGACCAACGCCGCCGGCCAGCGTACCGGGTTCACGACCAAGACCCTGAACGTGAAGATCCCGGCCGGCGTGAGCGACGGTGAGCGCATCCGCCTCAAGGGCCAAGGAGCGCCGGGCAGCGCTGGCGGCGCCAACGGCGACCTGTTCCTGACCATCCGCATGGCACCGCACCCGCTGTTCGATGTCGAGGGCCAGGACCTGATCATCACTGTGCCACTGGCACCGTGGGAGGCGGCATTGGGCACCAAGGTGGCGGTGCCGACCCTGGACGGCAAGATCAACCTGACCATCCGCCCCGACAGCCAGAGTGGCCAGCGCCTGCGTGTGCCTGGCAAAGGCCTGGCGAACAAGCAGGGTGAGCGCGGCAACCTCTACGCCCAGCTCAAGGTAGTCATGCCGCCGGCATCCGACGCCTCTACCCGCCAATTGTGGACCCAGCTTTCCGAGAAGGCGGCGTTCAATCCGAGGACACAATGGAGTAAGTGATCATGAGCAGCACCCTGATCGTTCAACTGGACATGCGCACGCTTTGCCAGGAGGCCGATATCACGGCCGACTACGTGGTCGAGATCGTCGAGCACGGCATCGTTGAACCTTCGGGGCGAACGCCGGAGGAATGGTTGTTCGATGATCAGGCGCCGCTGCTGGCCAGGCGTGCGGCAAAGCTGCACCAGGAGCTGGAACTGGAGTGGGAAGGGGTGGCGCTGGCGCTGGAGCTGTTGCAGGAAGTGCAGCAGTTGCGCAGCGAGAACAGCATGCTGAAACAGCGGCTGGGCAGGTTTACCCAGATGTGATGTCGATTGCAGCGACCCCATCGCCGGCTTGCTGGCGATGGGGCCGCTGCAATCAGCAAAAAACTCAGGCTGGCTCTGCCCCCGGGTCGAGCACCAGCTGCATGAAAGTCAAATCCAGCCACCGCCCGAACTTCACCCCCACCTGGGGCATCTGCCCTGTCACCACGAAGCCCAGACGCTCATGCAGGCGGACCGACGCGGCATTGCCACTCTCGATGGCCGCGACCATCACATGCTTGCCACACCCCCGCGCGCGCGCGATCAGTGCTGCCATCAATTGCGGCCCCAGGCCCTTGCCGCGCTGATCGCCACGGATATACACCGAATGCTCCACGGTATTGCGAAAACCCTCGAACGGCCGCCAATCGCCAAACGACGCATAGCCCAGCACACCGCTGTGATCCACTGCCACCAGAATCGGATAGCCCTGTTGCGCCCGTGCCTCGAACCAGGTCTGGCGGTTGCCCAGGTCCACCGGCGTATCGTTCCAGATCGCCGTGGTGTTGCGCACTGCGTCGTTATAGATGTCGAGGATGCCCGGCACGTCGGCGGGCAGGGCATCGCGAATTTCGTGGCTCATTGCTGCGTCTCACAAGGTCGAGCGCTGCAGATTAAATGGTTACCAGCCCACGCACACCTTCGGCCTGCATGTTTTCACCGCGCCCGCGCTGGATGATTTCGCCACGGGCCATGACCAGATACTGGTCGGCCAGCTCCTCGGCAAAGTCATAGAACTGCTCCACCAGCAGGATGGCCATGTCGCCACGCTCTGCCAGGCGGCGGATGACCGCACCGATCTCCTTGATGACCGATGGCTGAATGCCTTCGGTGGGTTCGTCGAGGATCAGCAGGCGTGGCCGGCTGGCCAGGGCGCGGCCGATGGCCAGCTGTTGCTGCTGGCCGCCGGACAGGTCACCGCCGCGGCGTTGCTTCATCTGTTCCAGCACCGGGAACAGTTCGTAGATGAACGCAGGCACCTCACGGGCCTCGCGCGCCGGGAAGCGCGACAGGCCCATCAGCAGGTTTTCCTCGACGCTGAGCCGCGCGAATATCTCACGCCCCTGGGGCACATAGGCGATGCCTGCGTGTACCCGTTGCTGTGGCTTGAGCGTGGTGATCGGCTGGCCTTCCCATTCGACGCGGCCTTCGCGTGGCGGCACCAGGCCCATCAGGCAGCGCAGCAGGGTGGTCTTGCCCACGCCGTTGCGCCCGAGCAGGCAGGTGACTTCACCGACCTTGGCTTCGAAGGACAGGCCGCGCAGGATGTGGCTACCGCCGTAGTACTGGTGCAATTCACTGACTTCAAGCACTTTCAATTCCTCGTTCTTGTCAGCTACAAGCTTCAAGCTTCAAGCGGCAAGAGGGAGCGCACGGCTACTGCTTGCGGCTTGATGCATGCCACTTGAGGCGCGTCAGCGCCCTAGATAAACCTCGACCACCCGCTCATCCGCTTGCACCTGCTCCAGCGATCCCTCTGCCAGTACGCTGCCCTGGTGCAGCACGGTCACATGGTCGGCAATGCTGCCGACAAACCCCATGTCGTGCTCCACCACCATCAGCGAATGCTTGCCGGCCAAGCCTTTGAACAGCTCAGCGGTGAACTCGGTTTCGGCATCGGTCATGCCGGCCACCGGCTCGTCGAGCAGTAGCAGTTGCGGCTCCTGTACCAGCAACATGCCGATCTCGAGGAACTGTTTCTGCCCATGTGACAGCAGGCCTGCCTGGCGCTGGGCCAGGGGTAGCAGGCGCAAGGTGGTCAGCACTTCTTCGATGCGTTGCTGTTGCTCACCGCTCAAGCGTGCCGTCAGGCAGGCCCAGACTGACTTATCGGTTTTCAGTGCCAGCTCAAGGTTCTCGAACACGGTCAGTGCTTCGAACACCGTGGGCTTCTGGAACTTGCGGCCAATGCCGGCCTGGGCGATCTGGTATTCGCTCATGCGGGTCAGGTCCAGGGTATCGCCGAAGAAGGCACTGCCGGTGTCGGGGCGCGTCTTGCCGGTAATCACGTCCATCATGGTGGTCTTGCCGGCACCGTTGGGGCCGATGATGCAGCGCAACTCCCCCACACCGATGTACAGGTTCAGGGCATTGAGTGCCTTGAAACCATCGAAGCTGACGCTGATGCCTTCCAGGCTCAGCACCGTGCCGTGACGGGTATCCAGCCCCGCTTCACGGCGGCTGCCCAGGCCGATGGCGTCACGGCCGCTGCCAAGGTTGTCGAATACCGGTTCGAGCATGAATTCCGGATGCACTGGGGGCACGCCTTTCATGGCTGGCTCCTTTTCTTCAGCAGGCCGACCACGCCCTTGGGCAGGTACAGGGTGACGAGGATGAACAATGCGCCGAGGAAGAACAGCCAGAACTCGGGGAAGGCCACGGTGAACCAGCTTTTCATGCCGTTGACCAGGCCCGCGCCCAGCAGCGGGCCGATCAGTGTGCCGCGCCCGCCCAAGGCTACCCAGACAGCAGCCTCGATGGAGTTGGTCGGCGACATCTCGCTGGGGTTGATGATGCCCACCTGTGGCACATACAGCGCACCCGCCAGGCCGCACAGCACGGCGCTCAGTACCCACACCAGCAGCTTGAAGCCCCGTGGGTCATAGCCACAGAACATCATGCGGTTTTCTGCATCGCGTACGGCGGTGAGCAGGCGGCCGAACTTGCTCTGGGTCAGGCGCCAGCACAGGTACAGGCTTGCCAGCAGCAAACCTACGGTCAGCAGGAACAGCACGGCGCGGGTGCCTTGGGAGGCAATGTCGAAGCCCAGAATCGTGCGGAAACTGGTGAAACCGTTGTTGCCGCCAAACCCTGTCTCGTTGCGGAAGAACAGCAGCATGCCGGCGAAGGTCAGGGCCTGGGTCATGATCGAGAAATACACGCCCTTGATCCGCGAGCGGAAGGCGAAGAAGCCAAACACCAGTGCCAGCAGGCCCGGTGCCAGCACCACCAGGCACAGCGCCCAGGCAAAGTGCTGGGTACCGGCCCAGTACCACGGCAGTTCGCTCCACGACAGGAATGTCATGAACCCCGGCAGGCCGTCACCGGCGGCCTGGCGCATCAGGTACATGCCCATGGCGTAGCCACCGAGGGCGAAGAACAGCCCGTGGCCGAGCGACAGCAGCCCTGCGTAGCCCCAGACCAGGTCCAGGGCCAGGGCGACGATGGCGTAGCAGAGGATCTTGCCGACCAGGGTGAGTGTGTAGGCCGAGACCTGCAAGGCATGGTCGGGCGGCAGCAACGACAGCAGCGCCATGGCCAGCAACAGCAGGACGACGACGGTACCGATGGCCAGCGACAGGCGCGGCCCGGCTTTTTGCGAAGCGGTGACAAGCAGTGGCTGGTTCATCAGTCGATTACCCGTCCCTTGAGGGCGAACAGGCCTTGCGGGCGTTTCTGGATGAACAGAATGATCAACGCAAGGATGAGGATCTTGCCAAGCACCGCGCCGATTTGCGGCTCCAGCAGCTTGTTGGCTATCCCTAGGCCGAAGGCGGCCCAGAGGCTACCGGCCAGTTGCCCGACACCGCCGAGCACCACTACCAGGAACGAGTCGATGATGTAGCTCTGGCCAAGGTCCGGGCCGACGTTGCCGACCTGGCTCAGCGCTACACCACCAAGCCCGGCGATGCCCGAGCCCAGGCCGAAGGCGAGCATGTCCACCCGCCCGGTGGACACACCACAGCAGGCAGCCATGTTGCGATTCTGGGTGACCGCACGTACGTTCAGGCCCAGCCGCGTGCGGTTGAGCAGCAGCCAGGTCAGCAGTACCACCGCCAGGGCGAAGGCAATGATCACCAGGCGGTTATAGGGCAGCACCAGGTTGGGCAGCAGCTGGATGCCACCAGACAGCCACGCCGGGTTGCTGACCTCGACGTTCTGCGCGCCGAACAGCAGGCGGATGGCCTGGATCAGCATTAGGCTGATGCCCCAGGTCGCCAGCAGGGTTTCCAGCGGGCGGCCGTAGAGGTGGCGGATCACCGTGCGCTCCAGGGCCATGCCCACCCCGGCGCTGACGGCGAAGGCCACTGGCAGGGCAATCAGCGGGTAGAACTCGATTGCGCCTGGCGCGTAGCGCTGCAGCAGCACCTGGACCATGTAGGTGCTGTAAGCACCGAGCATGAGCATCTCACCGTGGGCCATGTTGATCACGCCCAGCAGCCCGAAGGTGATCGCCAGGCCAAGGGCCGCCAGCAGCAGGATCGAACCCAGCGACAGGCCGCTGAAAGCCTGGCCGAGCAGCTCACCGAACAGCAGTTTGCGTTTGACCTGCGCCAGGCTTGTTTCAGCGGCAGTGCGCACGCCTGCGTCGGTTTCCACGTCGGGTTGCAGCAAGGCCTCCAGGCGGGTGCGGGCCAGCGGGTCGCCGGTTTCGCCGAGCAGGCGTACCGCCGCCAGGCGCACGGCTGGCTCGCTGGCGCCCAGTTGCAGGTTGGCCAGTGCCAGGCCAAGCGCTGCGTGCACGGTAGTGTCGGGTTCGCTGGCAAAGCGCCGGTCGAGGAATGCCATTTGCGCCGGTTGTGCACTTTTTTGCAGTTGCTGGGCGGCGGTCAGGCGAGTGTCGCTGTTGTCGCTGAGCAACTGGTGGCTGGCCAGGGCGTTATCGATCAGGCCGCGCAGGCGGTTGTTAAGGCGCACCTTGCGGGTGTCATCGGCTGCGATGCGGCCCTGGCGCAGGTTTTCCAGCAGCGGCAGGCGCGCGGCTTCGGGTTGCGCCGCCCAGCCTTCGAGCAGGCGAGCCTGCTCGGCGGGCTTGGCGGTGAGGAAGAATTCGCCCTCGCTGGCCTGGGTTGCCAGGGGCAGCAGGAGCAGCAGGGTGAGGAGGAGTCTGAGCATGCGGGCAATCCTGGAAATCGGCGGTGGATTCATCGCCGGCAAGCCGGCTCCCACAGGGTGGTGCTGTTCTCAGGGCCCTGTGGAAGCTGGCTTGCCAACGAAGGGGCTGCAGCGCAGCCCCAGTGCACTCAGTTGCCTTTCACTGCATAGTCAGGGCGCTTGTCGTTGCCCGGAATGAACGGGCTCCACGGCTGCGCGCGCAGCGGCTGTTCGGTTTCCCAGACCACGCTGAACTGCCCGTCATCCTGGATTTCGCCGATCATCACCGGCTTGTGCAGGTGGTGGTTGGTCTTGTCCATGGTCAGGGTGAAGCCGGACGGTGCCTTGAAGGTTTGCCCACCCAGGGCTTCGCGTACCTTGTCGACATCGGTGGACTTGGCTTTTTCCGCCGCTTGCGCCCACATGTGGATGCCCACGTAAGTGGCTTCCATCGGGTCGTTGGTCACGGCCTTGTCGGCACCCGGCAGGTTCTTGGCTTTGGCGTAGGCCTTCCAGTCGGCGACGAACTTCTGGTTGACCGGGTTATCCACCGATTCGAAGTAGTTCCAGGCGGCGAGGTGGCCTACCAGCGGCTTGGTGTCGATGCCGCGCAGTTCCTCTTCACCCACCGAGAACGCCACCACCGGTACGTCGGTGGCTTTCAGGCCCTGGTTGGCCAGCTCCTTGTAGAACGGTACGTTGGAGTCGCCGTTGACGGTGGAGATAACGGCGGTTTTGCCGCCTGCCGAGAACTTCTTGATGTTGGCGACGATGGTCTGGTAATCGGCGTGGCCGAACGGCGTGTAGACCTCTTCGATATCCTTGTCGGCCACGCCTTTGCTGTGCAGGAAGGCGCGCAGGATCTTGTTGGTGGTGCGCGGGTAGACGTAGTCGGTGCCGAGCAGGAAGAAACGCTTGGCGCTGCCGCCGTCTTCGCTCATCAGGTATTCCACGGCCGGGATCGCTTGCTGGTTGGGCGCGGCGCCGGTGTAGAAGACGTTCGGCGACATCTCTTCACCTTCGTACTGCACCGGGTAGAACAGCAAGCCGTTGAGCTCTTCGAACACGGGCAGCACCGACTTGCGTGACACCGAGGTCCAGCAGCCGAACACCACCGCGACCTTGTCCTGGGTCAGCAACTGGCGGCTCTTTTCGGCGAACAGTGGCCAGTTGGATGCAGGGTCGACCACCACCGGTTCGAGCATCTTGCCGTTGACCCCGCCCTTGGCGTTGATCTCGTCGATGGTCATCAGCGCCATGTCCTTGAGCGATGTTTCGGAAATCGCCATGGTCCCGGACAGCGAATGCAGGATGCCGACCTTGATGGTCTCGGCGGCCTGGATGCTCCAGCTAAGGCCCATCGCCGCAATCGATGCGCTGAGGGTAAAGGCCTTGATCAGACTGCGACGCTTCATGTGCTCTCTCCGCTGAGTTTTTTTGGTGTTGGCCAAGCGGGGAGGGCCGTTGCAAGGGGTGTGCCGAACGGCAAAAGGTGCGTAATAGAAGGGTCGTGCGAGGTGATGGGGCGTTTGCAAGGTCCAGGTTGGTGCCTGAGGTGCTTGTGTGCACAGGATTGGGGCTGCAAGGCAGCCCCGTAGTGCATCAGCTGTTGCGCACAGCTGTGCGCGGATGCCGCTTGCTACGCACACCCTGGTAGGTGACCGCCAGCAACACGAACCAGATCGGCGTGACGATCAGCGCAGAGCGGGTGTCCGCTTCCAGGCTAAGCAGCACCAGGATAAAGGCGAAGAACGCCAGGCACACGTAGCACATGAAGCGACCGCCCGGCATTTTGTAGGTCGACGCCTGGTGCAGCGCCGCACGGGTTTTGCGGTACTTCAGGTACGACAGCAGGATCAGCGTCCAGACAAACATGAACAGCACTGCCGAAACCGTGGTGACCAGGGTGAATGCTTCGATCACGTTCGGCACCATGTAGATCAGCACCGCGCCAAGCAGCAGGCAGGTGCACGAGAAGTACAGGCCGTTGGCCGGTACGGCGCGGCTCGACAGTTTTTCGAATGCGCGCGGTGCGTCGCCTTCCTGGGCCAGGCCGAAGAGCATGCGGCTGGTGGAAAACACGCCGCTGTTGGCCGACGAGGCCGCCGAGGTCAGCACCACGAAGTTGATGATGCTCGCCGCCGCTGGCAGGCCGGCCAGCACGAACAGCTCGACGAACGGGCTCTTGCCCGGCACCACATCGCGCCATGGGGTCACAGCCATGATCGCGATCAGTGCCAGCACGTAGAACACGATGATACGGATCGGGATCGAGTTGATCGCCCTTGGCAGGGTGCGTTCAGGGTTCTTGGCTTCGGCGGCGGTGGTGCCGACCAGCTCGATGCCGACGAAGGCGAACACGGCAATCTGGAAGCCGGCGAAAAAGCCCATCAGGCCGTTGGGGAACATGCCGCCGTCGTTCCACAGGTTGGCCAGCTGCGCGGTGCGCCCGCTCGGCGACTCGAAACCGGTGATGACCATGTACAGGCCGGTGGCGACCAGGCCGAGGATGGCGACGATCTTGATCAGGGCGAACCAGAACTCCATCTCGCCGAACATCTTCACGGTAACCAGGTTAAGCGACAGCAGTACTGCAACGCAGGTCAGGGCGGGTATCCACTGTGGCAGGTCCGGGAACCAGAACTGCGTGTAGGCGGCGATGGCGACCACGTCGGCAATGCCGGTGACCACCCAGCAGAACCAGTAGGTCCAGCCGGTGAAGTAGCCGGCCCAGGGGCCGAGCAGGTCGGCCGAGAAATCGATGAACGACTTGTAGTTGAGGTTCGACAGCAGTAGTTCGCCCATGGCGCGCATGACGAAGAACAGCATGAAGCCGATGATCATGTAGACGAAGATGATCGACGGCCCCGCCAGGCTGATGGTCTTGCCCGAGCCCATGAACAGGCCGGTGCCGATGGCGCCACCGATGGCGATCAGCTGGATGTGGCGGTTGGTCAGGTTACGCTGCAGGTGCTGCGCTTGAGCAGGAGGGGAAGAGGTCCGGGTCATTGGCTGCATTCCATTGAGGGTCAGTCTTTTTGTGAAAGCCGCGTAGGCTAACACGCGCGTCCCAAATCGGGGCGCGACAGATCGACTCGACTTTTCAGTAGCAGATGGCCGCTGTGCGGCCCTTTCGCGACACAAGGCCAACGCGGTCGTCTGTAGGAGCGGCCTTGTGTCGCGAAAGGGCTGCGCAGCAGCCCCAATGGCCTCAAGTGCTGGCCAGCACCCTGCGCCTTACCACCAGGCTGTCCACCACCCACATCACGACCATCGACACCCCCACCAGCGGGAACATCACCCCAAGTACCAGCATCACCCCGACAGCCGCCTTCCAGCGCGGCAGGTCATGGCGCAGCGCCGGCACCCCCAGGCCACCGGCCGGCCGGCGTTTCCACCACATCACCAGCCCGCTCACCGAACCCAGCAAAATCATCAGGCACACCAGCAGAATGATGATCTGGTTCAGCACGCCGAACATCTTGCCCTCGTGCAGCATGACGCCCAGCTCGGTCGCCCGGGCCACCGGGCTGTAGTCCTTCCAGCGCACGTCGGCCAGCACCTTGCCGGTGTACTGATCGACATGCAGGGTGGCATCGTTGCGCGGGTCGTCGGCGAACACGGCGATGGTGAATACGCCATCGGCAGTGGTCGGCACGGTGATGCTGTAGCCGGGTTCCACCTCGCGCGCGGTGGCGAGGTCCTGAACCTGCTGCAGGCTCACCTGAGGTGCCGCTGGCCTGTTCGACATCATGTGGTGCCCGGCATGTTCGGCATGCGCACCGGACTGCGGCATCGGCGTGTTTTCCATGGCCCAGGGCACCGTCTGGCGGTGGGCGCTGTTCAGTTCACCGGCCTGTTGATCGGACTTGGGCACGTCATTCCACATGGCCGCCGGGAAGCGGTTCCACAGGTCGGCGTACTGTTTGCCCCACAGGCCGGTCCAGGTCATGCCGCTGAGCAGCATCAGCAGCAGCAGGGCCGAGCCCCAGAAGCCGCTGACCGCGTGCAGGTCGCGCCAGAGCAGCCGGCCACGCGCCGACAGCCGTGGCCACAGCACGCCACTGCCGCTGCGCCCGCGCGGCCACCACAGGTACAGGCCGGACACCACCAGCACGATGCCCCAGCCGGCTGCCAGTTCCACCAGTCGGTCACCGAGCGTACCGACCATCAGCTCGCCATGCAGGGCGCGGGCGACCGCCTGCAGGTTCTGCTTGGCATCCTGTTCGCCCAGGATCTTGCCGCTATACGGGTTGACGAACACATTCAGTTCGCGCCCACCGTCATGCACCACGAACTGCGCGCTGCGCTCGGCATCGATGGGTGGCAGATATTGGCCCACATGGCCTTTGGGGTAGGCCTGGCGCACTTCGGCCAGCATCACGTCGGCGCCCTGGCGGTGATGGCTGGCCTCGACCACCATCAGGTCACGGTACAGCAGTGGGTCCAGCTGCGGTTTGAACAGGTAGATGATCCCGGTAATCGCCAGCAGGATCATGAACGGAGCGACGAACAGCCCCGCATAGAAATGCCAGCGCCAGGCCAGGTTGTAGAATGAAACGCGTGTTCCGCTCATGGGAACCTCCTGTTTGACCAGCTGAGGGGCGCAACCAGCGGCTGCGCCCGTTGTTGTTGTCAGAAGCTGAAATCGACCTTGGTCCAGAACGTCCTGCCCGGCTCGTTGACCGGCTGTGGATCGGAAGCCGGGTAGCCGAACCCGGCGTTCCCGGCCAGGTTCAGGTGCTCGGCGTAAGCCTTGTCGAACAGGTTGTCGACGCCTGCGCTGAGCTTGAGGTTGTTGTTCACCTTGTAGGCGCCATTGAGCGAGAACACGCCGAACCCGGCGCTTGTTTCGTAGTCCTTGCCGACCACATTGCCCTGGTTTTCGGCGATGCGGTTCTGTGCAGCCACCAGCCGCCACAAGGCCCCGGCGCTCCAGGTGTCGCGGCTGTAGGTCAGGCCCATGCGGCTTTCCAGTGGTGGCATCTGCGGCAGTGCCTTGCCGTCACTGCTGTTCTTGCCCCAGGCGTAGGCCAGGGTCGCATCGGCCTTCCAGGTTTCCGTCAGCTTGTAGGCGGCGCCCAGTTCGCCACCCATGATGCGGGCGTCGATGTTCTGCGCCTGGGAGGTGCTCATGCCCATCATGCCGGTACGGTAGTCGAACAGGATGTAGTCGCGGATCTGCCCGACATAACCCGAAGCCCAGGCTTCAAGGCGCTCGTCGCGGTACTGGATGCCGAAGTCGAGCTGGGTGGTCTTTTCTGGCTTGATGCCGTCGAAGGCGTTGGCGGCGCCAGAGGGCGCCAGCTTGGGCGAGAACAGCTCCCAATAGTCGGGGAAACGCTGGGCATGGCCAAGGCCGATGTAAGTGGTGGCCGGCACCGCCGCGAGGTCGTGCTCATAACGTACGAAACCGCTGGGTAGGGTATCGGCGCGGGTATCACCTTCGGTAGCGCTGCCAGCCCGGAAGTCGCGGGCGGAGGCGCGATCGAGACGGGCGCCGGTGATCAGCCGGTCAACCCCTGTGGCGTACCAGGTCAGTTCACCAAAGGCCCCATAGTTATGGAAGTCGGCATCCTTGGTCCAGGGCTGGCCCTTGTGCGCATCAACGCCCATGCCGCCACGCTGGCGATGTTCGTTGGTCTGTGCGTCGATGCCACTGATCAGTTGCACGTCGGCCCAGCGCCAGGTGGCCTTGATGCGTGCGCCCATTGTGCGGCGGTCGACATTGCTGACCATGGGCATGCCCATCATGCCGCTGCCCGATGGGGTGCGCAGGCTGTAGTTGTCCATCACGTGGTCGGCGTAGTTGTAATAGACCTGTGCCTCGACCTTGTCGAGCACCTCGCCCAGGTTGGACTTTTCAAAGCGCAGGCCCAGGCTTTCGCGCTTGAACTGCGAGCCGTCCATGCCACGGCCGGCATAGCGGGCCTCGCCGTCACCCTTGCCGGCGGTGAGTTCGAGCAAGGTGTCCTGGTCGGGCGTCCAGCCCAGGGTCACATCGCCGTTCCATTTGTCCCAGCGCGAAGGCACGGTGTCGCCGTTGCCGTCGTGGTAGTCGTCCGAGCGCGACTGGTTGCCGACGAAGCGCGCATAAGCCTGGCTATTGCCTGCGGCGGCGTCGAGTACCTGGTCGAAGCGGCCGTTGGAGCCGGCCAGCAGGCTGGCGTTGATCCGGCTGCCGAGGGTGCCGAATTTTTCCGGTTCACGTTCGAAAAGGATGGTCCCGGCCGAGCCGCCGGGGCCCCAGATCACGCTTTGCGGGCCTTTGATAACGGTGAGGCGGTCATAGGTTTCCGGCGCGATGTAAGAGGTCGGTGCGTCCATGCGGTTGGGGCAGGCACCGA
Organism: Pseudomonas sp. Marseille-Q5299; assembly: GCF_943737035.1. Classification (NCBI taxonomy): domain Bacteria; kingdom Pseudomonadati; phylum Pseudomonadota; class Gammaproteobacteria; order Pseudomonadales; family Pseudomonadaceae; genus Pseudomonas; species Pseudomonas sp. Marseille-Q5299. The sequence goes on from NZ_CALSFR010000005.1 coordinate 136,593, forward strand.
GCATCACACCACCGTTGGTGAGGATGTTCAGGCGCGAACCGAACATGCCGCGCAGCACCGGGTCACCGTTGGTGCCACCGGCGCGGATGGCTGAAAAACCAGGGATGGTCTTGAGGTAATCGGCACCATCGCTGGCCGGCACGGGCTGGCGCGGGTCTTTGGGGTTGGTGACGACCGTCAGGGGCGAGCTGGGTGCGATGGCGGTGATCACCGTCGGGCTCAGCTCGGGCGGCGCTTGCTCGTGCGTTTCATGGCCAGGTTCGGCGGCCAGGGCCATGGGTGCGAGCAGCGACCCGCACAACACGGCGAATGTCCCTCGCAGAGAGGGGGCGAATACAGGGGTGCAGCCGGACATAGTGATTCCAGTCGATCAGTCATGGGTGGGCGCGGAGCCTCCAGGCTCCGTGCGGCAGCAGGGATTCAGACGCTGATCGAAGGCGGTGGCGCGCGGCTGCGCGCACCGGGGAATATGGCCTGTCGGGCATGGCCCTGAAGGGTTGCCGCAGGGATGAGGGTGACGGGCAGGGCGTGCCCGGCAACGAGTGGGCTGAAGGTCTGCGGTAATGCAGGGCAGTTGAACAGCAGGCTGCAGTAGCCGCATTTTTCCCACATCACATGCAGTTGGCCATCGTCGCCGTGGCCGTGATGCGAGTCGCTGGCGTGCCCGTGTTCCGAGGACAGAGCCATGCCCATCGGCATGCTCATGCCCGCGTGATGATCCATCGGCATCGACTGGGAAATCAGCGGGCCGATAAAGATCATCCACATGGCGAACAGGCTCAGCCAGCCGCCACCGACGCGCCTGCGTTCAGGGCGGGTGGTACGGCTGCGTCTGTTGCATGGCAGGCTCATGAAGGCGAGCGCCAGTCAGCGAAGGGTCAGTGTGCGTGTTCGTGCGGCTGGTCCGCCGGGGCCTGCCTCTGCACAGCCACGTCGACCGTGATGTCGCCTGCCTTCTCGAAATGCAGGGTCAGCGGGAAGCGCTTGCCGTCGCTGAGCAGGCTACGGTCCTTGGGCTGCATCAGCATCACATGATAGGCGCTGGGGGCGAAGACCACGTCCTTGCCAGCGGGCACTACTACATTGGGCACCTGCTGCATCTTCATGGCGCCGTTGGCACTCATCACGTGTTCGTGCAGTTGTGCGTCAGCAGTGATGGGGCTGTCCACGCTGAGCAGGCGGTCATCGACCTTGCCGTTGTTGTGCACGATGAAATAGGCGGCCACATTGGGCGCGTTCGGCGGCAGTTGCAGCGACCAGGGGTGGGCGATATGCAGGTCGCCCACGGTGTATTCATGGGCGTTGGCGAAGGCGCCGGGCAGCAGCAGTGCGGCCACTACGAGAGCTTGCTTGAGCATGGTGTAAGTCTCCGTTCTGTTCAGGTTCAGGCAGACAGCGTGATGAACTCAGACCAGGGGAGAGGCGCGGGGGTTGAGCGCGGGCCAGAGTTGGCGCGGCGTCATTTGGTAATCGGCTGGCGGTGGAACATGCGCGGCCAGCAACGTGGGCGGGTTGTGCAGTTGTGGCGGATAACCTGGCAGGGCCAGCAGCGGCGAGGCTCCCGAACAGCACCAGCAGTGCTGCATGTTGGAATGCTCGTCGTTTTGCGTGCCGAGGTCGATCTTGGCCAGTGCCTGGACGTCGACCTTGGCCTTGCCTGCCATGCTGGAACAGAAAGCCCCCCACAGCAGCTGCTCGGCCGGGCCCTTGGGCGCGGCAGAGGACAGCGGCATGGCCAGCAGGTTGAACAGCACTGCGAGGCAGGCTATCCAGGCGATGTGCCGACGTGGGGGCATGGAGAGATCCGGTCAGGAATCGTGGCGGGTATTGTACGGCGCAGTATAGGTAAAAATGATGGGGTGCGGTGAAGTGACGCAGGCGGGTCGATGGAGCTGCTGCGCGGACCATGGCCGGCAAGCCGGCCATGAAGCTACAGCAGCCATCAAGCCTTGTTACGGCCCATCAAGCCACGCACGGTCTCTTGCAAATCAGCCGGCAGCACCACCACCTTGGCATTGTTGCTGCTGGCCAGGTTCTCCATGGCGCCGACATAGCGCTCACCCAGCAGGTACATGGCTGGCACCGTCTCGTTGCCCACCGCGTCCTTGACCAGCGAAATCGCCTTTGCCGAAGCCTCAGCAAGGTTGATTTGCGCCTCGGCATCGAGCTTGGCCGACTGCAGGCGGGCTTCGGCCTCGAGAATGGCGGCCTGCTTGGCACCTTCGGCACGGGTCACGTCGGCTTTACGTTCACGTTCGGCCGCCGCCTGACGTTCCATGGCCAGCTGCATGTTTTCCGATGGCTTGATGTCCTGGATTTCTACCGAGCGCACGGTCACGCCCCAGTCTTCGGTCTGTTCGGACATCGCCTCTCGCAGGCGTGCCTTGATCTGCTCGCGGCTGGACAACGCTTCGTCCAGGTCCATGGCGCCGACGATGGCGCGCAGCGATGTCATGGTCAGGCTGGTGACGGCAAACGAGAAATTCTGCACGCCATAGGAGGCCTTCTGTGGGTCGACCACCTTGGCGAAACACAGTGCATTGGCGACGATCACCGCATTGTCGCGAGTGATGATTTCCTGCTCCTGCACATCGAGGATGATGTCCTTGGTCGGCAGGCGATAGGCGACCACGTCCATGTACGGGATGACGATGTTCAGGCCGGGCTTGAGTGTGCTGTGGTAGCGGCCCAGGCGCTCGACGATCCACTCCTCCCCCTGGGGTACGATGCGTACACCCTTGAAAACAGTGATCAGGACGAAAACGGCGAGGGTGCCGACGACGATAAGGCTGGTCATGATGCGAACTTCCTTTTAATGCGGTCAGGCCCGGATGACCCGGGCAGTATTGCCTTCGATGGCGACGAGACGTACACGCTCGCCTGACGGGATGTCGCTGTCAGCGACGCAGATCCATTCCTCATTGCCCAGGATCGGTTTCTGGAACCGCACACGGCCTTTCTGGAATTGCGAAACGCTGCTGATCAGCAGCCCGACTTCGCCGATCACGCTGTCGGCGGTCCAGCGCACATCCGGCTGCTTGCGCCGGAACAGCTTGAACCAGAGTGCCGTGGTGACCGACGAGAACAGCACCCACGACAGTACCTGCATGTCCAGTTGCAGGCTGGGGGCGGCGAGCGAGATGAGCGACACCAGCACGGCACCGATGCCGAACCAGATGATGAAGAACGTGGGCAGGACCAGTTCGAGCAGGATCAGCGCGATGCCGAAGACCAGCCAGATCCACCATTGCATTTCCATATGGTTGACGCTTTCCGGAGGGGAGGGGGGTTGAGTTTAAGACTGACGACAGGCCAACGGCCATATGAATGTATCTGGTCACAGCGCAGCGATGGTCGATAGCCACTGTCGGAATATGGAAAGGGCTACGTCTTTTACCCTGGCGTGGCCAGCCAATCCTCAACCCGCAACCCCGGAACGCGCATGAACTCTCGCAGGTTGTTGGTTACCAAGGTAAGCCCCCGCGCGCGGGCATGCCCGGCAATCAACTGATCGAAAGGACCGATGGGCGTACCGGCCTTTGCCAGTTCTGAGCGAAGCTGCCCGCTGTGTTCTGCTGCATGGCTGTCATAGTCGAGTACTTCAAGACGCGCTACGAAACCCTCCACAATCGAGAGATTTCGTGCAGGAGCGGCCGATTTCTCTGCACCGTAAACCAGCTCCATCAGTGTGACGGTGCTGATTGCCAGCTGACCATGGTGGCGGTTGAACGCTTCACGAACTACCTGGGGTTTGTTCTTGATCGTGAAGATGCAGATATTCGTATCGAGCATGTACTTGAGCATTAAAACCCTTCACGTTCCTGGTCGGCAGGTTGGTCGCGGCTGGCCATGAAGTCCGGGCTCGCATCTTCGCCGTCAAACCAGCTATCCCATGATTCACCAGCGGGAGTGATGATGCGGGTTCGACCCACTGCAACAATGTCCACGCGGGTCACCTCTTCGGGAAATGCGACAGATTTCGGCAAGCGGATGGCCTGGCTACGATTGCTTTTGAAGACAGCACCTTGCTCCATGATGGGCCTCCCTGGAAGCGGCAAACTGTGACTGAAGTTTAAATTCCGCAAGGTATATGTCAATGGGATATACGTTGCCAAAGGCTGCCAGTCATAGATGCAGGGCGCTGAGCAACAGGCAGTACCGGGTGAACTCAGCATCGACCTGTGGAAGTGTGGGGCGCTTCAGAATGAGTACTGGAACCCCCAGCTCCCGCGCCACCTCAAGCTTGGGCTCGGTCGCCACGCTGCCGCTGTTCTTGCTGACCAGCACATCGATATCGCGCCGTGCGAACAGCACCCGCTCATCGTCAAGGTGAAACGGCCCCCGCGCACCGATCACTTCGCAGCGATCATTACCAGGGCAGGCCTGCAACGCCCTGAGGGTCCAGAACTGCTCTGGCGGAATCTCGTCCAGATGCTGCAGCGGCTCGCGCCCCAAGGTGAACAAAGGCCGACGGAACGGCTTGAGTGCATGGATCAGCCCCGCCCAATCCTCCACTTCGCGCCAGTCGTCACCGGGCTGGGCCTGCCATGCCGGGCGCCGCAAGGCCCAGCACGGGATGCCCACGGCCCGTGCGGCGGCGGCGGCATTGTGGCTGATCTGCGCGGCATAGGGGTGGGTGGCGTCTATCAGCAGGGTGATACCCGCCTCGCGCAGGTAGGCGGCCAGGCCTTCGGCCCCGCCATAGCCGCCGACCCGCACCTGGCAGGCCAGGCCCTGCGGCACCCGGCCGATGCCAGCCAGGCTGTAGACATGCTCCGGGCCAAGCTGACGGGCGATGGCCAGTGCCTCGGTGACACCGCCCAGCAGCAGGATGCGCCGGTTCATTGCACACCTGCCATGCCGACGATGCCGCCCTGGCGGTCGATGGCGAACACTTCCACCTGCACCTGTGCGGGCACCACGCTGCGGGCGAACGCCAGGGCGTGGGCGCAGACCGCGTCGCCCAGGGCGATGCCGGCGGCGTGTGCCAGGGCCAGGGCTTGCTGGCTGGTGTTGGCGGCCATGATCGCTGCCTGCAGGTCGGCATCGGCGCCGATGTCCGCGGCCCACCCGGCCAGTTGCGGCAGGTCGATGCTCGAGTGGCGGCTGTGCAGGTCCATATGCCCGGCGGCCAGCTTGCTGATCTTGCCAAAGCCACCGCACAGTGACAGGCGTGGCACCGGCACCTTGCGCAGGTGCTTGAGCACCGCGCCGACAAAATCGCCCATCTCGATCAGGGCAATTTCCGGCAGGCCGTAGACGCGGCGCATGGTGTCTTCGCTGGCATTGCCGGTGCAGGCGGCGATATGGGTATAGCCATTGGTGTGGGCCACATCGATGCCCTGGTGGATGGAGGCGATGTAGGCCGCGCAGGAGAAAGGCCGCACGATGCCGCTGGTACCAAGAATCGACAGCCCGCCGAGGATACCCAGGCGCGGGTTCATGGTCTTGAGTGCCAGCTGCTCGCCGCCCTTTACGTTGACCGTGACCTCGAAGCCGCCGTGGTAGGCGCAGTCGTCGGCCAGTTGCTGCAGGTGTTCACTGATCATGCGTCGCGGTACCGGGTTGATCGCCGGCTCGCCCACGGCGAGTACCAGCCCGGGGCGGGTGACCGTGCCGACACCCACGCCCGCTACAAAGCGTATGCCCGGCTCGTCCTGCAACCGCACCTGGCTGTAGAGCAGCGCGCCATGGGTGACATCGGGGTCGTCGCCAGCATCCTTGAGTGTGCCGGCTTCGGCGCGCTCGTCCTCGCGGCGGCAGAATTCCAGGCGCATCTGCACCACCTTGCCCTTGGGCAAGGTGATGCTCACGGCGTCAGTGCTCACACCGGTGAGCAGCAGGCGCGCTGCCGCCAGGCTGGTGGCAGTGGCGCAGCTGCCAGTGGTCAGGCCGCTGCGCAGTGGCGCCGGCTGTTCGCGGGTTTCTTCACGCATCGTGGGGCTTCACCACGTCGAGCAAGGTGATCGGCAATGCCTGGCGCCACGTGTCGAAGGCGCCCAATGGCTGGGCCTGGGCGACATGGATACGCGTCAGTTCACCGCCATGCTGTTGGCGAAAGTGCGCCAGTGCCAGTTCGCTTTGCAGGGTCACGGCATTGGCCACCAATCGCCCTCCGGGGCGAAGCCGCTCCCAACACAACGGCAACACGCCTTCACGGGTGACGCCACCGCCGATGAAGATCGCATCCGGGCGCTCCAGCTCGGCCAAGGCCTGCGGTGCTTTGCCGCGCACCAGTTGCAGGCCGGGAACGCCAAGGGCATCACGGTTGTACTCGATGAAGCCCTGGCGGCCCTCGTCGGCTTCGATTGCCAGTGTTCGGCAGGCGGGGTGGGCGCGCATCCACTCGATGCCGATCGAGCCACAGCCTGCGCCAACGTCCCACAGCAACTCGCCTGGTTGGGGGGCCAGACGGGCCAAGGTGATAGCCCGTACGTCACGTTTGGTCAGCTGGCCGTCATGACGGAAAGCATCGTCCGGCAGGCCGGCTGCGCGTGACAGTCGCGGAGCGTCGGCAGTGGCCTGGCACTCGATGGCAACCAGGTTCAGCGCGGCGACCTGAGGCTGGGCCCAGTCATCGGCGATGCCCGCCAAGTGGCGTTCGGCAGGGCCGCCGAGGTGCTCGAACACCTGCAGGCGGCTTGGCCCGAAACCGCGCTCGCGCAGCAGGGCGGCGATGGCTGCGGGGCTCTCACCGTCGTTGCTCAGCACCAGCAGGCGCATGCCGCTGTAAAGGTGGGCGTTGAGAGAGGCCAGGGGGCGCGCGACCAGAGACACCACCTGCACGTCCTGCAGCGGCCAGCCAAGGCGGGCGGCGGCCAAGGCGCAGGAGGAGGGCATCGACAGTACCTGCAGCTCTTGGGCCGGCACCTGCCGCGCCAGGCTGGCGCCGACGCCGTAGAACATGGGGTCACCGCTGGCCAGCACGCACACCTGCTCACCGCGCCGAGCCAGTACCGGGGCGAGCGAGAACGGGCTCGGCCAATCCTCCCGGGCGGCGCTAACGCAGCGCGGCAGCAGGGCCAGCTGACGTGGGCTGCCGATGATCCGCGAAGCGCCGAGCAGGGCGCGTCGGGCCTGTTTGCCCAGGCCGCTGAAGCCGTCTTCGCCGATGCCTACTACTGTCAGCCAGGGTGTCATGTGTTTCTGATCCGCCATTTTTGGGGGCGCATCGCCCCCCTAAGCCGGCAAAGGGGGCGACGCGGTGATGAATTTCTGTTCAATCGCCAGCGATGCTCGACCACCGGCTTTTCATGCCGCCGGACAAAGCAGGCATAATACCGCGCCTTCTACACTCAAGCGCATTTTCAGCGATTGCCGGACGTCCCTTTGAAGCAGGTCCATACCCCACCCGTATCGCCCCGTCCCTCGGCTTGCCCGGGGTTGTGGCGCATCGTCAGCGCCCTTGATGGCGGGATCTGCCGGATCAAGCTGCCCGGTGGGCTGTTGCTGGCCGATCAAGCCGATGCCGTGGCGGCGGCTGCCGAGCGTTTCGCCGGTGGTGTGATCGAGGCGACCAACCGCGGCAACCTGCAGGTCCGTGGCATTGGCGACGATCACGCCGGCCTGATCGAAAGCCTGCTGGCAGCAGGCCTGGGCCCACGCGATGCTGCCAGTGACGATGTGCGCAACCTGATGCTCAGCCCCTTGGCCGGGCATGACCCCTTGATGGTGCTGGATGTTCGTCCCCTGGCCGAACACATCCTCGACATGCTGCAAGGCACACCGCGCTTTCACCAGTTATCGGCCAAGTTCGCGGTGCAACTGGACGGCGGCGAAGGCCTGGCGATGCTCGAGCACCCGCACGATCTATGGCTTTCAGCCGTGCGACTCGAGCAACGCACCTGGCTGGCTTTCGGCCTGGCCGGTTGCCCGGCTGACGGCCAGGTGCTGGGCGCGGTGCCGGTGGAACAGGGGCTGGCGCTGGTGCGCGCAGTGCTTGAGCGCTTCCTCGACCTGGCCAGCCCGGACCAGGCGCGCATGCGCCAGTTGCTTGAAAACTGCTCAGTGGAGCGATTCATCGAGGGGCTAGGGCTGGCGATCCGCCGGGATGATGCCGTGCTCGATTGGCGCCGCAAAGCGGGCAACAGCCCATGGCTGGGTGCCGTTGAGCAGCTGCAGGGCATGGCCCTGGGCGTTGCCCCGCCGCTTGGCAGGCTCAGCGCCGACATGCTGCGCGGTGCGGCGCGAATCGCGCGTGAACACGGTGATGGCAGCCTGCGCCTGAGCCCCTGGCAGAGCCTGATGCTGACCTCTGTGGCTGGCGCGAGCATCGCCCCGGCGCAACGTGAGTTGTCGGCCCTGGGCCTGCTCTGCCACAGCCATGAGCCCCTGGCCCGCCTGGTTGCCTGCACCGGCGCCAGCGGCTGCGCCAAGGCGCATGGCGATACCAAGGCCGATGCCGTGGCCCTGGCGGCCCTGTTGCCCGCTGGCGCCCCTGCCAGTGTGCACCTGTCTGGTTGCCCCCGATCCTGCGCCGTGGCCCATGTCGCCCCGGCCACACTGCTGGCCCGCTCGCCGGGCCGCTATGACCTCTATTTGCGTGACGCGCGCCTGCCGGGCTTTGGTGCCCTGCGCGCCGCCAACCTCACCTTGAACGAAGCAGGCGCCATGCTCGACCTGCCGACGGAGCACCTTGATGATTGATTACATCCGCGATGGTCAGGAGATCTATCGCAATTCCTTCCGGATCATCCGTGAGGAGGCCCGGCTCGAGCGGATCCCCGCAGACCTCGAGAAACTCGCCGTACGTGTGATCCATGCCTGTGGCATGGTCGAGGCCATCGACGGCCTGCAGTTCTCCGAAGGTGCCGGCCGCGCGGGGCGCGAGGCCCTGGCCAACGGCGCGCCGATCCTCTGCGATGCGCACATGGTCGCCGAAGGCATCACCCGTGCCCGCCTGCCCGCCGATAACAAGGTGATCTGCACCCTGCGCGACCCGAGTGTCCCGGCCCTGGCCAAAGATGCCGGCAATACCCGCTCGGCTGTGGCTCTGGAGCTGTGGCGGCCCTATCTGGAGGGTAGCGTGGTAGTGATCGGCAACGCGCCGACCGCACTGTTCTACTTGCTGGAAATGATCGATGCCGGTGCACCAAAGCCTGCGCTGATCCTCGGTTTCCCGGTTGGCTTCGTCGGTGCGGCGGAGTCCAAGGCCATGCTTGCCGCAGACAGCCGGGGCATCCCGTTCGTGATCATGCAGGGCCGCCTGGGCGGTAGTGCGATGGCTGCTGCCGCGGTCAATGCCCTCGCCACGGAGGTGGAATGATGGCGCCGCGTGGACGTCTGCTGGGCCTGGGCGTAGGCCCTGGCGACCCTGAGCTGATTACGCTCAAGGCCCTGCGCTTGCTGCGCGAGGCCCCGGTGGTCGCCTACTTCGTGGCCAAGGGCAAGCGTGGCAATGCCTTCGGCATCATCGAGTCGCATCTGCAGCCAGCGCAAACGCTGCTGCCGCTGGTCTATCCGGTGACCACCGAGGCGTTGCCGGCTCCGTTGTCGTACGAGCAGGTCATCAGCGATTTTTATGACGAGGCCAGCGTGCAGGTGGCCGAGCACCTCGATGCCGGCCGCGATGTCGCGGTGATCTGCGAGGGCGACCCGTTCTTTTACGGCTCCTACATGTACCTGCATGACCGTCTGGCGCAGCGCTATGACGCGCAAGTGATCCCCGGTGTCTGCTCGATGCTGGGGGGCGCGTCGGTACTGGGCGCGCCCCTGGTTTACCGCAACCAGAGCCTGTCGGTGCTGTCGGGCGTGCTGCCGGCCGAAGAACTCAAGCGGCGCCTGGCCGATGCCGATGCGGCAGTGATCATGAAGCTGGGCCGCAACTTCCCCAAGGTGCGCCAGGTGCTGGGCGAACTGGGCCTGGACGGGCGAGCGCTGTACGTCGAGCGGGCGACCATGGCAAATCAGAAAATCGTCGCGCTGGACCAGGTGGACCCACAGTCATCACCGTACTTCTCGCTGATCATCGTGCCGGGTGAAAAATGGCAGGGATGAGCATGCACAAGGCACCGGCAATCATCGTGCTCGGCGCTGGCAGCGTGGCCACCGCGCGGCGCATTCAGCAGCACTATCCACAGGCGACGATCCATGGCCTGAGCGGCCGGGTCGAGCTGGCCGACCAGTACTACGAAGCATTTGGCGACACGCTGCGCGCCCTGTATCTACAAGACACGCCGATCATAGCCCTGTGTGCGGCGGGTATCGTCATCCGTAGCCTGGCCAGCCTGCTCAGCGAGAAAGGTGCGGAGCCGCCGGTGCTGGCGGTGGCCGAGGACGGCAGTGCGGTAGTGCCGCTGCTTGGCGGGCTGAGCGGCGTCAATGTCATGGCCCGCGAGATCGGTGAGGCGCTGGGCGTAGCGGCGGCGATCACCACCAGTGGCGAGCTGCGTTTCGGCACCTGCCTGTTGAACCCACCCGAGGGCTACGCCCTGGCGGATATCGAACAGGGCAAGCGTTTCGTTTCCGATCTGTTGGCGGGCGAGGCGGTACGTATCGAGGGCGATGCGCCTTGGCTGGCTCACGCCCAATTGCCGGCCAGTGAAGCCGCCCAGCGCACCATTCATGTGGGATGCACTGCGCGCCCGGCCAGCCGTGACGAGTTGCTGATCCACCCACGTTCGGTGGTGGTTGCGGTGGATGCGGGCGGTCCTGATCTGGTTGAACGCGTCGGCGATGCCCTGCATGAGGCGGGCATCGCCGAGCAGTCACTGGCGTGCCTGCTGGTTGCCGAACAGGCCATGGCCGAACCGTCCTTGCAGGCAGCGGCCAAGGTGCTGGGTGTCGCACTGCGTTTTGCTGCCAAAGAAAGCACTCTTGTCAGCATGGCCGCCGAAGCACTGCCGGATGCGCGCCTGATCGAACAAGGGGGCCTGGTCATTGCGCTGGCATCGGCGCCTGTCAAGGTCAACCAACTGGGCCGCAGGCGTGGTCGCCTGGCCGTCATCGGCCTTGGCCCTGGCGCCGCCGAGCTGATGGTGCCGGCGGTCAAAGCCGAGCTGGCACGCGCCGAGGATATTCTCGGTTACGAAACCTACGTACGCATGGCCGGGCCGTTCCGCGATGACCAGGTGCAACATTGCACCGACAATCGCGAAGAAATGCAGCGCGCGCGTCATGCATTCGAGCTCGCCGCACAAGGGCGCTCGGTGGTGGTGGTGTCGTCGGGTGACCCGGGGGTATTCGCCATGGCCGCCGCCGTGCTGGAAGCGTTGCACGGGTCCACTGACCCCGCCTGGCATCGTGTCGATCTGGAAATCCTGCCAGGGGTTTCGGCCTCGCTGGCCACTGCCGCTCAGGCGGGCGCGCCGCTGGGGCATGACTTCTGCGTGATGTCGCTATCGGACAACCTCAAACCGTGGCCGACCATCGAGCATCGGCTGGCCCTGGCGGCCCAGGCCGACCTGGTGCTGGCCTTCTACAACCCGATCTCGCGTTCGCGCCCTTGGCAGCTTGGGCGCGCGCTGGAAATCGTGCGCCAGCACCGGGATGGTAATACACCCGTGGTGCTGGGGCGTGACATCGGCAGGCCGGGGCAGACGCTGAGGGTGGTCACCCTCGCCGAGCTGACGCCAGAGATGGTCGACATGCGCACCATGGTCCTGGTCGGTTCTTCCACGACCTGTACCTTTGCCCGTGCCGACGGTGGGCAGTGGGTCTATACCCCGCGCTGGTACCCTGTTGCGCCCTGAGTGGCAGGGCTAGCCGACCAGGTAGCCCCTGATGCCGGTGAAGATGATCTGCGCCGCCAAGGCGCAGACGAACAGCCCCATCAGGCGGCTGACGATCTGCAGGCCTTGATCGCCGAGAATGCGCTCGATCCCGTGCGACAGATACAGCACCAGGCCCACGGTGAAGCTGGCCAGCGCGATACTGACGATGGCCAGCAACTTGTCGTCCCAGTGCGGCTGGCTGACGCCCATCACCAGCAGGGCGCCGATGGTGCCCGGGCCTACGGTGAGCGGGATCGTCAGCGGTACGATGGTCACGTCTTGCTGCACGTTGTCGGCCTGCACGGCCGGTTTGCCCTGGGCCATGCCCAAGGCAGAGATGAACAGCACGCTGCCGGCGCCGATGCGGAAGGCATCGGCCGTGATGCCGAAGATGCCGAAGATCGCCCGCCCGAACAGGTACAGCAACACGCTGGCGACCAAGGCGGCGAAGGCAACCTTCCAGGCCAGCTGTTTGCGCTCCTTGCTGGAGTGGCCACGGGTCAGGCTGATGAAGCACGACAGCACGAAGAACGGGCTGTAGAGCACCAGCATCTTCAGGTAGACACTGAACAACTCATGAAGCATGAGGGTGAGTCCTTTGTAGGAGCGGCCTTGTGTCGCGAAAGGGGTGCGCAGCAGCCCCAGAATTTCAGCAGCACCACACGGAATTGGGGCTGCTGCGCACCCCTTTCGCGACACAAGGCCGCTCCTACAGCGCTTTATCGGTTACGAAGTATGCAGCGGATCGGTCTTGGCTTCCCGCTGGTTCGCCCAATACTGGATCAACTCGCGCAATTGCGACAGCTCCACCGGCTTGGCCATGTGCCCGTCCATGCCGGCCAGCCGTGCGCGCTCTTTGTGTTCGGCCAGGATGTGCGCGGTCAGTGCCACCACCGGGGTGCGCTGGCGCTGGTTGGCGACTTCCCAGGCGCGCAGTTGCTGAGTGGCAGAGAAACCGTCCAGTACCGGCATTTCACAATCCATCAGCACCAGGTCATAACGCTGGGCCTTCATGGCTTGCAGGGCTTCCTCACCATTGCTGGCGGTGTCCGGTTCGAGGTTGAGTTTGCCCAGCATGCCGCGGATCACCTTGGTCGAGATGCTGTTGTCCTCGGCGACCAGCACGCGGAAGTCGCCCGGCAGCTCGTGGGTGGGCGGTGTGCCTGGCAAGGGCGTCGGCACGGTCTGTTCGCGGCCGCGCTGGGCCAACTCCTCGGCCAGAGTGGTCTTGAGGGTGTAGCCGGCCACCGGTTTGGCCAGGATGCGCTTGACCCCGGCATTACGGGCAATGACTTTGCTCGGTGCATTGCTGATACCGGTGAGCATCACCACGAGGATGTCGTGGTTCAGGCTTGGGTCTTCCTTGATCTTGGCCGCCAGCTGCATGCCGGTCATGCCCGGCATGTTCTGGTCGAGCAAGACCGCGTCGAAATAGTCACGCAGGTGCGCCTTGGTCCGTAGCAGGGCCAAGGCCTCCTTGCCCGAGGGTACGGCACTCACGTTCATGCCCCAGGCGCTGCACTGCTGCACCAGCACCTTGCGGCAGGTGTCGTTGTCGTCCACCACCAGCACCCGGGCGTCGCGCAATGGGCTGTCGAGGTCGGCCAAGGGTTGCTCCAGGCGAGAGGGGTCGAGCGGCAGGGTCAGCCACAGGGTGTTGCCCATGCTGGTGCTGCTCTTGATGCCGAACTCGCCTTGCATCAGGCCGATCAACTGCTTGGCGATGATCAGCCCAAGGTGGCCGCCAAGCTTGTTGCTGGAAAGGAAGTGATGGCTGTGCAGCTCTGCCTGCAGCAGGGCTTCACGTTCGGCCGCAGGCAGTGGCTCGCCGCTGTCCTGCACGGCGATACGCAGGCGCGGCACCTCGCCGCGCTGGTCCAGTGCAACGACCAGGAGGATTTCACCCTGGTCGGTATTTTTCAGGGCGTTTTCCAGTAGGCTGGAGAGGGCCTGGCGCAGGCGCGTCGGGTCACCGCTGATGACCCGTGGCACTTGTGGCTGGGTGAAGCTGATCAGCTCGATGTTCTGTTGTTCGGCCTTGGCGCGGAAGATGTTCAGGCAGTCTTCGATCAGGGCATTGAGGTCGAACTGCACATCGTCCAGTTCGATCTGTCGCGACTCGAGTTTGGAAATGTCGAGAATTTCGTTGATCAGTGTGAGCAGTTCGTTGCCGGCGCTGTGGATGGTCTGCACGTAGTCACGTTGTTTGACCGACAGTGGCGTGCCCAGCAGCAGTTCGGTCATGCCCAGCACGCCGTTCATGGGCGTGCGGATTTCATGGCTGATCTTGGCCAGGAACTCGGCCTTGGCATTGATTTCGGCATCGCTGGCCGCCAGTGCGCGGCTGGCGCTGAAGCGCTCTTCGCTCATCCGCCGCAGGCGCTCGCTGACCGCCAGGTTGAGCAGCAGGCCGCTGGCCACCGTCAACCCGAGCAGAATGCACAGCAGCCAGGGCGTCGAGGTGCGGGTCAGGCCAAGCAGGGCCGGCAGCAGCACCAGCCCGCCCAGGTTGAACACCACCATGGCCAGGCTGAACAGGCGTGCCGGCGCATAACCTTTGTACCAGTGGTAGCTGCTGACCAGCAGCATGCTCACACTGCCCAGGGCCAGCAGGGCGTAGGTCATCAGGTTGAGCGGCAGGGTATCCACGAACAGCAGGATCAGGCCGCTGACCCCGGCCACCAGCATTTCGCCCTGCAGCAAGCGATTGAGCTGCGGTGAGTTGCAGCGCGAGAAAAAGTGCTGGGTGAAATACAGCCCCGCGAGGCCCGCCAGTACCAGGGTCAGGTAGGCGGCCGGGGTTTGCGCGCTGTGCCACAGGTGCCACCAGGGGCCGCTGAGGTTGAGCAGGATCAGGCCGCTGAACAGCATCAGCCCGTGGTACAGCGCAAGGATCAGGGTGGTGCTGGAGCGGGTGTACAGAAAGCGGATCAGGTTGTGCAGTATGAGCATGACCAGGCCGCCGAAGAGCATGCCGAACAGCAACGGCTGGCCATGGTTTGAAGCGGCGACTGCCGCAGGCTCCAGGCTGATGGCCGGGCGCAGCTGATGCTCGGAAACCAGGCGCAGGTAGATGTCCACCGCTTTGCGGCTGTTTGGCAAGGGCAATACGTGATCGCTGCCGCGCAGGGTCGTGCTGGCGTTGCCGGCCTGGCGCCCGTGGTGCAGTTGGCGTAATAGCCTGTCGCCGTCGAGGGCGTAGAGGTCCAGGCGTGAAAGGTCCGGGGCAAAGACCCGCAGCAGTTGCTCCTGGTCACCCGGTTCGAGGCGATAGTGCAGCCACAGGGCCTGTTGCGCCGGTGCGGCATCGAGGTCGCTCAGCGTAGTAGGGCTGAACTGGTTGCGATAGCGATCCGAGCGGACGTCGCTCAATTGCAGGTTGGCTTGTTCGTCGAGCAAAACGGACCAGCCTCCGCCTTGGTCAGCCGAAGCCGGGAGCAGGCAGAGCAGGGTCAGCAAGCTGACGATCAGAGCTGTGGCAATCCGAAGCCGACGCACTACGAGATCCCTTCCTAGCTGATGTGCCGTGTAGTAACTATGCGCGGCGCGCCAAGTCGAAGGCAAGGCCCGCGATGGGGCCCTGTCGACGAGCCGAAGGCCGCATGCGCAAGACGCTGCGGCTATCCGGTAAAGGTTATTGCTGGTGTTCACCGCGCTCGCGGGCGATAGCCCGGTAGCCGATGTCGGTACGGTAGAAGCTACCGTTCCAGGTGACTTCCTTGGCCAGGCGGTAAGCCTGCTGCTGGGCATCGGCAACCGTGCTGCCCATGGCCGTGGCGCAGAGCACGCGGCCACCGTTGGTCACTACCTGGCCGTCCTTGAGCGAAGTACCGGCATGGAACACCTTGCCTTCGATCTTGGCTGCGGCCTCCAGGCCGCTGATCGCGTCGCCCTTGGCGTAGTCGCCCGGGTAACCGCCGGCAGCCAGCACCACACCCAGGCTTGGGCGGGGGTCCCACTGCGCTTCGACCTTGTCCAGCGCCTTGGCGAAAGCGGCTTCGATCAGCAGCACCAGGCTCGACTCCAGGCGCAGCATGACCGGCTGGGTTTCCGGGTCGCCAAAGCGGCAGTTGAACTCGATGACCTTGGGGTTGCCCGCCTTGTCGATCATCAGGCCGGCATACAGGAAGCCGGTGTACACGTTGCCTTCTTCGGCCATGCCGCGCACGGTCGGCCAGATTACCTGGTCCATCACGCGCTGGTGTACATCGGCGGTAACGACCGGGGCAGGGGAGTAGGCACCCATACCGCCCGTGTTCGGGCCGGTGTCCTGGTCACCGACGCGCTTGTGGTCCTGGCTGGTGGCCATTGGCAGCACGTTGTGGCCGTCGACCATCACGATGAAGCTGGCTTCCTCGCCGTCGAGGAACTCTTCGATCACCACGCGCGAACCGGCGTCGCCAAAGGCGTTGCCCGCGAGCATGTCACGCACGGCGGCTTCGGCTTCTTCCAGGGTCATGGCGACGATCACGCCTTTGCCTGCGGCCAGGCCGTCGGCCTTGATCACGATCGGCGCGCCTTTTTCCTGCAGGTAGGCCAGGGCCGGCTCGATCTCGGTAAAGTTCTGGTAGTCGGCGGTCGGGATCTTGTGGCGAGCCAGGAAGTCCTTGGTGAAGGCCTTGGAACCTTCCAGCTGGGCCGCGCCCTTGGTCGGGCCGAAGCAGTCCAGGCCGCGGCTGCGGAACAGGTCGACCACACCGATGACCAGCGGCGCCTCGGGGCCCACGATGGTCAGGTCGACGTTCTTCTCGGCGAAGTCTGCCAGTTGCTCAAGGGCGGTGACGTCGATGGCAACGTTCTCGCACTTGGCTTCAATGGCGGTACCGGCGTTGCCGGGGGCGACGAATACTTTCTCGACGCGTGGGTCCTGGGCGACTTTCCAGGCCAGGGCGTGCTCACGGCCGCCGCTGCCGATGATCAAAACTTTCATTACAGGCTCCTTCGGAGAAGCTGCAAGCTGCAAGCGTCAAGCAAAAGCGGTTCGCGCTGATCCTTTCAAATGCTCACAACTCAGGGATTCAAGGGGCTGTGGCTGCAAGCAGGAGCGACTGGGCCTGCTCTTGCTTGCAGCTTGCAGCTTAAAGCTTGCCGCTGCTATCAGTGGCGGAAGTGGCGCATACCGGTGAATACCATCGCGATGCCAGCTTCGTCGGCAGCGGCGATGACTTCAGCATCGCGCATCGAACCACCTGGCTGGATCACGGCGCTGATACCCACTTTAGCTGCATTGTCGATGCCATCACGGAACGGGAAGAACGCGTCCGACGCCATGACCGCACCTTGCACCTGCAGGCCGGCATGCTCTGCCTTGATGGCCGCGATGCGCGCGGAGTTGACGCGGCTCATCTGGCCGGCGCCCACGCCGATGGTCTGGCGCTGCTTGGCGTAGACGATGGCGTTGGACTTGACGAACTTGGCCACTTTCCAGGCGAACACCAGGTCGTGGATTTCCTGCTCGGTCGGTGCACGCTTGGTGACGATCTTCAGGTCATCTGCGGTGATCATGCCGTTGTCGCGGCTCTGCACCAGCAGGCCACCGTTGACGCGCTTGAAGTCCCAACCGGCGGCGCGCTCGGCTGGCCACTCGCCGCACTCCAGCAGACGTACGTTTTGCTTGGCAGCCACCACGTCGCGGGCAGCTTGGGAGATTTTCGGGGCGATGATCACTTCGACGAACTGGCGCTCGACGATGGCCTGGGCGGTTTCGCCATCCAGTTCGCGGTTGAAGGCGATGATCCCGCCGAAGGCCGATTCGGTGTCGGTAGCGTAGGCCAGGTCGTAGGCCTTGCGGATACCGCCCTCGTCTTCAGGCACCACGGCGACGCCGCATGGGTTGGCGTGCTTGACGATGACGCAGGCCGGCTTGACGAAGCTCTTCACGCACTCGAGCGCGGCATCGGTGTCGGCCACGTTGTTGAACGACAGCTCCTTGCCCTGCAGCTGGATGGCGGTAGAAACGCTGGCTTCGCCTTTGTTGGCTTCAACGTAGAACGCCGCGCTCTGGTGCGGGTTCTCGCCGTAGCGCATTTCCTGAGCCTTGACGAACTGGCTGTTGAAGGTGCGCGGGAACTCGCTGCGCGCTTCGGTGGACAGCGTGTCCTTGGCCTGGTCGATGGTGCCCATGTAGTTGGCGATCATGCCGTCGTAAGCGGCAGTGTGCTCGAAGGCCTTGAGCATCAGGTCGAAACGCTGGGCGTAGGTCAGGCCGCCGGCCTTGAGGCCCTCGAGGACGCTGGCGTAGTCACCGGCGTTGACCACGATAGCGACGTCCTTGTGGTTCTTGGCAGCCGAACGGACCATGGTCGGGCCACCGATGTCGATGTTCTCGATGGCGGTCGGCAGGTCACAGCCAGGTTTTGCGATGGTGGCTTCGAATGGGTAAAGGTTGACGGCGACCAGGTCGATCGGCTTGATGCCGTGCTCGTTCATGATGGCGTCGTCGACACCGCGACGGCCGAGGATGCCGCCGTGGATCTTCGGGTGCAGGGTCTTGACCCGGCCGTCCATCATTTCGGCGAAGCCGGTGTAGTCGGCCACTTCCACCGCGTTCACGCCGTTGTCCTTGAGCAGCTTGTAGGTGCCGCCGGTGGACAGGATCTCGACACCGAGCTGCTGCAGCTCACGAGCGAATTCGAGGATACCGGTCTTGTCGGAGACGCTGATCAGGGCGCGGCGGACTGGCAGGCGGGTAGTCTGGTCGGTCATTTCGGATTCCAATAACGCGGTGGAGTCAGCAAAAAAGGCGCCTCTGTTCAGGGAGCCGCCTTTTCTGATTGGGATTCTGGCTTACAACAAGTCGTACTGCTTGAGTTTCTTGCGCAGGGTGCCTCGGTTGAGCCCGAGCATCTCGCTGGCCTTGGTCTGGTTGCCCTTGACGTAATTCATCACGCTTTCGAGCAGGGGCGCCTCGACTTCGGAGAGCACCAGGTTGTACACGTCAGTGACGGTAGCGCCTTCCAGGTGTGCGAAGTAGTTGTGCAGCGCCTTCTCGACGCTGTCACGAAGGGTCTGGCCCTCTTCGCTCGGCGTGTTGAGGTGCTGTTTGAGGTTGGCGTTGTCGCTCACGGGCGTTGTTCCACTCACTAATGTCTCGGTCATCATCGTCATGCGGCCACCCCTTGTCCGTCCTCTGTCTCAAGGCTCTGTCGACGTTCGCTGAAATACGCTCGAACGTTGGCGCACTGCGCTTGTGTGTCTTCCAAAGCGTTGAACCGGGAGCGAAACTCCTTGCCGCCGGGTCGTGTTGCCAGGTACCAGCCAACGTGCTTGCGGGCGATACGTACGCCCATCACATCGCCATAGAAGGCGTGCAGCGCGGCAAGGTGCTCCAGCAGGATACGTTCCACTTCGTCCAGCTGCGGGGCCGGCAAATGCTGGCCAGTCCCCAGGTAATGCTCGATCTCGCGAAAGATCCAGGGCCGCCCCTGGGCGGCCCTGCCAATCAGCAGACCGTCGACGCCGGTGGCGTCCAGCACCGCCCGGGCCTTTTCTGGCGAAGTGATATCGCCGTTGGCAAAAACCGGGATGGACACCGCCTGCTTGATGGCAGCGATGGTGTCGTATTCGGCTTCGCCGGTGTACAGGTCGGCGCGTGTGCGGCCATGCACCGCCAGCGCCTGGATGCCAGCCTGCTCGGCGATCCTCGCCACGTTCAGGCCGTTCTTGTTCGCCCGGTCCCAACCGGTGCGGATCTTCAGGGTCACCGGGACGTCCACCGCGCCGACGACGGCGTGGAGAATCTCGCTGACCAAAACTTCATCTCTCAATAAAGCAGAGCCTGCAGCTTTGTTGCAGACTTTTTTCGCCGGGCAACCCATGTTGATGTCGATGATCTGGGCGCCAGCTTCGACGTTGGCCCTGGCCGCCGCCGCCATCATCTGCGCATCGCCACCGGCGATCTGTACCGAGCGCGGCTCGGGATCGCCTTCGTGAATGCGGCGCAGGCTCGACTTGCGGCTGTTCCACAGGCTCATGTCGCTGCTGACCATCTCCGACACCACCATGCCCGCGCCCAGGCGCTTGCAAAGTGTACGGAAAGGCTGGTCCGTGACCCCGGCCATGGGCGCGAGGATCAGGTTGTTGCGTAGTGTGTATGGGCCGATGCGTACCGCCGACATAGGTGTTCCCTGTTGTGGGGCCGAATCATTGGAGTCGAAAAAGGGTTGGCATAATACCCGCTCTCGGTGACCGGATAAAGATGGATTTGGATAAATTCTGAACAGTTGTAGGCTTATGCCTTTGGGCTACAAGCTTCAGCTTCAAGCGGCAAGAGGAAGCAGACCGGTTGTCGGCTCGCTTCTCTTGCAGCTTGCCGCTCGACGTTTATTCGGGGGAGCGGAAGCTGAGGCTGTAGTTCACTGCTTTCGGGCCAGGGTCGAGGATGTCCAGGGCAATGTGGATCGGCGTCTGGCTGGGCATTTCGCCACGGCCGGCCAATTCACCCGAGAGATACTCGCTCGGCTTGAAGCGCCGGCTGGCGATCAATTGGCCATTGAGGTCGGCAAAACGCAGTTCCAGCAGCGGGAACGGCTGGGCGAAGGGCGCGCGGTTGTAGATGATCGCATCGACGATCAGCGCGCCCTTGAAGTCAGGGTGGCTGCGCACCACCAGGTTGCTGCTCTTGATTCGGCCGATGTCGACACGGGTGGGCACCTCGCAGCCAAGCATCGGGCACAGTTGCTGGAAGAGCGGGCGGTACTGGTCCTGGCGTGCCATTTCGTCGAAATGGAACCACACGTACTGGAATGCCAGCAGGCCGGCGGCCAGCAGGGTGAGCAAGCCCCAGAGCACGCGTTTGCCCCAGTGGGGGCGCGGCTTCTCCCAGCCCAGTTGCAAAGGGTCGTCGACCACGTCGATGAGCGGCTCCTTGCGTGACGGGCGCTGGGGCCTGGCAGCGAAGCCAGGTTCAAGGCGCTCGCCAGTCAGCGCCGGGGCAGGGGTGTCATCGTGCGCCGCCAGATGCAGATCCGTATCGTCATCATCGCGGGCGCTCAGGCCTTTTTCGTGAACGGGTTCGTCATCTGGCGACAGCCGCTCGGAAAAGTCGTGCGCGTTATCGCGCTCGGCAGCCCGATGCGTGGCAGGTTCATCATCGAAGTCCAGGTCCAGGTTGCCGTCCAGTGTGGGCTCGGTGCGATCGCCTGGGGCGGGCTCCAGGTCCAGTGGCTCCTGCTCCAGCAGTACCGGGGCGGGATCGACGGTTTCCAGCGGCTCATGGTGATCGTCGGTTGCATTACCGAACAGTGCGTCGCCATGGGGCTCGGCGGCGGGCTCGTCACGCCGCGCCTGCAGTGCATCGGCAGGGGCAGCAGGGCGCGGCTCGTCTGGCTTGCCACGGCGTTCGAGGCGGGCCAGTTCCTGGTCCAGGTCGAGTTCGTCGAGGGCTTGCGCTGTGGCTGCCCAGTCTTGCGGCTCGGCGGCTGAGCGCTCGCTGACCGGGGGCTCGGGCGCGGTGACGGGCGCGACCACCGGTATCGGCGGCACTGCCGGGGCGGCGCTGGCGCGATTCTGCTCCAGCAGTTGCTTCGCCGCGTTGAACACCTGCAGGCAATGGCCGCAGCGCACTACGCCGCGCGCCACGCTCAACTGGTGATGGGTGACGCGAAAGCTGGTCTGGCAATGCGGGCACTGGGTGACGAAACTGTCGGTCATGCGGCGATCCGGGAGCTGTGCAGAGAAGTATTTTAGGCCCGCTTAGCGGCGGCGACCACTGATGCGCACCCAGCCGTCGCGCACGACGATCGGGTCCAGCTCGAAGTCGGCGGCGTAGGCCGCGGCGACCTCCTCACCCTGTTCGGCAAGGATGCCAGACAACGCGAGCAGGCCACCTGGGCGTACCAGGCCGGACAGCTGCGGCGCCAGCGAGACCAAAGGGCCAGCCAGGATATTGGCGACCAGCACGTCGGCCTGCATGGCCGGCATATGCTCGGGCAGGTACAGCGCCAGCTTCTCGTCGGCGACGCCATTGCGCTGGGCGTTGTCACGCGAGGCTTCGATGGCCTGCACGTCGATGTCGGTACCGACCGCTTCGCGTGCGCCCAACAACAATGCAGCGATGGCCAGAATGCCCGAGCCGCAGCCGAAGTCCAGCACCTGGGTGCCTTCGAGCTGTTGGCCGTCGAGCCATTCCAGGCACAGGGCGGTGGTCGGGTGGGTGCCGGTGCCGAAGGCCAGGCCAGGGTCAAGCAGCAGGTTGACTGCGTCCTTTTCCGGCGCTTCGTGCCAGCTTGGCACGATCCACAGGCGGCGGCCGAAGCGCATTGGCTGGAAGTTGTCCATCCAGCTGCGTTCCCAATCCTGATCTTCGATCACTTCGGCCTGGTGTTCCGGCAGCTGCGCACCGGTCAGCAGGCGCAGGTGAGCGAATACCTGCTCAGGGTCGGCGTCCGCCTCGAACAGTGCCAGCAGGTGCGTGTGCGACCACAGCGGCGTGGTGTTGAGGTCGGGTTCGAAGATGGGCTGGTCTTCGGCGTCCATGAACGTGACCGATACGGCGCCGACTTCGAGCAGGGCGTCTTCGTAGGTTTCGGCTTGTTCCGGGCTGATGGCCAGGCGTACTTGCAGCCAAGGCATGGCGGGCACCTTTGGTAAATCGAGAGGGGCAGCCCGAGGCTGCGCGAAGGCTGGCAGTTTACGCGAGTGCGGTGTGTTTGTGGATGACTTGAGGGGCTGCCTTGCAGGCCAATCGCCGGCGAGCCGGGTCCAACGGGCTCTTCACTGTTTTTCAGTGCACTGATCTGACTGTAGGCGCAGGTTTGCCAGCGATCGGGCCGGTAAACGTGGTAACGCATAACCGATGGTCTGAGAGCAGCCCTACAAAAAAGAACCCCGGCACAGGGCCGGGGTTCTTCGCTGCATCACGCTAACGCGATCACTCCTGGTTGGCCAGTTTGTGCTCGAGGTAGTGGATGTTCACGCCGCCTTTGCAGAAACCTTCATCACGCACCAGGTCGCGGTGCAGCGGGATGTTGGTCTTGATGCCGTCGACGACGATCTCGTCCAGGGCATTGCGCATGCGCGCCATGGCTTCGTCGCGGTCCTTGCCGTAGGTGATCAGCTTGCCGATCAGCGAGTCGTAGTTCGGCGGAACCGAATAACCGCTGTACAGGTGCGAATCGACGCGAACGCCGTTGCCACCCGGGGCGTGGAAGTGCTTGACCTTGCCTGGGCTCGGAATGAACTTCTTCGGGTCTTCGGCGTTGATCCGGCACTCCAGCGAGTGGCCGCGGATCACCACGTCTTCCTGACGGATCGACAGCTTGTTGCCAGCGGCGATGCTGAGCATCTCCTTGACGATGTCGATACCGGTGACCATCTCCGAAACCGGGTGCTCAACCTGCACACGGGTGTTCATTTCGATGAAGTAGAAACGGCCGTTTTCGTACAGGAACTCGAAAGTACCGGCGCCACGGTAGCCGATCTCGACGCACGCATCGACGCAACGCTTGAAGACTTCCTGGCGGGCCTTCTCGTCGATGCCCGGGGCAGGCGCTTCTTCAAGTACCTTCTGGTGACGACGCTGCAGCGAGCAGTCGCGGTCGCCCAGGTGGATGGCGTTGCCTTGGCCGTCGGACAGCACCTGAACTTCCACGTGGCGTGGGTTGGTCAGGAACTTCTCCAGGTAGACCATCGGGTTGCCGAAGGCTGCACCGGCTTCGGTACGGGTGAGCTTGGCCGAGGCGATCAGGTCCTCTTCCTTGTGCACCACGCGCATACCGCGACCACCACCACCACCGGCGGCCTTGATGATCACCGGGTAGCCGACATCACGCGCGATCGCCAGGGCGACCTCTTCGTCTTCCGGCAGCGGGCCATCGGAGCCCGGTACGGTCGGTACGCCGGTCTTGATCATCGCGTCCTTGGCCGAAACCTTGTCGCCCATCAGGCGAATGGTGTCGGCGCGCGGGCCGATGAAGGCGAAACCGGACTTCTCCACCTGCTCGGCGAAGTCGGCGTTTTCCGCGAGGAAGCCGTAACCCGGGTGGATGGCGGTAGCGCCTGTCACTTCAGCGGCGGCGATGATCGCCGGGATGTGCAGGTACGAATCTTTGGACGAAGCAGGACCAATGCAGACCGACTCGTCTGCCAGGCCCAGGTGCATCAGTTCGCGGTCGGCCGTGGAGTGCACGGCGACGGTCTTGATGCCCAGTTCTTTGCAGGCACGCAGGATCCGCAGGGCAATTTCCCCGCGGTTGGCGATCAGGACTTTTTCCAGCTTCCCAGACATCGTTGGCTCTCCGCGAATCAAACGATGGTGAACAGCGGCTGGTCGAACTCAACCGGCTGACCGTCTTCCACCAGGATGGCGTCGATAACGCCGCCGACATCGGCTTCGATGTGGTTCATCATCTTCATCGCTTCGACGATGCACAGGGTGTCGCCTTTCTTCACGCTCTGGCCAACTTCAGCGAAGTTCGGCGAGGTCGGCGAAGGCTTGCGGTAGAAGGTACCGACCATTGGCGAACGGATCACGGTGCCTTTGAGGGCCGGGGCAGCGGCGGCAGCTTCGGCAACCGGGGCAGCAGCGGCCGGAGCAGCTACAGGCGCGGCAGCCATTGGCGCAGGTGCGTAGAACTGTTGAGCGGCTGGGGTCTTGCTGTGACGGCTGATACGGACCGACTCTTCGCCTTCCTTGATCTCCAGTTCGTCGATGCCAGACTCTTCCAGCAGCTCGATCAGTTTCTTGACTTTACGGATATCCATTAATCATCAACTCCCAAAGGTTCGGTCAGGGGGCATTAAGTTAAAAACGTATCTGAAACGTTTTTCTCGAACCCCGGCCCACTCAGGCCAGGGCTTCTATCATCAGGGCTGTGCGTTGGCAGCCAGTTGTTCCAGTGCGGCCTCCAGGGCCAGGCGATACCCGCTGGCGCCCAGGCCGCAGATCACCCCTACGGCTACATCGGAGAAGTAGGAGTGGTGACGGAACGGTTCGCGTTTGTGCACGTTGGACAGGTGCACTTCGATGAATGGGATGCTCACCGAAAGCAATGCGTCACGTAATGCGACGCTTGTGTGGGTGAAAGCAGCCGGATTGATCAGGATGAAGTCCACACCCTCGTTGCGTGCGGCGTGAATACGGTCGATCAGCTCGTACTCGGCATTGCTCTGCAGGTACTGCAGGTGATGGCCTGCGGCGCGGGCGCGCTGTTCCAGGTCCTGGTTGATCTGGGCCAGGGTCACGGCGCCGTAGTGGCCCGGTTCGCGGAGCCCGAGCATGTTCAGGTTGGGGCCGTGAAGCACCAGTAGCGTTGCCATCTGCAGATTCCTTGGATTTGTAGGGCAATTCGACACAGCGCGGCGAGTGTGCCGTAAAGCGACGGCAAGTGTCCAGTTCCCGGCAATAGCCAGCACGATGTCCGAGGTTCGCGCGAAGTATGTGACCAAATATTAAAATCTGGTCACTCGTTCGCAGAAATATGCCAGCACGCGGGAAGTTATAGACCGAGTTTGCCGCGCACGCGCGCCAGAACACCCGCAAATTCGGCGGCGTTTATCTCGCCAATGACCCGATCGGTGGTCATTTCGCTGCCGTTCGCGGCAAAGAACAACAGTGCAGGCGGGCCGAACAGCTGGTAGCGGTCGAGCAGGGTACGTTGCTCGGCGTTGCTTTCGGTGATGTCGAAACGCAGCAACTTGAATGCGCCCAGTTGCGGTTGGACCTGCGCTGCGTTGAGTACTTCATGCTCGATGACTTTGCAGCTGATGCACCAGTCGGCGTACCAGTCGAGCAAGACCGGCTGCCCCGCAGCTTTCGCCTCGGCCAGGGCCGCGTCAAGTGCGGCCGGCGTAGTGACGGTTTGCCAGGCATCCACCGAAGCTGCCGGGCCACTGCCGACGGTTGTCGGCGTTGGCGCAGGCAATGGGCGCAGCGGGTCGCCCTGGCCATTGAGGGCGCCGTACCAGCAGGCCAGGCCGTAGACCAGCAGGGCCAGGCCCAGCAGTTGCGCCAGGCGTTGGCGTGGCGCCTTGACCACGAACTCCAGCGCACCGAGGAAAACGGCTACGCCCACGCTCAGGAAACCGACCAGCAACAAGGTTGCCGGCCCCGGCAGCACGCGGCTGAGCAGGCCGATGGCGAGGCCCAGCAGCAACACACCAATAGCGTTTTTCACGGTGTTCAGCCAAGGCCCGCTCTTTGGCAGCCAGGCCGCGCCCCCAGTAGCTACCAGCAACAATGGCGCGCCCATGCCCAGGCCGAGGGCAAACAACTTGAGTGCGCCACCCAGGGCGTCACCGCTGGCACTGATATACAGCAAGGCGCCGGCCAATGGTGCCGAGACGCACGGCGAAACCAGCAGGCTGGACAGCACGCCCAGCACTGCTGCACCCAGCAGCGAGCCGCCCTTGGTGCGGTGGGCGAGCGTGTCCAGGCGATTGTTCAAGGCCTGTGGCAGTTTGAGTTCGAACAGGCCGAACATGGCCAGTGCGAACAGCACGAAGAACAGCGCGAAAGGCACCAGTACCCAAGCCGATTGCAGCCGCGCCTGCAGGTTCAGGCCTGCACCGAACAGGCCCATCAGCGCCCCCAGCAGGGCGAAACTGGCGGCCATGGCCAGCACATAGGCCAGCGACAGGGCCAGGCCGCGCAGGCCGGCGACCTGGCCGCGCAGGACCACGCCAGAGAGGATCGGCAGCATTGGCAGCACGCAGGGCGTGAAGGTCAGGCCGACCCCGGCGAGGAAGAACAGCAGCAACGATTTCCAGCTCCAGCCTTGCTCGCTGGCCGTCGCCGGGGCGTCGGCCGTGCTCCCCCCTGCGCCGTCGATGCTCAGGCGTGCCGTCTCTGGTGGGTAGCACAGGCCCTTGTCGGCACAGCCCTGGTAGCCGACCAGCAGGGTGAATGCGCGGGCGTCGGTGCGCGGCAGTTCGATGTCGAGCACCCCGTGGTAGACCTCGACGTCGCCGAAGAACTCATCGTGCTTGGCCTCGCCCTTGGGAATGTTCGGCGAACCCAGGGTGATGTCTGCCGGTTCGCTGCGGAACTGGAAGCGATGGCGGTAGAGGTAATAGCCGTCGGTGGCGACGAAGCGCAGTTTGATGGTGTGCGCATCGGCCTGGACCAGGCTGAGCTTGAAGGCTTCATGTACGGGCAAAAAGTCTGCGCTGTTGCTCAGCGAGGCGGCGCCGAGGGTGGCGCTGGGGCGGTTGTCGAGCAGGCCCGTGGCGAAGGCAGGGCTGGCCAGCAGCAGGAACAGCAGGAAAAACAGGCGGCGCATGGCGGACTCGCGAGGTGGAACGTGCCCGGCATGATAGCGGAGTTGGCCTTGGTTGGGGGGCAGTGCAGGCAAACGATCACAGCCTGAAGGCCCGCACCGCACGGTTCAGCTCGCCGCCAAGGGTCAGCAATTGCTCGCCCTGCTCGCGCCCTTCACCGATGCGCTGCAGGTTGTCTTCACCCAGCTCATGAATCCGCTCGCTGTGCCCTCGAATCTCGCTCACCGCATCACTCTGCTGCGCCGTGACGTCGGCAATGCGCACTGCAGTATCGGCGATGGTGCGGATCGCGTTGACGATCTCGTCCAGCGCGCCATCGGCAGCCTGAGCCTGGTCAGCTGTGGCTTGCGCATGTTCCAGTTGCGCCCGCATACCTGTCACCGACTCCCGTGCCGCCTGTTGCAGCCGGTCGATCAAGGCCTGGATCTCGCCAGTGGCGCCTGTGGTGCGTTGTGCCAGCGAGCGTACTTCGTCTGCAACCACGGCAAAGCCGCGGCCCATTTCGCCCGCGCGGGCGGCTTCGATGGCGGCGTTCAATGCCAGCAGGTTGGTCTGCTCGGCGATCGATCTGATCACGGTGAGCACACCGCCGATGGTGGCCGACTCCTCGGCCAGCTGTTCGATCATGCGGGCATTGCCCTGCACCTCATCGACCAGCGTGCGCAGCCCGCCAAGGCTCTGGCCGATCACCGTCTGGCCTTGCTCCACGGCGCGGCCGGCATCGCGGCTGGCATCGGCCGCGGAGCTGGCATCATCAGCCACCTGCAAAATGGTGGCTTCCAGTTCGCCCAGCGCATCGCGGATCTGCCCGGTGTCACCGGCCTGGCGCTCTGCGCCGTCATGCAGGGCGGCGCTCATGCCGGCCAGTGCGTGGCTGCTGCCGGCCACCTGCTCGGCGTTGTGGCGGATGGTGCCGACCAGCTCCACCAGGTACTGGCGCAGGCGGTTGAGCGATTCCTGGATGTCGTGCAGCTCGCGGTTTGTCTTGCCCAGGGCGATGGGGGCGGCGAAATCGCCTTCGGCCCATCGCGACAGGGCCGGGGCCAGGCCGGTCAGGGTGCGCGTCAGCCGCCGCTGCAATGTGTCGATGAGCAGGGCGATCAGCAGGATCAGGCCGATCATCAGGCCCTGGATAAGGCGCACTTCGCTGGCGATACGGGCGTGCTGGCCGCGCACTTCAGGCTCAAGGCTGGCAATGGCTTTTTGCACGGCGTCGAGCCGTTCATTGGTGCTGGCGGCCAGGGCTGTGCGCCGCTCGATCTGTTCGCGGGTGCGTTGCAGTTCGCCAGGGTAGCGGTTGAGCAGGCTCTGCAGTTCGCGCTTGAGGCCAACGGCAACGTCTTCCTGTTGCCCGGCGGCCTGCGTTTCCAGGCCCATCATGGCGGCGAAATCATCAGCGTTGGATTCGGCGGCGCGGGTCACGCCCAGCAACGGCAGGTTGTCGATGACCTGAGCCTGGGCGCGGATCAGTTGCAGCTCGCGTTCTACCTCGTCGGCCAGCTCGGCGCGGCCGCTGCTGACCAGTTTGTCACGGGCCAGCGACAGGCGGCCCAGGTGTACGCTGGCGTCGAGCAGCGGCAGCAGATAACCGCTCGCCTCGCTGCTGGCGCTGTCGCGGGCATAGCCGGCCAGTTGTTCGAAATTGGCGCCTAGTTCACGTTCGGCCTGCAACAGCAGGGCTTGAGGGTCGCCGGCCAGTTTGCCGGCCGCGAGCAGCTCGTTGGCGGTGAAGGCTTGCAGGGTATCAAGGCTTGGGCGCAATTGGCCGGCCAGCTCTTCAGGCCAGTCGGCCAGTGCCTGCCCAAGCTGTTGGTTGGCCTCCAGCGCCGCCGCATGGCGCAGGGCGTCGCCGCTGCCCAGATAAGCCTGGATGTTGCGCGCGGCCTGGTTCTGGAACTGCTGCGACAGGCCCAGATAGCGTTCCATCAATTGATAGGGGCGCTCCAGGGCGCGCTGCGACCACCAAAGGGTCGCGCCCAGAGCGATACACACGGTCACCAGCAACAGGGTGTTGAAATTGGTCAGCCACTTCAGGCGCATAGCCGCGAACTTCCTGCGGGGGTGGAGGGGTAGGTGCCTGAAGTTATTGCTATTTTGTGACGGGGTGATGACGATGGTGGCTTAACGCTATCTAATGGGCGCGGGCCGGCCGGCTAAGGCTCGACCCGCACCACACAGTTGCGCCCCGCATGCTTGGCCCGATACAGCGCCTCGTCAGCGGTGCTGGCCATGCTCAATGCATCGAGCTCATCGTCCAGCTGCACCACCCCGGCACTGAACGTGCACCGCAGGTCGCAAGGCTGTGCCGGGTAGAGGATTTCGGCGAAGCGCCGGCGAATCTCGTCGAGCACCTTGTGCGCGGCATCCAGTGCGGTGTTGGGCATGACGATGGCGAACTCCTCGCCGCCATAGCGGCCGATGAAGTCGGTCTTGCGCAGCCGTTGCTTGAGAAAAAGCGCCAGGCTTTTGATAACCCGATCACCCATGGGGTGGCCATGGCGGTCGTTGATCTTCTTGAAGTGGTCGATGTCGAGCATGGCAAAGCTGAGCGGCTGGCCCTCGCGACGGGCGCGAAAGCTGCAATCTTCCAGCAATTGCAGGATGTGCGTGTGGTTGTACAGGCCGGTAAGGCTGTCGCGGACCATGCGCGACTTGAGGTGGCGCGCTCGGGCAGCACGGTTGCGCACAGTGGTGATCAGATGGCGCGAGCGGATCGGTTTGGTCAGAAAGTCGTCGCCGCCCTCGCTCATGGCGTCGAGCTGTTTGTCCAGGTCGTCCTCGGCGGACAGGTAGATGATGGGTACGCTGACGTAGCGGTCGTTGTGGCGGATCACTTTGGCCAGTTCCGGGCCCGAGCAGGCTGGCATGTACAGGTCGAGAATGATCAGGTCGGGCTGGAACTCGGCCAACTCGGCCATGGCGCGGATCGGGTCGGTCAGGCTGCGGGTGATCATGCCGGCGCTGCCCAGCACGCGTTCGGTGTGCAGTGCCTGGGTGCGCGAGTCGTCGATGATCAGCACGCGCAGCGGTTCAAGAGGCGCGGTGCTGGTCATGATCTCGAGCTTCTCAAGCAGGCTGGAGGCTTCCAGTGTGCCGGTGAGAAATGCTTGACCACCTGCGCGTACTGCGGCCAGGCGCGTTGGCGTGTCGGCTTCGTGCAGGCTGAAGAACAGCAGCGGGATCGGCTGCTCCAGACCCGACTGCGCCTGTGCCGCCAGTTGCATGCCGCAACCTGGCCCGCTGAAGTCGACATCCATCACGATGGCAGAGGGTGCCTGCTCGGCCACTGACGCCAGCAAAGCGTCGACGCTGAACAGCGCTTGCACGCTCAGGCCGAAGAACTCCAGTTGCTGGGCCAGACGCTCGGCGCGCTCATGGTCGCGCAGCAGCAGATACACCGGCCTGCGGGCAGGTGGCAACGTCAGCTGATCAAGTTGGTCGCCCTGGCGCAAACGAGTGCGCGACAGGCGTTGCAACAGGTGATCGAGCTCCTGCTTGAGGCGCTCTTGGCTCGGCTCCGCGGCTTGGGTCATGTCCTGACTACTTATTAGTGGGATATGCAGGTGCGATGATGGCTCTATGCTAGCAGCTCTTTCCAGGCATGCGAGTGCGCGGGATCAACAAAGCGTTGATGACGAATATTCAGTTGCTGACCGATTGGTCGCTTATGCGTACGGTGGTGTCTGCTTTATAGTGCAGCAACGTGGGCTTGCCGTGGCACCCTGGCACTGGCCTGTGGTCAAAAGCCCTGAACCGTCGTGACTGATAAGGACAAAGCCATGCTGGACTGGAAAAACCGCGAGGCCAAGGCCGAGCCCCGTGAGCGTGTCGATGGCCGCGGTGCTGCCGCCCGTAGCTATGTGGGTGGCCTCTGGAGCCGAGCCCTGGGGACCCTGATCGGGTTGTACCTGCTGGTCTGCATCGGGCTGGGCTGGTACTGGAGCCAGGAACCGGAGCTGTTCCCGGTGCAGCAGAATGCCCAGGCAGCAGCCGAGCGCAACGGCCAGCAGATGGTGATTGGTTACACCACCATCGAAACGCTCAAGACTGTGGCCGAAACCCTGCTGAACAAGCCGGGCGGCTACATTTCCAACGATCGCTTCCCGCCGGGGCTGTGGATGGACAACATGCCGAGCTGGGAATACGGCGTGCTGGTCCAGGTGCGTGACCTGTCCCGCGCTTTGCGCAAAGACTTCGCCCGCTCGCAGTCGCAGTCCACCGAGGACGCCGACCTTGCCAAGGCCGAGCCGCGCTTCAACTTCGACAACAAGAGCTGGATCCTGCCATCGAGCGAATCGGAGTTCGAAGAGGGCATCAAATCGCTCGCCCGCTACCAGACCCGCCTGGCGGCTGGCGACAAGGGTGCGATCTTCTATACCCGTGCCGACAACCTGAACAACTGGCTGGGCGATGTCGCCACGCGCCTGGGTTCGCTGTCGCAGCGCCTGTCGGCAAGTGTTGGCCGGGTCAAGCTCAATACCACCCTGAAGACCGAATCGGTGGTTGCTGGCCAAGCGCCGCAGGTGGACGAGGAGGTGGTGGAAACGCCTTGGCTGCAGATCGACAACGTGTTCTACGAAGCCCGCGGCCAGGCTTGGGCGCTGTCGCACCTGCTGCGTGCCATCGAAGTGGACTTCGCTGACGTGCTGGCGAAGAAGAATGCCACCGTCAGCGTGCGCCAGATCATTCGTGAACTGGAGGCGTCGCAGGAAGCGTTGTGGAGCCCGATGGTGCTCAACGGCAGCGGCTTCGGCATGTGGGCCAACCACTCGCTGGTCATGGCCAACTATATTTCGCGGGCCAACGCGGCGGTCATCGACCTGCGTCAACTGTTGTCGCAGGGTTGAACATGGCTATAAGCCCCAACGAGGCCGCCCACCGGGCGGCTTCCGACCGCGAACTGGTCGCCTGGGTGGACGAAGCCGACCAGGTGCTTGGTGCGCTGCCCAGGGCGGAGCTTCGCGAGCGTGGTCTGATTGGCCGCTGTACCTTCATTCTGCTGTTCAATGGCGCCGGTGAGTTATGCGTACACCGGCGCACCTTGAGCAAGGCGCTGTATCCGGGCTATTGGGATGTGGCCGCAGGCGGCATGGTGGCGGCGGGGGAGGCGTATGCCGACTCGGCGGCCCGTGAACTGGCCGAGGAGTTGGGCATCGAGGGCGCCGAGTTGCGTTTCCACGAACGGTTCTACTTCGACCAGCCCGACAACCGGTTATGGTGCGCGGTGTATTCGGCAGTGTCGGACGCGCCGCTGCGGTTGCAGCCTGAAGAGGTGAGCGAGGCGAGGTTCATCAGCCTCGCCCAGGCTGAGGCAGAAAGCCTCAGCAAGCCCTACTGTCCGGACTCGTTGGCGGCGCTGCAGCGGTACAAGGTCAGTCTGGGCTAAGGCTGGGGCCGCTTTGCGGTCCCAGGTCCCATGAGTCGCAAATCTTTCGCAAAATGGCGCATTCCGGTACTTAGCAATCACCTGATTTATCGTTACACTGCGCGCCCTTTTCGGGCTGTTGCAGGATCTTGCGGCAGTAGCGCCGCCCCTGCCAGAGTGGGGCTTCGCGGTCGGCTCCTGCCGACCAGTTTTTGTCCTCAGCACAGAGGAACAAAAGTGGCCAAGAAAGCTTCTTCCTTTTCCGCCCTTGGCGGTCTCGTGTTTTCCACCGACGCCGGTCGGCACTGCCCCGACTGTAGCCAGCCGGTGGATGCCTGCATCTGCAAGCAGCAAACCATCCCCGAAGGCGACGGCATCGCCCGTGTTCGCCGTGAGAGCAAAGGCCGTGGCGGCAAGACCGTGACCACTGTCACCGGCGTGCCGCTGCCGCCAGACCAGCTCAAGGAGCTGGCCACCACCCTCAAGCGCCGCTGCGGTACCGGCGGTGCCCTGAAGGACGGGGTTATCGAGATCCAGGGCGACCATGTCGAGCTGTTGATCGGCGAGCTGACCAAACAGGGTTTCAAGACGAAAAAGTCCGGGGGCTGAGGCCATCACGCGATTTTTTGCCCAGCGCTTTCTAAACTCGTTCCCGTGACCAGGGTCTATTGCTGGGCACGGATGAATCGTCATTTCCAGCTTTTACACTGCGCCCGCCACCATGTGGGGCAGTGTTTTCGACTTTATAGGGGACTTGAATGTCCG
Organism: Pseudomonas sp. Marseille-Q5299; assembly: GCF_943737035.1. Taxonomy (NCBI): domain Bacteria; kingdom Pseudomonadati; phylum Pseudomonadota; class Gammaproteobacteria; order Pseudomonadales; family Pseudomonadaceae; genus Pseudomonas; species Pseudomonas sp. Marseille-Q5299. The sequence goes on from NZ_CALSFR010000005.1 coordinate 169,650, forward strand.
TACGACGCACACGCAAAGACGATGGTAGCCAATGGACCGTGGCCGACAGCCGCAGTGTTTATGGTATCCGCCATTGGGGCGCTGGTTATTTCGCCATCAATGAAGCCGGGCGCGTCGAAGTGCGCCCCAACGGCCCTCAGAGCGCGCCGATCGACTTGTTCGAGCAGGTCGATGAGCTGCGCCAGAGCGGCTTGTCGCTGCCGCTGCTGGTACGCTTCCCCGACATTCTGCAGGACCGCGTGCGCCAGTTGACTGGTGCCTTCGACGCCAACATCGCGCGCCTTGAGTACCAGAGCCAGTACACCGCGCTGTATCCGATCAAGGTCAACCAGCAGGAAGCGGTGGTAGAGAACATCATCGCCACGCAGAACGTTTCCATCGGCCTGGAGGCAGGTTCCAAGCCTGAACTGCTGGCGGTGCTGGCGCTGGCGCCGAAGGGCGGCACCATCGTCTGCAACGGCTACAAGGACCGCGAGTTCATCCGCCTGGCGCTGATGGGCCAGAAGCTCGGCCACAATGTGTTCATCGTCATCGAGAAAGAGTCCGAAGTGGCGCTGGTGATCGAAGAGGCCGCCGAGCTCAAGGTCAAGCCGCAGGTTGGGCTGCGCGTTCGCCTGTCGTCGCTGGCTTCGAGCAAGTGGGCAGACACCGGTGGCGAGAAGTCCAAGTTCGGCCTGTCGGCTGCCCAGTTGATTTCGGTCGTGCAGCGCTTCCGCGATGCCGGGCTGGACCAGGGCATCCGCCTGCTGCACTTCCACATGGGTTCGCAGATCGCCAACCTGGCCGACTACCAGCATGGCTTCAAGGAAGCCATCCGCTACTACGGCGAGCTGCGTGCCCTGGGCCTGCCGGTCGACCATATCGACGTGGGCGGTGGCCTGGGTGTGGACTACGACGGCACCCACTCGCGCAACGCCAGTTCGATCAACTACGACATGGACGACTATGCCGGCGTGGTGGTGGGCATGCTCAAGGAGTTCTGCGACGCGCAGGGCTTGCCGCATCCGCACATTTTCTCCGAGAGTGGCCGTTCGCTGACTGCGCACCACGCCATGCTGGTGATCCAGGTGACCGACGTCGAGAAACACAACGACGACGTGCCGACCATCGAAAACAAGGAAAGCCTGCCCGAGACCGTGCAGTGGCTGGCCGACCTGCTCGGCCCGACCGACATCGAGATGGTCACCGAGACCTACTGGCGCGCCACACACTACATGGGAGACGTGGCAGCGCAATATGCCGATGGCAAGATCAGCCTGGCCGAAAAGGCCCTGGCCGAGCAGTGCTACTTCGCCGTGTGCCGTCGCCTGCACAACTCGCTCAAGGCCCGCCAGCGCTCGCACCGCCAGGTGCTGGACGAACTGAACGACAAGCTGGCCGACAAGTACATCTGCAACTTCTCGGTGTTCCAGAGCCTGCCGGACACCTGGGCCATCGGCCAGGTGCTGCCGATCATCCCGTTGCACCGTCTGGACGAAGAGCCGCTGCGCCGTGCAGTGCTGCAGGACCTGACCTGCGACTCCGACGGCAAGATCAACCAGTACGTCGACGAGCAGAGCATCGAGACCAGCATGCCGGTGCACTCGCTCAAGGACGGTGAGGACTACCTGCTGGGCGTGTTCCTGGTCGGTGCCTACCAGGAAATTCTCGGTGACATGCACAACCTGTTCGGTGATACCGACTCGGTGAACATTTACCAGAACGCCGATGGCAGCGTGTTCCACGCCGGTATCGAGACCCACGACACCATCGAAGACATGTTGCGCTATGTGCACCTGTCGCCGGAGGAGTTGATGACCCACTACCGCGACAAGGTGGCCAGCGCCAAGATCAGCGCCCGAGAGCGTACCCAGTTCCTCGATGCACTGCGCCTGGGGCTGACCCGGTCTTCCTACCTGTCGTCGTGATTGTCACGGCCGCTCCTGCTACCCCCGTAGGAGCGGCCTTGCGTCGCGAATGAGGGCGCAGCCCTCACCGGTGTCACATCAGGAAAAGGAACAAACGTACCCGGCTGCATGGGGCTGACTACCGTTGAACGCAATGTTCAAGGGATACCGACATGGACCGTCAAGGCAATCACCGTTTGCGCAAAGGCCGCCACTCGGAGCAGGGGAGGCTGTATCTATTAACAACGGTTACCCGCAATCGCGCTCCAATCTTCAAGAATCTTCCTTTCGCCCGAGCCGCCATTCAACAGTTGCGGCTAAGCGATCAGGAAGCGTGCTGTCGAACGCTGGCGTGGGTCTTGATGCCAGATCATCTGCACTGGCTGATCGAGCTAGGCCACGGAACGCTTGGCGAATTGATGTGCGCATTCAAATCTCGAAGAAGTTGCGCGCTTTATCGAGCGGATCTGATAGGCGTCATATCTGGCAACCTGGCTTCCATGACCGAGCGTTACGGCGTGAGCAGGACATCAGGGCCGTTGCTCGATACATCATCGCCAACCCAATCCGTGCCGGACTGGTACAGCGTGCTGGCGAGTATTCTCACTGGGATTGTGTGTGGCTGTGAGTATGCAGATGAGGGCTGCGCCCTCATTTCGCGACACAAGGCCGCTCCTACAGCGGTACCGCGTCGCCTGTAGGAGCGGCCTTGCGTCGCGAAAGGGCTGCAAGGCAGCCCCAGCATCAGTGAATCCACAGTCTTTTTCGTTGCAGGCGCCAACCCACCCATCCCAACGTCAGCGCCCGCAACGCCATGAACCCGAGAAACGCAAACCACAACCCGTGGTTGCCAAACCCACTCCAATCCGTGCCGGACTGGTACAGCGTGCTGGCGAGTATTCTCACTGGGATTGTGTGTGGCTGTGAGTATGCAGATGAGGGCTGCGCCCTCATTTCGCGACACAAGGCCGCTCCTACAGCGGTACCGCGTCGCCTGTAGGAGCGGCCTTGCGTCGCGAAAGGGCTGCAAGGCAGCCCCAGCATCAGTGAATCCACAGTCTTTTTCGTTGCAGGCGCCAACCCACCCATCCCAACGTCAGCGCCCGCAACGCCATGAACCCGAGAAACGCAAACCACAACCCGTGGTTGCCAAACCCACTCCAATCCGTGCCGGACTGGTACAGCGTGCTGGCGAGTATTCTCACTGGGATTGTGTGTGGCTGTGAGTATGCAGATGAGGGCTGCGCCCTCATTTCGCGACACAAGGCCGCTCCTACAGCGGTACCGCGTCGCCTGTAGGAGCGGCCTTGCGTCGCGAAAGGGCTGCAAGGCAGCCCCAGCATCAGTGAATCCACAGTCCTTTTCGTTGCAGGCGCCAGCCCACCCATCCCAACGTCACCGCCCGCAACGCCATGAACCCGAGAAACGCCAACCACAAACCGTGGTTGCCAAAGCCACTCATGGCCCACGCCAGCGGCAATGCAACCAGCACCGAAACCAGCATTGCATTGCGCATCTCCCGCGCCCGCGTGGCACCGATGAACAGGCCGTCCAGCAAGTAACTCCACACCGCTACCAATGGCAGTACCGCCAGGTACGGCAGGTACGGATAGGCGGCCGCGCGTACACTCTCGATATCGGTCTGCAGGTCGATGAACAAATGCCCGGCCAGCAGGAACAGCCCGGCAAAACCCAGACTGGTAATCAATGACCATCCACAGGCCACCACCAGCGAGCGGCGCAGGGTGTCGCGATCGTGGGCGCCAATGGCATGGCCGCACAGGGCTTCCACCGCATGCGCCAGGCCGTCGAGGGCGTAGGCGGTGAGCAGCAGGCCGTTGAGCAGCAGTGCATTGGCCGCCACCGTGGCCTCGCCCAGTCGCGCGCCTTGCACGGTGATCAGCAGGAACACCAGCTGCAAGGCCAGGCTGCGCAGGAAGATATCGCGGTTGACCGATAGCAACGGCCGCCAGGCTTGCCAGCGCCTGAGTGCCGCCCAGGCGATATGCCCGGGGTAGGCGCGCAGGGCAGGGCGGGTCAGGGCCAGGCCAAGCAGTGCCGCCGCCCACTCGGCGATCACCGACGCCCGCGCCGACCCCAGCACACCCCAATCCAGGCCAAGAACGAACCATAGGTTGAGGCCGATGTTCAGCAGGTTGGTGGTCAGCAATATGGCAAGCGGTGCTCGGGCGTTCTGGGTGCCGAGGAACCAGCCGACCAGCGCGTAGCTGGCCAGCGCCGCCGGCAGGCCGAGCAGGCGGGTATGGAAGAAGGCCTCGGTCGACTGCTGCAAGGCTTGGCTCGGTTGCATCGCGTGCAGCGCCAGTTGGCTGAAGGGCAGGGCGAGCAGGCCGATGAGCAGGGCAAAGCCCACCGCCAGCAGCAGGCCTTGCACCAGGACCTGGCGCAGCGCAGCACCGTCGGCACGCCCCGCGGCCTGGGCAGCGAAGCCGGTGGAGCCCATGCGCAGGAAGCCCATCAGGCCGACCATGAAAGTGAACAGCGTGGCACCCACCGCCACCGCGCCAAGCTGATGGGCGTGGGGCAGGTGACCGATGACCGTGCTGTCTACCAGGGCCACCAAGGGCACCGAGATGTTGGACAAAATCATCGGTGCGGCCAGGGCCCAGACTTTGCGGTGGGTGAGGCGGTGCTGCCAGTCGGTGGCAATTTGCGACATTTGAGTTCCTGGGAAAACAGGCCCGCATAGCGGCCCTTCTGGATCGATAGGCCGCATTCTAACGGCCAGCCACCTGCCGTTGCGCTATAGTTGCTGCCTTCACGCATACGCTGCCGATTAGAGTCCCCACTCCATGTTCAACAAAGGATTGTTGCTGGCCTGCGCGCTGGCCCTGCTCAGTGCCTGTGATTCCTCCACGCCAGACAAACCTGCCGCCACCGAAAAACCGGCGGCAAGCACCCCGGCCGAATCTGCTGCGCCCAAGCGCCAGGACCCTGCCGAACTCGCCAAACGCTACGAAGGCCGTGAGCTCAGCGTACTGGATGTTTCGGAAGTGCAGCTCGACGGCGCCAGTGCCCTCTCGGTCAGTTTTTCCGCACCGCTGGACGCAAAGCAGGACTTCGCTGCCAAGCTGCATCTGGTCGATACCGTCAAAGGCAAGGTCGACGGTGCCTGGGAGCTTGCCGACAACCAGATGGAACTGCGCCTGCGTCACCTCGAGCCGCAGCGCAAGCTTGTGTTGACCGTCGACAAGGGCCTGCTGGCTGTCAACGGCAAGCAGCTGGAAAGCGAGTCGGTGACCCGCCTGGAAACCCGCGACATGCAGCCGACCATCGGCTTCGCCAGCCGTGGCTCGCTGCTGCCTACGCGGCTGGCCGAGGGCCTGCCGGTGATTGCCCTGAACGTCGACAAGGTCGATGTCGAGTTTTTCCGGGTCAAGCCGGACATGCTCTCGACCTTCCTGGTCAACTGGGGCCGCAACAGCAGCCTCTACTACTACCAGTCCAAGGAAACCCTGGCCCTGGCCGACCTGGTCTACAGCGGCCGGTTCGACCTCAACCCGGCGCGCAATACCCGTGAGACCGTGCTGCTGCCGATCGCCGGGATCAAGCCGCTGCAGGAGCCGGGCGTATACCTGGCAGTGATGCGCGCGTCAGGAACCTACGATTATTCGCAGCCGGCGACGCTGTTCACCCTCAGCGATATCGGCGTCTCGGCCCACCGCTATCGCGACCGTCTTGACGTGTTTGCCCAGGCCCTGGAGGGCGGCAAGGCGCTCAACCAGGTAAACCTCGAACTTCATGACGACAAGGGCAAGCTGCTGGCCCAGGCCAAGACCGATGGCCAAGGCCATGCCCAGCTGCCGCTCACGGCCAAGGCCGATACCCTGATCGCGACCCAGGGTGTGCATACCACACTGCTACGCCTGAACACTGCAGCGCTGGACCTGGCCGAATTCGACATCACCGGCCCGCAGGCAAACCCGCTGCAGTTCTTCATCTTTGGCCCGCGCGACCTGTATCGCCCGGGTGAGACGGTGCTGCTCAACGGCCTGTTGCGCGACCAGGATGGCAAGCCGGTAAAGGCCCAGCCGGTCAGTGTGGAGGTACGCCGCCCGGATGAGCAGGTCAGCCGCAAGTTTGTCTGGGAGGCCGATGCCAACGGCCTTTATCAGTACCAGTTGCAACTGGCTACAGAAGCACCGACCGGTCGTTGGCAACTGCTGCTCGACCTTGGCGGGGGGCGCAAGCAGGTCTATGAGTTCCTCGTCGAAGACTTCCTTCCTGAACGCCTGGCGCTTGAACTGAAGGGCAGCAGCACACCGCTCTCGCCCGAAGAAACGGCGCAGGTCCAGGTCAATGGCCGGTACCTCTACGGTGCGCCAGCGGCGGGCAATCGCCTGAGCGGCCAGGCGTACGTGCGCCCCCTGCGCGAAGCGGTACCTGCTTTGCCGGGTTATCAGTTTGGTTCGGTCACCGAAACCGAGCTGAACCAAGACCTGGAGCTGGATGAAGTGACCCTCGATCAGGCTGGCAAGGCCGTGGTCGATATCGAAAGCCGCTGGGCCGAAGCGCGCTCGCCGCTGCAGTTGACCGTGCAGGCCAGCTTGCAGGAGTCCGGTGGCCGACCGATCACCCGTCGTCTCGAACAACCGATCTGGCCCGCCGACCGCCTGCCTGGCCTGCGTGGCGTGTTCGAGGGCGAGGAAACCGACAGCGACGGCCCGGTGGAATTCGAGTTCCTGGTGGCCGACCGAGACGGCAACAAGCTCGCTGCAAGCGACCTCAAGGTACGGCTGATCCGAGAGCGCCGCGATTACTACTGGAACTACTCGCAAAGCGACGGCTGGAGCTACAACTACAACGAAAAATTCCTCACTCAGAGCGAGCAAAGCGTCAACGTACAAGCGGGCTCGACTGCCAAGCTGACCTTCCAGGTCGAGTGGGGGCCTTACCGCGTCGAGGTGGAAGACCCACAGACTGGCCTGGTGTCCAGCGAACGCTTCTGGGCGGGGTATCGCGCCCAGGACAATGCCGAAGGCGGCGCAGTGCGCCCCGACCAGGTCAAGCTGGCGCTGGACCAGCCGGCTTACGCTGATGGCGCTACTGCCAAGGTCACGGTAACCCCGCCAGCTGCCGGCAATGGCTACCTGATGATCGAATCCAGCGATGGCCCGCTGTGGTGGCAGGAGATCGACGTCCCCGCCGAAGGCAAGACCTTCGATGTGCAACTGGACAAGCAGTGGGCTCGCCACGACCTGTACATCAGTGCCTTGGTGATCCGCCCGGGTGAGCGCAAGGCCAATGCCACGCCCAAGCGTGCCGTCGGTGTGCTACACCTGCCGCTGGGCCGCGCCGAGCGCAAGCTGGCGGTCAGCCTGCAGGCACCGGAAAAAATGCGCCCCAAGCAACCCCTGACGGTCAGAATCAAGGCCACCAATGCCGATGGCAGTATTCCCAAACAGGCCCATGTGCTGTTGTCTGCTGTGGATGTGGGCATTCTCAACATCACCGACTTCAAGACCCCTGACCCATACGCCAGCCTGTTCGGCCGCAAGGCCTATGGCGCCGACCAGCTGGACATCTATGGCCAACTGATCGAAGCCGGTCAGGGGCGCCTGGCCAGCCTGGCCTTCGGCGGTGACGCAGCCATGGCCAAGGGGGGCAAGCGCCCCAACACCACGGTCACCATCGTTGCCCGGCAGAGTGTTCCGGTGACCCTGAACGAGCAGGGCGAGGGCGAGGCGAGCGTCGATATTCCCGACTTCAATGGCGAACTGCGGTTGATGGCCCAGGCCTGGACCGAGGACCACTTCGGCATGGCCGAGGGCAAGACCGTGGTGGCGGCCCCGCTGATTGCCGAACTCTCGGCGCCGCGCTTCCTTGCCGGTGGCGACCGCACCAGCCTGGCGCTGGACCTGGTCAACCTTTCCGGCCTGGCCCAGCAGCTGACTGTCGATATCAGCACCGAGGGGCAGGTGAGCCTGGCAATGAGCGCCCAGCAGCGTGTTGCCCTGGCCGAGGGCCAGCGCACCACCCTGATGATCCCGGTGCAGGCGCAGGGTGGCTTGGGCCAGGGCAAGGTGCATGTACGGGTCAATGGCCTGCAGTTGCCGGGCGAGCCGCTGAACACCTTCGAGCGTGAATGGACGCTGGGCGTACGCCCCGCGTACCCGGCCGTGCTCAAGCATTACCGCGTGGCTCTCAAGGACCAGCCCTGGACGCTGCCTGAAGCCGACCTGGCAGCATTCGAACCGGCCGGGCTGGAAGCCAGCCTGGCGTTGTCGAGCCGCCCGCCACTGAACCTGGCCGAGCAGATCCGTGCCCTCGAAGCCTACCCCTACGGTTGCCTGGAACAGACCACCAGCGGCCTGTACCCCTCGCTGTACGCCGATGCGCAGAGCCTCAAGCGCCTGGGGATCAAAGGCGAGCCGGCCGAGGTGCGCAAGCGCAAGATCGAAATGGGCATCGAACACCTGCTGGGGATGCAGCGCTACAACGGCAGCTTCGGCCTGTGGAGTTCTGACAGCGAGGAGGAGTACTGGCTGACCGCCTATGTCACCGACTTCCTGCTCAGGGCCCGGGACCAAGGCTATGGTGTGCCGGCCGAGGCGCTGAAGAAAGCCAATGAACGCCTGCTGCGCTACTTGCAGGAGCGTAACCTGATCGAGGTCGACTACAGCGAGAACGCCGAACACACCCGCTTTGCCGTGCAGGCCTACGCTGCGCTGGTACTTTCGCGCAGCCAGCAGGCTCCGCTGGGGGCCTTGCGCAGCCTGTTCGAACGGCGCGCCGATGCGCGCTCCGGCCTGCCGCTGGTACAACTGGCCGTGGCGCTGGACAAGATGGGCGACAAGCCGCGTTCGCAGGAGGCATTGCAAGCAGGCCTGGGTATCAGCCGCAGCAAAGGCTGGATGGCCGATTACGGCAGCAGCCTGCGTGACCAGGCATTGATCCTGGCGTTGCTGCAGGAGAGTGATCTGGCCAGCAACCAGGTCGATCAGCGGTTGTTCGCGCTGTCTGATGAGCTGGCCGCCAACCGTTGGCTGTCGACGCAGGAGCGTAATGCGCTGTACCTGGCCGGGCGTGGCTTGCTCGATAAGCCTGAGAGCCCGTGGAAGGCGCGCCTGGACAGTGCCGGTGAGGTGCGGGAGTTCAGCAATGGCGACGCTGGCATGAAGCTCGAAGGCCCACTGTTGGCCTCGCCGCTGAGTGTGCAGAACGAAGGTAGTGAAACTGTCTACCAGCAACTGACCCTCTCGGGCTATCCACGTCAGGCGCCTGCCGCAGGCGGCAACGGCATGGAGATCCGCCGTGAATACCTGGGCATGAACGGCCAGGTACTGGACCTGCACAACGTGCGCAGCGGCGACCTGGTGCTGGTGCATCTGGCGCTCAAGGCCACGGAGCGAGTTCCGGATGCGCTGGTGGTCGACCTGTTGCCGGCGGGCCTGGAGCTGGAGAACCAGAACCTGGCGCAGAGCGCTGCCAGCCTGAACAATGCCAGCAGCGCAGTGAAGCAGTGGCGTGAGTCGATGCAAAACGCCAGCGTGGTGCATCAGGAATACCGTGATGACCGGTATGTGGCGGCGCTCAAGCTCGACGGCTATGGCACCACTCACCTGTTGTATCTGGCGCGAGCGGTGACCCCGGGCACCTACCGTATACCGCCGCCGCAAGTGGAGTCGATGTACCGGCCGAACCTGCAGGCGGTGGGCGATGGGCAGGGTGAGATGACGGTCAAATCAAGGTAGGGCATGCTGCTCTTTTGTAGGAGCGGCCTTGCGTCGCGAAAGGGCCTCATAGAGGCCCCAGACCAGCAACTGTGGTGAACAACGTTTTTGCGGCCGCTGCGCGCCCGATCGCGACGCAAGGCCGCTCCTACAATTGACGGTGCACGCTCAATGGATCACCCAGCTCATCACCCACAACCCCAGCACCAGCCAGATGATCCCGAGGATGATCGAGGCGCGCATGAAGGCGCGGATTGCCGAGTACAGCAGCAGCAGGCCGACGATCAGGGCAAGGATGCTGACCAGTGAGGTGTCCATGCCCAGTGTGCGCGCAAGGCCATCAATGAAGTTGCCCCCGGCGTTGGCCAGCAGGTTGAACAGGCCGCTCAAGGCGTCGACGATGAAGCGGATCAACGAACCCAGTGCCTGGCCAAGCCACTCGAAAAAACCTTCTACATGCATAGTTGCTTCCTGATGTACGAATCGGCGAGGTTGCCGTCCCCAAGCCTTTGGCCATCACCTGGCCCGGTCGGTTCCCGATGCCTAGCTTAGCGCGACCGCGCACCCGAGCGGCAAGGATCCTGCGCGCCAGCGTGGTGGCGCTGGTGGGTATCGCCGGCCTGTTGTGGCTGGCTGACCGTATCTGGCCATTGCCCATGCCGGCAGATGATCTGGCGCGGGTCGTGCTGGCCGAAGACGGCACGCCCTTGTGGCGCTTCGCCGATGCCGAGGGCGTGTGGCGCTACCCGGTCAGCCCCAAAGAGGTTTCGCCTTTGTACCTGCAGGCGCTGCTGACCTATGAGGACCGCTGGTTCTACCACCACCCAGGGGTCAACCCGCTGGCGCTGGTGCGCGCGGCATGGCTGAACGTGCGCGGCGGGCGGGTTGTTTCAGGTGGCAGCACGCTGTCGATGCAGGTTGCGCGTTTACTCGACCCGCACGAACGCACGCTGGCAGGCAAGCTGCGGCAACTGTGGCGTACGGCGCAGCTGGAATGGCACCTGTCCAAGCACGAGATTCTGCAGATCTACCTCAATCGCGCACCCTTCGGTGGCACCTTGCAGGGCGTGGCGGCGGCCAGTTGGGCCTACCTCGGCAAATCGCCGATGCACCTCACGCCTGCCGAAGCGGCGCTGCTGGCAGTGCTGCCCCAGGCACCCAGCCGGTTGCGCCCCGACCGTCACCCCGCACGCGCCCAGCGTGCGCGGGACAAGGTGCTGCAGCGCCTGGACGAGTATCAGGTGTGGCCTGCCTGGCAGATCAAGGAAGCTGCCGAAGAGCCGTTATTGCTGGCCCCGCGTAAGGAGCCAGCCTTGGCACCGCTGCTGGCGCGCCGCCTGAACACTCCCGGCAGCCCGCCGTTGATCCGCACCACGCTCGATGCCTCGTTGCAGCGGCGCCTCGAGGACCTGCTGCTGGGCTGGCGTGCCCGCTTGCCGGAACGTACCTCCGCGGCCGTGCTGGTGGTGGATGCGCAGAGCATGGCCGTGCGTGCCTACCTGGGTTCGATCGACCTTGCCGATGAGCGCCGTTTCGGCCACGTCGACATGGTCCACTCGCTGCGTTCACCGGGCTCGACCCTCAAGCCGTTTCTCTATGGCATGGCCCTGGACGACGGCCTGATCCATTCCGAATCGCTGCTGCAGGATGTACCGCGCCGCTATGGCGATTACCGGCCTGGCAACTTCTCGATGGGTTTCAGCGGCCCGGTCTCGGCCAGTTCGGCGCTGGCCTTGTCGCTCAACCTGCCGGCGGTGCAGTTGCTCGAAGCGTATGGGCCCAAGCGCTTTGCTGCGCAACTGCGCATGGCCGGCATGCCGCTGGCGCTGCCGCCATTGGCCGAGCCTAATCTGTCGTTGATCCTCGGTGGCGCAGGCAGCCGCCTGGAGGAGCTGGTGGGTGGTTATGCGGCATTGGCCCGTGGCGGCAACAGTGCACGGGTGCGTCTGCAACCGCAGGATCCGCTGCTGGAGCGGCGTCTGCTGTCACCGGGGGCGGCGTGGATCATCCGCCGTATTCTCAGCGGCCAGGCGCGGCCGGACCGTGACCCGCACGCGCAGTTGGTGCAACGCCCGCATTTGGCCTGGAAAACGGGTACCAGCTATGGCTTTCGTGATGCCTGGTCGATCGGCGTCGGGCCGCGTTATCTGATTGGCGTGTGGATTGGCCGGCCCGACGGCACCCCAGTGCCCGGCCAGTTCGGCCTGGCTTCGGCGGCGCCGCTGATGCTGCAGATTCACGACCTGCTGACCAACCGTGACAGCCAGCGGGGCCTTGGCGTGCCGGTCGAACAGGTGCCCGCCAGCATTGGCGTGGCCGCGATCTGCTGGCCGCTGGGCCAGCCCATGAACCGGCAAGACCCCAACTGCAGGCGCCAGCGCTTTGCCTGGACACTCGACGGCACCACCCCGCCGACCCTGCAGGCAGCCGATCAACCGCTTGGGCTGGGTTTGCGTGAGCAGGTCTGGGTCAACGCGCAGGGGCTGCGGGTGGATGGCTCGTGCCCAGGTGCCCACGCGCGCGATGTCGCCCTTTGGCCGGCCCCGCTCGAGCCTTGGCTGGCGCGGGTCGAGCGGCGTGCGGCGCGGCTGCCGGCGGTGGACCCAAGCTGCCCGCCGCAGGTACCTGCCACGGCACCGCCCCTGTCCATCGTCGGTGTACGCCCAGGCGACAACCTGCGCCGCCCGGCCACCAGCAGCGAGCCGTTGCAACTGCAGGTTTCGGCCCTGGGTGGGGGTGGGCGGCGCTGGTGGTTCCTCAACGGCCAGCCCCTTGGCCAGACCGAGGGCCAGGGCAGCATGCGGGTGCGCTTTGAGCAGGCCGGGCAGATCGAGCTCAGCGCACTCGATGAGAGCGGTGAAACCGCGCGGGTGGCGTTCCAGGTCAGCGATTAGCCGTTCGACGTTTGCCGGGGCAGCACCTACGCTTGCTGGTGATGGGTGTGGCCGGCCGACGCCCCGGCGCCCAAGGGATCGTGGAGCGTCCTATGCGTCTTGCGGTCGTGCCCCTGTTACTGCTGACCTGGGCCAGCCTGGCCCTTGCCGAGCCGTTGCCGGCTTTTCTCGATACCCATGAATACGAGCGCCGGCTGCCCACCGCCAACCTGCCGGTAGATACCTATCGCCCCGTTACCCCGGCGCTGCATGTCGTGTTACCTGCTGCACCCGAGAGCTTGCCGTCAGATGCCCGATTCGTACTGCACAAGGTGCGCTTCGAGGGCGGTACGGTTTACCCGCTGAGTGAATTGCGTGAGCACTATCAAGCATTGATTGGGCACGAGATCTCCTTGGGTGATCTGCAGCAATTCACTGAGCGACTGACCCAGCGTTACCAGCATGATGGCTACCCGCTGTCGTATGCCTACCTGCCACCTCAGGACTTTGCCGATGGCCGTGTGCATGTGGTGCTGGTGGAAGGGTACATCCAGGGCTATGAACTGCTGGGTGATATCGGCCCGCCCGCGCTCTACCTCAAGCAGGTGACAGGACGCCTGCTGGCCGAGCGGCCACTGACCCAGGAAGCGCTCGAGCGCTATGTCGGCGCGGTGCAGCGGCTACCGGGTATCAATGTGAAGGCTGAAGTGGCGGTGGGGCCCGCCCCTGAAGACGCGAACCGTCTGAAAATACGTGCGTGGCGCAGGCCAGTTGATGCTGGCGTGACCCTGAGTGACGGCAGCCGCGGGGACCTGCAGGCGCTGTTCAAAATCTCCAGCAATGGCCAGACACGCTTTGCCGAGCAACTGACTGCGAGCTTTCTGCTGCCGGCCGGTGACGAATACGTTGATTACCAGCGCCTGGATTACAGCCAGCCTCTGGACGCTCACGGCAACCAATTGCTGCTAGGCGCTGCACGGTACCGCAGTGAGCCGCGTACTCGTGTCCGGCTGGATGGCGGTGCCGACATCAATCAGCGCCTTGAGAGCGAGCGTTATTCTATTGGCCTCGGCCAGCCCCTGATGATTGCACCGAACGAATGGGTGAACGTGGCCGGGCGTTTTTATTCGGTCGGCGAGCACATTGAGTATCGGGCGGGCGGCTTACCCGAGTACGACACCTATGTTCGCGCGCTGTCATTCGAAGGCGACTGGCGCAAGGCAGATCCCGGTCGCCTGCGCATCGCCAGCGCCGGGGTCTATCAGGGTATGGATTATCTGGGGGCGCGTAGCGATGCGGACTACGACATGGACTTTCTGCGCTTTCGGATCGCCGGGCTGCAGAGCGACCAACTGTCTGAAAAGTGGCAGGGCGTCGTGTCGGCCGCAGTGCACTGGAGTGACTACAGGCTGCCCGACAGTGAGCGAGCGGTGTTTGGCGGGCAGCGTTTCGGCCGCGGCTACCCGAGCGACCAGGCCTCAGGTGACAAGGGCTGGGGTGTGGCTTACGAGCTCAACTACAGCATTATGGCTGGCCGTGCCTGGTTGCAACGGGTGCAGCCCTATGCGGTGCTCGATGCGGCGCACGCCTGGTACAACGGCGGGCCTTTCGAGGATGCGCACCTTAGTTCGGCAGCGCTGGGCGTGCGCCTGGCAGGCGGGCGATATGGCAATGTGGCGCTGGAGGTGGCCAAGCCGCTGGCGGATGTGGCACTGGACAGCCTGAACCGCCGGCCTCGGCTGATGCTGAGCGTCAGCTATCAGCTGGATTGAGCGTCGGGTCTTCAGGCCCTATCGGCGGCTGCCGGTGACAGGGCCTGTGAAGACCGTTTCACTCAATGGGTGGTGAACCGCTGGTGCACCGGCGACGAACTGGGTGTCAACGCAAGCGCCAGTTGCGTGCGGTTGTGCATATGGGTCAGTCGCAACACCTGCGAAACGTACAGTTTCACGGTGTTTTCGGTGATCCCGAGCTCGCAGGCAATCTGGTAGTTGGTCTTGCCTTTGCTCACCAGCCGGGCCACTTCCAGCTGGCGTGGTGAGAGCTTCTCGAACGCGGCGGGCAGATCGCTCTCGCCCTCTTCGACATCGCTGGCGCGGCGGTGGACGCCCTGGCCCCGCGCTTTCTCCAGGTCCTGGTAAAGCTCATCGATGCAGCCCGCCAGGTCTTGCAACCGTTTGTTGAGACTGCCCAGGTTCTGGAAGTTGGATTTGCGCTCCAGCAAAACCTGCTCCTGGCGACGCACGCCTTCCAGCAGTTCGTCGAGGTCAACGGGTTTTTGGTAGTAATCAGCGAAGCCTTCGCGCAGCGCACGAATCACGTCCTGCTTGTCGGCCCGGCCAGTGAGCATGATCGCTTCGAACACGCGCTGGCGCCCGGCAATTTCCTTCAACGCCCTCACCAGTTCAATGCCATCGCGCTCGGGCATGTGCAGGTCGCACAGCACCAGGCCAATGGATTCATCTGCCACATAGCGCTCGATGGCTTCGTCTGTTGAATGCGCGGCCACGCAATGGTGGCCCTGATTTTCGAGATACTCACACAACTGTTCGACGATCAGGGGCTGGTCATCGACCACCAGAACCTTCACCTCGCTGAATGACTTGTTCACGATCAACTCCCTGTTCCTAAGCGGCCCTGCTCCCGGGCCAGACGCTCTGGCAGCTTAACCATAGACGCTGCTTGCGAACCTGTACAACGCATGTACAAGTTATCGGACAACGGGACTGATTATTGGATCCATACCGCTGTGAGCAGAAAGCCGGCCAGCACATAAGGCACGAAGGCTTGTTTGTCGCCCATTTGTTCGGTGAGCGCCTGCAGCCGCTTCTTTACCTTGGGGTTGAACAGGGTCCACAGGCGGCGGCGAGTCAGCAGCCACAGCAACACGCTGACGCCGGCACCGATAAAGGTCCCCAGCACATACTGATGACTGGTCGCCAACGCCAGTGCGCCCATCAGCTTGACGTCGTCAGCGCCGAAGTGGCCGAGCATGTAGCCGGGCAAGGTCAATAGCATGACGATGGCCAATGCCCAGCCGGCATCGCTGGCGTCGGCGCCAATCCAGGTGTGGCCGGTGAAGAACAGCCAGATCAGCGCACAGGCTGCTACGCCCAAGGTCAGGACATCGGCGATCTGGCGTTCGCGAATATCCTGTTCAGTGCACAAGGCAAGCCACATCAGCAGAACAATGCTTTGCATTGGCAGGTCGATCCTTATTCGTTGAACACGTCTACCCGTTCAGCAGGTTTATCAACAGGGTAGACGCGATCTGACGAACGGGCTATGCCATGCTCATCTGGCCCTGCCTGGCGGGTAATTGCCCAGTACCTGGCCAACGGTCTTCTGGATGGCGCTGTTGCGTTCCTCAGGGCTGGGCGGGTAGTTGTTCATGATCTGCTCTGCACTGCCGCGCCAGACCAGCTTGCCGTCGCGGCCATCGAACATGTCGACCTGGATGGTCGCTACCTTGTAATCGACGCTACGGGTTTCGTTGTACATCGGCCCGCCCCAATAGCCACCCCAATAACCACCCCAGCCACCACCGTAGTTGGTGGTGATCTGCTGCTGGCGTTGTTCGACGATCAGGTAGGCACGCACAGTGACATCAGGTTGGGCATTGCCTTGTGCCGGGCGCAGGCCGCGCTGGTCGAGTTGGTCGGCGACGGCCTGGCGGATCCGCTGTTCGGTGAGGTCGCTCTTGATACGCGGGTCATCCGGGCGGTAGTGCAGGGCCGGCTCTTGCCATGCCCAGCTGCGGTACGCGGCAAAGTCTCGGCTGGCGTCGAAATCCTGCTGGACGTTGTTGCTGGAGCAGGCGGCAAGCAACAGCACGAATGACAGTAGAACGAAGCGACGCAACATGATGGTTCTCCGTTAGGCATTAACTGGGAGGATAGCCGCTGAGTGCCTTGTGTACCGATTCGCGCAATGCGCTTTCGCGGTCACGCGGCGAGCTTTTGTCACTGCCGCTTTCAGCGCTCGCGCTCCACACCGGCTGGCCGTTGCGGGCGTCGAACAGGTCGATGCGCACCACCATCACTTCAACTTCGTAAGTGCGTACGATCGGCACGCTGCCATAGGCGCCGTAACCGTTGCGGTAACCGCCGAAACCGACACCGCCGTAGGGGGACGGGCCGTAGTAGGGGTCGTAGTAGTCATAGTCGCGTACCTGGCGCAAACGCCGCTCCAGGCGCATGTCGGCACTGACCAGCAAGTCGCCGGTCGCGCCCCTGGCCGGGCGCAGTCCATGCTGGTCGAGGGCGCCACTGACGGCATCGGCTAGTTGCCCCGGGGCGGCGTCAGCAGTGCCGCTTGGCAACTGGCCGTCGCGCCAGCTCCAACTGCGGTAACGGCCATAGTCACGCGGTGGGGCCGGGTAGGCACTGGCGTCGAAGGTGCTGGCCGCCTGCGCGGGGGCCGGCGGCAAGGGGCGGCTGCTGGCAACGTACGGGTTGCTGCCCTGACAGGCGCTGAGGGCAAGCGGGAGCAAGGCCAGGCACAGCAGGCGGTACGGCATGAAATCCTCCCGGCGGGTGGTTCAGCGAGGGCGGCACATCCAGTGCAGGTAGCGGCCAAGCCCGGCAAAGCTCGGGTGGCGGCGGTGGGCCAGTTCCATTTCCAGCAGGTCGAGCATCTCGGCCTTGGCCTGGAATTCCCTGGGCATGTAGTCGTGGAAAACTCGCACGCCACTCTCGGTTTCGACCTGCCACAGAGGATCAAGTTGCACCTTGAGCTCACGTGGATCAAGCGGTTTCTGCGGGGTGAGGCTCTGTTTTTCACCTTCCAGGCGGTTGCTGCGCAACTTGCGGAAATGGCCCTTGAGCAGGTTGCGATAAACCAGCGCATCCCGGTTGTAGAAGGCCAGGGACAACCACCCGCCAGGTGCGGTCAGTTGGTGCAGCACTGGCAGGATGCTCTCTGGCTCGGCCAGCCATTCGAGCACGGCGTGGCACAGTACCAGGTCGTAGGGCTCGGTGAGCTGACCGAGCAGGTCCTGCCATGGCGCCTGGATGAACGTGGCGGTCTGGCCGGCATCGGCAAAGCGCGTGCGGGCACCTTCGAGCATGGGTGCGGCCGGCTCGGCCAGGGTCAGTTGGTGACCGCGCTCGGCCAGCCACAAAGCCATGTGGCCGAGCCCGGCACCGATGTCGAGCACCCGCAGCGGGCGGTCGGGGAGGGCGTCGGCCAGGTCGGCCTGCAGCACGGCCAGGCGGATCGCGCCTTTGGCGCCGCCGTAGATCTTCTCGGCGAAGCGAGTGGCCAGCTCATCGAAGTGACGGTCGTTCATCGGGCGAAGCGCCTTTCGGTGTCGGCCAGCTTGGCCCGTACCACCTGCTCCATGTCCAGGCCCAGTTCGCTGCACAGCAGCAGCAGGTAGAGAATGACGTCACCTACCTCTTGGCCGGCGTGGGCGAGCTTGTCCGCAGGCAGTTGGCGCGATTCGTCTTCGCTGAGCCATTGGAAGATTTCCACCAGCTCGGCCATTTCCACGCTGGCGGCCATGGCCAGGTTCTTCGGGCTGTGGAAGCCGCGCCAGTCGTTGTTGTCACGGATCTGGTGCAGGCGTTGAGTGAGTTCTTGCAGGTTCATTGCGGTTCTCCTAGTGCCGCATAGCTTCCGTGCAGCCCCAATGCAAAGCAAGAGGATTCAAGGGGCCAAAGCAGCCTGCGGCCTTCAGAGCGAACCCCAGCGCCCGACCATGTGCAGCAGCTCACCGTGCCCATCCAGGCGCAGCTCACCGGCAGGGCCGGCGGCGCTGGCACTCAATACCACCTCCGATGGCAACCGCACTGGCTTGCGGAAATCCACTTCAAAGGCATACCCGCTGCCTGGCAGGTGCCCACGCAGCGCTGCCAGCGCCATGGCCTTGCTCCACATGCCATGGGCGATCGCCCTGGGGAAGCCGAACAACCGGGCACTTGTGGCGCTCAGATGAATCGGGTTGTAGTCGCCACAGACTTTGGCGTAGCGCCGGCCAATATCGCTGTCGGCGTACCAGCGGGTCGTCTCAGGCAAAGGCTGCGGTTCGCTTTCCTCGCTTTCTTCGGGCTGCCCTTCAAGTTTCAAGCCGCGCACCAGCATGCGGCTGGTTTCGCGCCACAAAAGGCCAAGGCCATCTTCGGCTTCGGTGATCAGGTCGAATGTGCCGCCTTTGGCATGTGGCTGCAGGTTGTCGGCAAACACCGCAAAGTGCAGCCCGTCGATACCACCCAGGGGGCGCAGCACCTCGATGCGGTTGTGCAGGTGTACCAGGCCCAGCAGCGGGAAAGGGAAGCCGTGGGCGGTCAGCAACTGCAACTGCAGGTTAAACGCCATGATATGGGGGTAGGTGCCCGGCAAGCGGCCGTCATCGGTGAAGTGGCACAGATTGCGGTACGCCGCGAGATTGCCGGGCTGCATAGGGATGAAGCAGCGCAGGCCATCGGCTGGCAGGGCGTGGCCGCTGATCTTGCGTTTGCTGGCCGCGCGCAGATAAAGGCTTGCGCGTGAGTCGGGGCTGTTCAGGTCATGCCAGTGCCGGTTCATGCTCAAGCTCCCATCAATGCCTGGCCACAGACCCGCAGCGCTTGGCCATTCACCGCGCCGGAACCGGGCTGGCTGAGCCAGGCGATGGCCTCGGCGACATCCTGCGGGCGCCCGCCCTGGCCCAGCGAGCTCAGGCGCCGCCCGGCTTCACGCAGGCCCATGGGCATGGCGGCGGTCATGTGCGTCTCGATAAAACCGGGGGCCACGGCATTGATGCTGCCACCTTGCCCGGCGAGCTTGGGTGCCCAGGCCTGGGCAAAACCGATCAGCCCGGCCTTGCTTGCGGCATAGTTGGCCTGGCCGCGGTTGCCGGCGATGCCGCTGACCGAGGCCAGCAGAGTGATGCGTGCATCTGCGCCCAGGGCGCCGCCTTCATACAGCGCCTGGGTCAGTACCTGGGGTGCTTTGAGGTTGACCGCCATGACGGCGTCCCAGTAATCGGGGGTCATGTTGGCGAGGGTCTTGTCCCGGGTGATGCCGGCGTTGTGCACGACGATATCGATGCCATCAGGCAAGGCCTGGAGCAGTTGCGCGGCTGCGTCACTGGCACAGATGTCCAGCCCCAGCGCCTTGCCGCCCAGGCGGGCAGCGAGTGCATCGAGGTCTCGCTGGGCCTGCGGCACGTCCAGCAGCATCACCTCGGCACCATCACGTGCCAAGGTTTCGGCAATGGCGGCGCCGATCCCGCGTGCAGCGCCAGTGACCAATGCCCGGCGCCCGGCGAGCGGCCGCGTCCAGTCTTCGACCTGGCTGGCACAGGCCTGCAAACGCAGCACCTGGCCGGAAATGAATGCGCTCTTGGGTGACAGGAAGAAGCGCAAGGCGCCTTCGAGCTGGCCATCGGCAGCTTCATCCACGTACAACAGCTGCGCCGTCGCACCGTTACGCAATTCCTTGGCCAGCGAGCGGCTGAAACCCTCCAGAGCACGCTGGGCGACGCTGGCCAGCGGGTCGTCGATGCCTTCCGGTGCGCGCCCGAGTATGACCACATGGGCGCAGGGTGCCAGGCTGCGCAGCAACGGCTGGAAGAATTCGCGCAACTGCTTCAGCTCATCGCTGTCGGACAGATGACTGGCATCGAACACCACGGCCTTGAGCTTGGGCCCCAGGCCAGCCACCCAGGCGGGAGCCTGCAGGCTTACACCATTGAAGCTGTAGCATTCGTCGGTCAGGCGTGGAGCGATGGCTTCGACCTGATTTGCCAGAGGCCCACCGCCGATGACCAGTGCGCCCTCCACCGGGCGCAGGCGCCCGGCCTGCCAGCGTTCCAGCGGTGCCGGGCGTGGCAGCCCGAGGGCATCGACGAAGCGGCGGCCGAGGTTGGAGTTGGCAAAGCCGAGATAGCGGTCGCTCATGTGCGGGTCTCCCTGAAGGCAAGCATTGAAGTGTGGACCAACTTTGTGAAGAGGTCGTTCGAATGCGGCAAAAACACCTAGGCTGTTCGGATCGAATTGTTTCAGGAGGAATTTACGCATGCGTTCACTTCGCCGGGTCGCGATTCTGGGCGGCAACCGAATCCCTTTCGCCCGCTCCAACGGTGCCTACGCCACTGTCAGCAACCAGGCGATGCTCACGGTCACGCTGGAGGGCCTGACAGAACGCTACCGCCTGCACGGTTTGCGCCTGGGTGAAGTAGTGGCCGGTGCGGTGCTCAAGCATTCGCGCGACATGAGCCTGACCCGCGAATGCGTGCTCGGTTCGCGGCTGTCGCCGCAGACACCGGCCTACGATATTCAGCAGGCTTGCGGTACCGGGCTGGAGGCTGCCCTGCTGGTGGCCAACAAGATTGCCCTCGGGCAGATCGACAGCGGTATCGCCGGTGGCGTCGACACCACATCCGATGCCCCGATCGGGGTCAATGAGGGGTTGCGGCGCATCTTGCTGCAGGCCAACCGCGGCAGGACTCTGGGCGAGCGTTTGAAGCCCTTCCTACAGTTGCGCCCGGGCCATCTCAAGCCCGAGCTGCCACGCAATGGCGAGCCGCGTACCGGGTTGCCGATGGGCGAACACTGCGAGCGCATGGCCCAGGCCTGGCAGATCGGTCGCGCCGAGCAGGATGAGCTGGCTCTGCTTAGCCATCAGCATCTGGCAGCGGCCTACGCCGAGGGTTGGCAGGATGACCTGCTGACACCGTTTCTGGGCCTTACGCGCGACAACAACCTGCGGCCGGACTTGACCCTTGCGCAGTTGAGCAAGCTCAAGCCCGCGTTCGACCGCAGTGGCTTGGGCACACTCACAGCAGGCAATTCCACACCGCTGACCGATGGTGCGTCGCTGGTGCTGCTGGGCACAGAGGAGTGGGCGCAGGCACAGGGCCTGCCGGTGCTGGCCTATCTGGTCGATGGCGAGACTGCTGCGGTGGACTTCGTCAAGGGCCAGGAAGGGCTGCTGATGGCGCCGGCCTATGCGGTGCCGCGGCTTCTGGCGCGCAATGGCCTTACCCTGCAAGACTTCGATTACTACGAGATCCATGAGGCATTTGCTGCCCAGGTGCTGTGCACGCTCAAGGCCTGGGAGAGTGCCGAGTTCTGCCGCGAGCGGCTGGGGCTGGATGCCCCCCTGGGTGCGATCGATCGGAGCAAGCTCAACGTCAAAGGCAGCTCATTGGCGGCAGGGCACCCGTTTGCGGCGACCGGGGGGCGGATCCTGGCAAACCTCGCCAAACTGCTGGCGACGGCAGGGAAGGGGCGAGGCTTGATTTCGATCTGCGCGGCGGGCGGGCAAGGGGTGACAGTGATCGTCGAGCGGTAACTGCCTGAAGGGCTGCAGGGTCGCGATGGCGGGTGTTAGGCTTGTCTGGTCAGAACTACAAGAACTCACCATGCCGATTATAGGACACCCCCGCGCCATCCCTGCCCTGGTCCATTTGCCCAGGCCGCTCTATGCCCGTGCTGAAAGCTTGGGGGCCGGCTCCTGGACCACCCGCCACAGCCACGACTGGGTGCAGTTTTCCTATGCGATCAGCGGCGTGCTGGGTGTCTACACGCGTGATGGCAGCTATTTCGCGCCGCCGCAGTGGGGCGTGTGGATCCCTGCCGACGCCGAACATGAAGTGGTGACGTCCGGGCGGGCGGAAATGCGCAGCCTGTACATTCGCCGCGACGCTTGCCCGTGGGCTTCGGCGCAGTGCCGGGTATTGGAAGTGACCCCGCTGGCGCGTGAGTTGATAAAGCAGTTTTGCGTGTTCCCGCCGCACTATCCCGAAGGCGACAGCGTGGAAGGCCGCTTGGTCTCGGTGCTGCTCGACCAGCTTCGTACGTTGCCTGAAGTGGGGTTTTCCCTGCCACTGCCACGGCATACAGGCTTGCTGGCGCTGTGCAACAGCCTGATAGCCGCGCCGGATCAGGTGCAGACCCTGCAGCAGTGGGCCCGCCAACTGCAGTGCTCGGAGAAGACCCTCATGCGCCTTTTTCAGCGAGAGACGGGGTTGAGTTTTCGCAACTGGCGTCAACGCATGCGGCTATTGTCGTCGCTGGCGCTGCTGGAGACGGGGGCGAGCGTGACCGAAGCGGCGCTGGGCTGTGGCTATGACTCGACGTCGGCCTATATCGCCGCCTTCAAGCAATTGTTTGGCTCGACACCGGGTGAGTTGACGTTGTAGCAGGGGTACCGGCCTCTTCCCGATAACTCGCGAAGAGGCCGGTGCAGACAACCGGTCAGGTACGGAAGCGTCGTACCAGCGAATCCAGCTCATTGGACAACCCGGCCAGGCTTTCCGAGTCCTGCCGCGCCGCCTGAGCCAGGTCGGCCACCAGCTGCGCATCACCGTGAATCTGGCTGATATGGCGGTTGATGTCTTCGGCAACCTGGTGCTGTTCTTCCGCTGCGGTGGCGATCTGCGTGTTCATGTCGCGGATGATGTCCACCGACTCGCGTATCTGGCCAAAGCTGTCGCGGGCCAGGCCAATGCGGCTGACCGACTGCTGCGACACTTCCAGGCTGGCATGCATCTGCTCGGCCACTTCGGCGGTACGGCTGGCCAGGTTGCCAAGCAGCCCGTCGATTTCAGCAGTGGAATCGGCGGTGCGCTTGGCCAGCGCCCGGACCTCGTCGGCAACTACCGCAAACCCACGGCCCTGTTCGCCGGCGCGGGCGGCTTCGATCGCAGCATTGAGCGCCAGCAGGTTGGTCTGTTCGGCAATCGAGCGAATGGTACCGAGGATCGACTGAATGGCATTGCTGTCGCGCTCCAACTGCTGAATCGACTGCGCCGATTGCTCGATCTCCTGGCTCAGCCGGTCGACACTGCTGACGGCCGCATCGATCTGCTGCTGGCCTTCGCGGGCCTGTTGCTGGCCGCTGTCGGCCGATTGCGCGGCCTGGCTGCAGGAGCGGGCAACCTCGTTGGCGGTGGCGACCATTTCGTGGAATGCGGTGGACACCATGTCCACCGCTTCGCGCTGGCGCCCGGCGGCCTCGGCCATGTCGCTTGAAACCTGAGTGGAGCTGGTGGACGTGCTGAGGATCTTGCTCGCCGCCGCGCCGATGTGCTGGATCAGGCTGCGGATGGCACTGAGGAACTGGTTGAACCAGCCGGCCAGTTGCGCGGTTTCATCACGCCCACGCACCTCCAGGTTGCGGGTCAGGTCGCCTTCGCCCTGGGCGATGTCTTCCAGGCCACTGGAAACACTGTTGATGGGGCGCACGATGAGTTTGGCGAAAGTGGCACCGACCACGGCGAACAGCGCGGCCAGCACCAGCGCGACGCCGCCGATGAGCCAGGTCAGGCGGGTAGTGGTTTGCATCACTTCGCTTTGTTGGATCAGGCCTATGAAGGTCCAGCCGAGTTTTTCGTCGGGGTAGACGTTGGCCATGTAGCGCACGCCGCCAATGTCGACTTCAGCCAAACCCTTGCCGGCCTTGGCCAGCTCGGCATAACCGTCGCCGAAGCTGGCCAGCTGTTTGAAGTTGTGACTGGCATCGCGCGGGTCGACCATCACGTTACCGTTGTTTTCCATGAGGATCAGGTAGCCGCTTTCGCCCAGCTTGATCTGCTGGACGATCTCGGTCAGGCCCTTGAGCGATACGTCGATGTTGACCACGCCACCGGGGCTGCCCAGCTGGTTGGCAACGGTACGCACGGTGCTGACCAATACGGCATCGTCGCCGGCCCAGTAGTAAGGGGCGGTGCGCAGGGTCTTGCCAGGGTTGGCCATGGCCGCCTGGTACCAGGGGCGGGTGCGCGGGTCGTAGTTGCTCATGTTCGGGTCGCCTGGCCAGAAGGCGTAGCCGCCGTCTTGCAGGCCATAGGACACGTAGGCGTAGTCCGGATGGCTCTTGGCCAGGCGCGTGAACAGCTCGAACAGTGTCTTGTCCTGTTCGCTCGGGGTGATTTGCGCGGCGTCGGCGCCTATGTGTTTCTTGACGTTGTCGCTGCTACCGGTGACCTGCGGGAGGCTGGCCAGGTAGTCGACGTTCTGGGTGATGCCCTGGAAAAACAGGTTCATCGCGTTACTGACCTGGCGGATTTCCCGGCTGCTGCCGTCAAGAAAATCCTCGCGGGCTTCGCCGCGCAGGTTGATGACCACCAAGGTGGCTACGAGGACGATGGGCAGTGCGGCGATGACCGCGAATGCCCAGGTCAGTTTCTGTTTGATGTTCATCGACGCTCCCGGAATTTATTTTTTTCGACACGCGAGGCAGGTAGAAACTGTATCGGCAGCGTCCGGGTTTTTTTGAATGAAAATGCCCGTATTTATTGGGTCTAGGCGCATTTGGCGACTATTCGGTCGGCTTCAGGCTAATATGGCATACCAAATGTCTGGGCGTGGTGGTCAAACGCGTCAGTGACAGCACTCGCCCCCTTGTGCGAGATCTTTGAGTATCGGGCAGTCAGGCCGGTCATTGCCTTTGCAGTGGGCTACCAGTTCGCTCAATGTGTCACGCAGGCTGGCCAACTCCTCAATGCGCCGGTTCAGTTCATCGATGTGTTGCAGAGCCAGAGCCTTCACATCAGCGCTGGCGCGTTGCCGGTCCTGCCACAGGGTCAGCAGCTTGCCCACCTCTTCCAGGGAAAACCCCAGGTCGCGTGAGCGCTTGATGAAGGCCAGGCTGTGCAGGTCCTCTGGCTGGTACAGGCGGTAGCCGCTGTCGCTGCGGGTGGCCGGTTTGAGCAGGCCTATGGCTTCGTAATAGCGGATCATCTTGGTGCTGAGCCCGCTGCGGCGGGCGGCCTGGCCGATATTCATGGGGCCTCCTGCGAGGTGCTGGTGGGTTTCCAGGTCTTGAGCCACAAGGCATTGCTCACCACGCTGACGCTGGACAGCGCCATGGCGGCACCGGCCAGTACCGGGTTCAGGTAACCCAGTGCGGCCAGTGGGATGCCGATGAGGTTATAGATGAATGCCCAGAACAGGTTCTGGCGAATTTTCGCATAGGTCTTGCGGCTGATTTCCAGGGCGGCAGGCACCAGGCGTGGGTCGCCACGCATCAGTGTGATGCCGGCTGCCTGCATGGCCACGTCGGTGCCCCCGCCCATGGCGATGCCGATATCGGCGGCGGCAAGCGCTGGGGCATCGTTGATACCGTCGCCGACCATCGCCACCACACCGTGCTTTTTCAGTTCGGCTACCGTGGCGGCCTTGTCGGCTGGCAGCACTTCGGCGTGCACGTCATCGATGCCTAGGGTATCGGCTACCACCTTGGCGCTGCCGCGATTGTCACCGGTCAGCAGGTGGCTGCTGATATGGCGCTTGCGCAGGGCTGCGATGGCCTGGTCGGCACCGGGCTTGATGCTGTCGCCGAAGGCGAACAGCCCCAGCACGCGAGGTTGTGCGCCTCGTTCAATCAGCCAGGACAGGGTACGGCCTTCGGCTTCCCAGGCCTGTGCTTCTGTGGCGAGGGCGCCGGGTTGCAGGTTGCACTCGTCGAGCAGGCGCCGATTGCCCAGCGCCAGTTCGCGGCCTTCCACCCGGCCAGCGATGCCGCGGCCGGTAAGCGACTGGCTGTCGGCTACCGTGGGAACCTTTAGGCCTTGCTCGGTGCAGGCGTCGAGTACCGCCTTGGCCAAGGGGTGTTCGCTGCCACGTTGCAGGGCCCCCGCCAGGCGGTGCAACTCGGCACTATCACCGACCAGGGCCTGGCTGTGGACAACGCGCGGGCTGCCGGAGGTGAGCGTTCCGGTTTTGTCGAACACCACGCGGTTCACCGCATGTGCGCGCTCCAGCGCCTCGGCGTCCTTGATCAGGATGCCGTGGCGCGCGGCAACGCCTGTACCCGCCATGATCGCTGCAGGTGTGGCCAGGCCAAGGGCGCAAGGGCAGGCAATCACCAGCACGGCAACGGCATTGATCAGCGCGGTCTCCAGCGGGGCGCCGGCCAGCGACCAACCGATCAGGGTCAGCAGTGCGATGACCAGCACGGCCGGGACGAAGATCTGGCTGACCCGGTCCACCAGTTTCTGGATGGGCGCCTTGGCCGCCTGGGCGTCTTCGACCAGGCGGATGATGCGGGCCAGCACGGTTTCTGTGCCCAATGCCCTGGTGCGCACCAGCAGCCGACCCTCGCCGTTGATCGCGCCGCCGGTAACGCTATCGCCGGGTTGCTTGGGTACTGGCAGGCTCTCGCCGCTGATCAGGGCTTCGTCAGCGTGGCTGCTGCCTTCTTCCACTTCACCATCGACCGGGAAGCGCTCCCCTGGCTTGACCAGCACCAGGTCACCGAGCCGCAATTGGGCAATTGCAACGTCTTCTTCATGGCCATCGAGCACCCTCATTGCGCGCTCTGGGCGCAGCGCTTCGAGGGCCCGTATGGCGCTGGCGGTCTGGCGTTTGGCCCGGCTTTCCAGGTACTTGCCCAGCAACACCAGGGCGATCACCACCGCCGATGCCTCGAAGTACAGGTGCGGGGCCATCCCGGCAGATGCCTTGGCCCATTGGTACAGGCTAAGACCGTAACCGGCACTGGTGCCCAGCGCGACCAGCAGGTCCATGTTGCCGGTGCCGGCGCGCACAGCCTTGTAGGCCGCCACATAAAAGCGTGCGCCAAGGATGAACTGCACGGGGGTGGCCAGCGCGAATTGCGCCCAGGCCGGCAGCATCCAGTGCAGACCAAACGGTTGAAGCAGCATCGGCAACACCAGGGGCAGGGCCAGCAAAAGGGCAGCGCCGACGGCCAGACGTTCGTTGCGCAGGCGGCGCTGGACGGCTTCCTGGTCATTGTTGACCGACAGCGGCAGGCTGGCACTGTAGCCGGCCTTTTCGACCGCGCCGAGCAGCAGGTTGTCATCAACGCCCTGCAGCACCTGAAGGTGGGCACGTTCGTTGGCAAGGTTGACACTGACCTGTTCAACGCCCGGTAGTTTACCGAGCGCGCGCTCGACTCGGCCGACGCAACTGGCGCAGGTCATGCCATCGATCTGTAGCTCTACGGTGCGGGTCGGTACCTCGTACCCGGCGCCGCGCACAGCCTCGACCAGGGCGGGCAGGCTGCCGGCCGGGGCCTGGACCCTGGCCTGTTCGTTGGCGAGGTTGACGCTGACCTGTTCAGCGCCGCTGACCTTGCGCAGAGCGCGCTCGACCCGGCCGGCACAGCTGGCGCAGGTCATGCCGCAGATCGGCAGGTCGAATACAGTGGATGCGGGCATGGCTCTCCTCCTTGGACAGGCCACCAGCATCAACCTTGCCATGTGGGGAAGGTCAATAGTCCAGGTTGGCTCGCCTCAGTACCAGCCCATTGTGGCCCATGGCAATGCGGTACTTGTTGATCTGGCCCGCCTGCAGGGTCAGTCGCGTGCTGCGCTGGTCTTCCAGGCCGGGCGCGCAGCCGGGCATCTGCCCCGGCAGCAGGCGCAAGCGTACATCAACAGGGCCGGGCGGCAGGTTGAAAGAGGTCGACTGTTCCTGGAATACGCGCCCGGAAAGCTGGTCGTTGAGGTAGACACCGATTTCGCAGCTGGTGGCCACTTCCAGGCGTTCGCGTGAAATGATCAGCACGCTGTAGTCCGAGTTGCCTTCGGCGCTTGCCGGTGGCACCGCGGCCAGCGTGCCCAATAGCCCGACAACGCCCAGTGCTGTCCTGAACATGAAGAATCTCCTGCTTGCCGAATCGTCAAAGGCGCAGCTTGGCCGAGGTTGGTGCGGATTTCCAGCCCGGCCGTTGGATGCAGAACTTGACCTTGCCCCGATGGCAAGCTTGAAACTGAGTTAAACCCTGAAGGAGGCAACACCCATGCAAGTGTTCAACGTACAAGGCATGACTTGTGGCCACTGCGTTAAGGCGGTGACCCGCGCGGTGCAGGAACAGGATGCAAACGCCCAGGTCGAGGTCGACCTGGCCGGCAAGCAGGTGCGTGTGCAGAGCGCTCTGGGTGCTGAGCAGTTGCTGGCTGCGATTCGTGAAGAGGGCTACCAGGCTGAGGTGGCTTGAGTTGGAAGGGGCCGTGTTTGCGGCCCTGTTTTGTTGCAAATGTTTTCATGCTGATACTGTCCACTGCAGGTAGACTTACGCACTTGCTTAGCCTGCTATGGATTCCTGATGAACCTGCGAATGGTGCTTATCCTGGGCGCACTCAGTGCGTTCGGGCCGCTGGCGATCGACTTCTACCTGCCCGCCTTCCCGGCCATGGCGCAGGCGTTCGCCACCGACGAAAAACATGTCCAGACCACTCTGGCTGCCTACTTCCTCGGCTTGTCGCTGGGGCAACTGGCCTATGGGCCGATGGCCGACCGCTTTGGCCGGCGCAAACCGCTGCTGTTCGGCGTAGCGCTGTTTACCCTGGCGTCGCTGGCCTGTGCCTACGCGCCTAACCTCGACACGCTGATCCTGGCACGCTTCGTCCAGGCGTTGGGCGGCTGCGCCGGCATGGTGTTGTCACGGGCCATCGTCAGCGACAAGTGCGACCCGGTGGCGTCGGCCAAAGTGTTCTCACAACTGATGCTGGTGATGGGGTTGGCGCCCATTCTGGCGCCGATGCTCGGCGGCGTACTGGTTAACCTGGCTGGTTGGCAGTCGATTTTCCTGACATTGAGCCTGTTCAGCGCTGCTTGCCTGGTGGCGGTCGGCCTGGGGTTGCCCGAGAGCTTACCCGCGCATATGCCACGCCAGCCTTTATCCGGCGCATTGCGCCAGTACGTGCGGTTGTTGGCTGACCGCACGTTCTTTGGCCATGCCCTTACAGGGGGGATCGCCATCGCAGGTATGTTTGCCTACATCGCGGGTTCACCTTTCGTGTTCATCAAGCTCTACGGTGTGCCGGCCGAACACTACGGCTGGCTGTTCGGTACCAATGCGGCAGGTTTCATCCTGGTGGCGCAGATCAACGCGCGCATGCTGGCTAAGCGTGGTCCGGCCTTCCTGCTGGTGCGTGCCGTCTGGCTGTACCTGGTCGCGGCCCTGGCGTTGCTCGCTGTAGCAGCGCTGCGCCCGGCTGAACTATGGCCATTGCTGGTGCCGCTGTTCATCTGCATCGCCAGCCTGGGCTGCATCATCCCCAATGCTTCGGCGTGCGCCATGAGCGGCCAGGGCGTACGCGCCGGCAGCGCCTCGGCCTTGATGGGGTGCCTGCAATTCAGCGTCGCCGCAGGCGCGGCAGCTTTGGTCAGCCTGCTGCATGACGGCAGTGCAGTGCCCATGGCGTTGGTAATCAGCCTGTGCGGGGCACTGGTGGTCAGTGTTGCGCTGTTGACCCGGCGCTTGCAGGCCACGCGTCCGGCTTGAGCGGGTGAGGCGCGCGCAAACGGGCTTCCAGCGTGACGACGAAGGCACGTGCTTCTGCTTCGCTGCGGAAGCTCACCACATGCTGGTCGAGCCTGACCTCCCAGGGGCAGTTGGGGTTGCGGTTGGACGCACTGACGATAATCTCCATCGCGGCATACCTCCGAATGGTGGGGAGAGCGGGTCAAGTGTAGCGCTGCGGTTACGTGGTGCCAGGGCATGAATGGGTGTCCTGACTGGCGGTCAGGGCATTTTCCGGCAGGGGCGTCGGACGCTTCCAGATGCAATTTCTGCAGGGTGTCGAACCTTCGCTTTTATTTGCGCTATTTATGGAACGGCGCTGTCGGCAGAGTCGCTGCCCGCACGGGGCCATTCTTCCTCGTGCGTTGTTTCTTCCCCTTTATTTCGCGGTCTGATGCCTGTCACCTAAAACTGAGGCGGGGGTCGTTCGCCTATCTCAATGGATCAAGGGTTGCCCTACCCATCCCCCTTTGACCCAAAGGTCTGTCTGCACGGCTGCTAGAGCGGGCTTTCATGCGGCTTATACTGACCCCGGTGCCAGGCCGGTAGCAGCTAGGGGGCAATCGGCGTTGCCAATGTTGGCCATTGGAATTCAGATGTGATCTTGCAGGGAGTTAAAGGGACATGAATACAGTCAGCAGTATCAGTCAGATTGCCGGCCTGATGGCCGACCCCAAGCGGAGCGCCATGTTGTGGGCGCTGATTGATGGCACGCCGCGACCGACCGATGAGCTGGCGATGATGGCTGGGTTGACCTCCTCCTCGGCCTGCGCCCATTTGTCATTGCTGTCTTCGGCAGGCCTGCTCAGGCTTGAGGCGCGCGGTCGCAAGCGTTACTTCCGGCTGGCGACGCCCCAGGTGGGCGCAGCCGTAGAAGCCTTGGCCAGTGTGCAACTGGGTAATGACAGGGGCGCGCAGGCCAAGCCGCTGCCGATGCCAATGTCGATGCGCCGGGCGCGTCGCTGCGCTGATCACCTGGGCGGCGAGCTGGCCGGTGAGCTCTATCACCGATTGGTGGTAGCAGGCTGGCTGGAGGGCAGCGTGCATCAGATGATGGTCAGTGAGAAGGGCCGGGCGCAGTTGGCAAGCATTGGCGTCTATATCGATGCACTGGCACCTCAGCAGCAGCGCGGTTGCGTGATCTGCCACTGTAATGAGTGGAGCGACCAGGGGCCTCATCTTGGCGGTAGCCTGGGGCAGGCCTTGCTCACCTTGTTCCTGCAATCGGGATGGATACGTGAGGCCGAGAATACGCGGGCATTGCAGATCTCGGCCCTGGGGATTCAGCAGATCAATCGCATTGCCCGCGTTCCGACGTTGCAGGTGGGGTAACCGCAACGCCGTGTCCGGTCAGACCAACCGTGCGTCCAGGCTGTTCTGCGCGAGGCGGCGAGCCTGGTCTTCGGTCATGCCCAGGTGAGTGTGCAAGGCATGGAAGTTTTCGGTGACGTAGCCGCCGAAGTAGGCGGGGTCATCCGAGTTCACGGTCACTTTCACGCCGCGCTCGAGCATGTCGAGGATGTTGTGCTGGCTCATGTGGTCGAACACACAGAGTTTGGTATTGGACAGTGGGCACACGGTGAGCGGGATCTGCTCGTCGATGATGCGTTGCATCAGGCGCTCGTCTTCCATGGCGCGCACGCCATGGTCGATGCGCTTGATCTTGAGCAGGTCGAGGGCTTCCCAGATGTACTCGGGTGGTCCTTCCTCGCCAGCGTGGGCCACGGCCTCGAAGCCTTCGCTGCGGGCACGGTCGAAGACGCGCTGGAACTTGCTCGGCGGGTGGCCTTTCTCGGAGCTGTCCAGGCCTACCGCGATGAACGCGTCGCGGAAGGGCAGGGCCTGGTCCAAGGTTTTCTGTGCTTCTTCTTCGCTCAGGTGGCGCAGGAAGCTCAGGATGAGGCCGCTGCTGATACCCAGCTGCTCACGACCATCCTTGAGTGCCTGGTTGATACCATTGAGCACCACTTCGAACGGGATGCCACGGTCAGTGTGGGTCTGTGGGTCGAAGAACGGTTCGGTGTGGATGACATTCTGCGCCTTGCAGCGCTGCAGGTAGGCCCAGGTCAGGTCGTAGAAGTCCTGCTCAGTGCGCAGCACGTCCGCACCTTGGTAATAAAGGTCGAGGAATTCCTGCAGATTGTTGAAGGCGTAAGCGCTACGCAGGGCTTCGACGTCGTTCCAGGGCAGGGCGATCTTGTTGCGCTCGGCCAGGGCGAACAGCAGCTCGGGTTCCAGTGAGCCTTCCAGGTGCAGGTGCAGTTCAGCCTTGGGCAGGGCGTTCAACCATTCATACATAGTGGGTGTTCTCAAATCAGGTACGGTTGCCGCCATTCTACAGGGCCAGGCCGGGCATTGCGCCCGGCCTGGCCCTGCATTGTTTCAACCACCGATCAGGTTCAACTCACCAGACGAGCGATTCGCCCTTGTAGTTGATGAAGCGCAGCCCGCCATTGCCGCTTTGCGCCTTGATCTGTTCGAGCATGCCTTGGGTACTGGTGAGTACGTCGATTTCGGCGTTCTCGCCGCCCATGTCGGTCTTTACCCAACCCGGGTGCATGGCCAATACGCAAAGGCCAGGTCGCTGCAGATCGACCACGAAGCTGTTGATCATCGAGTTCAGGGCGGCCTTGCTGGCCTTGTACAGGCAGACCTCGCCACCGTCGGGGATGGTCACGCTACCCAGGATCGAGCTCATGAACGCCAACACGCCCGAGCCTTCACGCACCTGGCCGGCCAGGCGTCGGGCGACGCGGATCGGCGCCACGGCGTTGGTCATGAACAGGTCGCCGATTTCACTGCGCTGCACGGTTTCCAGGTCCTGCGGCAGCGGCCCCATGACGCCGGCATTGACGAACACCAGGTCGAAGACTTCGCCATGCAGGCGCTGCTTCAGGCCATCGAGCTGTGCGGTGTCGTTCATTTCCAGCTGCTCGACGCGCACCCCAGGCACTTCGCCGAGTGCGCCGGTTTTTTGCGGGTCACGCACCGTGGCTGTAATGTTCCAGCCATCTTCGTGAAGGCGCTGCACCAGGCCAAGGCCAAGCCCGCGGGAGGCGCCGATGATGAGGGCAGTTCGTGGAGTGGTCATAGGAGCATTCCTGTCGCGGTAGAAGAAAAGGATTTGAGCATACTTCAGCCTGGCGTCATGCGCCGCATCAACACTGGTCAAGAAATGAGCAACGGCGTTTGGCTGTGTGCGCCCGGGTGCTTCGCTTGTTGGCTAACGGGTTATCCACAGGCTATTCCACAGTTAATGTGTGCAAACTACCAAGCGGCCGTAGTGTTATACGCTTGACGATTGGGGATAACTCTTGACAGCTCAGCGGGTCGAGCTTTTCATCATGCAGTGGTCAAAAAACGCTCAATGCTCTGCAGGCCTTGATGGGCGTGGCCTGCATCAGAGTGCCCCAAGCTTATCCACAGGCAGGCCCACAGTTGTTGTGGGCAAAGGTCAGCAGGCTTCCAAGAGGATGCGCCCGCGGCTGAGGTCGGCCAGTTGCTGTTGCAGCGCGCCGATGTGTGCTTCGCCTACCGCAATGTGCAGATCCACCCCGTTGGCGGTGAACCGTTCTTCCAGCACCAACGCGTCGACTTCTGCCAGGCGCAGTTTGACCAGGGCCAGTTCGCTGAAGCTGCAGCTGCAGCGGTACTCGCTGCGTTGCACCAGCAGCCTTTTCGGCGCCTGCTGCAGGCACTTGTTGGCACCGCCACCATAAGCCCGGGCCAGGCCGCCGGTGCCTAGCTGGATGCCGCCGTACCAGCGGATCACCAATACCACGACCTGGTCACAGTCCTGGGCTTCGATAGCAGCCAGGATTGGCCTGCCGGCCGTGCCGCCGGGTTCGCCGTCATCGCTGCTGCGGTATTGCCCGCCCAGCTTCCAGGCCCAGCAGTTGTGCGTGGCAGCCGGGTCGCTATGGCGTTCAATGAAACCCATCGCCTCGGCGGCACTGGATATCGGGCCGGCGAGGGTAATGAAGCGGCTTTTGCGGATTTCCTCGCGAAACTCGCAGAGGTCGAGCAGGGTAGAAGGCATAAGTCGATGTCAGGCACTCGGCGCGATGCCGCACCCCTTGAGGATGATGTGGATAAGGTTGTTGCTCGCATCTTCCATGTCTTGCTTGGTCAGGCGGCTGCGGCCGGTCACCTGGCAGATCTGGGTGGCGAAGTCGGCATAGTGCTGGGTGCTGCCCCATAGCAGGAATATCAGGTGAACCGGGTCTACCGGGTCCATCTTGCCTGCCGCGATCCAGGCCTCGAACACCGCCGCCCGGCCCCGGAACCACTCGCGGTAGTCGGCGCTGAAGTACTCGGTCAGGCAAGTGCCTCCGCTGATCACCTCCATGGCGAAGATCCGCGAGGCTTGCGGATTGCGCCGGGAGAATTCCATCTTGGTGCGGATGTAATGGCTCAACGCAGCACCGGGATCGTCATCGACGCTCAAGGCGTTGAAGGTGCTGTCCCAGAGCTCGATGATGTTGCTCAACACGGCAATGTACAGGCCGAGCTTGTTGGTGAAGTAGTAATGCAGGTTGGCCTTGGGCAAACCGGCCTTCAGCGCAATGGTGTTCATGCTGGTGCCCTTGAAGCCATGGCGGGCGAACTCGTCTTCGGCGGCCTGGATGATGGCCTGTTCGTTCTTCTGGCGGATGCGGCCAGCGGGCTTGCCCGAGGCGGATAGGCGATGCGCAGGGACTTCTAGGGTCATGGACGATTCCGTACAGGTCTGTGGCAACGGATGTCGGACAAGATTACCTTCCTGCGCTCAAGTAACAAGCATTAGCGTCACAAGCAGGCATCAGCGTGTCGCAGCCAGGCTTTCAAGGAAGCTTTCCAGTACCAGGTTCGGCCGCCGGCCCTTGCGCGTTACCCAGCTCAGGCTCAGGTCATAGAAGCGCTGCGAGGGCTTGAGGGCGCGCAGGCGACCTTGCTGAACCCAGAACGTGGCGTAGTGGTCGGGCAGGTAGCCGATGTAGCGGCCGGTAAGGATCAGAAATGCCATGCCCTCACGGTCCGAGGCGCTGGCGGTGCAGTTCAGGGCCTGATAATGGGCCTGAATTTCGGCGGGCAAGCGGAAGGTCGGAGCGATCGCCTCCTGGCTGTTGAGGCGGGCTTCGTCGATCTGTTGATCGTCGGCATAGAACA
The DNA here is from genome assembly GCF_943737035.1 of Pseudomonas sp. Marseille-Q5299. Classification (NCBI taxonomy): domain Bacteria; kingdom Pseudomonadati; phylum Pseudomonadota; class Gammaproteobacteria; order Pseudomonadales; family Pseudomonadaceae; genus Pseudomonas; species Pseudomonas sp. Marseille-Q5299. The sequence goes on from NZ_CALSFR010000005.1 coordinate 204,453, forward strand.
GCGGATGGCCAACCGCGCAATAGAGCAGCGAGCGTTCGCTGTACAGCGGTTGGTACTCAAGGCCGGATAGCGGGCTGGTCTGCGGCACCACGCCGACATGCAGGCTGCCATCGAGCACACCCTGCTCGACCTGGCTTGGGGCGATCATGCGGATCTGGATGCGCACCTCGGGGCCGCGATCCTTGAGTTCGGCCAATGCATGGGTGATGCGCATGTGCGGCAGGGTCACCAGGTTATCGGTCAGGCCGATGTTCAGCTCCCCGCGCAGATGCTGGTGCAGGCCGTTGACTTCGGTACGGAAGGTTTCCAGCGCACTGAGCAGTTGCAGGGCCGAGTGGTAAACCTCGCGGCCCTCCTCGGTCAGCGAAAAACCGGCGCGGCCACGCTGGCACAGGCGCAGGCCCAGGCGTTGCTCCAGGTCATTCATCTGCTGGCTGATGGCCGAGCGGCCAATGCCCAGCACGTTTTCGGCAGCCGAGAAGCCGCCGCACTCGACCACGCTGCGGTAGATCTTCAGCAGGCGGATGTCGAAATCGCTGACTTGGGCGAGTGGGTCGGGACGTCGGCTCATAAGTTTAGTCTTGCGCTACCTGAAGATTAGAAATGTAGTCTTTTTCAGACTTTATCCACGTGCGAATTTAGCTGCAACAACATCCATCGTTGCCTATTCGTTTTTCGAGGAACCGCCGATGAACATGCCCGAGACCGCTCCTGCCGGTATCGCAAGCCAGCTCAAGCTGGATGCGCACTGGATGCCTTACACCGCCAACCGCAATTTCCATCGCGACCCACGGCTGATCGTGGCGGCCGAAGGCAATTACCTGGTCGATGACAAAGGGCGCAGGATCTTCGATGCCTTGTCGGGCCTGTGGACCTGTGGTGCCGGGCATACCCGCAAGGAAATCACCGAGGCGGTTGCACGTCAGCTCGGCACCCTGGATTACTCCCCTGCCTTCCAGTTCGGTCACCCGCTTTCGTTCCAGTTGGCCGAGAAGATCACCGCGCTGACCCCCGGTGACCTGAATCACGTCTTTTATACCAACTCCGGTTCCGAGTGCGCCGATACCGCGCTGAAGATGGTCCGCGCCTACTGGCGCCTGAAGGGCCAGGCCACCAAGACCAAAATCATTGGCCGTGCCCGTGGTTACCACGGTGTGAACATCGCTGGTACCAGCCTGGGTGGCGTAAACGGCAACCGCAAGATGTTTGGCCAGCTACTGGACGTCGACCATTTGCCGCACACTGTGCTGCCGGTCAATGCCTTCTCCAAAGGCCTGCCGGAAGAGGGCGGCATCGCCCTGGCTGATGAAATGCTCAAGCTGATCGAACTGCACGATGCGTCGAACATCGCAGCTGTGATTGTCGAGCCGCTTGCGGGTTCGGCTGGTGTACTGCCGCCGCCTAAGGGCTACCTGAAGCGCCTGCGTGAAATCTGCACCCAGCACAATATCCTGCTGATCTTCGACGAAGTGATCACCGGCTTCGGTCGCATGGGCGCCATGACGGGTTCTGAGGCCTTTGGCGTGACCCCTGACCTTATGTGCATCGCCAAGCAGGTCACCAACGGCGCCATTCCGATGGGCGCGGTGATCGCCAGCAGCGAGATCTACCAGACCTTCATGAACCAGCCGACCCCGGAATACGCTGTGGAATTCCCGCACGGCTATACCTACTCGGCCCACCCGGTAGCCTGTGCCGCCGGTATCGCCGCGCTGGACCTGCTGCAGAAGGAAAATCTGGTGCAGTCCGCCGCCGAGCTGGCGCCGCACTTCGAGAAGCTGTTGCACGGCGTGAAGGGCACCAAGAACGTCGTCGATATCCGTAACTACGGCCTGGCCGGCGCGATCCAGATCGCTGCCCGCGATGGCGATGCCATTGTCCGTCCGTATGAAGCCGCGATGAAGCTGTGGCAAGCCGGCTTCTACGTGCGCTTCGGCGGCGACACCTTGCAGTTTGGCCCAACGTTCAATACACAGCCGCAGGAACTGGACCGTCTGTTCGACGCGGTCGGTGAAGCGCTGAACAAGATCGACTGATCTTTCCGATTCTGACGTAAGGCGCGTGAGCTGTTTGCGCGCCAGCATCAACCTTCTTTATCTGGAGTTTTGCATGAGCATTGTTCAGCACCTGATCCACGGCGAGCTGGTTTCCAAGGGTGAGCGCACCGCCGATGTCTTCAACCCGTCCACTGGCCAGGCAGTACGCAAGGTCGAGCTGGCCAGCCGCGCGACCGTTCAGGAAGCGATCGACTCTGCCAAGGCTGCATTCCCGGCCTGGCGCAACACCCCGCCGGCCAAGCGTGCCCAGGTGATGTTCCGCTTCAAGCAACTGCTGGAGCAGAACGAAGCACGCATCTCGCAGATGATCAGCGAAGAGCATGGCAAGACGCTGGAAGACGCGGCTGGCGAACTCAAGCGCGGTATCGAGAACGTCGAGTTCGCCTGCGCAGCGCCTGAGGTGCTCAAGGGTGAATACAGCCGTAACGTCGGCCCGAACATCGATGCCTGGTCCGACTTCCAGCCGCTGGGCGTGGTCGCCGGTATTACGCCGTTCAACTTCCCGGCCATGGTCCCCCTGTGGATGTACCCGTTGGCCATCGCTTGCGGTAACGCCTTTATCCTCAAGCCGTCCGAGCGTGACCCGAGTTCGACCTTGTACATTGCCCAGTTGCTGCTGGAGGCCGGCCTGCCCAAGGGTATCCTCAACGTGGTGCACGGGGACAAGGAAGCTGTGGACGCGCTGATCGAGGCGCCGGAAGTGAAAGCGCTGAGCTTTGTGGGCTCGACCCCGATCGCCGAGTACATTTATGCCGAAGGCACCAAGCGCGGCAAGCGCGTGCAAGCCTTGGGTGGCGCGAAGAACCACGCAGTGCTGATGCCGGATGCCGACCTGGACAACGCCGTCAGCGCACTGATGGGCGCTGCCTACGGTTCGTGCGGCGAGCGTTGCATGGCTATTTCGGTGGCGGTGTGTGTGGGCGACCAGGTTGCCGATGCGCTGATCGCCAAGCTGGAGCCGCAGATCAAGGCGCTCAAGATCGGTGCCGGCACCTCGTGCGGCCTGGACATGGGGCCGCTGGTGACTGCTGCTGCCCGTGACAAGGTAGTGGGGTACATCGATGACGGTGTTTCTGCTGGCGCCAAGCTGGTGGTGGATGGCCGTGGTTTCCGTGTGGCGGGTAATGAAGACGGCTACTTCGTGGGTGGCACCCTGTTCGACAAGGTGACGCCAGAGATGCGCATCTATAAAGAAGAGATCTTCGGCCCTGTGCTGTGCGTGGTGCGTGTGAACAGCCTGGAGCAGGCCATGCAGCTGATCAACGATCACGAGTATGGTAACGGGACCTGTATCTTTACCCGTGATGGTGAGGCGGCACGCCTGTTCTGTGATGAGATCGAAGTGGGCATGGTTGGTGTGAACGTGCCGCTGCCGGTGCCTGTGGCGTACCACAGCTTTGGTGGCTGGAAGCGCTCGCTGTTTGGCGACCTGCATGCTTATGGGCCGGATGGGGTACGGTTCTATACCCGTCGCAAGGCGATTACCCAGCGTTGGCCGCAGCGTGCGAGCCATGAGGCGTCGCAATTTGCCTTCCCTAGCCTTTAAGGCGTGAGAAGCGAAGCGGGGAGGCCGATAGGCCTCCCCGCTTTGTTTTAGGCGATATCAAGGTTTATTGAAATTAAGCCTTGACGGGCGTCCGAATCCCCTTATAATGCGCCCCACTTCCAGCGTAGTCGGAGCGAGAAACTCCTTGAAATTCAAAGAGTTGCTTAATCCAGGTGGTGCTGGTGGTGCTTCGGTCGTCTGATCGATAGCGGTTGAAATGGTGGTTGACAGCGCTTCTAAACGCTGTATGATTCGCCTTCCGCTACGAGAGATCGCAGCGAGTTAAGTGTCTGAAGTTAAACGAGTTTCTCGGAAAAACTTCAAAATAAACGCTTGACAGGCTCTGAGGAAAGCGTAGAATGCGCGCCTCGGTTGAGACGAAAAGCTCTTAACCAAACGCTCTTTAACAAATCGAATCAAGCAATTCGTGTGGGTGCTTGTGAGTACGGACTGATAGTCAGAAAGATTATC
>NZ_CALSFR010000006.1:0-410710 GCF_943737035.1 Pseudomonas sp. Marseille-Q5299
TGAGGAAAGCGTAGAATGCGCGCCTCGGTTGAGACGAAAAGCTCTTAACCAAACGCTCTTTAACAAATCGAATCAAGCAATTCGTGTGGGTGCTTGTGAGTACGGACTGATAGTCAGAAAGATTATCAGCATCACAAGTGACCATGCGAGAAATCACATAGTCATTTGAGATTGCTGAGCCAAGTTTAGGGTTTCTTAAAAACCCAAGCAGTATTGAACTGAAGAGTTTGATCATGGCTCAGATTGAACGCTGGCGGCAGGCCTAACACATGCAAGTCGAGCGGATGACGGGAGCTTGCTCCTTGATTCAGCGGCGGACGGGTGAGTAATGCCTAGGAATCTGCCTGGTAGTGGGGGACAACGTTTCGAAAGGAACGCTAATACCGCATACGTCCTACGGGAGAAAGCAGGGGACCTTCGGGCCTTGCGCTATCAGATGAGCCTAGGTCGGATTAGCTAGTTGGTGGGGTAATGGCTCACCAAGGCGACGATCCGTAACTGGTCTGAGAGGATGATCAGTCACACTGGAACTGAGACACGGTCCAGACTCCTACGGGAGGCAGCAGTGGGGAATATTGGACAATGGGCGAAAGCCTGATCCAGCCATGCCGCGTGTGTGAAGAAGGTCTTCGGATTGTAAAGCACTTTAAGTTGGGAGGAAGGGCATTAACCTAATACGTTAGTGTTTTGACGTTACCGACAGAATAAGCACCGGCTAACTCTGTGCCAGCAGCCGCGGTAATACAGAGGGTGCAAGCGTTAATCGGAATTACTGGGCGTAAAGCGCGCGTAGGTGGTTTGTTAAGTTGGATGTGAAAGCCCCGGGCTCAACCTGGGAACTGCATCCAAAACTGGCAAGCTAGAGTACGGTAGAGGGTGGTGGAATTTCCTGTGTAGCGGTGAAATGCGTAGATATAGGAAGGAACACCAGTGGCGAAGGCGACCACCTGGACTGATACTGACACTGAGGTGCGAAAGCGTGGGGAGCAAACAGGATTAGATACCCTGGTAGTCCACGCCGTAAACGATGTCAACTAGCCGTTGGAATCCTTGAGATTTTAGTGGCGCAGCTAACGCATTAAGTTGACCGCCTGGGGAGTACGGCCGCAAGGTTAAAACTCAAATGAATTGACGGGGGCCCGCACAAGCGGTGGAGCATGTGGTTTAATTCGAAGCAACGCGAAGAACCTTACCAGGCCTTGACATGCAGAGAACTTTCCAGAGATGGATTGGTGCCTTCGGGAACTCTGACACAGGTGCTGCATGGCTGTCGTCAGCTCGTGTCGTGAGATGTTGGGTTAAGTCCCGTAACGAGCGCAACCCTTGTCCTTAGTTACCAGCACGTTATGGTGGGCACTCTAAGGAGACTGCCGGTGACAAACCGGAGGAAGGTGGGGATGACGTCAAGTCATCATGGCCCTTACGGCCTGGGCTACACACGTGCTACAATGGTCGGTACAGAGGGTTGCCAAGCCGCGAGGTGGAGCTAATCTCACAAAACCGATCGTAGTCCGGATCGCAGTCTGCAACTCGACTGCGTGAAGTCGGAATCGCTAGTAATCGCGAATCAGAATGTCGCGGTGAATACGTTCCCGGGCCTTGTACACACCGCCCGTCACACCATGGGAGTGGGTTGCACCAGAAGTAGCTAGTCTAACCTTCGGGAGGACGGTTACCACGGTGTGATTCATGACTGGGGTGAAGTCGTAACAAGGTAGCCGTAGGGGAACCTGCGGCTGGATCACCTCCTTAATCGACGACATCAGCCTGCTGATGAGCTCCCACACGAATTGCTTGATTCTTTGTATAAAGACGATGCTGTAACGCGACCCTGTTATAGGTCTGTAGCTCAGTTGGTTAGAGCGCACCCCTGATAAGGGTGAGGTCGGCAGTTCAAATCTGCCCAGACCTACCATTACATGGTTCAGCCGTAGAATACGGGGCCATAGCTCAGCTGGGAGAGCGCCTGCCTTGCACGCAGGAGGTCAGCGGTTCGATCCCGCTTGGCTCCACCACTTTTGCAGTAACTTGTCAGAACTTAGAAATGAACATTCGGCTTGAATGTTGATTTCTGGCTTTTGTCAGATCGTTCTTTAAAAATTCGGATATGTGATAGAAATAGACTGAACACCAGTTTCACTGCTGGTGGATCAGGCTAAGGTAAAATTTGTGAGTTCTGCTCGAAAGAGCAACATGCGAATTTTCGGCGAATGTCGTCTTCACAGTATAACCAGATTGCTTGGGGTTATATGGTCAAGTGAAGAAGCGCATACGGTGGATGCCTTGGCAGTCAGAGGCGATGAAAGACGTGGTAGCCTGCGATAAGCTTTGGGGAGTCGGCAAACAGACTGTGATCCAGAGATCTCTGAATGGGGGAACCCACTCAGCATAAGCTGAGTATCTTGTACTGAATACATAGGTGCAAGAGGCGAACCAGGGGAACTGAAACATCTAAGTACCCTGAGGAAAAGAAATCAACCGAGATTCCCTTAGTAGTGGCGAGCGAACGGGGACCAGCCCTTAAGTTGGTTTGAGATTAGTGGAACGCTCTGGAAAGTGCGGCCATAGTGGGTGATAGCCCCGTACACGAAAATCTCTTATCAATGAAATCGAGTAGGACGGAGCACGAGAAACTTTGTCTGAACATGGGGGGACCATCCTCCAAGGCTAAATACTACTGACTGACCGATAGTGAACCAGTACCGTGAGGGAAAGGCGAAAAGAACCCCGGAGAGGGGAGTGAAATAGATCCTGAAACCGTATGCGTACAAGCAGTGGGAGCCTACTTTGTTAGGTGACTGCGTACCTTTTGTATAATGGGTCAGCGACTTATATTCAGTGGCGAGCTTAACCGAATAGGGGAGGCGTAGCGAAAGCGAGTCTTAATAGGGCGTTTAGTCGCTGGGTATAGACCCGAAACCGGGCGATCTATCCATGGGCAGGTTGAAGGTTAGGTAACACTGACTGGAGGACCGAACCGACTACCGTTGAAAAGTTAGCGGATGACCTGTGGATCGGAGTGAAAGGCTAATCAAGCTCGGAGATAGCTGGTTCTCCTCGAAAGCTATTTAGGTAGCGCCTCATGTATCACTGTAGGGGGTAGAGCACTGTTTCGGCTAGGGGGTCATCCCGACTTACCAAACCGATGCAAACTCCGAATACCTACAAGTGCCGAGCATGGGAGACACACGGCGGGTGCTAACGTCCGTCGTGAAAAGGGAAACAACCCAGACCGTCAGCTAAGGTCCCAAAGTCATGGTTAAGTGGGAAACGATGTGGGAAGGCTTAGACAGCTAGGAGGTTGGCTTAGAAGCAGCCACCCTTTAAAGAAAGCGTAATAGCTCACTAGTCGAGTCGGCCTGCGCGGAAGATGTAACGGGGCTCAAACCATGCACCGAAGCTACGGGTATCACCTTTGGTGATGCGGTAGAGGAGCGTTCTGTAAGCCTGTGAAGGTGAGTTGAGAAGCTTGCTGGAGGTATCAGAAGTGCGAATGCTGACATGAGTAACGACAATGCGAGTGAAAAACTCGCACGCCGAAAGACCAAGGTTTCCTGCGCAACGTTAATCGACGCAGGGTTAGTCGGTCCCTAAGGCGAGGCTGAAAAGCGTAGTCGATGGAAAACAGGTTAATATTCCTGTACTTCCAGTTATTGCGATGGAGGGACGGAGAAGGCTAGGCCAGCTTGGCGTTGGTTGTCCAAGTTTAAGGTGGTAGGCTGAGATCTTAGGCAAATCCGGGATCTCAAAGCCGAGAGCTGATGACGAGTTGCCTTTAGGCGACGAAGTGGTTGATGCCATGCTTCCAAGAAAAGCTCCTAAGCTTCAGATAACTGGGAACCGTACCCCAAACCGACACAGGTGGTTAGGTAGAGAATACCAAGGCGCTTGAGAGAACTCGGGTGAAGGAACTAGGCAAAATGGCACCGTAACTTCGGGAGAAGGTGCGCCGGTGAGGGTGAAGGACTTGCTCCGTAAGCTCATGCCGGTCGAAGATACCAGGCCGCTGCGACTGTTTATTAAAAACACAGCACTCTGCAAACACGAAAGTGGACGTATAGGGTGTGACGCCTGCCCGGTGCCGGAAGGTTAATTGATGGGGTTAGCGCAAGCGAAGCTCTTGATCGAAGCCCCGGTAAACGGCGGCCGTAACTATAACGGTCCTAAGGTAGCGAAATTCCTTGTCGGGTAAGTTCCGACCTGCACGAATGGCGTAACGATGGCGGCGCTGTCTCCACCCGAGACTCAGTGAAATTGAAATCGCTGTGAAGATGCAGTGTATCCGCGGCTAGACGGAAAGACCCCGTGAACCTTTACTATAGCTTTGCACTGGACTTTGAATTTGCTTGTGTAGGATAGGTGGGAGGCTTTGAAGTGGGGACGCCAGTTCTCATGGAGCCATCCTTGAAATACCACCCTGGCAACTTTGAGGTTCTAACTCAGGTCCGTTATCCGGATCGAGGACAGTGTATGGTGGGTAGTTTGACTGGGGCGGTCTCCTCCCAAAGAGTAACGGAGGAGTACGAAGGTGCGCTCAGACCGGTCGGAAATCGGTCGTAGAGTATAAAGGCAAAAGCGCGCTTGACTGCGAGACAAACACGTCGAGCAGGTACGAAAGTAGGTCTTAGTGATCCGGTGGTTCTGTATGGAAGGGCCATCGCTCAACGGATAAAAGGTACTCCGGGGATAACAGGCTGATACCGCCCAAGAGTTCATATCGACGGCGGTGTTTGGCACCTCGATGTCGGCTCATCACATCCTGGGGCTGAAGCCGGTCCCAAGGGTATGGCTGTTCGCCATTTAAAGTGGTACGCGAGCTGGGTTTAGAACGTCGTGAGACAGTTCGGTCCCTATCTGCCGTGGACGTTTGAGATTTGAGAGGGGCTGCTCCTAGTACGAGAGGACCGGAGTGGACGAACCTCTGGTGTTCCGGTTGTCACGCCAGTGGCATTGCCGGGTAGCTATGTTCGGAAGAGATAACCGCTGAAAGCATCTAAGCGGGAAACTTGCCTCAAGATGAGATCTCACTGGGATCTTGAATCCCCTAAAGGGCCGTCGAAGACTACGACGTTGATAGGTTGGGTGTGTAAGCGCTGTGAGGCGTTGAGCTAACCAATACTAATTGCCCGTGAGGCTTGACCATATAACACCCAAGCAATTTGCTTCTGCAGATTGTGGTGGTGAAGACGAAAGAACCGAAAGTTCGCAACATCACAACTATCGCATATCCGAATTCGCTGGGCTGTCCATCTGGACATTCTGGCTACAGAATTTCTTGACGACCATAGAGCATTGGAACCACCTGATCCCATCCCGAACTCAGTAGTGAAACGATGCATCGCCGATGGTAGTGTGGGGTTTCCCCATGTGAGAGTAGGTCATCGTCAAGATTCATTTCGCAAAACCCCTATCTGCGCGAGCAGGTAGGGGTTTTGTCTTTCCAGCTCCGTTTCCCGAAAGTCGGCTCCCACATTTCGAGCTGTATCACTAGAATAGAGCCGACCTACCTATTCAGAACCTCGAGATGCCCAACCCAGTCGAAACCCAAGCGCTAGAGCAGTTGCCGCTTGACGAGCTGGTCGCGTGCCATGAATGCGACCTGCTGATGCGCAAGCCCCAACTGCAACACGATGAAAAGGCGCAGTGCCCCCGCTGTGGTTATGAGCTATACGCTCACCGGCACAATGTGGTCAATCGCAGCCTGGCACTGGTGCTGACCGCGCTGCTGCTCTTCGTGCCTGCCAACTTCCTGCCAATCATGCAGCTGCACCTGCTTGGCCAGACTTCAGACGATACGGTGTGGAGTGGCGTGCTGGGCTTGTACAACTCCGAAATGCGCGGTGTCGCTGTCGTGGTGTTCCTGTGCAGCATGGCGGTTCCGTTTCTCAAGCTGATGTGCCAGCTCATGGTGCTATTGAGCATCCGCCTTAACGTTGGGCGTAGTTATGGGCTGCTGTTCTATCGCATTTATCACCATTTGCGTGACTGGGGCATGCTCGAGGTCTACTTCATGGGCGTACTGGTCGCAATCGTGAAACTGGTCGACCTTGCCGAGCTGACCGTAGGGCTAGGGTTGTTTTGCTTCATAAGCCTGTTGCTGATTCAGGTTTGGCTTGAAGTGGTGATGTCTCCACACCAGATCTGGAGTGCGCTGTCAGGGGAGGATCTGCATGCGGGCGATTGATGCGGGCATTATGGTCTGCAATGAGTGTCATGAACTGAATCGACAGGATTCCGAGAGCAAGTCGCAGACCTGCACGCGCTGTGGCGCGATTGTGCATGCACGTCGGCCCAACAGTATCGTCCGTACCTGGGCGCTACTCATCGCTGCCTCGATCCTGTACATACCTGCCAACGTGCTGCCGATCATGACTGTCAGTACATTGGGGCAGGGCAGCCCGGACACGATCATGTCCGGCGTCATTACCCTGCTCAAGCATGGCATGTTGCCCATTGCCGCAGTGGTGTTCATTGCAAGTATTCTGGTGCCCACCTTCAAACTGGTGGGCATCGGTTTGTTGTTGTATTCGGTGCAGCGCCGCCAACCCTTGTCAGCGCGGCAACGCATCTTGATGTATCGGTTCATCGAGTTCATAGGACGCTGGTCCATGCTGGACATCTTCGTCATCGCCATCTTGGTGGCGGTGGTGAATTTCGGCCGTATCGCCAGTGTCGAAGCCAACCTGGGCGCTGTCGCCTTCGCTACTGTGGTGATTCTCACGATGCTCGCTGCTTTAACTTTCGATCCCCGACTGATTTGGGATAACACGGAGTCGGATGACGACCATGAGTGACATGCCAACGGCTAAAACCCGGCCCGCCTCCAACTGGTCGGCCATCTGGATTCTGCCGCTGATCGCTTTGATGATTGGAGGGTGGCTGGCCTGGCAGGCCTACCGTGATGCGGGTGTGGAAATCGAGGTTCGTTTCGAGAGCGGTGAGGGCATCGTCGCCAACAAAACCGAAGTCATCTACAAAGGCATGCCCGTGGGCAAGGTAAAAAGCCTGGTGCTCGATGCCGAGGGCGAAAACCAAGGTGTCATTGCCACTATCGAGATGAACAAAGACGCAGAGCCTCACCTTACCAAAGGGACACGGTTCTGGCTGGTCAAGCCCAGTGTCACGCTGGCGGGTATCTCGGGTCTCGAGACATTGGTGTCAGGGAATTACATTGCCGTCAGCCCTGGCGAGGGTGAGCGAACCAAGCGCTTCAAGGCATTGAAGGTGGCGCCACCGCTTTCGGACAGCGAACCGGGCCTGCACCTTACGCTCAAGGCCGATCGCTTGGGCTCGCTCAACCGCGATAGCCCTGTGTTCTACAAGCAGATCCAGGTTGGCCGGGTAAAGAGCTATCGCCTTTCCGAGGACCAGAGCACGGTCGAGGTCAAAGTCTTCATCGAGCCGGCTTATGCCAGCCTGGTGCGCAAACACACGCGCTTCTGGAATGCCAGCGGCATCAGCATCGATGCCGGGCTGTCCGGGGTAAAAGTACGCAGCGAATCCCTCTCCAGCATCGTTGCCGGTGGTATCGCCTTTGCTACACCGGAATACCGCAAGGATAGCCCGCCCACCGACCCGAGCCTGCCATTCCGCTTGTACGAAGATTTCGATGCCGCCCAGGCGGGTATCCGTGTGAAGGTCAAGCTGAGCGACTATGAGGGACTGCAGGCGGGGCGCACCCCGGTCATGTACAAAGGCATTCAAGTCGGCTCGCTGAAAGCCCTGAAGATGGAAAACAACCTTGGCAGCGCCATGGCTGAGCTGACCCTGGACCCCCTGACCGAAGACTATCTGGTCGATGGCACGCAGTTCTGGGTGGTCAAACCTTCCATTTCTCTGGCGGGTATCACAGGCCTGGAGGCCTTGGTGAAGGGTAACTACATTGCCATTCGCCCGGGTGAGAAGGGGGCCACGCCGCAGCGCGAGTTCGAAGCAAGGGCCAAGGCACCGCCGCTGGACCTCAAGGCGCCTGGCCTGCACATGGTGCTGTTCGCCGATACGCTGGGCTCGTTGGAGGTCGGTAGCCCGGTGATGTATCGCCAGGTCAAGGTTGGTAGCGTGCAGAGCTACCAGTTCGCCCGCAACAGCAATCGCATCCTGATCGGTGTGCACATCGAAAAGGAGTACGAGAACCTGGTCAATGGCTCTTCGCGTTTCTGGAACGTCAGCGGCATTACCCTCACCGGTGGCCTGTCGGGCATCAAGATAAAGAGTGAGTCGCTGCAGACCCTGATGGCCGGTGGCATCGCCTTCGACACGCCAACGCCGAACGTAGCCCTCAAGCGCCATATTCCAAGGTTCCGGCTGCACGACAGCCAGGAGGCGGTAAACCGTGCCGGCACGCTGATAACCATCCGTGTAGACCGTGCAGATGGCCTCAAGCCGGGAACGCCCATCCGTTTCCGTGGCCTGGATGTTGGTAGTGTCGAGAGTGTCGACCTGACCAAAGACCTGCAGGCTGTGCTGCTGCGCGCGCGTATCACCGAAGCGGCAGACCGCATCGCCCGTGCAGGGACGCAGTTCTGGGTGGTCAAGCCGGCCCTTGGCCTTGTGCGTACAGAAAACCTCGATACCCTGATTGGCGGCCAGTACCTGGAGGTGCAGCCCGCTGTTAAGGACAAAGGCCCGCAGCGTGATTTCATAGCCTTGGCTGACGCGCCTGAGGTAACCGGGGTGGAAGTCGGCTTGCCATTGACCCTCAGCGCCCCGCGCAGGGGGTCGATCAAGCCGGGCGTGCCGGTGACCTACCGTGAGGTCGCGGTGGGTAAGGTAACGGGCTTCGAGTTGGGCCAGACGGCAGACCGCGTGCTGATTCACATCCTGATCGAGCCACGCTATGCCGCGCTGGTGCGCGGTGGCAGCCGGTTCTGGAACAGCAGCGGTTTCGGTTTCGACTGGGGCTTGTTCAAGGGCGCCACTGTGCGTACCGAGTCGCTGGAGACCCTCATCGACGGTGGTATTGCATTCGCCACGCCTGATGGCGAGCAGATGGGTAACCCGGCGCGGCCGCAGCAGACCTTTGCCTTGTTCGACAAGCCTGAGGACGCCTGGCTGCAGTGGGCACCGAAGATCCAGATCGCCAAGTAATGCAGGGGCCGCTATGCGGCCCTATCGCTTTTGTGGGGCCCGGCTTGCCGGCGATGAGGCCGTAACTGGCAACACAAGCATCATCAAATCGCAGGCAATAAAAAACCGACCCTAAGGTCGGTTTTTCGACAAGCGTCGCTTAGGCAGCTGCAGCTTCTTTCAGCGCCTTGATGTGGCCATTCAGACGGCCTTTGTGGCGAGCAGCTTTGTTCTTGTGGATGATACCCTTGTCGGCCATACGGTCGATTACAGGTACAGCCAGAACGTAAGCGGCTTGCGCTTTTTCGGCGTCTTTTGCGTCGATGGCTTTGACTACATTCTTGATGTAGGTGCGGACCATGGAACGCAGGCTGGCGTTGTGGCTGCGACGCTTCTCAGCCTGTTTTGCACGTTTCTTGGCGGAAGGTGTGTTGGCCACCGTCGAGCTCCTCGAAAGACTTTAGGTAAATAGCAAACAAAATAGGCCGCGAATCATGCCGATCAGTTGACCGGATGTCAAGGCCACCTGCAGGGTTCCGCCGAGCGGTGTACCAACAGGAGGGAAATATTCCTTTCTGCTGCACGACCTGTAAACTCGGGAATTTTTGGCTCCCCTGCGAAGGCGCGGGAGTATCGCACATTCGGACGCTGTCTGGCAGCGTCCTCTGCCCTTGGCGTGAATCTTTTCGATGAACCTGCTCAAATCCCTGGCTGCAGTCAGCTCCATCACCATGATTTCCCGGGTGCTGGGGTTCGTGCGTGACACCATCCTGGCCCGTGTTTTCGGCGCCGGCATCGCTACCGACGCCTTTTTCATCGCCTTCAAGTTGCCCAACCTGCTGCGGCGGATTTTTGCCGAGGGGGCCTTCTCCCAAGCGTTCGTGCCGATCCTTGCCGAATACAAGACCCAGCAGGGCGAGGAGGCGACGCGCACTTTCATCGCCTATATCAGCGGCCTGCTGACGCTGGTCCTGGCCCTGGTCACGGTGATTGGCGTGCTTGCGGCACCCTGGGTGGTCTGGGCCACCGCGCCCGGTTTTGCGGACGATGCCGAGAAATACCAGCTGACCACCGACCTGCTGCGGGTGACCTTTCCTTATATATTGCTGATCTCACTGTCGTCCCTGGCCGGTGCGATCCTCAATACCTGGAACCGTTTCTCGGTCCCGGCCTTCACGCCGACCCTGCTCAACGTGGCGATGATCATCTTCGCCCTGCTGCTCACGCCGTATTTCGACCCGCCCATCATGGCACTGGCCTGGGGCGTGCTGGCCGGAGGCCTGGCGCAGTTGCTGTACCAGCTGCCGGCACTGAAAAAAATCGGCATGCTCGTGCTGCCGCGCCTGAACCTGCGTGACTCCGGCGTGTGGCGCGTGCTCAAGCAGATGTTGCCGGCCATTCTCGGCGTTTCGGTCAGCCAGATTTCGCTGATCATCAACACCATCTTCGCCTCCTTCCTGGTGGCCGGCTCGGTGTCCTGGATGTACTACGCCGACCGCCTCATGGAGTTGCCCTCGGGCGTGCTTGGCGTTGCCCTGGGTACCATCCTGCTGCCGACGTTGGCCAAGACCTACGCCAACAAGGACCGCGAGGAGTATTCGCGGATCCTCGACTGGGGCCTGCGCCTGTGCTTCCTGCTGGTGCTGCCCTGCACGCTGGCCCTGGCGATACTCGCCGAGCCGCTGACCGTTGCATTGTTTCAGTACGGCAAGTTCAGCGCCTTCGATGCGGCGATGACCCAGCAGGCACTGATCGCCTATTCGGTAGGCCTGTTGGCGATCATTCTGGTCAAGGTACTGGCACCGGGCTTCTATGCGCAGCAGAATATTCGTACGCCCGTGCGGATCGCGATCTTCACCCTCATCTGCACTCAGCTGTTCAACCTGGCCCTGGTCGGCCCACTGCAGCACGCCGGCCTGGCCTTGGCGATCAGCCTGGGTGCCTGCCTGAATGCGGGCCTGCTGTTCTGGAAGCTGCGCAGCCAGCAGCTGTTCCAGCCGCAGCCGGGCTGGACGCTGTTCCTGCTCAAGCTGGTGCTGGCAGTAGCGCTGATGGTGGCCGTACTGCTGGTGGGCATGCACTACCTGCCGGCGTGGGAGCAAGGCAACATGTTCGAGCGTTTCGTGCGCCTTGGGGCGTTGATCGCGGCCGGTATCGTGACCTATTTCGGTTGCCTTTACCTGTGCGGCTTCAGGCCCCGGCACTTCGCCCGCAAGGCCCTGCACTGAGCTGGAAGGCGGGTCAGGCGTCGGTTTTTCGTTTTCCACGCTGCACCCGGGCGCTGCTGCCTGTCACCAGCGCCCGGGTGTGGTTATAATCGGCCACTTTATGAGCAAGAAGCGCGTTATGCAGCTGGTTCGAGGTCTTCACAACCTGCGCCCCGAGCACCGGGGCTGTGTCGCCACCATTGGCAACTTCGACGGGGTTCACCGCGGCCACCAGGCAATCCTGGCGCGCCTGCGCGAGCGCGGCCAGGCACTTGGCCTGCCTACGTGCGTGGTGATCTTCGAGCCGCAGCCGCGCGAGTACTTCGCTCCGGACACTGCGCCGGCCCGCCTGGCGCGCCTGCGTGACAAGGTCGAGCTGCTGGCTGGCGAAGGTATCGATAGGGTCTTGTGCCTGGCGTTCAACCAGCGCCTGAGCAACCTGAGCGCCGATGAATTCGTCGAGGCGATCCTGGTCGATGGCCTGGGCGTGCGCCACCTTGAAGTGGGCGACGACTTCCGCTTTGGCTGCGACCGCGCTGGCGATTTCACCTTCCTGATCGAAGCCGGCAAGCAGTACGGCTTCACCGTCGAGGCCGCCAACACGGTGATCCAGGACGGTTTGCGGGTCAGCAGCACCGAGGTGCGCCAGGCGCTGTCCGCAGGCAACTTCGAGCTCGCCGAGCACTTGCTGGGCCGCCCCTACAGCATTACCGGGCGCGTATTGCACGGCCAGAAGCTGGCCCGCCAGCTCGGCACGCCCACCGCCAACATCCAGCTCAAGCGTCGTCGCGTACCGTTGTCCGGGGTCTACCTGGCCAGCATCGAAATCGACGGCAAGGCCTGGCCGGGTGTCGGCAACATCGGGGTGCGCCCCACAGTGGCCGGCGACGGCCGCCCGCACCTTGAAATTCATCTACTGGATTATGCCGGCGATCTGTATGGCCGGCGCCTGACGGTGGAATTCCACCACAAGCTGCGTGAAGAGCAGCGATTCGCCTCCCTGGAGGCGCTGAAGTCGGCGATCGATGCGGATATCGCCGCCGCACGTGCACATTGGCACGCTCAACCGCTAACCAAGAGCCTGAAATGACCGACTACAAAGCCACGCTAAACCTTCCGGACACCGCCTTCCCCATGAAGGCCGGCCTGCCTCAGCGCGAACCGCAGATCCTGCAGCGCTGGGACAGCATTGGCCTGTACCAGAAGCTGCGCGAAATTGGCAAGGATCGTCCGAAGTTCGTCCTGCACGACGGCCCGCCCTATGCCAACGGCAAGATTCACATCGGTCATGCGCTGAACAAGATTCTCAAGGACATGATCGTCCGCTCCAAGACGCTGTCGGGCTTCGACGCGCCTTACGTACCCGGTTGGGACTGCCACGGCCTGCCGATCGAGCACAAGGTCGAAGTCACCCATGGCAAGCACCTGACGGCCGACCGCACTCGTGAGCTGTGCCGCGAATACGCTGCCGAGCAGATCGAAGGGCAGAAGACCGAGTTCATCCGCCTGGGTGTGCTGGGTGACTGGGACAACCCTTACAAGACCATGAACTTCGCCAACGAGGCCGGTGAAATCCGTGCCCTGGCCGAAATGGTCAAGCAGGGCTTCGTGTTCAAGGGCCTCAAGCCTGTTAACTGGTGCTTCGATTGCGGCTCCGCGCTCGCAGAAGCCGAGGTCGAGTACGCCGACAAGAAGTCGCAGACCATCGATGTGGCCTTCCCGGTCGCCGACGCTGACAAACTGGCTGCCGCGTTCGGCCTGCCGGCGCTGGCCAAGCCCGCTGCCATCGTGATCTGGACCACCACCCCGTGGACCATCCCCGCCAACCAGGCGCTGAACATCCACCCGGAGTTCAAGTACGCTCTGGTCGATACCGGCGAGCGTCTGCTGGTGCTGGCCGAAGAACTGGTCGAGTCGTGCCTCAAGCGCTACAACCTGGAAGGCTCGGTCATCGCCACCGCCCAAGGCTCGGCCCTGGAGCTGGTCAATTTCCGTCACCCCTTCTACGACCGCCTGTCGCCTGTCTACCTGGCCGACTACGTCGAGCTGGGCGCAGGTACCGGTGTGGTCCACTCCGCGCCAGCCTACGGTGAAGACGACTTTGTCACCTGCAAGCGCTACGGCATGGTCAACGACGATATCCTCACGCCGGTGCAGAGCAACGGTGTGTACGTCGAGTCGCTGGAGTTCTTTGGCGGCCAGTTCATCTGGAAGGCCAACCCGGCCATCGTCGAAAAGCTGAGCGAAGTCGGTGCGCTGATGCACACCGAGACCATCAGCCACAGCTACATGCACTGCTGGCGCCACAAGACCCCGCTGATCTACCGCGCTACCGCGCAGTGGTTCGTCGGCATGGACAAGCAGCCAAGCACTGGCGAGCCGCTGCGTGAGCGCGCGCTCAAAGCCATCGAAGACACCCAGTTCGTCCCGGCCTGGGGCCAGGCGCGCCTGCACTCGATGATCGCCAATCGCCCGGACTGGTGCATCTCGCGTCAGCGCAACTGGGGTGTGCCGATCCCGTTCTTCCTGCACAAGCAGACCGGCGAACTGCACCCGCGCACCGTCGAGCTGATGGAAGCCGTGGCCAAACGCGTCGAACAGGAAGGCATCGAGGCCTGGTTCAAGCTGGACGCCGCCGAACTGCTCGGTGATGAAGCCGGCCAGTACGACAAGATCACCGACACCTTGGACGTGTGGTTCGACTCCGGCACCACCCACTGGCACGTACTGCGCGGCTCGCACGACATCGGCCACGCCACCGGCCCGCGTGCGGACCTGTACCTGGAAGGCTCCGACCAGCACCGTGGCTGGTTCCATTCCTCGTTGCTGACCGGTTGCGCCATCGACAACCACGCGCCGTACCGCGAGCTGCTGACCCATGGCTTCACCGTGGACGAAAGCGGCCGCAAGATGTCCAAATCGCTGGGCAACACCATCGAGCCGGAAAAGGTCAACAACACCCTGGGTGCCGACATCCTGCGCCTGTGGGTATCGGCCACCGACTATTCGGGTGAGATGGCCGTTTCCGAGCAGATCCTGCAGCGCAGCGCCGACGCTTACCGTCGTATCCGCAACACCGCACGTTTCCTGCTTTCCAACCTGTCCGGCTTCGACCCGGCCCGCGACCTGCTGGCCCCAGAGGACATGCTGGCCCTGGACCGCTGGGCAGTGGACCGTACCCTGCTGCTGCAACGCGAGCTGGAAGAGCACTACAGCGAGTACCGTTTCTGGAATGTCTACTCGAAGATCCACAACTTCTGCGTGCAGGAACTGGGCGGCTTCTACCTCGACATCATCAAGGACCGCCAGTACACCACTGGCGCCAACAGTGTCGCCCGTCGTTCCTGCCAGACCGCGCTGTACCACATCAGCGAAGCGCTGGTGCGTTGGATCGCGCCGATCCTGGCCTTCACCGCCGATGAAATCTGGCAGTACCTGCCGGGCGAGCGCAACGAGTCGGTCATGCTCAACGGCTGGTACCAGGGCCTGAGCGAGCTGCCGGAAGGCACCGAGCTGGATCGCGCCTACTGGGACCGCGTGATGGCGGTCAAGGCTGCGGTCAACAAGGAGCTGGAAAACCAGCGTACCGCCAAGGTCATCGGCGGCAACCTGCAGGCCGAAGTTACCCTGTTCGCCGAAGAGGGCCTCAGCGCCGACCTGAGCAAGCTGGGCGATGAGCTGCGCTTCGTACTCATCACCTCCGCTGCCAGCGTGGTGCCGTTCGCCCAGGCGCCGGCCGATGCCGTGGCCACCGAAGTCGAAGGCCTCAAGCTGAAAGTGGTCAAGTCTGGTCACGCCAAGTGCGGCCGCTGCTGGCACTTCCGCGCCGACGTCGGCAGCCATCCGGAGCACCCGGAAATCTGCAGCCGTTGCGTCGACAACCTGAGCGGTTCCGGTGAGGTGCGCCACTATGCCTAACCCTGCAGCGGGGCGCTTCGGGCGCCTTGCATGGCTCTGGCTCAGCCTGCTGGTCCTGGTCGTTGACCAGGCCACCAAGCTGTATTTCAACAACGCCCTGAGCATGTACCAGCAGATCGTGGTCATCCCTGACTACTTCAGCTGGACCCTGGCCTACAACACCGGCGCGGCGTTCAGCTTCCTGGCCGACAGCTCCGGCTGGCAGCGCTGGCTGTTCGCCCTGATCGCCGTGGTGGTCAGCGCCGTGCTGGTGGTCTGGCTCAAGCGCCTGGGGCGCAACGAGACTTGGCTGGCCGTGGCGCTGGCGCTGGTGCTCGGTGGTGCGCTGGGCAACCTGTACGACCGCATCGTGCTGGGCCACGTGGTGGATTTCATCCTGGTGCACTGGAAGAACGTTCATCACTTCCCGGCCTTCAATGTGGCCGACAGCGCCATCACCGTTGGTGCGGTGATGCTGGCGCTGGATATGTTCAAGAGCAAGAAGTCCGAGGATCCGGTCCATGACTGACACCCGTATCGGCCAGAACACCGAAGTTACCCTGCACTTCGCGCTGCACCTGGAAAACGGCGACACCGTCGACAGCACGTTCGACAAGGCTCCAGCCACCTTCAAGGTCGGCGATGGCAACCTGCTGCCGGGTTTCGAGGCCGCGCTGTTCGGCTTCAAGGCCGGTGACAAGCGCACGGTCGTGGTTGCCCCGGAGAATGCTTTCGGCCAGCCTAACCCGCAGAACGTACAGGTCATGCCACGGTCCCAGTTCGAGGGCATGGAATTGTCCGAAGGGCTGCTGATCATCTTCAACGATGCCGCCAACACCGAATTACCCGGTGTGGTCAAAGCGTTCGATGACAACCAGGTGACCATCGACTTCAATCACCCACTGGCAGGCAAGACCCTTACCTTCGAGGTGGAGATCCTCGAGGTGAAGGCCCTGTAAGCCTGGAGCCGAGCATGCAAATCAAACTCGCCAACCCTCGCGGTTTCTGCGCAGGGGTCGACCGGGCGATCGAGATCGTCAACCGTGCGCTGGAAGTCTTCGGCCCGCCGATCTATGTGCGCCATGAAGTGGTGCACAACAAGTTCGTGGTGGAAGACCTGCGCAGCCGTGGCGCCATCTTCGTCGAAGAACTGGATCAGGTACCGGACGACGTCATCGTCATTTTCAGCGCCCATGGTGTTTCCCAGGCCGTGCGCCAGGAAGCCGCTGGCCGCGGCCTGAAAGTCTTCGACGCCACCTGCCCGCTGGTGACCAAGGTGCATATCGAGGTCGCCAAATACAGCCGTGACGGCCGTGAGTGCATCCTGATCGGCCACGAAGGGCACCCGGAAGTCGAAGGCACCATGGGGCAATACGACGCCAGCAACGGCGGTGCCATCTACCTGGTCGAAGACGAGGAGGATGTTGCCCGGCTGCAGGTGCGCGACCCGGACAACCTGGCGTTCGTCACCCAGACCACGCTATCGATGGACGACACCAGCCGTGTCATTGATGCCCTGCGTACGCGCTTCCCGAACATCGGCGGCCCGCGCAAAGACGACATCTGCTACGCCACTCAGAACCGCCAGGACGCCGTCAAGCAACTGGCCGGTGAGTGTGATGTGGTACTGGTGGTGGGCAGCCCTAACAGTTCCAACTCCAACCGCCTGCGTGAGCTGGCCGAGCGCATGGGTACCCCGGCCTACCTGATCGATGGCGCCGAGGACATGCAACGCGGCTGGTTCGACCAGGCTGCGCGGATTGGTATCACTGCTGGCGCTTCGGCCCCCGAAGTGCTGGTGCGTGGCGTGATCGACCAGCTCAAGGCTTGGGGTGCCACCGGCGCCGAAGAGCTTGATGGGCGCCCGGAGAACATCACGTTCTCCATGCCCAAAGAGCTGCGGGTTCGTTCGCTGATCTGATCAGCGGCCTGCGCACAGGGACTTTTTCAGTTCATCAGTGCGCAGGCTGACCCTACCGCTGGTCGCCAGCACAACACGGTGCCGGCTGGTTGCAGACGAGCGCTCACAGACCTCCAGCCGCCCCCCTGACAAGTTGTTGGTCTTCCCCAATGGCACACCCAGTGCGCTGAATTTTACCTGGTTCCCGATATTGGCTTTCACCCTTTGGGGCCGAGCCAGTCGGTACTCGCGCAGCAACTGCTGGTTATGCTCCAACAGCACGCGCCAACCCTTGCCCCAATCATTGTCCAAAGACTGCACCACTACCGCCTGGCCTTGCAGGGCCGCGTGGCTGCGTGCGCTACGCAGCGCCTGGGCCAAGTCGCGGGCTGCTGCTGCCCTGTGCAGGTCATCGCTCAATTTCGCGTAGGCCGGCATGCCAAGCTGCGTCAGCAGCGCCGCCATAGCCAGCCCGAACATCATTTGTATCAGTGTTACGCCCTGTTGCTTCACCGTGCATTCCTCCCTGGAAGTGCTTGGCTGTAGCTTCACGGTCGTTGGGCAAGAGGTCCAGTCGGCGAGGTGCAAGGCAATTGCGGGAAAGATCGCAGGAGGTGCAGGGATGCACACGAAACAACGGGGCATGACGCTTCTGGAGGTACTGTTGGCCGTAGCGGTGGTGGCACTGGGCATGTTCGCTGCCGCAGCGTTGCAGCTGCAGGCATTGCAGGCCACTGACAGTGCGCGTCGTGATATGCAGGATGCGCTGGGCGCCCATACGCTGCTTGAACGGGGCAAGGCCGCTGGCAAGCTGACGGTGCCGCGGCCATGAAGCGTGAGCAGGGTGGTTTCGGCCTGGTCGAGGCAATGCTTGCGCTTGCCATCGGCCTGATGCTGCTGACTGCCGCCAGCCAGCTTTTCATCTCGGCCCACCAGAGCTCACTCCTTCAATCTGCTGCGTTGCGCATGCAGGCGGACGCCCGTCTGGCATTGTTGCGTATGGCCCAGGATATCCGTATGGCCGGCATGTTCGGTTGCCTGCGCCTTGAGCCTGGCGACTTCAGGGACCCATCTGCGCGAGAAGCGTTTGCGCGGCCTTTGCAGGTTGGCCCGGCAAGCCTGAGCCTGATAGTGGCAGAGCCGCCTGGGTACCCCGGGGCTCCGGACTGGACCTTGCACACCGATTGTATCAGCGAGGCCGAAGTGCACGCGGGGCGTGCTCAAAGCCCCGGTTTGCCCTTGGCATTTCCCATCAGCCGGCACCACTACCAACTTCGCGGCAGCACACTGAGGTTCATGCGGCGCAACAGCTCTCAGCCCTTGGTCGACCACGTGCGCGAAATGCGCGTTGAACCTGTCGACACCGCCGAAGGGCAGCGGGTGGATGTGCAACTGACCTTGTTCGATCCTGGTCTGGGCATCGAGCAGCGTTACGACATGAGTGTGGCGATCCGCAACCCGGTTGCCAGGCCATGAAGCGCCAGCGTGGCATGGTACTGCTGCTGGCGCTGGTCCTCAGCCTTTTGCTTGGCCTGCTGGCGGCTTCGGCGTTGCGTGATGCCTTGGTGGAAACGCGCATGGCCGGCTACCTGCGCGAGGGTTTGCAGGCATTCGATCAGGCCGAAGCCACGCTGCTGGTCGCAGAGGCCGAACTGCAGCGCGCGCCGCCTGGGTTGTGCCAAGCGTGCCTGCCACCCCCGCGCGCGCATGACTTGCTGGGGCAATGGCAAGCCAGCGAGAGCGGTTACTTCCAGCTGCAGAACCTTGGCCTAACTACCCGGGCCGCGCATAGGCCGAGGGATGAGCCCGTCATGCTTTACCGGGTGACCGCAGTCAGCCGGCAACTCGCGGCCAGGCAAGTGCTGGAGGCGGTGTATGCCATGCCAGCGGCTCAAACACAGGCGCCGCAGCGGATTCTCTGGCGGCAGAGACTGAGGGAAGACTGACATGCAGCAAGGCCTGAGCCTGATCGAGTTGTTGATTGTCGTGGCTGTCACCGGCATTCTGGCAGCCATTGCCTACCCCAGTTACAGCGACCAGCTCAGGCGAGCCGCACGCAGCGAAGTGGTTGGCCTGCTGCATGACGCTGCCCTGCGCCTGGAACACCACCGTGTACGCACCGGCCAGTACGCCGAGGGCGAACCGGCATTGCCCGCTGGCAACCGCCATTACAGCCTGCATGCCGAACGCGGCAGCGATACCTTCACGCTGCGTGCACGGCGGCTGCCGCATGGTTTGATGGCGGACGATCGCTGCGGTGATTTCCAGCTCGACCAGGCCGGTGTACAGAGCAACCCGGATGGCACCGGGGCCATTGAGCGCTGCTGGGGGAGCTGAAGGTTGAATGATGCCCGTGCATCGCGGTTTTACTTCAGGTGTTGGATCGACAGATGAACAAGCAAGTAGTGGTGGTTGGCGGCGGGGTGATCGGCCTGCTGACGGCGTTCAACCTGGCGGCGAAGGTCGGCCAGGTAGTGGTATGTGACCAGGCCGAGGTCGGGCGTGAATCGTCCTGGGCGGGCGGCGGTATCGTCTCGCCGCTTTACCCTTGGCGCTACAGCCAGGCAGTCACTGCCCTGGCGCACTGGTCGCAGGACTTTTATCCACAGCTGGGTGAGCATCTGTTCTCCAGCACCGGTATTGATCCGCAAGTCCACACCACCGGCTTGTACTGGCTCGACCTGGACGATGAAGCCGAGGCGCTGGCCTGGGCAGAACGCGAGCGGCGGCCGCTCAGCCCTGTGGATATTTCGGCGGCCTATGACGCGGTCCCCGTACTGGGCCCAGGCTTCAAGCGCGCCATCTACATGGCAGGCGTGGCCAATGTGCGCAACCCGCGGCTGGTCAAGGCACTGAAGGCTGCGCTGCTGGCAATGCCCAACGTGACCTTGCGTGAGCACTGCCAGATCACCGGCTTTGTTCAGGACGGTGAGCGCGTGACTGGCGTGCAGACCGCAGACGGCGTGCTGCAGGCTGATGATGTCGTGCTCAGCGCTGGCGCCTGGAGCGGCGATCTGCTGCGCACGCTGGGCATTGAGCTGCCGGTGGAACCGGTGAAAGGCCAGATGATCCTGTTCAAGTGCGCCGAAGACTTCTTGCCGAGCATGGTGCTGGCCAAGGGACGCTATGCGATTCCGCGCCGTGACGGGCACATTTTGGTGGGCAGCACGCTGGAGCATGCCGGGTACGACAAGACCCCGACCGAGGATGCACTGGCGAGCCTCAAGGCTTCAGCGGCAGAGTTGTTGCCGGAGCTTGCGGATGCCACGGTGGTGGCGCACTGGGCAGGGCTGCGGCCAGGTTCGCCTGAAGGCATTCCGTATATCGGCCGAGTGCCGGGGCATGACGGGTTGTGGTTGAACTGTGGGCATTACCGCAATGGGTTGGTGCTGGCGCCAGCTTCGTGTCAGTTGTTTACTGATTTGCTGACAGGGGTGGAGCCGATCATTGACCCGGCGCCTTATGCCCCGGCCGGGCGTCTTGGCTGAAATCGCTGGGGCCGCTTAGCGGCCCAATCGCCGGCAAGACAGTTGCTCCCACAAGGTACAGGGGAGTCGGCTTGCCGGCGATTGGGCCCGTGCGGTACTGGCTCAGTCCTGCTGGCCAGGCCCTTGCTGAAGGTGCGCCTGGCTGCAATACCACTGACTGCCCTGCTGCAGCGCCCGGTCATTGGGCAGGTGCACGCCGCAGTGGGCGCAGCGCACCATCTTCAGCGGGTCGTCGAGTTTCGGCTCGGACGGCGACTGCTGGCTGATCTTGAATTTGCGCCACAGCCAGAACGCGGCGGCGATCAGGGCGATCCAGAAAAGTAGGCGAACCATGGTGTCCAGCTTGTCTATTGATTGAGGCGACAGTCTAGGACGAGGCCAATAAAAAAGGGAGACCTCAGTCTCCCTTTCTCGCACCCCGTTGAATCAGTCGAACAGACCAAAGGTCATGTAGCTGAACCAAGAGCGGTCTTTCTCGGCTTCTTTCGGCCCTTCCGGCAGGATCGGGTCGCCGTTTTCATCTTTGGGCAGCAAGTCCTGCGGCATCTCGGCGCGGGCATCCTGGAACTGGCGGACCACGTCCTGGTTGGCGCGGGTTTCACCCGGTGGCAGTGGCGCGTCGGTCTCGATCAGGCCCAGGGTGGCCTTGGACAGCCAGCCGCGGCCGTCAGACTCGGTCTGCTTGGGCTGGAACTCGCCATCGACCAGGCTCGGGTGGTCAGGGTAGTTTAGCTTGAGGGTTTCCAGGCTGGTGGCGGCCAGGTCGTCCAGGTGCATCTTCTGGTATGCCTCGACCATCACGGCCAGGCCGTCGCCGACCGATGGGGTTTCCTGGAAGTTTTCCACCACGTAGCGGCCACGGTTGGCGGCGGCCACGTAAGCCTGGCGGCTCAGGTAGTAGTCGGCCACGTGGATTTCATAAGACGCCAGCAGGTTGCGCAGGTAGATCATGCGCTGCTTGGCGTCCGGGGCGTAGCGGCTGTTGGGGAAGCGGCTGGTCAGCTGGGCGAATTCGTTGTACGAGTCGCGGGCGGCACCCGGGTCACGCTTGGTCATGTCCAGCGGCAGGAAGCGCGCCACCAGGCCGCGGTCCTGGTCGAACGAGGTCAGGCCCTTGAGGTAGTAGGCGTAGTCGACGTTCGGGTGTTGCGGGTGCAGGCGGATGAAGCGCTCGGCAGCCGACTTGGCAGCCTCGGGCTCGGAATTCTTGTAGTTGGCGTAGATCAGCTCGAGCTGCGCCTGGTCGGCGTAACGGCCGAACGGGTAGCGCGACTCCAGGGCCTTGAGCTTGTTCACGGCGCTGTTGTAGCTGGAGTTGTCCAGATCAGCCTGGGCCTGCTGATACAGCTCGGCCTCGCTGAGGTTCTCGTCAATGACCTCTTTATTAGAGGAACAGGCCGCGGTAAGCCCGAGGATGGCGATCAGCAGCAGGTGTTTCACTTGCATAGCGGCTTGCGTCCCTTTGACGGCCGCTGTCTTGGGCGGTGCCGTCCTGTTATGATGAGCGCCCCGGCCAACCCCGGGACAAAAGAAGCCGTATTTAACCACAAGCTCGCAGCCGAAACCAAAGGCTGTGCGCCCGCCGAATCGAGCATGTCCGAGATCATTCAACTTAGCGCAGAGGTACCGTCCGAACTGGGCGGTCAACGCCTCGACCAGGTCGCCGCCCAATTGTTCGCCGAGTACTCGCGTTCGCGGCTTACTTCGTGGATCAAAGAGGGCCGCCTGACGGTCGATGGTGCCGTCGTGCGCCCTCGAGACACCGTCCATGGTGGCTCCATGCTTGCACTTGAGGCCGAGCAAGAGGCCCAGGGCGAGTGGATCGCCGAAGACATCGAGCTGGACATCGTCTACGAAGACGACCAGATCATGGTGATCAACAAGCCGGCCGGGCTGGTCGTGCACCCGGCTGCCGGGCACGCCAGTGGCACATTGCTCAACGCCTTGCTGCACCATGTGCCGGATATCGTCAACGTACCGCGCGCTGGCATTGTCCATCGCCTGGACAAAGACACCACCGGCCTGATGGTCGTGGCCAAGACCCTGCAGGCGCAGACCAAGCTGGTCGAGCAGCTGCAGAGCCGTACGGTCAGCCGGATCTACGAGTGCATCGTGATCGGCGTGGTGACTGCCGGCGGCAAGATCAACGCCCCGATCGGCC
This sequence comes from Pseudomonas sp. Marseille-Q5299, assembly GCF_943737035.1. NCBI lineage: Bacteria > Pseudomonadati > Pseudomonadota > Gammaproteobacteria > Pseudomonadales > Pseudomonadaceae > Pseudomonas > Pseudomonas sp. Marseille-Q5299. The sequence goes on from NZ_CALSFR010000006.1 coordinate 22,720, forward strand.
GTCACGGTGGCGCACGCCAGCGTATGGCGGTGACCGAAGGCGGCAAGCCGGCGGTCAGCCACTACCGTGTGCTCAAGCGCTTCCGTTCGCACACCCACGTGCGGGTCAAGCTCGAAACCGGCCGTACTCACCAGATCCGAGTGCACATGGCCCATGTCGGTTTCCCGCTGGTCGGCGACCAGACCTACGGCGGCCGCTTCCGCATCCCGCCGGCAGCCAGCCCGACCATGGTCGAGGCGGTCAAGACCTTCCCGCGCCAGGCCCTGCACGCACGCTTCCTGGCGCTGGACCACCCCACTACCGGTGAGCGCATGGAGTGGGCGTCGGAACTGCCGGATGACTTCGTCTGGTTGCTGTCGCTGCTGAACCAGGACCGCGAGGCGTTTATCGGATGAGTGGCCTGACGCAGGCGCTGCTGTTCCCCGACTGGCCCGCCCCGGCCTCGGTTCGCGCCTGTGTCACCACCCGCCAGGGTGGCATTAGCCTGCCGCCCTATGAATCCTTCAACCTCGGTGACCACGTGGGCGACGACCCGCTTGCGGTCGCCGAGAACCGCCGCCGCCTGAGCGACGAATATGCCATTCAGCCCGCCTGGCTCAAGCAGGTGCATGGCCTGATCGTGGCGGATGCCGACCCATCGGTGGTCGCCGAAGCCGACGCCAGCTGGACCGACCAGCCAGGCATTGCCTGTACCGTAATGACTGCCGACTGCCTGCCCGTGCTGTTTTGCGACCGCGCGGGCACCCGTGTAGCTGCCGCACATGCGGGCTGGCGCGGGCTGGCCGGTGGCGTGCTGGAAGCCACGCTGGAGCGCCTGGCATTGCCGCCTGAAGAGGTGCTGGTGTGGTTGGGGCCTGCCATCGGCCCGCAGGCATTCGAAGTGGGCCTGGAAGTGCGGGATGCCTTCACCGCTGTGCACCCGGAGGCTGCCAAGGCCTTTGTCGAGGGTGAGCGGCCGGGCAAGCTGATGGCCGACATCTATGCGCTGGCGCGCATTCGCCTGGCGGCGCGCGGTGTGACAGCTGTTTATGGCGGTGGTTTTTGCACCGTCAGCGATGAGCGGTTTTTCTCCTATCGCCGCACCCCGCAGGGTGGGCGGTTTGCTTCTTTGGTCTGGCTAGATCCTCGCTGACAGGCCCGGCCTCATCGCCGGCAAGCCGGCTCCCACAAGTACCCACCTTTCTTGAAGTTTGCGCATTCCTGTGGCCGGCTTGCCGGCGATTGGGGCACCGCTAATCCATTAGGCTGACTTTAGTCAACCCCGCTACGCTTGAAACTTCCAGAATCACCCTTATCTATAAGGTCATCTCAGGCAGGTTTCTTCATCAAAGGCGCTGTCCATCGCTCCGACCTGCCCTTACAGGAAGGTATCCCCATGCGAATAGACCGTTTGACCAGCAAGCTTCAATTAGCGATATCCGATGCCCAGTCCCTGGCCGTTGGCATGGACCACCCTGCCATCGAACCCCTGCACCTGTTGCAGGCGTTGATCGAGCAGCAAGGTGGTTCGATCAAGCCACTGCTCATGCAGGTCGGCTTCGACATCAACAACCTGCGCCAGGCACTGGTAAAAGAACTCGACCAGCTGCCGAAAATCCAGAACCCCACCGGCGATGTGAACATGTCGCAGGACTTGGCGCGCCTGCTCAACCAGGCCGACCGCCTGGCCCAGCAGAAGGGCGACCAGTTCATTTCCAGCGAGCTGGTGCTGCTCGCCGCCATGGATGAGAACAGCAAGCTCGGCAAGCTGCTGCTTAGCCAAGGCGTGAGCAAGAAGGCCCTGGAAAACGCCATCAACAACCTGCGCGGCGGCGCGGCGGTGAACGACGCCAATGCCGAAGAGTCACGCCAGGCGCTGGACAAGTACACCGTCGACCTGACCAAGCGTGCTGAAGAGGGCAAGCTGGACCCGGTCATCGGCCGTGACGACGAAATCCGCCGCACCGTGCAGGTGCTGCAGCGCCGTACCAAGAACAACCCTGTGCTGATCGGCGAACCCGGCGTGGGCAAGACTGCTATCGCCGAAGGCCTGGCCCAGCGCATCATCAACGGTGAAGTGCCGGACGGCCTCAAGGGCAAGCGCCTGCTGGCGCTGGACATGGGCGCGCTGATCGCCGGTGCCAAGTACCGCGGTGAGTTCGAAGAGCGCCTCAAGTCGTTGCTCAACGAGCTGTCCAAGCAGGAAGGCCAGATCATCCTGTTCATCGACGAGCTGCACACCATGGTCGGTGCCGGTAAAGGCGAAGGCGCCATGGACGCTGGCAACATGCTCAAGCCGGCGCTGGCCCGTGGTGAACTGCATTGCGTCGGTGCCACCACGCTCAACGAATACCGCCAGTTCATCGAGAAGGACGCCGCCCTGGAGCGGCGCTTCCAGAAGGTACTGGTGGAGGAGCCGAGCGAGGAAGACACCATCGCCATCCTGCGTGGCCTCAAAGAGCGCTATGAAGTGCACCACAAGGTGGCCATCACCGACGGCGCGATCATTGCCGCGGCCAAGCTCAGCCACCGCTACATCACCGACCGCCAGCTGCCGGACAAGGCCATCGACCTGATCGACGAAGCGGCCAGCCGTATCCGCATGGAGATCGACTCCAAGCCGGAAGTGCTCGACCGCCTCGACCGTCGCCTGATCCAGCTGAAGGTGGAATCCCAGGCGCTGAAGAAAGAAGAAGACGAAGCAGCCAAGAAGCGCCTGGAGAAGCTGACCGAGGAAATCGAGCGCCTGGAGCGTGAGTATTCCGACCTCGAAGAAATCTGGGCGTCCGAGAAGGCAGAAGTGCAGGGCTCGGCGCAGATCCAGCAAAAGATCGAGCAAGCCCGCCAGGAGCTGGAAGCGGCCCGTCGCAAAGGCGACCTGAACCGCATGGCCGAACTGCAGTACGGGGTTATCCCGGACCTGGAGCGCAGCCTGCAGATGGTCGACCAGCATGGCAAGACCGAAAACCAGCTGCTGCGCAACAAGGTGACCGAGGAAGAGATTGCCGAAGTAGTGTCCAAGTGGACCGGCATCCCGGTGGCCAAGATGCTGGAAGGCGAGCGCGAAAAACTGCTGAAAATGGAAGACCTGCTGCACCAGCGCGTGATCGGCCAGCACGAGGCGGTGACCGCCGTAGCCAACGCCGTACGCCGTTCGCGTGCAGGCCTTTCCGACCCGAACCGGCCAAGTGGTTCGTTCATGTTCCTCGGCCCGACCGGTGTGGGCAAGACCGAGCTGTGCAAGGCCCTGGCCGAATTCCTGTTCGACACCGAAGAGGCTATGGTGCGGATCGACATGTCCGAGTTCATGGAGAAACACTCCGTGGCTCGCCTGATCGGCGCCCCACCAGGCTATGTAGGTTATGAAGAGGGCGGTTACCTGACCGAAGCGGTACGGCGCAAGCCTTACTCGGTGGTGCTGCTGGATGAAGTGGAGAAAGCCCACCCGGATGTGTTCAACGTGCTGCTGCAGGTGCTCGAGGATGGCCGCCTGACCGACAGCCATGGCCGTACGGTGGACTTCCGCAACACGGTGATCGTGATGACTTCCAACCTGGGCTCGGCGCAGATCCAGGAGCTGGCCGGTGATCGCGAAGCGCAGCGTGCGGCAGTGATGGATGCGGTGGGTGCGCACTTCCGTCCGGAGTTCGTCAACCGGATCGACGAAGTGGTGGTGTTCGAGCCCTTGGGCCGCGAGCAGATCGCCGGCATCACCGAGATCCAGCTTGGCCGCCTGCGCAGCCGCCTGAGCGAGCGCGAGCTGGCCTTGAGCCTGAGCCCGGAGGCGTTGGACAAGCTGATCGCGGTGGGTTACGACCCGGTGTATGGCGCCCGGCCGCTGAAGCGGGCGATCCAGCGCTGGATCGAGAACCCGCTGGCGCAAATGATCCTGGCCGGCAAATTCATGCCGGGTTCGGCGATCACTGCCAAGGTGGAAGGCGAAGAAATCGTGTTCGCCTGATCCCTACGCTGCAAAAACTAGCCCCGCACCTGCGGGGCTTTTTTAAGGCCGCAGCGTTTCGGCAGCCCACGGGGAACCCTGTGGGGGGCGGCTTGCCGGCAAATAGCCCCGGCCAAACCCAGCAAAATCGGGGCCTCGCCAGTTTTTTCCATAACTTGCTGAAATTTTTGAAAAAAACGCTTGCACAGAAATTAGAGTGCCCCTAATATACGCCGCGTTGTCAGGCACTAAGCGAATCACCAGCAACATCGGTGACCGCAAAACAACTTAGAAATCAGTAAGTTGAATGAAAAAAAGTGGTTGACAAGCAAAACGAAGAATGTAGAATAGCCGGCCTCAGCAGCGACAACGCGAAAGCGGATAGCCAAAGAGATCGAAGCTAACACAGACTTCGAAGCTGTAAAGATGTACCGAAGTTCAGTTCCGCGATAGCTCAGTCGGTAGAGCAAATGACTGTTAATCATTGGGTCCCTGGTTCGAGTCCAGGTCGCGGAGCCAATCTCGGGGTGTAGCGCAGTCCGGTAGCGCGCCTGCTTTGGGAGCAGGATGTCAGGAGTTCGAATCCCCTCACCCCGACCATTTTCAGGGTCGTTAGCTCAGTTGGTAGAGCAGTTGGCTTTTAACCAATTGGTCGTAGGTTCGAATCCTACACGACCCACCATGTAAAAAGGGCATCTCAACTGAGATGCCCTTTTTCTTTTGTCTCGCGAAAAGTTTTGGCCAGTACCGCCAACCGGAAGCAAAAAAAAGGGCCGCATCAGCGGCCCCCTTTCTACACGATCAGTGCAGCTTCAGTCGCGGCTCAGTGCCCCGCCCAATCTTGCTACCCAGCATCATCATCGCCGTGCGGAAGAACCCGTACAGCGCCATCTGGTGCATGCGATACAGCGACACATAAAACATCCGCGCCAGCCAGCCTTCCAGCTTCACGCTACCCATCAGGTTGCCCATCAGGTTACCCACCGCCGAGAAGCGCGACAGCGACACCAGCGAACCGTAATCCTTGTAGGCATAGGTCGGCAGCGGCTTGTGCTCCAGGCGCGCTTTCAGGCTCTTGGCCAGCATCTCGGCCTGCTGGTGCGCTGCTTGGGCGCGTGGCGGCACGTTGCGGTCGCTGCCCGGTTGCGGGCAGGCTGCACAGTCACCGAAGGCGAAGATGTCATCGTCGCGGGTGGTTTGCAGGGTAGGGCGCACCACCAGCTGGTTGATACGGTTGGTTTCCAGGCCGTCGATATCCTTGAGGAAGCCCGGCGCACGAATACCGGCCGCCCACACCTTGAGGCTGGCCTGGATCACTTCACCGTTGGCGGTCTTCAAGCCATCGGCGGTCACTTCGCTGACGGCAGCGTTGGTCATCACCGTCACGCCGAGCTTTTCCAGGGTCTTGTGTACCGGCACGCTGATGCGCTCTGGCAGCGCCGGCAGCACGCGCGGGCCCGCCTCGATCACGGTGATGTGCATGTCTTTTGGCTGGATACGGTCCAGGCCATAAGCCGCCAGTTCGTGCGCTGCGTGGTGCAGTTCGGCCGCCAGCTCCACACCGGTGGCACCGGCGCCGACGATCGCCACGCTGATCTTCTCGCTGGCCTGGTCACCCGCATGGGCACGCAGGTAGTGGTTGAGCAGTTGCTGGTGGAAACGCTCGGCCTGCTTGCGGGTGTCCAGGAACAGGCAGTGCTGCGCCGCGCCCAGGGTACCGAAGTCGTTGGTGTTGCTGCCCACGGCAATGACCAGGGTGTCATAGCGCAATGTGCGCGCAGGCACCAGCTCGCGGCCCTCTTCATCGAGGGTGGCGGCCAGCTGGATCTGCTTGCCTTCACGGTCCAGGCCGCTCATGCGCCCCAGCTGGAAGTTGAAGTGGTTCCACTTGGCCTGGGCCACGTAGTTCAGTTCGTCTTCCGAGGAGTTGAGCGAGCCGGCGGCCACTTCGTGCAGCAGCGGCTTCCAGATGTGCGTGAGGTTGGCGTCGACCAGGGTGATCTCGGCCTGCTTGCGCTTGCCGAGGGTTTTACCCAGGCGGGTCGCCAGTTCCAGGCCGCCGGCGCCGCCGCCGACAATCACGATGCGATGAGTCATGGGGATATCTCATAAGGTTTACGGAATTCGTGGCCCCAGGGGCCTGCCGCAAACTGCAAGAGGGGAGGGCGAGCGCGAGGCAGCTCATAGCAGCAGTCCACTCAACAGGCGGCTGATGAGGCCCAGCCCGATGGTCACGGCCACCACCAGCACAAGGAGCAGCCACGGCCGGAATGGCTTGCGCTCGACTTGGTGCTGAGGGGCTCGCAGATACTCATCGACACGACGCTGATCTTCCGGATTCAGTCGGCTGGTCATGGTGGGCCTCGTCAGGTAGACGTATGTGACTGCCTGAACGCTACAGCGTTCCGGCAAGTACTTGAGACAAATGATAAAGCTTTCTATCCCTGGCGCCGAGTGTACGCCATCGCAAAGACTCTCGGCACTGGATCAAAGACTGATGCCCACGTCGAACACGATGCTGCGCCCCAGGTTGCCGCGCAGAAAGTCCGGGGCATCAGGGTGGGCGAACAGCACCCGGGCAAAGGTCGGCCCCACCAGCGACAGCGAGCGCCAACCCTGGCGCAGGTACTCGGTGGGCGGCGGAAAGTGGGTGTTGAGGTCGAGCACTTCACGCTTGAGGCTGGCGAAGGCGATGATGTCCAGCTCGCTCAGGTCCAGCCCGCGTTCGCGATAGTTGTGCGCCTTTTTGCGCAAGGTGGGCGCCAGCCGCGCCAGCAGCTCGGTGGCGGCGATACGCCTGGGCCGCGCCTCGCGCCGTACCAGCTGGGCCAGTGAAAAGGCGCTGCGCCTTCGCTGCAGCTCTTCGCGCCACTCATCATTGAGCCGGCGGCCTTCGTCGAGCACAAAAAACACCTCGAACGACGCATCGCGGAACAGCACGTCGGGCGGCTCCTGGCCGGCCGGGGTGAAATCTTCACTGCGATAGGGGATGTTCAGCCCCTGCAGCAGGCGCTGGCATACCCAACGCTCCCGCTCCCATTTGCGAGCATTGGAGAGGAATGCATTGGCTTGTTCGGCCTGGATGGTGAGCAGGCGCAGGTAGTCTGAGTCATCCATGCTTACAGCTTAGACGCTAAACCATGACGATAAGATGCTGTTTTTGAATGGGTGTAGACTCAGGTATGTCCACAGTCTCGACAGGGGCATTCGTCAAGTGATCAGCGCGCAAGTGTTGTCCAGCACCAGCCTCACGCTCGGTTGGGTAGGGTTCGTCCCTTTGCTGCTGTGGGCGGCCAGCCGCACTCGCTGGCTGGAACTGTTCGCCGACAGCCGCCGGCAGCACCTGCTGTTCGGTACGGTGTTCTGCCTGTTTGCACTCTGGCTGGTCCGGCGCGACTTCGACACCGGTGTGTCGTACCACTTCATCGGCATGACCGCCGTGACGTTGTTGCTGGACTGGCCGCTGGCGGTGCTTGGCGGGTTTCTGGCCCAGCTCGGCTTGTTGGCGCTGGGGCGCCAGGACCTGGCAGCGCTTGGTATCAACGGCCTGCTGCTGATCGGCCTGCCGGTGCTGATCACTGAGGTGTGCGCCATCCTGGTCGAGCGGGCACAGCCGCGTAACCTCTTCGTTTATATCTTCTGCTCGGGGTTCTTTCCCGCAGCACTGACCGTGCTGGTGTGCCTGCTGGCCGGGTTGGGGCTGCTGTGGCTGGACGGGCGTTTCGCCATGCCGGAGTGGCTCAGCGACTTTGTCGGCTACCTGTGGCTGATGATGTTCCCGGAGGCGTTCATCAACGGCATGGTGGTCAGTGCGCTGGTGGTGTTCTGCCCGGAGTGGCTGGAGACATTCAACCGCACGCGGTACCTGCAGGCACCGTGGAAGGACGAGTAGCAGCGGCCTTGTGTCGCGAAAGGGCCGCAGAGCGGCCCCAGCAATTGTTGCATCAATACCGAAACATCGAGGGCCGCTGCGCAGCCCTTTCGCGACACAAGGCCGCGCCCACAGGTCCCGATGCAGCGCCTTAGTGGCGCGGCTCCAGGTCCCCCGAATACAACTCATCCTCGGACTCTTGCGACCCCGCAATCTTGTGCTCCTCAGCCGCCCAGGCGCCCAGGTCGATCAACTTGCAACGGTCAGAGCAGAACGGCCGGAACGCGTTTTTCGCGTCCCATTCCACAGGTGCGCCACAGGTAGGGCAATCGACGGTCAATGGCTGGCTCATGGCTGGCCTCCTCGTAAAGTCAGGTAAAAGTGGTGCAGATGGTCGATCTGCGCATGCAGCGCGGCAAGGTCACTGTCGTTGACCACCACATCATCGGCATGGCGCAAGCGCTCTTCGCGGGCCAACTGAGCCTTGAGGATGGCTTGCACCTGCTCGGGGCTGGTGTTGTCCCGCTGCAAGGTGCGCGCAACCTGCAGCGCTTGCGGTGCATCGATCACCAGCACACGCTGGGTTTTCTGGTACTGGCCAGACTCGATCAGCAGCGGCGACACATACACCGCATACGGCGACTCAGCCATGGCCAGGTAGCTGAATATCTCCTGCCCGATCAGTGGGTGCAGCAGCTGTTCAAGCCATTTGCGCTGGGCCGGGTCGGCGAAGATCAACTGGCGCAACGCTGTGCGATCAAGCTGGCCGTCCTCCAGCAGCACGCCCGGGCCAAAGCGCTCGACAATGCTGGCCAAGGCCGGGCGGCCGGGCTCCACGACCCAACGCGCGGCCTGGTCGGCATCGACCAGGTGCACACCAAGCTCGACGAAGCGCTCGGCGGCGGCGCTTTTGCCGCTGCCAATGCCGCCGGTGAGGCCGAGAATCCAGGGGGTGAACGGCGCAGTGGTCATCAGAATCCAAGCAGTTGCAGGTATGAGGCGTATATTTCATCACCCCAGAGCACGGCAATCCACCCCGCAATGGCCAGATAAGGACCAAAAGGTATCGCCGTACCCATCGAATGGCTGCGCAGGCGCAACATGCACAACCCCACCACCGCCCCGACCAGCGACGACAGCATCAAGGTCAGCGGCACTACCTGCCAGCCGCCCCAGGCCCCGATCAGCGCCAGCAGCTTGAAGTCGCCGTAACCCATGCCTTCCTTGCCGGTGATCAGTTTGAACAGCCAATACACTGTCCACAGGCTGAGATAACCGGCCACCGCGCCCCAGATGGCGTCGGACAATGGCACCACGGTATCGAAAACATTGACGATCAGCCCCAGCCACAGCATTGGCAGCACCAGCACATCCGGCAGGATCTGCTTGTCGTGGTCGATAAGGCTCAGCGCCAGCAGGCTCCAGGTAAAGGCCAGCAAGGCCAGTGCCTCCATCCCGGCACCGGAATGCCAGGCCACCGTCAGCGACAGCAAGGCGCAGGCCAGCTCCACCAGCGGGTACCGTGAGCCGATAGGCTGTTTGCACGCAGAGCAGCGCCCGCGCAAGGCCAGGTAACTGAGCACCGGAATATTTTCCCAGGCACGGATCGCATGCCCACAGTGCGGGCAACGTGAAGCGGGCAGGCACAGGTCGAAGCGCTCATGCTCATCGGTCGGCAGCCCCAGCGCCTCCTGCGCTTCACGCTGCCATTGGCGCTCCAGCATGATCGGCAGCCGATACGCCACCACATTGATGAAGCTGCCGACCAACAGGCCAAGCACTGTCGCAAGGGTGAAGAAGTACGCCGGCTGTTCGGCCAGTAAAGTCCATAAAGTCATGTTCAGATCAAACTACCCAACTGGAAGATCGGCAGGTACATCGCCACCACCAGGCCACCGACCAGCAGGCCCAGGACCAGCACGATGGCTGGCTCCAGCAGGCTGGTCAACTGGTCCAGCGCCTGGCTGACCTGTTCCTCGTAAAGGCTGGCGGCTTTTTCCAGCATCTGGTCCAGGGTGCCGCTTGATTCACCGATGGCCGTCAGCTGCACCAGCAGCGGCGGGAACAACGGCTCAGCCGCCATCGCCTGATGCAGCCCTTGCCCATTGGCCATGCCCTGGCGCAGCCGCAAAATGGCCCGCTCGTGCAGCTCGCCCCCACAGGCCCTGGCCACGGTGCCCAGCCCATCCAGCAGCGGTACCCCAGCGGCATACGCCGTAGCCAGGCTGCGTGCAAAACGGGCTAGCGCTGCTTGCCCCAGCAGCCGACCGAACACCGGCAGGCGCAGTACCTGGCAAGATATCCACAGGCGTGCTGGCGCATGCTGCCGATACAGCTGGCGCATACCCAATGCCACCACAAGCAGGGTTATCAACAGCAGCGGCCCATGGCGGCCCAGCCCTGTGGACAAGCCGATGACCCATTGCGTGAACGCCGGCAACGCAGCATCAAAGCCGGCAAACAGACTTTCAAAGCGCGGAATCACTTCCAGCAACAGCACCGCCGACACGCCCAGGCCGGTGAGCAACAGCAGCAGCGGATACAGCATCGCCTTGCGCACCCGTTTGAGCAGTGCCTGGCGCTGCTCCAGCATGCCCGCCAGTTGCTCAAGCTGCCGGTCGAGCGTGCCGGATTGCTCGCCCACGCGTACCAGGTTGCAGTAAAGCCCGTCGAACCACTGCGGGTGACGCTGCAACGCATCCGCCAGCCCCAACCCCGCCGCCACATCCTGTTTCAAACGTTCCAGCAACGCCGCCTGCCCCGCGCTGCACCCACTGCGGCCCATCACCTGGAAGGCCTGCAGCAGCGGTACACCCGCCCTCAGCAACGTTGCCAACTGCCGGCTGAAACCCGCCGGGTCGCTCTTTACCCTACGTGCAGGCCAGCGCCATACCAGCCCGCCCGCGGGCCGCAAACTAGCCACGCGAATGCCCTGGCGCTGCAGCCCGGCCCGCACATAGGCCGGGCTGCGCCCAGCCATCTGCCCGCGCACTTCTGCGCCATTGGCATCGATGCCCTGCCAGGCATAGAGCTGTGTTGAATGGTTCATGCAAAGGTCCTTTTCTGCCCGTGTGACAAGCCTGGAAACAGCTTGTCGTGTCCATGAAGGGGCGCGCATTGGCGATGCTCACTAGAGTAGTTCAGCGAAGGTGACGCCCCGGCCGGCAGGGGTGACAAAAGGTGTCTGTTCAGGTCTACTGCGCCGCTGCCAGCCGGGGTCGAGCCTGACCTCAACGAACACGCGTATCAAAAAGGAAACCGTTCATGAAAGGGCAACGCGGTATCACCCTGATCGAACTGATGATCGTCGTCGCGATCATCGGCATCCTGGCGACCATCGCCATCCCGATGTACACCAACCACCAGTCACGCACCAAGGCGGCTGCCGGTTTGCTGGAGATCAGCGCGCTGAAGACAGCGATGGACCTGCGCTTGAATGAAGGGAAGGATGTGGCCGATGTAGCTGCACTGGGCGGCCAGCCCGCGACCGCGCATTGCGCGATCACCGCTGCCGGCAAGGCTGCCGACGGCAACGGGAGCATCGTCTGCACCCTGGTGGAGGCACCGGCCAATGTGGTGGGCAAGGCCCTCACCCTGACGCGCTCGGCTACCGGCTGGCGCTGCACCACCAACATCGAGGAAGACCTGGCGCCCAGTGGCTGCAAAGGGGCCTGAGGGCAGGGGAATAAGTCAGCGGAAACAGGCGTTTGCGTAACGGCTGCGGCAGTGGTACGTTGCGCTACACGCCGGTGTAGCTCAGTCGGTAGAGCAGCGCACTCGTAACGCGAAGGTCGCAGGTTCGATTCCTGTCTCCGGCACCATGAAATCTCCATGAAACCCTTTGAAATCAAGGGTTTGCGGCCTCTAAAGCCCCTCTCGCGTGGTAACCTTTGTGGTAACTACTCGATGAAAGCTAGCTTTGGCCCCCTCCAAGTGAACCTCCGTTACACCTACTCCCGCAAAGGGACGCTGTACTATCAGCGGCCCATCCCGAAAGAACTCCAGCCTCGATACGGCAAAAAACTCGTGAAGGTGAAGCTCAAGAGCGCGGATGTGCTCATGGCTAGCCGTGAGGTGGATCGCTTGAACCGACAGGTTGAGGCTGAGTGGGAACGCCTGCGGGCGGAACCGACATCCTCCCCGCAAGCTCTCAGGGCCCACGCCGTGTCTCTCCTCCGTGATTGGGGGCTCGCCGATCAGCCTGCGAAGAATGACCCCTCTATCGTCGAGGTGTTCTTCGACTTTCTGGACGGCAAACGGCCAAATCACGCAGTGGAGGATGAAGATCAACGCGCGCAACCCAACCCCGTGGAGTACCTCTCACCCACTGAGCGGGAAGCGGCCAAGCTGCTGGCAGGACGGGTTGAGGTAAGGCTGAGCGATGCGCTGGACTTCTACCTGGATAACCACACCAAGCGTGACGATGCCAAGTTCTCCGCAGATGCTCGGCGAGTGTTCGATGGACTGATGAATGTGATTGGTGACAAGCCCTTTGAGTCGGTCACTCGGGCGGATGCGAGGGCTTACGTTGATGCTGAGTTGGCTCGCGGCTCTGCCACCACCAGCGTTCGCCGCAGGCTATCCACCATCGTGGCGGTGTTCACTCGTTACGCACGGGAGCATGAGCTTTCGAGACCGAACCCGTTTGCCGAGCTTAAGATTATGGGCGAGGGCAGCGACTCGAAAGAGCGCCAACCATTCACCCCGGAAGAGCTTCAAAGGACGGTAGCGAGGTGCAGGGAAAAGGACGATGAACCGCGCTGGATTACTGCGATGCTAGCGGACACTGGAGCCCGTTTGGCGGAGGTGGTAGGTCTGCCCCTCGATGACATCAGACTGGACGCTGAGGTGCCTCATATCGTCATCCAGGAGCACCCATGGCGTTCGCTCAAGAACAAAGACAGCAAGCGTGTTGTGCCGCTCGTTGGGGCGTCCCTGTGGGCAGCCCAGCGCGCAGTGGCGGGCTCACTTCCGGGCGCAGTATTTGCCTTCCCTAAATACACGTCTGCGAAGGGATGCAATGCCAACAGTGCCTCCGCCACCATCGCCAAGTGGCTGAGGGGGCAGGGTGTCGCTCATACCGCTCATGAGCTTCGTCACACGATGGCTGATCGGCTTCGTGAGATTCAGTGCCCTGAGGACATACGAAAGAGCATCGGCGGGTGGGCTAGCGCTGATGTAGCCAGCCGGTACGGGAAGGGATACTCGCTTCATGTGATGCGAGAGTGGCTATTGAAAACAGAGCTCAGCTAGCGTGGGGACCAGGGCTTTTCGGCTTGGCGGCTGCTTTTTCGATCTTTCGTGTTCCTAAGCACCGAGGGTAGGAAGTGCAGCCGAGGAACTGCTTACCTCTGCTCCTTCCCGTCTTAGCGGTTCGAGTCACCATGGGGCTACCGCAAAGTAGGCACAGGGAGAGAGCGTCCCACTGATCTTTCGGCGGCTTTGCTATTTCGATTGCTTCGAGGCGAGCTGCTTCAGCGGCGCGCCTTACGGCCTCTTCTTTGGCGTTCTTCCGATCATTGAGTGCGGATTCCACGACACTTGGACACTCAGCCCACGATCATTTGGACACTCGTTCCACGCTCACTTGGACACCTAATCCACGTCCACTTGGACAGGCAGTCGGAGCGCAGCGACGCAGGTTTGCATTGTTAGTCTGAAGTCCCTGTCGTCGTCAATTTCGTTGCGCGCCTGCGCATCGATTCGCCCTTCAGTTCGATCCGGTAAGCGTTGTGCACCAGCCGATCGAGGATCGCGTCGCCCAAGGTCGGATCGCCGATCAGTGCGTGCCATTTGTCTACCGGCATCTGGCTGGTCACCAGCGTCGAGCGGTTGCCGTAGCGGTCGTCCAGCAGTTCGAGCATGTCGCGCCGTTGTGCGGCGGTAAACGGCGCCAGGCCCCAGTCATCCAGGATCAGCAAGTCGGTCTTGGCATAACCCGCCATCAGTTTCGCGAAGCGCCCATCGCCGTGGGCTAGGCCCAGCTCTTCCATCAAGCGCGGCAGGCGCAGATAGCGCACGCTGTAGCCGTCGCGGCAGGCCTTGTGGGCCAGCGCGCAGGCGAGCCAGGTTTTGCCTACGCCGGTTGGGCCGCCGATGATCAGGTTCAGGCCGTCGCGCAGCCACTGGCCGCTGCCCAGTTGCAGGATCAGCGCCTTGTCCAGGCCACGCGGGCTGCGGTAGTCGATGTCTTCCAGGCAGGTGTTGTGGCGTAGTCGTGCGGCTTTGAGGCGAGTCGTCAGGCGTGCATCTTCGCGCTCGGTCAGCTCGCGGTCGACCATCAGGCCAAGGCGTTCGTCGAAGCTGAGATCGTTGATGTCGGGCGTAGCGTGTTGCTCGCTGAGCGCTTTGACCATGCCGTGCAGGCGCAAGGTTTGCAGCTTGTCCAAGGTCGGGTTCGGTAGCATTTTGATCCTCCTTTCAGGTCAGTGGTAGTAGCCGGGGCCGCGCAGGTTGATGTGCTCGTCGGGCAGCAGCGGCAGGTTTTGCTGAGCCAGCGGTAGGCGTTCCAGCCCTTGGCGCAGGATCGATTCCAGACTCTTGTAACTGCATGCGCCCAGTGCCAGCGCACGCTGGCACGCGGCTTCCAGCCGCGCTTCGCCGTGCTGTTTGCTCAGGCGCAGGATGCCTAGGCAGGCGCGAAAGCCGTGCTGTGGGTGGATTCGGCGTTCGAGGATGTAGGTGATGACGCCAGCGGTGTTGGGCCCGGTTTGCTCTGCCCAGCGGATCAGCCGTTGCGGCGTCCAAACCATTCAAAGCGAACCGGAGCCGTTCCATGTACATCCGCGCCTACCTCCGCGCCTCTACTCAAGACCAAGATGCTCAGCGAGCCCGAACAGACCTCGAAGCGTTCGCCCATGAGCGCGGTTTGCGAATCGCAGCCTGGTACGCAGAGAACGAATCCGGAGCTAGCCTCAAGCGTCCAGAGCTATTCCGGCTGCTGGCTGATAGTCATCCCGGAGACGTGCTCTTGATTGAGCAAGTGGACCGCCTTTCGCGACTTAATGCCGGGGATTGGGACCGCCTCAAGGCTGAGCTGCTGGGCCGCAAAGTTCGTGTGGTCGCCCTCGACCTACCTACCTCCCACATGATGGTGAAGGCGGAGGATGAGATGACCATGAGGATGATGGACGCTCTAAACTCGATGATGCTGGATATGTTGGCTGCCATCGCCCGCAAGGACTATGAGGACAGACGCCGCAGGACCACTCAGGGTATTGCCCAAGCTAGGGAACGCGACAAGCTCAAACCTCAGGCGGAGAGGGCCTACAAAGGCCGTCCGGCGAACCATGAGCGCAACACCGCAATCCTGGCGATGCTAGATCGAGGTAGCAGTTGGTCGGAGGTCTGTGCGGCCACTGGCGCTTCCCGCAGCACGCTGCTGAGGCTCGTGAAGGCCCGTCAAAATACTGAAGCGTGAGCGTTCCGCTATCTGTTTTTGCGCGGCCCGTTCGGGGTATGAGTAAAGCATTCCCCATAATCTGACCACAGCCAATTGCACTGGCGTGAGATGAGATGTAAGAAATTACGGCCCAGCCTATCTGCTCTACCGTGCGTGGCGGTAAACCGGATAAGCCAGGCCGTAAACCTTTCCAGTGCTTAGGCTGGGCTACTGGGTTGATCGTAAACCGAGTCCACTTTGCACGAGTCCTGAGGGTCTATCGATGGCTTCCCACTCGCACCGCCTTCGCAGGTAGCGCCAGTAAAATCGCCAATCCACCTGCAAGCATCAGAAGCGAGATGGTGAAAATCCCGTTATCCAGACTGCCTGTCAGCTCCTTGATAAATCCGAGCAGCGCTGGGCTGACGAAGCCACCAACAACTCCAATCGAACTCACTAGTCCAATCCCGACAGCCGCAGTGGCTTTATTGAGATAGGTCGAAGGTATGGCCCAGTAGGCAATCCCTGCCCCAAATTGGAAAAAGCCAACGAAGCTCAGCACCGCAATTGTGGCCACCAACGAGTTGTTAAGGAATGGTGTGGTAGCGAGGCCGATTGCCCCCAGGATCAACGAGCCACCCACGTGCCAGCGGCGTTCCTTCAGTCGATCCGAGCTGGCCGAGACGAATAGCACACCCAGGGCAGCGAAGACATAAGGAATAGCCGAAAGCGCCCCTATATGGGAAACATCAGTCACCCCCAGGTTCTTAATGATTGTGGGCAACCAGAAGGTGAAGGTGTAGTTCGCGCATGCAGTGGTGAAATAGATGAATGCCAGTAGCCAAACCTTCGAATCCCCCAGCGCCAGGCGCAGCTTCGATAGGGCGCCCACATGGCCCTTCTCAACAGAGGCATCTGAATCTTTTGCCATGGCATCAGCAACCACTTGCTTCTCGGCATCACTTAACCAGCGCGCCTCTGATGGACGATTGGCCAGCAGGAGATAGCAGAGGCAACCCAGCAAAACAGTAGGAAGTCCCTCAATAAGGAACATCCACTGCCAACCGCTGAGGCCGCTCACACCATTCATGGACTGCATGATCCAGCCCGAGAGTGGACCGCCGATGATCCCGGCCACTGGAATAGCAAACATGAACTGGCCAGTGACTTTTCCGCGCCGCGTGCTCGGGAACCAGTAGGTGAGGTAGAGAATGATCCCCGGGAAGAATCCTGCCTCACAAACTCCCAGCAGTAGCCGAACGAAGTAAAACTGCTCAGGGGTTTTCACCAACATCGTTGAGGCTGATACCAGTCCCCACAGCACCATTATTCGCAGCAGAGTGATTCGAACACCTACTCGTTCGAGCCACATATTGCTAGGAACTTCGAATAACAGATAACTGATGAAGAAGATTCCTGCGCCTAATCCATATACGGCCTCAGAAAATCCGAGGTCGGCGCTCATCTGAAGTTTCGCGTACCCAACGTTGATTCTATCGAGGAAGGCTAATAGGTACGCCAAGAAAAGCAGCGGGACCAAGCGCCATGTGATCCTCCGATATACGGAGTTCTCGGTGACCAGGTATTTATGTGAGGAAGCGGGGCCACCAGAAGCGTCCACGGTGGTTTCGACATTAGCCATAGCATTGCCTCGCGATGATTATTATTGTTCTTTCTCGCCTGTGGAGTTCGAAGGCTCCCTAGATACCAAGCCTTCGTAACCTCCACTGTCAAGGGTGTTGCTTAGTGGAAACTAAAATCCGACGTTCGCAGCGCCCTTGAGCCCCAGGATCTGGCGAGCCTCATCTGGCGTGGCGATTTCATACGACAGCTCTTCGAGAATTCGACGAATTTTCTGAACCTGCTCTGCGCTGGACTTTGCTTTCACCCCTTTACCCAAGTAGATACTGTCTTCCAATCCTACCCGCACATGTCCACCCATGATTGCGCCGATGGTGAGCAGAGGCATTTGATGGCGGCCAGCCCCCAAAATCGAAAACTCATAGTTGGTGCGCCCGAATAGGCGATCCGCGACGCTACGCATCATTGTGAGGTTTTCAGGGCAAGCGCCCAGGCCACCTAGAATTCCATAAATCGACTGGATAAAGAATGGTGGCTTAATCAAACCTTCATCAACAAAGTACGCGAGATTGTAAAGGTGCCCTACATCGTAGCACTCTAACTCAAAGCGTGTGCCCGACTCACCCAGATCTTGCATGATGTGCTTGATGTCTTTGAAGGTGTTTCTGAAGATCAGATCTTCCATGCCCTCGACATATGGTTTTTCCCACTCGTGTTTCCAGTTGTCGAATTTACGAGCAATAGGATGGATCGAAAAGTTCATTGATCCCATGTTTAGTGAGCACATTTCAGGGCGTGCCCGCAGCGGATATGCGAGACGCTCTTCAAGTGTCATACGCGTGCTTCCGCCTGTAGTGATGTTGATCACCGCACCCGTTTGGCGAGCAATTTCCGGGACAAATTGATCAAACAGCGCTGGATCTGGTGATGGCCGACCATCGATGGGGTCACGAGCATGCAAGTGGACGATGGAGGCACCAGCCTCGACAGCATCGATAGCCTGCTGGGCGATTTGTTCAGGTGTGATCGGCAGATATTCCGACATGGTCGGGGTGTGCATTGCACCGGTAACGGCACAGGTGATGATAATTTTGCGGTTCTTATTGTTCATCGCTTTTACTCAGCTTGGGACGTTCCAGGGGACTTGGCGGCCACTGACTCGATGAGTCGCATAGCCAATTGCTGACGAACCCCATCGGCTTGTTCTTTTGTCCATGACCGGAGTCCTTCGCCGGATCGCATTCCTTCGTGCCCATTTGCCAGCAGGGTTTCGAGCAGCGGATTTGGAGTTTGGTCGTTACATAAATCCGGGAAAATGACTTGGTGGACTAGCTTCGTCAGTTGGAGCCCCACCAAGTCTGCGTTCTCCATCGGGCCCAGGTAGGGCAACCTCATGCCGAAGCTTTGCTTTACCACCGTATCGATAGTCTCGGCGTCACACACGCCTTGGGAGACCAGAGAGATGGCCTCCCTCCACATTGCATGTTGAAGCCTGTTACCGATGAAACCAGCGACGTCTCGATTCACCTTAACCGGTGACTTACCCAGGCTCTGGAGGAGTTCGAAGGTCGATTCAAATACGCTCAGTGAGGTGTGCTCAGTACGCACTACCTCTACCAGAGGAACGAGATGAGGAGGGTTCCACCAGTGTGTGCCGACCAGTCGCGCTCGGGCCTCGGAGCCCAGCATCTCGCCGATTTCAGTGATGGGAATGACAGAAGTGTTGCTTGCCAGCACGGTGTGTGGTGGGGCGAAGCCAGCGATATCGGCGAAGAGCTTTTGCTTCAGTTCCAGCCGCTCTGGCACAGCCTCAATGACGATATCGGCGTTGCTCACCGCCTCCCGCAAGTCTGTGAAGAGGGCAATGTTCGCGAGAATCGGCGCTGAGGCTATACCCATCTGATCGAGGTTATGGGCCACTCGCTGCGGAGCGAGGTCCAAGGTGGCCGCATCGGGATCGTAGAGCGATACTTTATGTCCGGCTTGGGCAAAAACCTGTGCAATGCCATGGCCCATGAGCCCGGCCCCGATTACACAGGCCTGTAGAATCTTGTGCATGGTGACTCCGTTTTTATCGAGCCCGTTCGGGCTTTCTTGTTGAAGTCATACTACGAGCGTGCAGATAAGCTGGTAAGGTTGCTTTAGGACAGTTACCAGTCCTATCCGGACACTCGCGCTAACGGAGGGTTGCCATGCCTGCACCTAATCAGGTCTTCCTCAATCAGAAAATATTTGCTCCATACAAGATCGCCACGCTCGTTGAAGCAGTGGCTGAGCAAGGGATCACTGCGGAAGTCGTCCTCCAGGGAACGCAGCTCGATGTCTCCCAAATCAGCGATCCAAATACGCTGACCTCGATTCATCAGTACATTGAGGCCTGCGAAAATGTCATCCGAGCCTCGGCAGACTCCTCAACTGCTTTTCAGGTTGGATCTCGTATGCATCTCTCTGCATACGGGATGTATGGGTATGCGTTGATGTGCAGTTCAACGCTGCGAGATTTTTTCGACTTCGGCGTGAAATACCACGTGCTCGCCACACCCACACTGACGATCAGTTGGCGCGAAGAAGCCGATGCCGCCATTTGGGAGTTCACGGAGGTTTACAGTCATCTCATGAGCCCAAAGGCGAGGCAGTTTCTGCTCCGCCAGCAGATGGCTCAACACGTCACTCATCTGAACGATGCGGCAGGGCCTGAGTGCCGGCCTATAAAGGCTCTGTTCGCATTTCCCACTCCTTCGGATTCGGCCAGGTATGAGCGGTTCCTAGGGTGTGAATGCGAGTTTGGCCATCAAGTGACGGAGCTTCACTACCCTCATAAGATTTTGGCCCAAGCTCCTCAGCTTGCTAATCGCCTAACCCGTACCGTGCTGCAGGAAACGTGTGACCGTCTGATAGGCAAAGCGAAGACCTCGTCAGGCTTCGCGGGTGAGGTTTACCAACTGATGATGCTGACTCCGAATCAGTTTCCGACGATGGAACAGGTCGCTCAGCAAATGCGATTGACCACCAGGACTCTACGCAGAAAGCTGGACGCGGAAGGGACGGACTTCGGAGCTATTCTTGATGACGTGAGAAGCAGCCTTGCCTTGGAGTATCTGCAAACCACTAAGATGAGCACTGAGGACATCGCAGCCAAAATCGGCTTCAGCGACAGTACAAATTTTCGACGAGCGTTCAAGCGGTGGACAGGGAAGACACCTCGGCAGGTCAGGGAGGAATCGAAGTAGTGCGCCCTACGTCTGGATGTCCGATTATGACCGTTTTGAATCCGGTTATGACCTCGCATTTTTCAGGCAGGATTCGTAGTATGCGGCGAAGGTAGACCTCATTGAGGGCCTACTCGGCAAATGGCCCAATCAAAGAATAAGAGTGCCTGACCATGCTCATACCTGTGCGACGTATCATCACGTGTGATAATTCAAACGGTCGATCTACCGTCCTCTCTGACGGTCCTGCCACTCACTGCATCGGCGGTCTCACCGAGCTGTGGACCACCGGAAAAGCTCCGCATGATCACAGTTCAACCACTGATCACGGTGAGCTGTCCAATAGCTTGGAGCCTCCCGCATCGGGCACGGTTTTCAGATTCTTTCAGATCCCTCCTGAAGCAGATACAGCTCACCTCAGTCTTGAGGAGAAGGCGAAGGCTTGGGGTGACCTGTTCGCAAGAATGAATGCGGCCCACGTTCAACCTGATACCACTCGTGATCCGGGCATGCACAAGAGTTCTACTACTGACTACATAATTCTCCTGCAAGGTTCAATCACGCTCGTGCTCGATGAAGCCGAAGTTGAAATGAAGCCGTTTGATGTAGTTATTCAGCGCGGCACCAATCACTCATGGGTAAACCGGGGTGATGTTGATGCTCTGTTGATGGCGGTCCTGGTAGACGCAAGAGGGTCTTGAAAGCTCGCTGAATTACTTAAAGCAACTCGATCCCTTAATGATTTTAGGGGGGGCGGCTTTACTGTGTGCTCCACTTGTGACTTTTTGAATGCTGCTAAGTGTCAGCTTCGTTCTCGTCTGCCCGTAAAAAGGAAAATAAAAATAATGAAGATCCTTTTGATCCAGAAATTAAAACTTCAATCCAGCCTGCTCGGCGGCACAGTTGTAACGCTTTCGGTATTAGGTTTAGGAGCCCAGGCAAACGCCGAGGGGATGATCGAGGATACGAGCGCTTCGCTTAATCTGCGAAATTTTTACCACAATAGGAATTTTGTAGATCCCACTTATCCACAGGGCATGGCAGAAGAATGGGCGCAGAGCTTCATCTTGGATGTCCGCTCAGGCTTCACACAAGGGCCTGTGGGCTTCGGTGTGGATATTCTCGGGCTCTACTCCCTAAAACTTGACGGTGGGCGTGGAACTGCAGGCACTCAGCTCCTTCCAGTCCATGATGACGGCAGAGCCGCCGATGACTTCGGTCGTTTAGGGGTTGCAGTGAAAGCCCGAGTATCGAAGACAGAACTGAAGGTTGGTGAGTGGGTCTCATCGCTTCCGGTACTGCGTTCAGATGATGGTCGATCTTTACCTCAGACATTCAGGGGCGCACAGATCACATCTAAAGAAATCGAAAACGTTACACTTTATACTGGTCAGTTTCGAGGCAATAGCCCGAGAAACGATGGCAGCATGGAAAAAATGTTCATGTCTGGTAGGCCTGGAGCGGTATCTGATCGATTCAATTTTTTCGGTGGTGAGTACTCGTTCAATAACCAGGCTACTCAAGTTGGCCTTTGGTATGCAGAACTGCAAGACATCTACAAGCAGCAGTATTTTAATGCGGTACATAGTCAGCAGTTAGGCGACTGGCGGCTAGGTGCGAATCTTGGCCTGTTCTTGGGAGATGAGTCCGGTTCTGCCAAGGCAGGCGAAATGGACAACAAGACTGCCACACTGATGCTTTCTGCAAAGACCGGCGCGAATACGTTTTATGTAGGATTACAGGGCGTCTATGGAGATACAGGTTGGATGCGTGTTAACGGGGCCGCTGGCAGTGCGCTCGCGAACGATACTTTCATTTCAAGCTACGATTTTGCCAAAGAGCGCTCTTGGCAGATTCGTCATGATTTCAATTTTGTAGCCTTGGGAATACCTGGTCTGACAATTATGAACCGCTACCTGTCGGGTAGTAATATTCATGCCGATGCAGTGACTGACGGAAAAGAGTGGGGGCGCGAGTCCGAGCTCGCGTATGTTGTGCAGAGCGGACCGCTGAAAGACATGTCTATCAAATGGCGAAACTCTTCGCTAAGAAGAGATTTCAGTAATTTCGATATTGATGAGAATAGGGTGATTATAAATTACCCAGTTAAGTTTTTATGACCAACTTTCTTGACTGCAGGTGATTATGAGCGACGTACTTGACGGAAGAGGCATGCGGGCAGCAGTCATGGGGGAGCCGTTTGTAGAGCTGGCTATGCGCAGCGCCAACGGGTTCACTCTACCGCTCCAGGAGTTCATCAATGATCATGCCTGGGGAAGTGTGTGGCTTAGAGAAGGCATCTCCCTCAAGCTTCGAAGCTTGGTGACAATCGCCGTGCTGACTGCTTTGAAATCACCAAAGGAACTTTCTGGGCATGTGCGCGGGGCTCTTAACAATGGCTGTACTCCGGAGGAGATCCAGGAGGTCATTCTTCACTGCGCGGTTTATGCCGGTGTACCCGCTTCTGCGGAAGGCTTCCGTGTGGCTAGAGCCGTGATTGAGGAGGATATTCCAGGTCCAGTTCAGTCATGACGGCAAGCGGCGAGAATTGCTAGAGGGGACGTAGGAGCACGGGCTGTCCTCTGCGCCAACAAGCGTGATCCCTGCGGCCGCTAGTGATAGCGCTGTGGTAATCCTGTGGTAACCTCGCCAGCCCTGCACGCGATTGCACCCGAATTCATTGGTCGCCACACCCCGGTTCGATTCCTATCGTTCCTGTCTCCGGCACCACATTCAGATTGGCCAGTGGCGATTTTTCGCTTGTTGGCCCTGCTAAGAAGCCCGCCGTGTGCGGGTTTTTTTGTGGCTGTCTTTTACGCTGTGAATCTGCGTGCTTTGACTTAATGGGGTGCGGTTTTCCACTTAGGGTTGCACGGTTTTCTAGATAGTGGTTATCTGTTGATTCGGTTTTAGCCAACGTTTACTGGGCAAATGCCGAATTTTTTCTAGATAATGGTTTTTCTGTTTAGAGATAATTTTGAGATGCCCCAGTTTTCCCACTACGACCTGCAGCTGCTGAACCCCTCCTTCGACTCGCCATTGGTTGACGTTCTGGCCGAACTCGAGTTTCTGCGCAGACTGAGGTTGGAGGGAGACACCCCACCCCAGGTGTTCTTTCAGCTCAAGGCGCTGTTCCATACCTTGGAGAGCTTGGGGTCTGCTCGAATCGAGGGCAACCACACCACGCTGGCCGACTACATTGACAGCAAGGTCGAAGGCAAAGCCGAGAGCACCGACCAGTTGCTGGAAATTGCCAACATCGAGAAGGCAATGGACTACATCGAAGAGGTGGTTAAGCCCGGTGAAGACCTGACAGAGCATACGATTCGAGAGCTGCACGCCATGACCGTGCACGGGTTGCGGCGCGAAGGCGATAAAACGCCTGGCGCCTACCGGGAAGGCGCGGTCAGGATCGCGCAGGCGGAGCATCTACCTCCGGAAGGTGTGCTGGTGCCCCAGTACATGCAAGAGTTGGTCAGCTTCATCAATCGTGACGACTCGCCTAAGTACGCCCTGATGAAGGTCGCCCTGGCGCACCACCGTTTCGGCTGGATTCACCCATTCGGCAATGGCAATGGGCGGGTGGTAAGGCTGCTGACCTATGCATTGTTGATGAAGTACGGCTTTAACGTGAACTCGGGTGGCCGAGTGCTCAATCCCACGGCAGTGTTCTGCAATGACCGAGACAAGTACTACACCATGCTGGGGGTGGCTGATACCGGTACCATCGCGGGCTCGGAAGCATGGTGTACCTATGTGTTGCAAGGCATTCGGGATGAGCTGGAGAAGGTGGACAAGCTCACCGATTATGGCTATCTCACTAAATGCATTCTGCACCCAGCGGTGAGCTTTGCACGCAGTCGGGAATGGATTACCGAGACCGAGGAACGGATCCTTGTCGGCGTGATAAAGATGAAGGTAGTGAAATCAAGTGATATTGCTCAGGCGCTTCCAACGCTCACCCCTAACCAACGAACGTATCAGATTAAAAATCTGGTAGAGCAAGGCATGCTTTTGCCGGTCAATCCGGGGGCGAGGCAATACACCATTGGCTTCTCCAGCAACTATCTGGTGCGTGGGGTAATCAAGGCGCTGAGAGAGCAGGGGTTCATTCCTGAACCTCTCGATAGGCCTTGAGAAATCGCAGGTTCGTGCCGAATCCAGCTTGATCTTGCCACCCTGGCGCGGCCTTGCCGGGGCGCCGGGCCGGTCGGAAAGGGCCGCAAGGCGGCCGCTGCATTTCTTGAACCACCGTAATCTTGCAGCCCTGCTACCCATCCAATCTCGCTGCGGCCGTCATCTTGGAGCGCATCGCCGAACACCCGATCAATTGGGTCGATAAACTGCCTCCCGTGGTACGGTTCTTTCGCCCTACTGAACTCTGCGAGGTGGCCTTACCCATGGTCAAAACTGTTCGCTTGCCCAAACCCGCGGCCGACCTGTTGTTGCTGCACATTGAATTGAAATACATCGAGCCGGCCATCTGGCGCCGCGTGGCGGTACCGGAAAACATCACCCTGGGCAGATTGCATTCAGTGATCCAGGTCGTGATGGGATGGGAGGGTGGGCACCTGCATGAATTTGAAATTGCCGGTGAGAATTACGGCATACCCGACCCCGATGGCTGGGGGCCGCCGGTAAAGCCGGAAGCGCGCAAGACCTTGGTCAAAGCTTTGTGCGGGAAGAAGAGTTTCCGCTATGTGTATGACTTTGGTGACGGCTGGGATCACCGGATCAAAGTCGTGAAAGTGCTGCCCGCCATCGCCTGTCCGCAGGTGCCGTATTGCGTCGATGGTGCCAATGCCTGCCCGCCGGAAGATGTGGGCGGTGAGCCGGGTTATGCCGAGTTTCTTCAAGCCATGGCAGACCCCAATCACCCAGAGCATGAGGCCATGATGGAATGGTATGGGGATATCTTCGACCCGGCGGCTTTTGACTGTGAGCTTACGAATGGTTGGCTGAAGGAAATCAGGGTCTGACAGTCCCAGGCGGTGCGGATTCTCGCGCTTTGCTGCTTACCAGGCGCGGCAACTACCTCTAGCACCACCCGTGCGCTGTGAATGCATAATCGGTAGTTCGCTGCTGGTTTTACCCCTGCTTAAGCTTTTAATCAGCATCGTATTGCCGGTTTCCGCTATGCCCACTATGATAATCAGCATTCAAATGCTGATTAATGGTGTGGCGATGCCGCTCAGACTCACGATCCAGGCTTTCTCCGATGGTGCATGGAGCGATGCAGCGACACTCACGGTCGAGAACCCCGAGCGTGTTGCTGATGGACGGTGCCTTGTCGCATACGACAACGACTACATCATCGCGAACTTTGATCGCATGGAAGATCGTTGTGAACTGGCCCTGAGCGTTAACCTTCCGTTGAACTGGGACCACCATGACGTCACAGGGTATCCAGCATTCCTCTACGACATCATTCCCTCTGGTGCTGCCAAGGACTCTCTTGAATCCCGCTACGGGCGTCTTAAGCCCGAAGGCGTGGAAATGGGGCTGTACCTTCTGGAACGCTTCACGCCGGCCCCTATTGGGCATCTGCGCATCAAGGAGTCGGTGGAAGGCCTTCAGCCAGATCGGAACGAGGCTTTCGCGCATGCTGAGGTCGTGGACAGGACGAACGAATTTCTTGAGTACGCCTATGAAAGCGGCGCGGCGTTGGGCGGTGCTACCGGTGCCAACGGGCAAGCCCCCAAGCTGGTCATGACCCAAGCCCACGACGGTGCTCTGTATGCTGATGCGATGCTCCCCGATGACCAGGCGTGCCGTCACTGGCTGATCAAGTTCGCGCGTAATCGAGGCGGCGAGCGCGACCAAGACATCCTGCGAACAGAGTTTCATTACTACAAGGCGGTTGCTGCCCTCGGCCTTGATACGGTTCCCACTGATGGTTTGGCGCTTGAAGAGGCAGTGAAGCCAAGCCTCTGGATGCCACGGTTTGATCGCCGAGTAGTGGATGGCGGGGTGGAGCGGATACCGCTGGAGTCGGTGTACTCGATCTGCGGCATTACCGGCTACGCGCATCCGATGGCGCATGCCGAAGTGGTTCACCGACTGGTAGGTCTATGGATCGATAACGGCCAGCAGGATGAGGTGGACGACCTGGTGTTCGAATACGTGCGGCGCGATCTGCTGAACCGCATTCTAGGGAACACCGATAACCACGGCCGCAACACCTCCATCATGCGTGTGGGTGGGAGGTTTCGTTTGGCGCCAATCTATGACCTTGCGCCAATGATTCTGGATGAAGAGGGCATCACACGGACGACGAAGTGGGCGGCGGAGCGCAAGGGGTCTTCCAATTGGAGCGACAACTGCGCTGAGCTCGTTGGTTACACTGATCCCGATGTTCTGCTGCAACGGTTGAGGAATGCGGCTGAGGAATTCAGGGCGTTGCCCGATCTGCTGACCGATGCTCCTGAATCGATGCGCAATGCAGCCTCTCTACCCGTGAATAACCTGGATAAGCGACTCGTGGAGTGGGGACTGCGATGAAAAAACTACAGCCTGAAGAGCGCGCTCAGCTCGTAGAGGATATCGTCAAGCGCAACGCGGCGGGGCTCGATCCAATCGGCACATCCATCCGCCGTCTGCGGCTCGAAGTCACCGGGCTTGACCAAGAGACCTTCGCGGCCATGTGCAGGATGTCCACGAAAAGCCTGTACGAACTGGAAAGCGGGAAGTCGAATCCGAAGCTCAGCACTTTGGAGGCTGTGCTGCGTCTCTTTGGCGTGCGGATGGGTATGGTGATGACTGCCAAAGACAAGCCCATCGCAACGGTCGTCGGCAACAGTTTCGGCCAATTGAAGGCCGGTGGGCCAATCGCTGTGGCCGCGCCGCTGGCCAGTTCCTACGTGGTGGCCGGACCCAAGCGAGGGAAAAGCCCGGTGGCAGCCAAAGCGAAGAAGGCAGTGTCGAGCCCGGCATCGCCACGGGCACGGAAAAGCAGTCAGGAAAAGTGAGATTGATGTGGGATGCAAATAAAGTCTCATCCCATTTGCCTCTAACTGATCGGTTGCGGCATTAAGTCTGGTTGCTCGCAGTAGTTCCAAACCACGACGGCTTCATACTTGTAACGGTAACCATGGGTAATCGGGGGTTGAGTTTTTCCGCAGAACGTTGCAAGGTCCTCTAGATAGCGGTTATCTGTGTTTTCGGTTTTGGCGTGTCTCGTGTAATGGCGGCTGTGTGTGGGCAGGCTTCGGCCTGGCCGGGTTTCCAAGTTCCCCGGTATTCCTACCCCATACAAAGCTGCCACCCCCCAATCCTGCCGGAAGTAGCGATTAGGCTGCTGGGTAACAATCCCAAGCCTGATCCTTACGGGCGAACGTGACAGTTCAGCATGATTGTCGCGCCACTGCGCGCTATGGCGTGCTGTCGTGACAACTCCTACGGCTCATGATGCACTTTCGGACCACACTGAACCTTGCGGAAGCTGGCCTGGAGGGATAAATTCATCGGGTCGCAACCAATTGTGCGACCGGGTTTGGCGACCCGTATGAAAAGGCGCAACGGCGCCCCGATCACGATTGCAGGCGCTTTTTTTGCGTCCGCTGTCTCGTGTAATGGCGGCTGTGCGTGGGAGACCCTCGGGTCTGCCGGGTTCCTTTTCCTCGGTTCGCCAACCTGCGTACAGCTGCCACCCTAATCGTTTGGCGACGGTCAGCGTGGTGCTCCAAACGAAAAGGACCTCATGCATGCTCACCGTAAGTCTATCCAGGATCCTCGCATTCGTTCTCCGCCGCCGTCGCCCTTCGCCGGCTCCCGAACCCCACCGGTTCTACCCCATCTACGACCCATCACGTCCGCACAGCGCACCCAAGCAGGTGCCCCATGACTGACCAAGAACGCTTGTCCACAATCCAGAGCTACGCCTGGACCCTCGAACTGCTCGGCGAAGCCCTGGTGCAGCATGACGAGATGCTCGAGTGTGAACACAACCCTCACTTGAGCTTCCGGAACACCGCAGGTATCCACCAAGCAATACGGATCATCAGCCAGCTGGCCAGCGAGCAGTGCGCGAAAGTGAGCCTGTTGAAGGACGAAGCCTGCTAAGGAGGGGCACATCCGGTTACAGGGCACGTTCAGGTACCACCTGATCACGCGTTTTAGCCTGTAAACCGTCCCTGCCTTGAACCGCGAACGCGGCCTCCGGTTCTGACCGGAGGCCCGCCCACACAGCGTGCCCTTCGATTAAAACCTCACCCGCTCACGCTTCGTGCGCCGCACCTGGCAACTGCACGGCCTTCGGTCGCAAAAGCGTGCTCAACCCCAGCAACAACACCGCACCGATGGCCATTATCCCCCAGGCCCAGTGCAACGAACTGAGCTGGTCACGGACGATGCCGGCAATCAGTGGCATGGTCGCTGCGATCAGGTAGCCACCGCCCTGCACGAACGCCAGCAAGGCGCCGGCTTCGGTTGGCGAGTGGGTGTGGTCGAGGGTGACGATGAGCGACAGCGGGAACAATGCGCCTATGCCAAGCCCCAGGCACAGGGTGGCCACCACCGCGAGCTGCACGGGGGCGAGCATCAGGCAGGCCAGGCCGGCAAGCAACAGCAGTATCACCACGGTCAGCGGCTGTCTGCGGTCTGGGTAGCGGTGAATGAGGGCTGAAACCAGTAGGCCGGCGATGACCTCGGTGACGGTGAGGGCGCCAAGCAGGTAACCCGCCTGGGTGGCCGTCCAGCCCAATTCAACATAGAACGGCGGCAACCAGGCCAGTACCAGGGTGTAGGCACCCGTGCCAATGCCGAAGAACAACAACAGCAACCAGGCTCGCCCGCTGCGGTACGGCAAGGTGGCATCGCTGTGGCTACCGGGGTCGCTGCCGGCGGCAAGCAACCAGGCGATCAAGCCGACCAGCGCCGGCAAGGCTGCAACCCCCAACGTCAGTTGCCAGCCGAAGGTGCTGGCACCCGGCGCCGCAAAGGCAGCGGCCAGCGCTGCGCCGCCCATGATGCCGGTGGTGAACAGCCCTATCAGCATGCCGGCGCTTTGCGGGTGGCTGCGCTTGATGAACGCGGGCATCAAAGCCTGGATGACCGCAATGCCGACCCCGCCCAACGCGGCTGTTGCGATCAGCGCCGTGCCGGACGTGATATAGGCCCGTGCGGCGCAGCTGATGACGATCAGCGTGATACCCATCGCCACACCTCGCACTTCACCTACCAGGCGCAGCAGCCAGGGGCCGGACAGCGCGAACAACCCCATCATCATCACTGGCAGGGTGGTCAGCAGGCCGCCTTGGGCGTTGCTCAGGCCCAGGTCTTGTTGCAGGGTGCCGAGCAAGGGGCCGATGGCCGCCATGATGGGGCGTAGGTTCAAGCCGATCAGCATGGCCAGTAGGCCGATGCACGCTTTGCTTGGCAGATCACGCATGTTGGAGTGGCTCCTGCAGGAAGGTGCATATCGCCTGGTTGAAGGCCTGGGCGTACGGAATGTTGAATACGTGGCCGTCACCCGGCAGGGTGATCTGGCGGGCATGGTCGATACGTTGGGTGATGTCTTCGGCTTCCGAGCGTGGGCTGATGAGGTCGCCTTCGGCGGCGAGCACCAGGGTTGCCGCTTGGATTGCTGGCAATTGATTGCTCAGGTCGTAGCGCTTCATGCCATTGCACCAGTGGATCTGGCTTTGCGCTGACAGTTGAGCGGCCTGGGCGTGCCAGGCCTGGTAAAGGCATTGGCCTTCGGCCGAGGCGGCATAATCAGCGCCAACCAACGCCGGCCATGTGGCCTTGAACCGCTTCAGGCAGCCGTCCGCTTGCGCAAGGTTTGCGGCCCAGTCGTTCAGCAGCCCCTGGCGGTACGTGCTGTTCATGCTGGCGAATGTGCCGGCGACCACCAGTTGCTGTACGGCCTCAGGTGCATGGCAGGCCATTTCGAGCGCCACCATGCCGCCCAGGGAGAGGCCGATCAGGTGGGTGCTTTCCAGCCCCAGGTGGTCGAGCAGTGCCAGCATTTCCAGTGCCTGGGCATGGGCCGTGATACCTTCGGGCGCTTCGCTGGACGCGCCGTGGCCCAGCAGGTCGGATACGATAACGCGGTGGCCCAGGCTGAGCAGTGCACTGGCCTGGGGCGCCCAGGCACGCCCGCTGTTGCCCAGGCCATGCAGCAGCAGCACCGGGCTGCCAGCGCCTGAGTCGTAGTAGTAGTGCCGATGCGGTCCGTGTATGAAAAATGCCATGTGTTCTCCTGATCCTTCAGTCGTATCGTCAGCAAGATAACTTAACGTTAAGATAGTTTAAAGGCGTCGGAGTTCAGGAGTTTGCGCGGGTTAACAGTTGATCAATTGCCCGGTGAAGGGGAGCTATGAACGATCATGTGGATTTCGTCGTCGCGCAGTGGGCGCAGGCGATGCCCTCGGTGGACGTCACATCCATGGAGATTTTCGGGCGCATGGCGCGCATCCAGAAGCATCTGGAGCGCATGCGTGCCGAAGCGCTGGCACAGTACGGCTTCAAGGAAGGCGAGTTCGATGTGCTGGCGACGCTGCGAAGGGCAGGGGCGCCGTACCGCCTGACGCCAACCGAGCTTTACCGCTCGCTGCTGATCACATCCGGGGCGATGACCAACCGGCTGGCCCGGCTGGAAAGCGCCGGCATGGTCGAACGTATTGCCGACGACCACGACAAGCGCAGCTACCAGGTTGCACTGACGGCGGCAGGTAAGGTGTTGATTGAGAAGGCTCTGCTTACACATACTGAGATTCAGGAGCTGGTACTGGCCCCTTTGAGTGCGAAGCAGCGCGCAGGGTTTGCGCAGCTGTTGAAGCAGATGCTCGCGTGTCTGCCTGGCGAAGGGGCGCCCAGCCAATGAACTGGAAAATTCAGGAGGAATTTTCATGCTGCACAGCAACTACCTCAAGCAGTTGGATCTGCAGGACATCGTGGTGTTTCTCAACCTGCTCGAGTTGCGCAGCGCCAAGCGCACCGCCGAGTTGATGAGCGTCAGCCAGCCTACCGTGAGTTATTGCCTCAAGCGCCTGCGTGGCTGCTTCGATGACACGTTGTTCGCTTCTTCCCAGGGCGTGCTGCTGCCCACCACCAAGGCCGAGAAAATCGCGCCCTACCTGCGTATGGTGATGACTGCCAAAGACAAGCCCATCGCAACGGTCGTCGGCAACAATGTCGGCCAGTTGAAGGCTGGTGCGCCAATCGCTGTGGCCGTGCCGCTGGCCAGCTCCTACGTGGTGGCCGGACCCAAGCGAGGGTAAAGCCCTGCGGCAGCCAAAGCGAAGAAGGCAGTGTCGAGGCCGGCATCGCCACGGGCACGGAAAAGCAGTCAGGAAAAGTAAGATTGATGTGGGATGCAAATCGGGTCACGTTTGCGTAGCTATAAGCGGGGCAGCCTGACGTACTGCTGGCCGAAGGCACTTGCGAAAGCGGTGGCATGGGGATAAATTGCCTCAGTCGCCGAAGCATCGGTGATGCGACCTTGGCCGGTCGGATTCGAAAGGCGCATCAGCGCTCAGTCTTCATCGCAGGCGCTTTTTTTGTGCCCGCGATGTCGTGTTTTGGCGGTGGTGCGCGGGACACCTTCGGGTGTGCCGGGCTCCTTTCGTCCCGGTCGGCCAACCCGCGTACTGCTGCCACCTTAACTTGCTTGGCCGCGAGCGGTGGCAGTTCCACAACGAAAGGAACTCATGCATGACCACCCGAAATCCGTTACTGATCCTCGCATTCGTTCTCCGCCGCCGTCGCCCTTCGCCGGCTCCCGAACCCCACCGTTTCTACCCCATCTACGACCCATCACGTCCGCACAGCGCACCCAAGCAGGTGCCCCATGACTGACCAGGAACGCTTGTCCACAATCCAGAGCTACGCCTGGACCCTCGAACTGCTCGGCGAAGCCTTGGTGCAGCATGACGAGATGCTCGAGTGTGAACACAACCCTCACTTGAGCTTCCGGAACACCGCAGGTATCCACCAAGCAATACGGATCATCAGCCAGTTGGCCAGTGAGCAGTGTGCGAAAACGAGCCTTTTGCAGGGCGAAGCTGGCGAGGCGGGGGAGGGAAGTCGGTGAGGTAGGTTGTATAAACGGCAAGTTACTGAACCGTTAACCAGGGCGGTTAGCAGTTCAGTAATTTGCCTGTGGGATTTTGGGGCTGCTTTGCAGCCCTTTCGCGACACAAGGCCGCTCCTACAGGGGGGGGCGGGTATCAGGCTCGAATTAGTGCTGGTACCACTCGCACGTAAATCAACTCACTGACCAACTCCACCATCGTCTGGGTGATCACCGCCGCGGCCGCCAGCCCACGTATGTCCTCCGGCAGCGCCAGCGCCAGGGGCAACACCACCAGGGAGTTGCGTGTCGCGGCGCTGAAGGTCGCCGAGCGTACTTCTTCCACCGGCAACTGGAACAGCCGCGCCGAGGCAAACCCGAGCACCGGCGCCAGCAGCATGAAGCCGATGTACACCGGGATCACCGGCAGCAGGCGGTCGAAATCGCGCACTACCACGGCAATCTGCGAGCCGATCACTGCCACGAGCACCAGTGCCATCGCCGGCACCGGCATCCACGCCCAGGCCTGATTCCACACAGAAACGCTACGTGACCGGCGTGCTCCGGCCGAGGTGAGCACCGCCAGGATCAGCGGCAGCACAATCAGCAGCACGAACGCCTCCACGAATGGCGTGATGGAAATCGCCACTTCGCTGCTGTCACCCAGCATCACCGCCAGGTACACCGGCAACAGCACCAGTTGCACCAGCAACAGCACGGGGGTGGCGGCGAGGGTGAGGCGCGAGTCGCCTTTGCCGATGTGGGTGAACACCACCACGTAGTCGATGCAGGGCGTCAGCAGCACCAGCAGGGCGCCGATGAGGATGGCCGGGTGCTCGACCAAGCCTCGGGTGGCGGCCCACACCAGTAACGGGACGAAGATGAAGTTGGCCAGCAGCAGCGCGGCCATGAAGCGGCGGTTGCCCAGGCCTTGGCGCAGGTCGAGGAAGGGGATTTGCAGGAACATCGCGTACATCAGCACGGCGATTGCCGGGGTGACCAGTGCTTCCAGGTGGCGCGCGGCGTCGGTGGCCAGCAGGCCGAAGGCCGCGGCGGCGAGCACGGCGGCGAAATACAACGCAATCTGATGGGTTTCGAGTTGCTCTCTGGTCAAGGCGGCGTCCTGGCGTTCGCGGTGGGCGTGAGGGTGCACAGGGTAATACGCTGCGCCGCAATTGTGGTCGCCCGCTTGTTGCGGCTTGCAATGGCAAGGCTTGCCCGCAGGCATGAAAAAGCCCGGCACAAGGGCCGGGCTTTTCACATCAGGCTATCGCCAATCAGTTGCCGTACACCGGCAGCTTCTTGCAGATGGCCTTGACCTTTTCACGTACGGCGTCGATGACGGCGTCGTTGTTCAGGTCGGCGAGGATGTCGCAGATCCAGCCGGCCAGTTCTTTACACTCGGCTTCTTTGAAGCCGCGGGTGGTGACGGCCGGGGTGCCGAAACGCAGGCCCGAGGTCACGAACGGCGAACGTGGGTCGTTAGGTACCGAGTTCTTGTTGACGGTGATGAAGGCTTTGCCCAGGGCGGCGTCAGCATCCTTACCGGAGATTTCCTGCTTGATCAGCGACAGCAGGAACAGGTGGTTCTGGGTGCCGCCGGAAACGACGTCGAAACCACGCTCGATGAACACGCTGGCCATGGCCTGGGCGTTCTTCACCACCTGCTGCTGGTAAGCCTTGAACTCAGGCTGCAGGGCTTCCTTGAAGCAGATGGCCTTGGCCGCGATGACGTGCTCCAGCGGGCCGCCCTGGGCGCCCGGGAAGACGGCGGAGTTCAGCTTCTTCTCGATGTCGGCGTTGGCACGGGCCAGGATCAGGCCGCCACGCGGGCCGCGCAGGGTCTTGTGGGTGGTGGTGGTGACCACGTCGGCGAACGGCACCGGGTTCGGGTACACGCCAGCGGCAACCAGGCCGGCAACGTGGGCCATGTCGACGAACAGGTAGGCACCTACTTTGTCGGCGATGGCGCGGAAGCGCGGGAAGTCCAGGACCTGCGAGTAGGCCGAGAAGCCGGCAACGATCATTTTCGGCTTGTGCTCGACGGCCAGGCGCTCGACTTCGTCGTAGTCGATCAGGCCGTTGGCATCGATGCCGTACTGGATGGCGTTGTACAGCTTGCCCGAGGAGCTTACCGAAGCACCGTGGGTCAGGTGGCCACCGTGGGCCAGGCTCATGCCCAGGATGGTGTCACCGGCCGACAGCAGGGCCAGGTAGACAGCGGCGTTGGCCTGGGAGCCGGCGTGCGGCTGAACGTTGGCGTAGTCGGCGCCGAACAGCTCCTTGGCGCGGTCGATGGCCAGTTGCTCGACCACGTCGACGTACTCGCAACCACCGTAGTAACGCTTGCCCGGGTAGCCTTCGGCGTACTTGTTGGTCAGGACCGAACCCTGGGCTTCCATGACGGCTGGGCTGGTGTAGTTTTCCGAAGCGATCAGCTCGATATGCTCTTCCTGGCGCAGAGCTTCTTGCTGCATGGCTTCGAAGAGCTCGGCGTCGTACTTGGCAATGGTCAAATCACGGCTGAACATAACGGTCCTCAAGGATCGGGCTGAATTGGGGGGGCATTCTAACCGATTGATTCGCGCCTGGCATATGAAGTGGCATCAAGTCGCGGACCAATGGCTTTCATGTTGCATCCCGCGCCCTGCCTGGGCTGGATGGGGGCGGGAGTTGACTTTGAAGTCCGCTTTCAGCAGGCCAGGGCCGCGCCAGCGGGCACCGGATCACTGGAACATGAACAGCGTCTCGTTGCTGAACTGCGCCTCGAACTGGCTGGCCGGCATCGGCCGCCCGAACAGGTAGCCTTGCACCTCATCACAGCCATGCTCACGCAGGAACTCCAGCTGCTCGTGGGTTTCGACGCCCTCGGCGATCACCGCCAGGTTCAGGCTGTGCGCCATGGCGATGATCGCCCGGGCAATCTGCGCGTCCTGCTCGCCCTCGGGCAGGCCGTCGACGAAGGTGCGGTCGATCTTCAGCACGTCGATGGGGAACTGCTTGAGGTAGTTGAGCGACGAGTAGCCGGTGCCGAAGTCGTCCACCGCAATGCTCAGGCCCAGCACCTTCAGGCTGTCGAGTATCTGCATCGCTTCGTTCACATCGCGCATCAGGATGCTTTCGGTCAGCTCCAGCTCCAGGCACGCAGGCGGCAGGCCGGTTTCTTCGAGCACGGTAGCGATGCGCTTGCCCAGCTGGCCGTCGGAGAACTGCCGGGCCGAGATGTTCACTGACACCTTCGGCACGCGCACCTTGGCCTTGTGCCAGGCCTTGAGCTGGCGGCTGGCCTCGCGCAGCACCCAGTCGCCGACATCCACCACCAGCCCCAACTCCTCGATCACCGGGATGAAGTCGCCCGGCGGCACCAGGCCGCGCGTGGGGTGGCGCCAGCGCAGCAGCGCCTCGGCACCGGTCAGGCGCTTGCCGTCGCCGCTGAACTGCGGCTGGTAGTAGAGGATGAATTCGTTCTGCTCCAGGGCATGGCGCAGGTCGCTTTCCAGCTCCAGGCGCTCCAGGGCGCTGGCGTTCATCTCGGCCTGGTAGAACTGGAAGTTGTTCTTGCCGCGCTCCTTGGCGTGGTACATGGCGGTGTCGGCGTTCTTCATCAGTTGGCTCAGTTCGCCGCCGTCCTGCGGGCTGAGGGCGATGCCGATACTGGCGGTAACGAAGAACTCGCGGCCTTCGAGCACGAATGGCCGCACCAGGCTGGCGAGGATGTTCTCGGCCACATGGATGGCGCGGTTGAGCGCCATTTCGCGGGTGGCGCGCGATTGCAGCAGCAGGGTGAACTCATCACCGCCCATGCGCGCCACGGTGTCGTCATCGTCGACACAGGCCAGCAGGCGCAGGGCCATGTCCTTGAGCATGCGATCGCCCGCGGCGTGGCCCAGGGAGTCGTTGATCGGCTTGAAACGGTCCAGGTCGAGGAACATCAGTACCACCCACGACTTCTGCCGCTCAGCTTGTTGCAGGGCGGTGTGCAGGCGGTCCTGGAACAGCGTGCGGTTGGGCAGGTGGGTCAGGGCATCGTAATAGGCCAGGCGATGAATGCGCTGTTCGCTGGCCTTGCGCTCACTGATGTCCGTGAAGAAACACACGTAGCTGGCCAGGTCGCCCTCGTCATCGAGCACCGCGGTTATACCGACCCAGGCTGGGTAGTGCTCGCCACTGCGGCGCTTGAGCCACACTTCGCCTTCCCAGCTGCCGCGCAGGTGCAGCTGTTTGAGTACGTAGCGCAGGTGGCCCTCCTGCTGGTCGTCCACAGTCAGCATGCTTGGCAGCTGGTCGAGCACATCGCTGACCGAATACCCGCTGACCCGGCTGAACGCTTCGTTGGCCTGCACGATGTAGCCGGCCGGGTCGGTGATGAGGATGGCCGAGGTTGAGTGTTCGAAGACCGTGGCGGCCATGCGCAGGTCTTTTTCCGCACGGCGTTGCTGGCTGATGTCGCGGCCCACGCCCAGCACACCCTCGAAGCGCTCGCGGTCGTCCCACACCAGCACCAGGCGCAGCTCGATAGGGATCTTGCGGCCATCGGCGCGCAGGCAGTCGAACAAAAACAGCTGGTTGGGCAGGTGCTGGCGCAGTTGTGCCAGCTGTTCCCGGTCGCCCATGGCCTTGCTGACCCGTTCCATCAGGCTGTAGATGCCGGTGAGCTGGGACGGGTTGGCGACAATCGACTGCCAGCCGTTTTCGAAGATCCAGTCGGTGTTGTAGCCCAGCACTGCCTGCACCGAGGGGCTGACGTAGTTGAGCTGCAGCTTGCTGTCGGTGGAGAAGATCACGTCGCTGATGCTTTCGGCGAGCATGCGGTAGCGCTGCTCGCTGTCGCGTAGCGACTGGCTGGCCTCGATTTGCACGGTGACGTCCTTGCCCACACCGATGATGCGGGTAACCTGGCCATCGCTGTCGCGGGTCAGCACTTGCTCACGGATGTCGTAGCAGCGCCAGCCGCCGTCGCGGTGGCGGAAGCGCAGCTGGCAATGCAGTGACTGGCCGTGGCCGTTGGCGCGTTGCTGCTGGCGCAGGGCCTGGTAGTGCGCCGCATCCTCGGGGTGCAGCAGCAGCTCCCAGAAGCGGTCGCCCATCTGCGCAAGCTCGGTGCGGTCGTAGCCCAGGGTCTGGCCGAGGTGGCGGTTGCTGAAGATCATCCGCTGGCTGAGCACGTCCTGCACGTACAACTGGTCGGGCACGGTACGCACCACGTCCGACCAGAAGCTTTCGCGCTCCAGCAGCGACAGCTCCACCTGCTTGCGGCTGGTGATGTCGCTGATGCTCAGGATCACCGCCTGGTAGTCGCGGCGCTGTTCCGGCAGCCGCGCCATCAGCCACAGGTGCAGCTCACCGCCCAGGGGGGCGGGCAGGCGCACTTCCAGTTCCAGCAGCGGGCGCTGCTCGATCAGCGCATCGATCAGTTGCATGCCGACGCTGTCACGGCCGTCGCCGCTGCCGTCGATCAGCCGTTGCCAGGCCCCTGCGTGGCAGTCGACGTTGAGCAGCTGGCGCGCCACTTGGTTGATTTCGGTGATCTTCAGTTCCAGCAGCAGCGAGCGGCGCAGGCTGGAGTCGAGTGCCAGGCTCTGCTTGAGCGCGGCGAGGTTGCGCAGGTGGTAGCGGTCAAGCTGGCCGGGCAGGCTGGAGAGGTCGAGCACGCACAGGGCTACGCCGGTGCCCTCGAAGATTTCCTGGTAGCGCCGGCGGTCCTCCTGCAGGGCGCGCTGGCGGCGGCGCATGTTGATCAGCGCCAGTACCGGCAGCAGCGCACAGAACAGCGCCAGCAGGCACTTGCCCAGCAGTGCCGGCAACAGTTTCTGCTGGGCAAGGCCGGCATCGAACAGGCCCCGCAGCTGCCAGACACTGTTGTCGATGAAGACCAGCATCACGCTTTGCAGCGGCTGGTCGCTGGTCTGCGCTGGGGCGTGGCGTTCCAGCACCTCGCCGCTGCGGCTGTTCTCCAGCAGCCACAGGGGGTGCCCGGGGCCGTCCAGGTGCTGGGTCAGGGTGCGGTAAAAATCGTTGGACAGGCGCAGCAGCCAGTAGCCGCGACCCTGCTCGGTGGCCTGGCGCAACAGCAGGTAGACGGTGCGGTTGTCCGCCGAGTTGGCGAAGAAGTAAGGCCGGCCCTGGTTCAAGCCGAACAGCTCGTCAATCAGCGGGCGGTCGGGGCTGCCGGCCAGGCTGTCGCTCTGTAGCCGCCCACTGTGGTCCAGCCAGGCCAGGTCGCGCAGGTTTGGCAGGCGCTCGCGCAGCGTGTCGAGCAGGCTGGGCAAGGCGGCAGGCGAAGGCGCTTTGACATACGGCTGCACCACATTCAGCGCCTGCTGGGCCTTGAGCGCCATGTTCAGGCCCAAGTGGTCTGCCAGTTCGACGCTTGCGTCCAGGTGCTGCTGGCGCTGCTCGGCCTGGGTGTGGCGGAACTGCGAGAACAGTTGCCAAAGCAGCAAACCCAGCAGCAGCAAAGCCAGCAGGGCCAGCGCACCTTTGACCGAGCCGCGCACCGGAGCGGCTGGGGCCGGCGTGACAGTGCGCGGCGAGGACGGATGATTGAGATTGGTCAAACCTTGGTCCTGCTATTGGGCTGGCGACGGCAGGGATTGATATGCACGGTGTATGCCGGTGCCTGGGCGACCGCACCGCGGTTGCGCACTATAAGGCCGTATACCCGAAACGGGCTAGCATGCCTGTCATTATGGCAAAGTGCCAGCCCTGCTATCGGGTGCCGATGGTCGCGATGAAACCTGCCCGTTCGGCAATGCCTTGCTTGCTGTGCGAGAATGCCGCCCGCTTCAATGACAACGCATCGGAGATGTTCGGTTTTGGTTACTCACTTTTCCACCAATGGCCTCGATTCCGCCTGTGGGCGCAGCAGTCAGACCCTTGTCAGCACTGCCGTGACCGAGGATGTATCCTGCAAGTCGTGCCAGCGTTCGCTGGTCAAACCTGAGGCCTCGGCCTCGAAAGCCAAGGCGCCGTCGCTGGCCGAGCTGCGCAAGACCGCCAAGGCGGCAGTAGCCCCGGTCGAAGCTGGGGCTGAGGCTGCAGTGAAACCGGCCAGCAAGGCCGTGAACAAACCTGCCGCCAAGCCGGCCAAGGCTGCCGAGCAGCCTGCCCGCCAGGGTGGTTTCAGCGTGAAATCTGCCTGGGCCGCGCGCCTGGCCGGGCAGGGCGACCGTTGCCGGTTGCCGCGGGGCAAGGCAAAGCAGCGTCACGTCTGATCTGTGTGGGGCCAGCACCGGCCTCACCGCCGCCAATGGGCCGCACAGCGGCCCTGTTGACCCCACCATCCGACCACCCTGTGCAACGCGGCGCGTTGGCGTAGAATGGTCGACTTTGTTCAATGACACCCCGTAAACACATCCGCCTGGCCACCTGGCCGGGGCGATCGTCGATGTCTTTACCTATCTGATTAGAGGGCTTGGTTTTGGCTCAATACGTCTACACCATGCATCGGCTGAGCAAGGTCGTGCCGCCGAAGCGGGAAATTCTCAAGAACATTTCCCTGTCGTTCTTCCCGGGCGCCAAGATCGGCGTACTCGGCCTGAACGGCGCGGGTAAATCGACCCTGCTGCGGATCATGGCGGGCGTCGACAAGGAATTCGACGGCGAAGCCCGTCCGATGCCCGACATCAACGTCGGCTACCTGCCCCAGGAGCCGCAGCTGGACCCGAGCAAGACCGTACGCGAAGTGGTCGAAGAAGCGGTCAGCGTGATCAAGGACGCCCAGGCCCGCCTGGACGAGGTCTACGCTGCCTACGCCGAACCCGACGCCGACTTCGACAAGCTGGCCGCCGAGCAGGCCAAGCTCGAATCCATCCTGCAGGCTGCCGACGGCCACAACCTCGAGCGCCAGCTCGACGTCGCCGCCGACGCCCTGCGCCTGCCGGCCTGGGATGCCCGCATCGAACACCTGTCCGGTGGTGAGAAGCGCCGTGTGGCCCTGTGCCGTCTGCTGCTGTCGGCACCCGACATGCTGCTGCTCGACGAACCCACCAACCACCTGGACGCCGACTCGGTGGCCTGGCTGGAGCGCTTCCTGCACGACTTCCCGGGCACCGTGGTAGCGATTACCCACGACCGTTACTTCCTCGATAACGTCGCAGGCTGGATCCTTGAGCTGGACCGCGGCGCCGGCATCCCATACGAAGGCAACTACTCGGGCTGGCTGGAGGCCAAGTCGGACCGTCTGGCGCAGGAATCCAAGCAGCAGAGCGCCCACGAGAAGGCCATGAAAGAGGAACTGGAGTGGGTGCGCAAAGGCGCCAAGGCCCGCCAGTCCAAATCCAAGGCCCGTCTGCAGCGCTTTGAAGAGATGCAGTCGCAGGAATTCCAGAAGCGCAGCGAAACCAACGAGATCTACATCCCGGCTGGCCCGCGCCTGGGCGACAAGGTCATCGAGTTCAAGAACGTCTCCAAAGGCTATGGCGACCGGGTGCTGATCGACAACCTGTCGTTCGCCATGCCTAAAGGTGCCATCGTCGGCGTGATCGGTGGTAACGGTGCCGGTAAGTCGACCCTGTTCCGCATGCTGATGGGCAAGGAACAGCCGGACTCGGGCAGCATCGAGATCGGCGAAACCGTGCAACTGGCCTGTGTGGACCAGAGCCGCGAGGACCTGGACGGTGCCAAGACCGTGTTCCAGCAGATCTCCGATGGCTCCGACATGATCCGCATCGGCAACTACGAGATCCCGTCGCGCACCTACGTTGGCCGGTTCAACTTCAAGGGCGGCGACCAGCAGAAGTTCGTCAAGGACCTCTCCGGTGGTGAACGTGGCCGTCTGCACCTGGCCCTGACCCTGAAAGAGGGCGGCAACGTGCTGCTGCTCGACGAACCGTCCAACGACCTGGACGTCGAAACCCTGCGTTCGCTGGAGGAAGCCCTGCTGGACTTCCCGGGCGCCGCGATCGTGATTTCCCACGACCGTTGGTTCCTGGACCGTGTGGCTACCCACATCCTGGCGTACGAAGACGACTCGAACGTGGTGTTCTTCGAAGGTAACTACACCGAGTACGAAGCCGACCGCAAGAAGCGCCTGGGCGACGCCGCTGCCCAGCCGCACCGGGTACGGCACAAGAAGCTGGCCCAGTAAGCCGGTTTCCGATGCACAAGAATGGGGCCCTCAGGGGCCCCATTTTTGTGCCTGGCATGAAGTGGCCTGTCCCCCCAGGCGGGCTGATCGGCCATCGGAAGGCACCTTGTTTTGTATACACTTATATAAAACGCACCAAATAATTTCATAAAAACGACATTCCGCCCTGTTCCAGTGCGATTGCTTCTTGGTACATTCCAGAAAAAACCAATAAGTCCAATCCCTCTTGGTGAGATGTCTACCCATGATCGAATCTGTCGACCATTTCCTCGAGCGCCTGAAGCAGCGCGACCCGGCCCAGCCCGAATTCCACCAGGCGGTGGAAGAAGTGCTGCGCAGCCTTTGGCCGTTCCTTGAAGCCAACCCACACTACCTGCAGGCCGGCATCCTCGAGCGCATGGTCGAACCCGAGCGCGCGGTGCTGTTCCGCGTGTCGTGGGTCGATGACCAGGGCAAGGTTCGGGTCAACCGCGGCTACCGCATCCAGATGAGCAGCGCCATCGGCCCCTACAAGGGCGGCCTGCGTTTCCACCCCTCGGTAA
The DNA here is from genome assembly GCF_943737035.1 of Pseudomonas sp. Marseille-Q5299. Classification (NCBI taxonomy): domain Bacteria; kingdom Pseudomonadati; phylum Pseudomonadota; class Gammaproteobacteria; order Pseudomonadales; family Pseudomonadaceae; genus Pseudomonas; species Pseudomonas sp. Marseille-Q5299. The sequence goes on from NZ_CALSFR010000006.1 coordinate 64,324, forward strand.
ACCTGGGTGTGCTCAAGTTCCTGGCCTTCGAGCAGGTATTCAAGAACTCCCTCACCTCGTTGCCCATGGGCGGCGGCAAGGGCGGCTCGGACTTCGACCCCAAGGGCAAGAGCGACGCCGAAGTGATGCGCTTCTGCCAGGCCTTCATGAGCGAGCTGTACCGCCACATCGGCGCCGACCTGGACGTGCCTGCCGGTGATATCGGGGTGGGCGCCCGCGAGATCGGCTTCATGTTCGGCCAATACAAGCGCCTGGCCAACCAGTTCACGTCGGTGCTGACCGGCAAGGGCATGACCTACGGCGGCAGCCTGATCCGCCCTGAAGCCACCGGCTACGGCTGTGTGTACTTCGCCGAAGAAATGCTCAAGCGTCAGGGCCTGCGCATCGACGGTCGTCGCGTAGCAATTTCCGGTTCCGGCAACGTTGCCCAGTATGCTGCACGCAAGGTCATGGACCTGGGCGGCAAGGTGATCTCGCTGTCCGACTCCGAAGGCACTCTGTACGCCGAAGCCGGCCTGACCGACGCCCAGTGGGACGCCGTGATGGCGCTGAAGAACGTCAAGCGTGGCCGCATCAGCGAACTGGCCGATCAGTTCGGCCTGGAGTTCCGCAAGGGGCAGACGCCATGGAGCCTGCCGTGCGACATCGCCCTGCCGTGTGCCACCCAGAACGAACTGGGCAGCGAAGACGCCCGCACCCTGCTGCGCAACGGCTGCATCTGCGTAGCGGAAGGCGCCAACATGCCGACCACGCTGGAGGCTGTGGATATCTTCCTGGAGGCTGGCATCCTGTACGCACCGGGCAAGGCATCCAACGCCGGCGGCGTGGCCGTTTCGGGCCTGGAGATGTCACAGAACGCCATGCGCCTGCTGTGGACCGCCGGTGAAGTGGACAGCAAGCTGCACCACATCATGCAGTCGATCCACCATGCTTGCGTGCACTACGGTGAAGAGGCCGATGGCAAGATCAACTACGTGAAAGGCGCCAATATCGCCGGCTTCGTCAAAGTCGCGGACGCCATGCTGGCCCAGGGCGTGGTCTGATTCGAAAGATTGGGGCCGCGCAGCGGCCCCTTTGTTTCAGGCCTCACCCACGATATCCATCACCTCGATCACCTGGTCCCCCGCCGGCCGCCGCCAAATCACTTCATCCCCAGGCCCTGCGCCCAGCAATGCCCGCCCCAATGGCGACCCCCAATTGATCAGCCCCCGGCTGGCATCGGCTTCATCCTCCCCAACCAGTTGCACGGTCTGTTCCTGCCCCTGCTCATCGGCAAACCGCACCCGGCTGCCAATCTGCACCTTGCTGGTCGAGGTGGCAGCTGGCACCACCTGCGCGCTCTGCACCCTGGCGCTGAAATAACGCAAGTCACGCTCGGCATCGGCCAGGCGTTGCTTGTCGCCCTGTTCGCCCAGGGCCTGCAGCTCGGCACGCAAGGCATTGAGTTCGGCCACGCGCTGCTGCAGCTGGCGCAGGCCATTGGTGGTGACGTAGTTGGGCTGGTCGCTGACGTGCCGCTCCACCGGCTGGTCGGCCTGGGCGGCGGCTTGGTCCTCGTTGACGAATGCGCGGCTCATAGGGACCTCCTTTTGCTCAAAACAGCGTGAAAGAGCCGGTGGGTTCACACTCGCCGGCCTTGATGCGGCCGTCGTAGGAGCGGCCTTGTGTCGCGAAAGGGCTGCGCAGCGGCCCCGGCATTACTTGCCACGCCATAGGCCTTGGGGCCGCTGCGCGCCCCTTTCGCGACACAAGGCCCCTCCTACGAAGAGCAGGGCGCGTCAGTAGTGATACCACTTCAGCTCCAGCATCACCTCATTCTGGGCAGTAGCCAGGTGGCTGAACTCCCGTGAGGCACTCAGCCTCAGCCCCAGGTTCTGGCTGATCTCCCACTGCTGGTTCAGGCTCACACTGCGCCGCACTTCGCCATTGGTGAAGTAATCGCCTTTGGCTTCCAGTGTCATGTTGCCCAGCCCGTTGCGCCACAGCAGCCCGCCATTGAACCCCGCCGCCGGGGCGATGAACTGGGCGAAGTCGTTATGGTGCTCGACCCGCACCGTGCCCAAGGCAAAGCCCAGCAGCCCATCGGCCAACTGCCAGGTGCCGCCGGCACCGCCGTTGACATGGCTCACCAGCACTTCGTCGTCATGCTTGCCCGGCACCCGCTCCAGGCCACCGGCGACCTGCCACGACCAAGGCTTGAGCAGTTCGTTGCGAGGGGTCAGCGAGCGAATGGTGGCCAAGTCCAGGCGTTGCACTTGCCAGTCGTTGCCTTCGTACTGGCGCACTTTGAGCTGCAGGATCTCGATCTGCGCGCCGAGCGGGAAGCCGTAGGCATTGTCGTTCAGGTCGTGATACGCCATGCGCAGCCCGTATTCGGCATAGGCGCGGTCTTCCCGGGTGCCGACGCCTAGCTGCCAGGTGCGTGAGTCGTGCCCGTCCTCGGGCAGGCCGGGGCGTTCAATTTGCAGGGGCGGTGGCGGGTTGCGGTTGATCGCCCGCAACAGCTCGAAGCTGCGCCGTGCCTGGCCGGGGTCGCGCTCCTGGCCGTTGGCTCGGTAACGTTCCAGGCGGTAGGCGGCATCCTGCACCAAGGCCTGGCGCTCGCGGGGCAGGGCGGTGAATGCCGGGCTCTGCAACTGCGCAGTGTCGGCACTGACGGCCAGCACCTGGCGCTTCTCATCGAGGTCCAGCGGTTCGGCCCGAGCCAACAACTCCCGTTCACGCGAGGGCCGGTAGGTCTCGCTGGCGACCATGCCCGACTGTTTCACGGCCTTGACCGTGTCGGTGGGGATCGCGGTCAGCGGGAACTGCGAGGTCAGGTCCAGGCTCGGCCGCGCCACCTGCAGCAGTTCCAGCAGGCGGTAGGAGCAGTTTTCGTCGAAGAAGAAATAATCGAACTGGACTTGCTTGAGTTCCCACACATGCTCGACCATGCGCCCGGTTTCTTCCGGGGTGAGGTCTAGCTGGTACTCCCACAGGTCGCGGTTTTCCAGGCTGCGGTATTCCGAGAGTTTTTCCTGGTAGGGCATCAGGGCGAACAGCCCGGGATAGCCGCCCATCAGGCCCTTCCAGGCGTACAGGATGCTGTTGTCGCTGCCTTCGATATAGGCGCCGAAGTTGATGGCGTAACTCAGCAGCGTGGTGTCGTCGCTGCGCGTGTTGGACTGGTCGATGCGCAGCAGGGTATGGCCGAACATCGATGACGGGCTGTTCAGGTAGGCCGCCGGGAAGATCAGTGCCGCGCTGTGCGGGTCGACCGATTTGTACCAGGCCTTGAACTCCTGGCAGTCCGGCTGCGGCAAACCTTGCAGGCCCAGTTGCTCCGTCAGCCAGCGGGTGCGTGCGGGGAACACGCATTGGGCATGCTTGTCGCCCAGGCTGGCCGGGGCATACAGCGCTTGCACCGTAGCCCGCAGTTCCTGGTCCGGGTGGTGCGCACCGTCCTCGGCGAGGAAGAATTTGCGGTCGTCTACATAGCTGCGCCAGCCGCCGAGCTTGGCGGTTTCGTAATGGCCCAGGGCAATCCAGTAGGGGGTATTGGCCAGTTGCTGGAGACGGCCTTCATCCAGCGCAGGCGCGGCATGAACAGGGGCGCAGGCACACAGCGCCAGGTAAGCGAGGCGTTTGAGCATGTCGGGCAACTACTTCTTAACGATGCCGATAAAAAGGCGAAAACCCGCCCCGAGCGGGGCGGGAGCAGCTGCGCTTAGGCCTCGGTAGCGTACTTGGCCAGGCGTGGGTCGTTCTTCAGAACGGCCAGGGTGTTGCTGTGGACAGTTTCGGCATTCACGTCAGCGCTGCTGAAGATCTGGTTGAAGTGCTGGTGGGTGACCGAGTTGAAGTAGCCGCGGTCTTCCGGCGCCACACCCAGTACCACCGCGTAGGTGGTGAGTGCTTCGCCCTGGCCCATGGCCATGTCTTCGGACAGTTCGTTCATCATGCCATTCATGGCGAACCAGGACTTGCCGCCATAGGTCAGCGAGGCCTTGGTGGAGCAGCCGTTGGTGCCGGAGGTCATGCCGAAGGTGGCGTTACCGGACGTACCGTTGGTGGTGGATGCCAGGAAGTGAGCCGGCGTGCCGCGCTGGCCTTCGAACAGCATGTTGCCCCAGCCGCAGTTCGGGCCGCCTGGCGCTTCGGCCATGGCATTGAGTGAGACTACGGTGAACAGAGTACCCAGAAGAATCCGTTTCATAGCATTTGTTCTCTATTTGTCTTAACCAAGGGTCAGGGTTGCTGGCAACTCGGTTGCCAGGTCGGGAAAGCTTTTCACCCACCCGCGCAGCTTGGAGTTTAGGCACGATCTAAAGGTTGCGTCGTTGATTGCGAAAAATTTGCTTGGGTCGCTAATCGATACTGCGACATAAAGTCCCGCTGAGCCTTGCAAGGCGCGCGCGGGCAGCGCCAGAATGCTGCGTATCTGCCCCGCCGAAGTAAGGAAACCCAATGCCCGATCCCGTCGCTGCGCGCCTGCGTCTCGCGCCTGAAGCTTTGACCAGGCGTTTTTCCCCCGAGCAGTTTGCCTTTGCCAATACCGACGATCTGGAGCCGTTTCGCGGAGTCCTGGGCCAGGAACGTGCTGTCGAGGCCCTGCAGTTCGGCGTGGCCATGCCACGCCCTGGTTACAACGTGTATGTGATGGGCGAGCCCGGCACCGGGCGCTTCTCGTTCGTCAAGCGCTACCTCAAGGCCGAGGGCAAGCGCCAGCAGACCCCGGCCGACTGGGTCTACGTCAACCACTTCGATGACACCCGCGAGCCACGGGCACTGGAGCTGCCGTCGGGCAGCGCCGCAGAATTCATCAGCGACATGGGCGGCCTGATCGACAACCTGCTGGCGACCTTCCCGGCGGTGTTCGAGCACCCGTCCTACCAGCAGAAGAAGGGCGCCATCGACCGCGCCTTCAACCAGCGTTACGACCGCGCCCTGGATGTCATCGAGCGCGCCTCGCTGGAAAAGGACGTGGCCCTGTACCGCGACGCCAGCAATGTCGCCTTCACCCCGATGGCCGACGGCAAGGCCCTGGACGAAGCCGAATTCGCCCAGCTGCCGGAAGAGGTCCGCGAGCAGTTCCACGAGGATATCGCCTTCCTTGAGGAGCGCCTCAACGAAGAACTGGCCAGCCTGCCACAGTGGAAGCGCGAGTCGAACAACCACCTGCGCCAGCTCAACGAAGAAACCATTACCCTGGCCCTGCAGCCATTGCTGGCGCCGCTGTCGGAAAAGTACGCCGAGAACGCCGCGGTGTGCGCCTACCTGCAATCGGTGCAGTTGAACCTGCTGCGTACCGTGGTCGAGCAACTGGTCGATGACAGCAAGACCGACGCCGTGGCGCGCAAGCTGCTCGAAGAGCAATACGCCCCAAGCCTGGTGGTCGGCCACCACGCCGTCGGTGGCGCCCCTGTGGTGTTCGAACCGCACCCAACTTACGACAACCTGTTCGGGCGGATCGAATACAGCACCGACCAAGGGGCGCTGTACACCTCCTACCGCCAACTGCGCCCAGGCGCGCTGCACCGTGCCAACGGTGGCTTCCTGATCCTTGAAGCGGAGAAGATGCTCGGCGAGCCGTTCGTCTGGGATGCGCTCAAGCGCGCCCTGCAGTCGCGCAAGTTGAAGATGGAGTCGCCGATCGGTGAGCTGGGCCGTGTCGCCAGCGTCAGCCTGACGCCGCAGATGATCCCGCTCAACGTCAAGCTGGTGATCATCGGCTCGCGTCAGCTGTACTACGCGTTGCAGGACCACGACCCGGACTTCCAGGAGATGTTCCGGGTGCTGGTGGATTTCGACGAAGACATGCCGATGGTCGACGAGAACCTCGAGCAGTTCGCCCAGCTGTTGCGCACCCGCACCAACGAGGAGGGCATGGCGCCGCTGACCAGCGATGCGGTGGCGCGCCTGGCCACCTACAGTGCGCGCCTGGCGGAAAACCAGTCGCGCCTGTCGGCGCGTATCGGTGACCTGTTCCAGCTGGTCAGCGAGGCCGATTTCATCCGCCAGCTGGCCAGTGACGAGATGACTGACGCCGGGCATATCGAGCGTGCGCTCAAGGCCAAGGCCACCCGCACCGGGCGCGTTTCGCAGCGCGTGCTCGACGACATGCTCGCCGGCATCATTCTGATCGACACCGAAGGCGCGGCTATCGGCAAGTGCAACGGCCTGACCGTGCTGGAGGTCGGCGACTCGGCGTTCGGCATGCCGGCGCGCATTTCCGCCACCGTCTACCCGGGCGGCAGCGGCATCGTCGACATCGAGCGCGAGGTCAACCTGGGCCAGCCGATCCACTCCAAGGGGGTGATGATCCTCACCGGTTACCTGGGCAGCCGCTATGCCCAGGAATTCCCCTTGGCGATTTCCGCGAGCATCGCCCTGGAGCAGTCCTACGGCTATGTGGACGGTGACAGTGCCTCGCTGGGTGAGGCGTGCACGCTGATCTCGGCATTGTCGCGCACCCCGCTCAAACAGTGCTTCGCGATCACCGGCTCGATCAACCAGTTTGGTGAAGTGCAGGCGGTGGGTGGGGTCAACGAGAAGATCGAAGGCTTCTTCCGCCTGTGTGAGGCCCGTGGCCTGACGGGCGAGCAGGGTGTGATCATCCCGCGCGCCAACGTGGCCACACTGATGCTCGATGAGCGTGTGCTGCAGGCGGTCGAGAACGGCGTGTTCCACGTCTATGCGGTCAGCCAGGCTGACGAGGCGCTGAGCCTGCTGGTGGGTGAGGACGCCGGGGAGCAGGACGAGCAGGGCCAGTTCACCGAAGGCAGCGTCAACGCCCGGGTGGTCGAGCGCTTGCGCGAGATCGCCGAGATGATCAGCGAGGAAGACATCGAGAAGGCGGAAAAGGAACGCCTGGAAGAGGTGATTGCCCAGGCCAAGCCAGCCTGAGTCAATAAATCGGCGCTAGCGGCCATGTGCTACCGTTCAGCGCCGGTTTTCCATCTTTTTGCGCCGCTATTCTATGCTGGAACTTAGGACGGTATCAGGGTTCAGGATGGAAACAGCCCGAACGTTTCGAGCTGAATACGGCTTATTGGAGGGGGACGCGGCCATGCGCAACCTCTGCCTCACTCGCCAGTGCCTGGGCCTGGTGACGCGTATCGAATGCAGCATTCGCCCGCTGGCCGGTGATAACGGCATGTGGACCTTGCTGTTCGCTGCCGGCATGGCCGGTGAACAACCCTCAGCCATCAAGGCCCAAGGGCCGTTCCATGGGCCGTTGGTGGCCGAGTCGGTGCTCAACGCCATTGTCGACAGCCTGACCCTGCATGGGTACCAGGTGGCCGAGGATCCGCAGATCTGGTGCCTGCACCTGCAGGCGCAGTTGCGCCGGATCAACGGTGAACGTTGTCGCAACCTGGGGGATTACCAGTTCCATCCTGAAACCTGAGCGCCTCTTCTGGCCCAATCGCCGGCAAGCCGGCTCGCACTGGGGCCTCACTGCTTACCAAGGCAGTGGTGTACCTGAGGTAGCCGGCTTGTCGGCGGTTGCGCTGCACGGCAGCCCCCTTCAGGCCGGGCTTTTGCTGTAACAGGTGGCTGGCTATACTCGGCGTCGCTTTTTTAGTCACCTGACGAGTCCCAACCCTCCATGGAACGTATTCTCGAAAACGCGATGTATGCCTCGCGCTGGCTGCTCGCCCCCATCTACTTCGGCCTGTCCCTCGGCCTGTTGGCCTTGGCGCTGAAGTTTTTCCAGGAAGTCATCCACGTCCTGCCCAACGTCTTTGCCCTGAGCGAAGCCGACCTGATCCTGGTGATCCTGTCGCTGATCGACATGTCGCTGGTGGGCGGCCTGCTGGTCATGGTGATGATCTCCGGCTACGAGAACTTCGTCTCGCAGCTGGACATCGACGACAGCAAGGAGAAGCTCAACTGGCTGGGCAAGATGGACTCTTCGTCGCTGAAGATGAAGGTCGCCGCCTCGATCGTGGCCATTTCCTCCATCCACCTGCTGCGGGTGTTCATGGACGCGCAGAACATTTCTACCGACTACCTGATGTGGTACGTGATCATCCACATGACCTTCGTGGTGTCGGCGTTCTGCATGGGCTACCTGGACAAAGTCACCAAGCACTGAGTGCTTTCGGGCCCCATCGCCGGCGTACCGGTGCTGGGGCCAGCGCGGCCCAACTGACGAGCGGCGTCAGCAATGCCTTGTGTATTCCCTGGTCCTGTACGAAAAATGAGCACTCATGCCTGGTTCCAGCAGCGAGGTGCTCTCATGAACCTGCATCAGCTCAATACCGAGGCCAGGGCCGGCCATGTCGACGAAGTGAACCTGATCGCCATCGAAGGTGGTGATTATCTGCTCGAGGCCCGCATCAAGGGCCACGCCCACCCCCTTGCCGATACCCGCGGTGAACGCCTGCGCGTGCACTCGGTGGAAGACGCCCGCAAGTTGCTGCAAGCCATCCCGATGGTCTCGATGAACCTGGTGCACTGGTCTGTGCAGGACGAAATGTGCGGCATGGGTTCGCACCCCGAAGAAGACCTCAAGGTACCCATTTCCCAGCGTTCGGCCTGGTAGCTGCTCGCAGCTTCCCAGTGTGCTAGGCTGCTCGCCCTTTTCATCAAGGGCGCGGCTGCACTGCGCCCTGCAGTGGAGCACGACAATGTCCGAACTCAACCTGTCCACCGACGAAACCCGCGTAAGCTACGGCATCGGCCGTCAGCTGGGCGGCCAGCTGCGCGACAACCCGCCACCGGGCGTCAACCTGGAAGCGATCGTGGCCGGCCTGACCGACGCCTTCAACGGTGCCGACAGCCGCGTCAGCGAAGCCGACCTGTCGGCCAGCTTCAAGGTCATCCGTGACGTGATGCAAGCAGAAGCTGCTGCCAAGGCTGAAGCTGCGGCTGCCACCGGCAAGGAATTCCTGGCCGAGAACGCCAAGCGTGAAGGCATCACCACCCTCGCTTCGGGCCTGCAGTTCGAAGTGCTGACCGCTGGCGAAGGCGCCAAGCCGACCCGCGAAAGCAACGTGCGTACCCACTACCACGGCACGCTGATCGACGGCACCGTGTTCGACAGCTCCTACGAGCGTGGCCAGCCGGCTGAATTCCCGGTCGGTGGCGTGATCGCTGGCTGGACCGAAGCCCTGCAGCTGATGAACGCTGGCAGCAAATGGCGCCTGTACGTGCCGAGCGAGCTTGCCTACGGCGCCCAAGGCGTTGGCAGCATCCCGCCGCACAGCGTGCTGGTATTCGACGTCGAGCTGCTCGACGTTCTGTAATGCCTCTGGGGCCGCTTTGCGGCCCATTCGCGACACAAGGCCGCTCCTACAGGCCCATGATGCTCTTGTAAGAGCGGCCTTGTGTCGCGAACGAGGGCAAAGCCCTCGCTATGCCGATCAATTCCAGTCTGTTCCCACCGGGCGCAATGCCCGCGCATAGCAAAACAGGAACAGATTGCGCACCAGCTCCTTGAGCACCACTGGCTCACTCGAATTCAGCCCGCTCATGTCCAGGTCGCCCTGGTCACGCAGCTCGTCGAGCGCTTCTTCTTCGAGCATGGCGCACACTTCGCCGGTTTCGCGATGCAGGATGCGCAGGTAAGGGTGGGGGCGGTCCAGCCAGGCGTCGATCAGATAAGTCATGGCTATTCTCCTTGGATAGCAGTCCAATGAGAATAATTCTTATTATCAAAATAGCAAGAGACTATTGGCTGTTTTTTATGTAATCAGACCTTGCGCACGAATTCCGACTTCAGCTTCATGGCGCCAATGCCGTCGATCTTGCAGTCGATGTCGTGGTCGCCGTCGCACAGGCGGATGTTCTTGACCTTGGTGCCGACCTTGACCACCAGGGAGGAGCCTTTGACCTTGAGGTCCTTGATCACGGTGACGGTGTCGCCGTCCTGCAGCACGTTGCCCACCGAATCCTTTTTCACCACGTCATCGCTGCCGGCATCGGCTTCGCCGTTGGCCGACCACTCGTGGGCGCATTCGGGGCAGATCAGCTGGGTGCCATCCTCGTAGGTGTATTCAGAATTGCATTTGGGGCAGGGCGGCAAAGTGCTCACTTCGGTTCCTTAAACAGACAGACGGTTAAAGGCCCATATTGTATAAGGTTTTAACGGGGAAGTGTTTTTGTCCGTACAAATGCATCGCGGGCAAGCCTGCTCCTCTGGAACCACGCGGATCCTGTGGAGCGGGCTTGCCCGCGAAGAGGGTGGCGCGATCTTAGTGTGTACGCGCTACCGCAAACTCACTCAGCTCGACCAGTGCATCCCGGTATTGGCTGGCCGGCAGCACTTCCAGGCACTCAATGGCCCGCTTCACGTAATCACGTGCCAGCTGCGCGGTGTAGTCCAGCGCACCCGAAGCTTCGACCGCCACGCGGATCTGCTCCAGGTCTTCCAGGCCACCCTTCTGGATCGCCTTGCGCACCAGTGCAGCCTGCTCTGGCGTGCCTTCACGCATGGTGTAGATCAGCGGCAGGGTTGGCTTGCCTTCGGCCAGGTCGTCGCCGACGTTCTTGCCCAGGGTCTGCGAATCGCCTTTGTAGTCCAGCAGGTCGTCGACCAGTTGGAAGGCCACGCCCAGGTGGTCGCCGAAGGTGCGCAGGGCCTCGCGCTGCTCGTCGGTGGCACCGGCCAGCGCGGCGGCGCTGTGGGTCGAGGCCTCGAACAGCATGGCGGTCTTGCCGCGGATGACCTCCATGTACACCTCTTCGGTGGTGCTGGCATCGCGCACGCGCGACAGCTGCAGCACTTCGCCTTCGGCGATCACCCGGGTGGCCTTGGAGAGGATCTGCATGACCGGCATGGAGCCCAGCTCGACCATCATTTCGAACGAGCGCGAATAAAGGAAGTCGCCCACCAGCACGCTCGGTGCGTTGCCCCACAGGGCATTGGCGGTGGAGCGGCCGCGGCGCATGCCGGACATGTCGACCACATCGTCGTGCAGCAGGGTGGCGGTGTGCAGGAACTCGATGGTTGCGGCGAGCAGGCGCAGGTCGTCACCCTCGCGGCCCAGGGCCTTGCCACACAGCAGCACCAGCAGGGGGCGCAGGCGCTTGCCGCCGGCCGACGTGATATAGTCGCCGATCTTCGATACCAGCGGCACGCGCGAGGTCAGCTGCTTCTTGATGATCTCGTCGACGGCGCTGAAATCGTCAGCTACCGCGCGGTAGAAGGTTTGGGGTTGCATCGGCTGCTCCAGTGAGGTTGCGCGGCATGCTAGGTCGCGGGTCCCGGTGTGTCAAGGCGCGCCGCCCGGTGAGCGGGGCCGGTACTTGCAAGCAAAACCCGGGTTGCGTACAATCGCGCACCCTAACTTCCTGGGCAGCACCTGCCTTACGCAATTGCGCCGGGCCGTTCCAGCCCTGTGCAGCCATGCCAGCCAATACTCATCATATAAAGCGCTGGGTGAGCAGGATTATCGGAGAAATACCCATGTCTTACGCAGTAATCGTTACCGGCGGCAAGCAGTACAAAGTCGCTGAAGGTGAATTCCTCAAAATCGAAAAGCTGGAAATCGCCACTGGCGAATCCGTGACTTTCGATCGCGTTCTGCTGGTTGCCAACGGTGAAGAAGTCACCATCGGCGCTCCAGTCGTCGCTGGCGCTAAAGTTGTTGCCGAAGTCGTTTCGCAAGGCCGTCACGATAAAGTACGCATCATCAAGTTCCGTCGTCGTAAGCACCACATGAAGCGTATGGGCCACCGCCAGTGGTTCACCGAGATCAAAATCACCGGTATCCAGGCTTAATCGCTCAGATCCCCTGAATTTATTTGGAGAATTGAACCATGGCTCACAAGAAGGCTGGTGGTAGTACTCGTAACGGTCGCGACTCAGAATCGAAACGCCTTGGCGTGAAGATGTATGGCAGCCAGGTCGTCAAGGCCGGCAACATCATCGTCCGTCAGCGCGGCACCCAGTTCCACGCCGGCTACGGCGTTGGCATGGGCAAGGATCACACCCTGTTCGCCAAGATCGAAGGCGTGATCAAGTTCGAGAAGAAAGGCGAGTTCAACCGCCGTTACGTGAGCATCGTCGCCGCTTAATCGCGACGTCGCTCCAGAAGCCCCGTCATGCGACGGGGCTTTTTCGTTTGTGGTGAGCCTCTTGCAAAGCTGTTTGTATGGGCTGCCGGCGTGGGTTTCTTCGGTCGTACGGGGCCGCCGCGCTCATTTTTGCAAGAGCCTCAGGTTTTTTAAGTATTCAGCTCGTCGGAAGGCGAGAGGCGGTTTTTGAATGAAGTTTGTTGACGAAGTATCCATCCGGGTCAAGGCCGGTGATGGCGGTAACGGTTGCATGAGCTTCCGTCGCGAGAAGTTCATCGAGAACGGTGGCCCCAACGGGGGTGACGGTGGCGATGGCGGCTCGGTGTACATGGTGGCCGACGAAAACCTCAACACCCTGGTTGACTACCGCTACACCCGTCACCACGAAGCCCAGCGCGGCGCCAACGGTGGCAGCACCGATTGCACCGGCAAGAAGGGTGAGGACCTGTTCCTGCGTGTGCCGGTCGGTACCACGGTGATCGACGCTTCCACCCAGGAAGTGATCGGTGACCTGGTCACCCCTGGCCAGAAGCTGATGGTCGCCCAAGGCGGCTGGCACGGCCTGGGCAACACCCGTTTCAAATCCAGCACCAACCGTGCGCCGCGCCAGACCACCCCAGGCAAGCCGGGTGACCAGCGCGACCTGAAGATGGAGCTGAAAGTCCTGGCCGACGTGGGCCTGCTGGGCCTGCCGAATGCCGGCAAGAGCACCTTCATCCGTTCGGTGTCGGCCGCCAAGCCGAAGGTTGCCGACTACCCATTCACCACCCTGGTGCCGAACCTGGGCGTGGTCAGCGTCGACCGCTGGAAGAGCTTCGTCGTTGCCGACATCCCTGGCCTGATCGAAGGCGCATCCGACGGTGCCGGCCTGGGTATCCGCTTCCTCAAGCACCTGGCCCGTACTCGCGTGCTGCTGCACCTGGTCGACCTGGCGCCGCTGGACGGCAGCAGCCCGGCCGATGCCGCTGAAGTGATCATCAACGAGCTGACCCGCTTCAGCCCGTCGCTGACCGACCGTGAGCGCTGGCTGGTGCTGAACAAGGCGGACATGCTGATGGACGACGAGCGCGACGAGCGCGTCAAGGAAGTGGTCGAGCGTCTGCAGTGGGAAGGCCCGGTCTACGTGATCTCGGCCATCGCCAAGCAGGGCACCGAGCAGCTCACTCATGACCTGATGCGCTACATCGAAGACCGTGCCGATCGCCTGGCCAATGACCCGGCCTACGCTGAAGAGCTGGCCGACCTCGACCAGCGCATCGAAGACGAAGCCCGTGCCCAGCTGCAGGCCCTGGACGACGCCCGTACCCTGCGTCGTACTGGCGTCAAGAGCGTGCATGACATCGGCGACGATGACGCGTGGGACGATGATTTCGAGGACGACGAAGACGGCCCGGAAATCATTTACGTGCGCGACTGACCGGTTGCAGTACACTAAACGCCGCTCTCTGGAGCGGCGTTTTTGTATCCACGGTATCTACAGATTCGACATAGGTTGGAAGAGAAGATGCGAAGCAAGGTGACTGGCGCCAAGCGCTGGGTCGTGAAGATCGGTAGTGCGCTGCTCACGGCCGATGGCAAGGGCCTCGACCGCGGTGCCATGGCCGTATGGGTCGAGCAGATGGTTGCCCTGCGTGAGGCGGGCGTTGAGTTGGTGCTGGTGTCCTCCGGGGCCGTGGCTGCCGGCATGAGCCAGCTGGGCTGGACCGCACGACCGAGCGCGATGAACGAGCTGCAGGCTGCCGCTTCGATCGGCCAGATGCGCCTGGTGCAGGCGTGGGAGTCGAGCTTTGGCGAGCATGGCAAGCACACCGCGCAGATCCTTCTGACTCACGACGACCTGTCCGACCGCAAGCGTTACCTCAACGCCCGCAGCACGCTGCGTACGTTGGTCGACCTGGGCGTGGTGCCGGTGATCAACGAAAACGACACCGTGGTTACCGACGAGATCCGCTTCGGCGACAACGATACCCTGGCCGCGTTGGTGGCGAACCTGGTCGAAGCCGACCTGCTGGTGATCCTCACCGACCGTGACGGCATGTTCGACGCCGACCCACGCAACAATCCAGAGGCACAGCTGATCTACGAGGCCCGTGCCGATGACCCGTCGCTCGACGCCGTAGCCGGCGGTACCGGCGGTGCCCTGGGCCGTGGCGGCATGCAGACCAAGTTGCGCGCCGCGCGCCTGGCAGCCCGTTCCGGCGCCCATACCATCATCATCGGTGGCCGTATCGAACGCGTACTCGACCGCCTCAAGGCTGGCGAGCGTCTGGGTACCCTGCTGTCGCCTGAGCGCGGCATGCTGGCGGCGCGCAAGCAGTGGCTGGCTGGCCACTTGCAAACCCGCGGCACGCTGGTGCTGGACGCCGGTGCGGTTCAGGCCCTGCGCCAGGCCAACAAGAGCCTGCTGCCGGTAGGCGTGAAGACCGTCCAAGGCAGCTTCCGCCGTGGCGAAATGGTGGTGTGCGTAGGCCCGGACGGCCTTGAAGTGGCGCGTGGCCTTGCCAACTACAGCGCGCTGGAAGCACAGAAAATCATTGGCCAATCGTCCGATGCCATCGAGTCCCTGCTTGGCTACAGTGCCGAGCCGGAGCTGGTCCACCGCGACAACCTGGTGCTGGTATGAACATGCTCAAGCGCGTGATTGCCGTGGCAGCCCTGGCGCTGCCAATGCTGGCAGGGGCCGAGGAAATCGGCCAGGTATCTACTGTGTTCAAGTTCGTCGGGCCCAACGATCGCATCGTGGTCGAGGCGTTCGACGACCCCAAGGTCGAAGGTGTGACCTGCTACCTGTCGCGCGCCAAGACGGGCGGAGTGAAGGGTGGCCTGGGCCTGGCCGAGGACCGTGCGGAGGCGTCGATTGCTTGCCGCCAGGTCGGGCCGATCAACTTCAAGGGTGAGTTGAAAGACGGTGAGGAGGTGTTCAAGGAGCGCACCTCGCTGGTGTTCAAGACCATGCAGGTGGTGCGCTTCCTGGACAAGAAGCGCAATACACTGGTGTACCTGGTGTACAGCGACCGCATGATCGAAGGCAGCCCGCAGAATGCGGTGACGGCGATTCCGATTCTGCCTTGGGCTCACTGATACTTTAGGGGAGGCCTTTGGCCTCCTTTCGCGACACGAGGCCGCTCCTACAGGCGAACGTATATGCCTGTAGGCGCGGCCTCGTGTCGCGAAAGGGCCGCAAAGCGGCCCCAGTTCCTCAGGCCAGCTCTTCGGCCTGATCCTCGCGCACGATCGCTTTCTCCACATCACGTCGGCTGATGTACTTCCAGTCCGCCTCGTCGATATAGATGCCATTCGGCCCGCTACCGCCTTCCAGGTCGATCGCCACATGCGCCGATACCTGTGGCTTCACGCTCGCCAGAATCGGCACGAAGCCCAGCTGCATATGCCTGTAGGAGCGGCCTCGTGTCGCGAAAGGGCCGCAAAGCGGCCCCAGTTCCTCAGGCCAGCTCCTCTGCCTGATCCTCGCGCACGATCGCTTTCTCCACATCACGTCGGCTGATGTACTTCCAGTCCGCCTCGTCGATATAGATGCCATTCGGCCCGCTACCGCCTTCCAGGTCGATCGCCACATGCGCCGATACCTGTGGCTTCACGCTCGCCAGAATCGGCACGAAGCCCAGTTGCAGGCTGGTCTCCAGCAGTGCAGCCTGGTTGCGCTCGTCGATGTCCGCCGCTTCGTCGAGGTAGTAAGGCAGGCGGATGCGCCCGGCCAGGTCGCGGTCCATCAAGTGCAGCAACAGGTACATGTTGGTCAGCGCCTTGATGGTCATGGTGGTGCCGTTGGAAGCGGCGCCGTCGATGTCGGCGTGGATCACCGGCTGGCTGTTGATCTTGGTGATCTCGAAAGCCAGTTCGAACAGGTCTTTGAGGCCCAGCTGGTTGTGGTTGGCCGCCACCAGCCGTGCCAGGTATTCCTTGGCTTCTTCGTTCTTGTGATCCTGCTCCGAATTCTGAGTCAGGTCGAACACCGACAGGGTCTCGCCTTCCTCGTACTGGCCGGCGCTGTGGATGATCTGGTCGATGTGCTTGAGCGCTTCCTTGTTCGGCGCCAGTACCACGCGGAAGCTCTGCAGGTTGGAAACCTGGCGCTTGTTGATCTCGCGGTTGAACAGGGCCAGCTGGTGTTCGAGGCTGTCGTAGTCGCTGCGGATGTTGCGCAGGGTGCGGGCGATGTCGGTGACTGCCGCGCGGCGCGCCTTGGCCAGGGTCAGGGCCTCGTCGGTGCGGTGCGCATAGGCATTGACCAGCAGTTGCAGGCGCCGCTCCATGTCGTCTTCGCTGTCGAACTTGGCCACACCCTTGAGGCGTACCTGGGCGTACAGCGCCTCGATCTGGTTGTCGACGCGCTGCAGGCCCTGCCAGCTGTCCTGGTAATCGTTGAGCAGGGGCAACAGGTTGTCCATGGAGTCGTCGACCGCTTCCATGAACGGCGTGCCGAACGGCAGGTCGGCAGGCAGCAGCTGGCGACGGCGCAAGGCGTCTTCCAGGGTGCGCTGCTTGGCTTCCAGGTCGGCGATCTGGCGGCCGACCAGCTGCAGCTTGGCCGACAGCTGCTGCACGCGCTCGGTGAACGCATCGCTGGAGCGCTTGAGTTCGTCCTGGGCCGCCTCCAGTTGCGCCAGCTGCTCCATCTTCTCCGGTTCTTCAGCCGCCAGGGTTTCGCTGCGACGGTAGTCCTCCAGGGCCTTCTGCGCATCCAGCACCTGCTGGTACAGGGCCTCGGTCTGCGCTTTGGAAGCGGTACGGTCGGCGGCCACCGATTGCTGGGTCTTGAGCTGCTTGAGCTCGCGCTCCAGGCGGTCCTTCTGGTCGCGCAGGGCGGCGCGGTCGGCCAGGGCTTGCAGGGCCGGTGGGTCGATGTGCGAAAGGTCGATGGAAATGCCTGGGGCCTCGAAGCGCTCGCCCTTGAAGCCATCGAGCACCGCTTCCAGCGATTTCACCCACAGGTCGCTATCGTCCAGTTCGATACCGCGCTCGCCCAGCGGCAGGCTGAACAGTGCGCCGTTGAACAGGCGCATCAGGCGGTCGACGTCTGCCTGCGAAAACTCTTCGCGCAGGCGGGCGTAGCTGTTGTTGTCGGCGTGGTCGAGCTGCTGTTTGACCTGCTTGAGGCGCTTTTCCAGGTCGCGCACACGCTCGTCGAGGTCCTCGGCAGAGAACTGCCGCGACTGGGCCAAGGCGCCGGCCAGCTCGTCGTGGGCATCCTTGGCGGCCAGCAACTGCTGCTCCAGCACTTTGACGTCATCAACCAGGGCGAAGCGGTGCTTGAGTACCGACAGCTCGCCGAGCCAGCGCTGGATACCGGTGATTTCACGTTCCAGGCGCATCAGCTCCTGGGTGCCGCCACGCTGGTCGTTCTGCAGGCGGTCCTGCTCGCCCCGGTAGTGCTCGGCCTGGATTACCAGCTCTTCCTTGCGCGCCATGGCGTATTCCTGCCAGGTGCCCAGCAGGTTGTCGAGCAGTGGCGAGAGGCGGTGCAGCTTGCCGCGCAGGATGTCGCGCTGGGCCACACCGCCGGCCAGGGCTTCGACCAGGGGGCCGGCGGCAACCAGGGCGTTGTAGTCCTGCTCCATGCGGCGTACGTCGCGGAAGGCTTCTTCGCAGGCGGCGATGTAGTCGACGCTGCCCGAGCGCAGGCTGTGCTCGAACGCGTCGAGGAACAGCTGTTTGAGCTTGGCGGCGGTGATTTCGCGCATGTGCAGCAGGTTGATGAACAGTGCGCGGAAGGTTTTCAGGCTCTGCTCGCTGGTCGAGCGCAGCGGGATCATGGTCAGGTCCAGCGGCACCGAGGTGTGGCCGCCGACCAGCAACCGGCGCAGTTCGTCCGGCTTGAGCTCGTAGGCTTTGAGGCCCAGGCGCTCGAGGTTGGTGAACAGCTCTTTCTGGCGCAGGCAGGTGTCGTTCTTCTGGTAGTGATCCAGGTCCAGTTCACCCTTGTAGGCAAAGAACTGGTGGCCGAAACCGCCGCCCGGCCCGCGACCGACCACGCCGATCACGTGGGGGCCGTGGGGCAGGTTCAGTTCGCAGAGGATGTACGAGGTGTCGCTGGCGAAGTAGAAACGGCGCGATTGCTCTAGGCTGTACTTGCCGAAGCTCATGTCGGACATGCGCGCCAGGATCGGGAACTGCAGGGCGTTGATCGAGGCGGATTTGCCCAGGTTGTTGGCGCCGTAGACCGACAGCGGGTGCTCCAGCGGGAACAGGCCCAGGCTGTAGCCGGCGGTGTTGAGCAATGCGAAGCGGCGGATGCCATAGCGTTCCTGGCTCATGCGTCAATCTCCTGTTGCTCTTCGCGGATGGCCCGGGTCAGGGCCTCTTCTTCGCTTTCTTCGCCCTCGAACGGGGTGAGGTCGAGCGGGTCGTCGGTGCGGGCCAGCGCTTCGGGGCTTTCTTCCTCGACCAGCACCGGCGTTGGCAGCGGCAGGTCGCTGTGCAGGCTGGCGGCCAGGTCGCGGTCCTGCTGCACCGACAGGCACACGTCGAGGAAACGGTGCATCGGCGGCAGGAAGCGGTAGATCCCGCCTTCTTCGTGGGCGAAGCCGAGCTGGGTCATGCGGCGCATGATCTTTTCTTCCAGCTCGTCGACAGTCTGCACTTCAGCCTGCAGGAACAGGTCACGGTATTTTTCCAGCAGCGAGGGCAGCTCGTCGCGCCCGATGCTGCCGCCGTCGAGCACCGCCATCGGGTCGCGGCCCTGGTCGGCCAGGTGTTCGACCAGGATGAAGGTGAACAGCGACAGGCGTTGGGCGGTCTTGTTGACCTGCGCGGCGGCCTGCTCGGGGACGAAGTAATAGAAGCCGCGGGTATCGCACACCAGCTCGAAGCCCAAAGCCTTGAACAGGGTGCGGTACTGGTCCTGGAAGTTCGACAGCTGGGCGTACAGCTCCGGGTCGCGGCGGCTGACGTGGAACCCTTTGAACAGCTCGCGGAAGATCGGCGCGAGCTGGGACAGTTCGGAAAGATCAAGATGCATTGGCTGGGCTCGCGTTGGTTTCAGGTTGCGCTTCGCGGCTGGATGTCAGGGCGAACGAGCGCAGGCTGACCAGGTGTTCGTGGGTGGTGTACTCGCGGCGTTCGAGGCGTTCGCGCTTGAAACGCTTCTCACGCGACAGGCGCGAGAACCAGTACAACAGTTCGTCGGTGGCGCCTTCGGGCTCCTGGTCCAGCAGCCAGACCATCAGGTCAGGCAGTGGCAGGGCATCCTCGCAGCGTTCGAGCATTTCCTTGACCGTGCGTGGCGCGCGCGGCAGCGGGCCAGTCTGGGTCTTGTGCGCCTTGGGGAACTTGGCCGGTTTCGGCTCGAAGCGGGCGAGGGCATAGACGTACGCCTCGACCTGGCTGGCGCTGCCCAGGAAGGTACTCTGCGGCCGGGTGAACAATGGCATGGCGGCCTGCGGCACGGCGTCGATACCCTTGCGCCGGATCACCGACAGGGCCAGGGCGGCGCCGCGGGTCACGGCATTGTGCCGGCGCGCCTCTTCGCGCAGCGGCAGCAGCAGTTCACGGGCGTGGCGCAGGGTCAGCTGGGCGCTGGTCTGCATCTCGAGGATGCGCGCATGGGTGCGCAGCAGCATGTCGTCGTCGACCAGGTGGCCCAGGCGCGCCTGTTCGCCGAGCAGTTTCAGCAGCACGGTCTCGACCTTGCGCACGCCCTGTTCGAAGGCGCCGTCGGCATTGACCAGCTGGATCATCGGCTCGACGTATTCGTCCCAGGTCGCCAGGACTTCGGCATAACGCTGGCGTAGCGGGATCTGGCGGTTGCTGGTCTTGGCCCGTTCGGCCACGGCGACCAGCGCCTGTTCGTCGTTGTCGAGCTTTTTCAGCACGTCGCGCACGCGCATGTCGAGCAGGCGCAGCTGGCGCGCCAGGTCATCGCTGTCGCGGTTGTCGAAGGCATCCTGAATGTGCCCGGCAAGGCGCTCCAGGTGGCGCAGGTAGGCCTCGATCTCCAGGCACAGGCCCAGGCGGTGCTCGCGGCGCAGGTAGGCGAGGAAGTCGTGGATCTGGGCGTTGAGCTCGAAACGGTTCGGGCTCTTGGCCACCGGGACCAGGATATCCAGGCGGATCCACACGTCGAGCAGCTGGGTGATGTCCTGCGGCGTGCTTTCCACTTGCTGGCGGCCCAGCTGCTGGCGCAGTTCGACCAGGCTCAGGGTGCCTTGGTCGAAACGCTCGCACAGCGGCTCGATGAGGGCCCAGTGTTCGGCTAGGGCGCGCAGGACGCGCTTGGGTTCGATCATTGGCGTCTACTCGTTGCCAAGTAAAAAGGGGGCGATTGTACTGCATCCGGGGGGGAGGATTTCACCCCTTGGTCTGTAATGAGGGATAACCCCGGATTGGCTGGGGGTTTCCCTGGCCCCTCGGCGGTACAGGCAGCAATTTTCTGCCGACCAGTTGCGGCGCTCGGCAGCCAACAGCGTTAGAATGCCCGATTGTTCAAGCCCCCCGGATACCCGTGCCTTGCTGACCGAGTCCCGCCGCCGCGCCTACCTTTCCGCCATGCAAGTGGTGCATTGGCTGCCGCGCGCCGAACTGCCGTTCGCTGCGCCGTCGCGGCCCGAGCTGCTGTTGCCGCAGGTTCCGGTCGAGCACGCCGCGTTCGAGGTCAGGCCTTCGCCAGCCCCTGCCAACGAAGCGCCGGTCGCACCCCAGGCGCGCTCCGGCGAACGGCCGAAAATCGAAATTCCGCGCCCGGGCAACACGCCAAAGCCCGCCGCCAAACCGGTCGAGGCCGAGGAACAAGCCCCTGCGCCACGCCCGGCCCCCGTGCCGCCACCGCGTTTTTCGCTGCAACTGCTGCGCGCCGGCAACTGCCTGCTGCTGGTGGAGTTGGCCACCGGCCAACCCTTCCAGAGCCGCGACCCATCCTACCTGCTGCTCAAGGACATGCTGCGCGCCGCAGGCCTGCCAGATGCCCCGCAGATCATCGGCGAGCCGGTGCGCTGGCCGCTGCTGGTGCGTGGCAACATGGACCAGGGGCCGGATGCCGCGCGTGATTTCGTCCAGGGTTTCATCCAGGCGCGCCTTGAAGAAGCCCCTTGTACCTGCCTTTGGCTGATCGGCATGCCGGCCTTGCGCTTTGCCGCCAATACCGACGCCCAGGCCTATTACCAAGTACTCAAGCTCGACGGCCTGGGCGATGCCTGGGCCTTGCCGGGCCTTGAACTGTTGATGGACGAGCCGCAGCGCAAGGCGGACGTCTGGAAAGCGATGCGCCAGCTGATGGCGCGCTGGAAGAGCGTTGAATGAGTGAATCGATCAGTTTCCGCCCCATGACCGAGGCGGATCTGGATGCCGTGCTTAAGATCGAATATGCCGCGTTCAGCCATCCCTGGACCCGCGGGATTTTCCAGGATGCGCTCAAGTCCTACGAAGTGTGGTTGATGTTCGATGGTCAGCAGCAGGTCGGCCATGGTGTGATCAACGTGATCATCGACGAAGCGCACCTGCTGAACATTACCGTCAAGCCGGAGAACCAGGGGCGTGGCCTGGGTTTGCGCTTGCTCGAGCACCTGATGGCGCGGGCCTATCAGCTCAATGGGCGCGAGTGTTTCCTGGAGGTGCGGGCCAGCAACCAGTCGGCCTATCGCTTGTATGAGCGGTACGGCTTCAACGAGATCGGCCGTCGGCGTGATTACTACCCGGTGGCTGGCGGGCGCGAGGATGCGCTGGTGATGGCTTGTACGTTGCTCGAAGACTGACTTTCAATCCTTCCTGCTCTGTTGCCAGTAATTTGTGCATGCTTAACTCCTTGTAATGGCCGCCCCGATGGGCGGCCGTGCTCATGCTGGGGCAGAAGGAGCGGGGATGAGAAGGACGAAATGGCTGCTGATGGCCGCAAGCGTGATGCTGGGTGGCGTGGCTCAGGCCGATGAGCGTGACCTGTGGATGTTCGCGCAATGGGCCGGGGATCATCACACCCGCCCTTTTCGGGAGATGCTGGTGGACGCCCGCCTGTATGGCGTGGTGCCGATTCATCAATTGCTGCGCTCGGCGTCGGACTGGCGGCTGTGCAAGGCTTCACCGTTTGCCGTGCCGCCGCCTGGCAACTGGCCGGCGGTGCGCTCTACGCTGGCGCTGATCAATACGCTGGAAAAGCAAGGCATCCTGCGCCAGTTCGAAGTGGTCTCCGCCTACCGTGACCCCGGCTTGAACAGGTGCGCAGGTGGGGCCGCGGGCAGTGCCCATACCCGTGCCTTCGCAGTCGATATCCTCCTGCCGGCCTGGGCCGACCCCAACCCGTTGTGCCGCTTCTGGCAGCAGCATGGCCAGGCCTGGGGCATGGGGCTGGGGCGCTACCCGACAGGCCGCATCCATATCGATACCGCGGGTTATCGCACCTGGGGCGGTGATGGCAGTGCGGCGTCGTCGTTCTGCAGCAAGCCCAGGTGAGCGAGGCAGGCCTGGCTTTCTCCCACTACCCAATCGGCAAAGCATTGGCGCTTGCCGCCGTCATCCAGCGGTTGCGGGCTTAGCAGGTGATAGGCGGATCCATCGCGCAGAAAGCCGAATGGCGCCTGCAACTGCCCGCTGTCGAGTTCGTCGCGCACCATCAGCGCCGAGGCGATCGCCAGGCCCAGGCCGGCACTGGCGGCCTGCAGTGACAGGTAGAAGTGTTCGTAGTCGCTGCGTTGGCAGTGTCGCGCTTGCTGGCCACTCAGGCGCAGCCACGCGGGCCAGGCACTGGGGCGAGTGTTGCTGTGCAACTGGCGTTGGCCATCGAGTGCGGTGCCGCCATCGCGGTTGACCGGGCCGATCCATTCGTCGCAGACCTTCAGCGCGTGCAGGGTGGGCGGCCAATGGAAGTCATCACGTCGCAGTGCCAGGTCAACGCCGCTGCGGGCAAAGTCCAGCGGCCCACCGGAGGCCACCAGGTGCAGTTGCAGGTCCGGGTGGGCGGCATGAAAGCGGGGCAGGCGGGGGATCAGCCAGCGCATGGCGATGGTCGGCTCGCAAGAAAGGACCAGCACATTGTCCGGTTCCTGCTGCTGCAGGCGCTGCACTGCGCTTTCGAGTTGCTCGAAGATGGCCTGGGTGGTGCCGTGCAGTGCGCGACCGGCCGGAGTCAGGAAGATTGCCCGGTTACGGCGCTCGAACAGCTCGACACCTAGGCTTTCCTCAAGCAGGCGAACCTGGCGGCTGACGGCGCCATGGGTGACGTGCAGGCGTTCGGCGGCCCGCACGAAGCTTTCGGTTTCGGCGGCGATGTCGAAGTAACGCAAGGCAGTGAGTGGGGGAAGTTTCATGGGCTTTAAGTTGCCAGCGACGGCACGGCACCTGTGTGAGAAAAACTAGCGGATTCGCGTAACTATAAATCGATTTTCCCAGCGCACTGCTATTTCGATAATGGCGACATCTGTGCATTTTCATCGCCTATCGAGGACTTCTTTCGTGACTGAGCTTTTCGCTATCGCCCTTTTCACCCTGCTGGCCGTCGTCAGCCCTGGCGCGGATTTCGCCATGGTCACCCGCAGCAGTTATGCACAGGGCCGCAAGGCCGGCCTGGCGGCGGCTGTGGGTATAGCCCTCGGCGTTCAGGTGCATGTGCTGTACACGGTGTTGGGCATTGCCGTGGTCATCAGTCAGAGCCCTGCGCTGTTCCTGGCCATGAAAATGCTGGGCGCGGGATACCTGATCTATCTGGGATATCAGTCGCTGACCAGCACCACCCGCATCAGTCTTGATGGCCAGGAATCGGCTGTGGGGCTGCTGGCTGCCTTGCGCACGGGCTTCCTGACCAACGCCCTCAACCCCAAAACCATGCTGTTCGTGATCAGTGCCTACACCCAGGTCGTGCAGCCAGGTAGCCCGTTGGCGCTGGACTTCGCTTATGGTGCGTTCATGTCGCTGGCCCACTGGGCGTGGTTTAGTCTGGTGGCGGTGTTTTTTTCCAGCGCCGGGTTGCGCAAGGTAATGATCGAGCGCCAGCGGCTGGTCGACCGCCTGATTGGTGTAGCGCTGATAGGGCTTGGCTTGGCAGTGGCGGTGTCGGGGGTGCGCTGAAAGCGATAGAGAAGGGTGCAAACTTTTTTGCGGGCAAAAGAAAAGGGCCTACCTTGCGGTAAGCCCTTTTCAAGTTTGGTGGCTACACAGGGACTTGAACCCCGGACCCCAGCATTATGAATGCTATGCTCTAACCAACTGAGCTATGTAGCCGATGGCGCGCATTATTCCCTTGTGATGCCCCTGTGTCAACACTCATTTCAAAAAAAATTTGCACGCTTTCAAAAACTTAGCCGCCCAGCCTGTTTTCAGCGCACGATCAGCCATTGACCAAGAATGCTGTACACCTGCAGGCGCTGCTCGGCAATCAGGGCGTCGAGGGTTTCGCCGGCGCGGTCGAGGTTGAAGTCGCCACTTACCCGCCGATCGGCCACCTGTTCGTCCATCATCCATACGCGGCGGCCCTGGTAGCTGGCCAGGCGTTCGATGACTTGGCCCAACGGCATGTCGATGGCGCGCAGGTGGCCGCTGCGCCAGGCGTTCGCGTTTTTGACATCGACCTTCTGCACGGGGTTGATCCGGGCATCGGTGAAGGTCACCCGCTCACCCGCCGACACCATGCGCTGGTCGCTACCCTGGGCGATCATGGCCTTGCCATTGAGCACCACCAGTTCGTCATGCCCGGCATGGCGCGCCACCATCAGGCGAGTGCCGAATACCTGGATACGCGCATCGTCCACCTGCAGTTCAAGGGCGCGGCCGTCGAGCATCACCTGCAGCTCGACCTGGCCCTGCACAACCTGCAGCAGGCGGGTACGCCCGCGCAGGTCGGCATTCAGTGCACTCGCGCTGTCCAGGTGCAGGGTTGAGCCATCGGCCAGGCGTACGCTGCGCCGCTCGCCAGCGCCAGTGTGCAGCTCGCTGCCCAGGCGCTGCATCAGTGGCCAATACAGGTACGCCAACACGGCCAGCGCCAGCAGGAACAGCAATGCCAGCCCTTTGCCGAGGTGGCTGCGTCGCACGGTGACCTGGCGCGGGCGAGGCCGTGCTGGTGGCGCTTGCAATTGCTGCCAGCAGGCTTCGAGCTCGGCGTAGGCATGGGCATTTAGCGGGGCCTGGCACCAGCGGGCGAAGGCCTGGCGTTCCCGGTCATCGCAGCCTGGTTGGCGCAGGCGGGAGAACCACGCCAGTGCTTCCTGTTGGGCGTCGGCCTGAATCTGCGTGGCGGGCATCGGGCTCATGCTGAAATGTGCTCGCTAAAGGGCGTTTGCGCCCAACAATTGCGGGGGATTTGGTGCGAGGATGCTAAATATATTGAGAACCATTTGCAAGTACGCAGTAATAGAGGGATAAAAAGGTAGCTATGTATCCATTTGTTTCCTGATAATCGGATCCCAAACCTGCGGACGGAACTCAAGCTCATGGCCATCAGCAGCACCTCCACCGCCAGCACCGGTTCGGCAAGCCAAGCCAACCCACTGGTGATGCGCATCATCGCCTTCTGCGCGCTGGCGCACCTGATCAATGACCTCATCCAGTCGGTGCTGCCGGCGATCTACCCGATGCTCAAGGCCAATTACGACCTGAGCTTCACCCAGATCGGCCTGATCACACTGACCTTCCAGATAACGGCGTCGCTGCTGCAGCCCTGGGTCGGCTTCTTCACCGACCGCCGGCCGACACCGAACCTGTTGCCGCTCGGCACCCTGTGCACGTTGGTAGGTATCGTCATGCTGGCCTTCGTCGGCAGCTTCCCGATGATCTTGCTGGCTTCTGCGCTGGTGGGTATCGGCTCGTCGACCTTCCACCCGGAGACCTCGCGGATTGCGCGGCTGGCCTCAGGTGGGCGTTTCGGCCTTGCGCAGTCGACCTTTCAGGTCGGTGGCAACGCAGGCTCGGCCTTCGGCCCGCTGCTGGCGGCAGCCATCGTCATCCCGTTCGGCCAGACCCATGTGGCCTGGTTCGGCGTGGCTGGCCTGCTGTTCTTTGCCGTGACCCTGATGCTGCGCCGCTGGTACACCGAGCATCTCAACCAGGCCAAGGCGCGCAAGGTGGTGCAGGCCACCCATGGCATCTCGCGCAAGCGTGTGATCGCGGCGTTGGTCGTGCTGGGCCTGCTGGTGTTCTCCAAGTACTTCTACATGGCCAGCTTCACCAGCTACTTCACCTTCTATCTGATCGAGAAGTTCGACCTGTCGGTGGCCAGCTCGCAACTGCACCTGTTCCTGTTCCTTGGCGCGGTCGCGGCCGGCACCTTCTTTGGTGGCCCGATCGGTGACCGCATCGGGCGCAAGGCGGTCATCTGGTTCTCGATCCTTGGTGTGGCGCCGTTCACCCTGGCGCTGCCGTACGCCGATCTGTTCTGGACCACCGTGCTGAGCGTGGTCATCGGCTTCATTCTGGCGTCGGCGTTCTCGGCGATCGTGGTGTACGCCCAGGAGCTGGTACCGGGCAGTGTGGGCATGATTGCCGGGGTCTTCTTCGGGCTGATGTTCGGCTTTGGCGGGATTGGCGCAGCGCTGCTGGGGTACGTTGCGGATTTGCGCGGTATCGAGTACGTGTATGGCGTGTGTTCGTTCCTGCCGTTGTTCGGTCTGTTGGCCGTGTTTCTGCCCAATACCGGTAAGCGCTGACAGCGTAGGGGCTGCTTTGCAGCCCAATCGCCGGCAAGCCGGCTCCCACAGGTAATTGTGTTAACTTCTGGAAATTGGGCAAGACAGTTGCTCCCACTATCGGGGCAGTGCTGATGTTCGCTGTGGGCGCCGGCAATTGACGGCTCAGCCTGGCTTGGCCTAGAGTGCCGCCTCTTTTCCCCAACCTGCGTAGTAGCCAAAGCAATGTGCCGTACCCAGTCCCTACCACACGCCCGCCAGCCTGCCCTCCAGGCCATGCGTCGCGCGTGGCCGAGCGATACGGTGCTCAAGCGTCGCCGCAGTGTGCTGTTTGCCTTTACCTTCTCGCCACACCTCGCCCTGAACTGACCTGCGCTCCTGCGTCGTCCGCCGTCCCGGCGTGCGCCTGGGCGCCTGTATCTGCGCGTCTTTTCAGTTTGCTGGGAGTGGTACATGAACATGCGTTTGCTGGCGGGCCTTCTGTTCGCCGTGTCTGTGGTCGGCTTCAGCCTGGGGGCCAGCCTGCCGCTGGTGTCGTTGCGTCTGCATGAGGCCGGTGCCGGCACCTTGCAGATCGGCATCATCTCGGCCATCCCCGCTGCGGGGATGATGCTTTCGGCGTTCATGGTCGACGCCTGTTGCCGGTACCTGACCCGGCGCACCATCTACCTGCTTTGCTTCAGCCTGTGCACCGTGAGCATCGCCTTGCTGGAATGGGCATTCGATTCGGTCTGGATGCTGGCCCTGCTGCGCCTGGGCCTGGGTATCGGCATGGGCATCGCGATCATCTTGGGCGAGTCATGGGTCAACGAACTGTGCCCCGATCACAACCGCGGCAAGATCATGGCGCTTTACGCCACCAGCTTCACCGGCTTCCAGGTACTCGGCCCGGCGATGCTCGCAGTGATTGGCGCCAACAGCCCGTGGATCACCGGTGTGGTGACCTTCTGTTATGGCCTGGCGCTGCTGTGCATTGTGCTGACCGTACCCAACGATCATGTGGAGCATGGTGAAGAAGGCGAGAAAAGCTTCGGCCTGGCGGGCTTCTTCCGCGTCGCCCCGGCGTTGTGCGTGGCTGTGCTGTTCTTCTCCTTCTTCGATGCGGTCGTGCTGTCGTTGCTGCCGGTGTATGCCACCAGCCATGGTTTTGCCGTGGGCGTGGCGGCGCTGATGGTGACGGTGGTGTTCGCCGGTGACATGGTTTTCCAGTTGCCGTTGGGCTGGCTGGCCGACCGGGTCGAGCGCACCGGGCTGCACATGGTGTGCGGGCTGGTGGCGATGGCGATCGGTATTGCCTTGCCATGGCTGCTGGACATGGCCTGGCTGCTATGGCCGCTGCTGGTGGTGCTTGGCGCTGTGGCAGGGGGTATCTATACCTTGGCGCTGGTGCTGATCGGGCAGCGTTTCAAGGGCCAGGATCTGGTCACCGCCAATGCCAGCGTTGGCCTTTTGTGGGGCGTGGGCAGCCTGGTCGGGCCGCTGGTCAGCGGCGCGGCGATGGATGTGGCGCCGCATGGGCTGCCGATGGCGCTGGCGATCATGGCGGGGCTGTTCGTGTGCTTTGCCCGGCAGTCGTACCGGCGGGCCGGTAAGCTGCGGGCAGTGGCGGACTGAGGATTGTTGTTGCCAGTGCTGGCCCTATCGCCGGCAAGCCGGCTCCTACAGGTGCACCTGAGGCCTTGAGGGTAGTGGGGGCCTGGCAGCCTGGGTCAGAAGCTGCCGCGCAAGGTCACTGACACATTGCGCGGGTCACCCCAGTAATACCCGGTCGGCGTCGGCGCCACCTGGCGGTAGTACTTTTTGTCGAAGATATTGTTGGCATTGAGCTGCAACGAGTAATGCTCGTTGAACCGGTAATTGACCATCGCGTTATACACCGCATACCCCGCCTGCGTGGCCTCGGCGCTGCCGCTGCGGTTGTAGATGTCGCTCTGCGCCTGCACGCCGCCGCCAACCGTCCACGCTTGCAGCTCGCCCGGCAGGCGATAGCTGGTGAACAGGCGCAGCATGCGCTTGGGGTCGGTGGTGCGGATGGCGTTGCCGGTGTTGCTGATGGTGTCCTTGAGTTGCTTGGTGGTGTTGTAGGTGTAGCCACCGGTCACGTTCCAGCCTGGTAATACTTCGCCGGAAATCTCCAGCTCGAAGCCCTGGCTGCGGTTCTTGCCAGCAGCCACCTTGCAATAGCCCGAGGTGTAGTTGGGCGGGCAGGGGTTGGGGCCGCTCAGGTCATCCAGGGCGTTGCCCACCTGGTAGATGCGGAAGAACGCCAGCGAGGTGTTCAGCCGCCCCTCGTAGAACTCGCCTTTGATTCCGGTCTCGTAAGCTTCGCCTGTGGTGGGCTCCAGCACCGAGCCGCTGACGTCGGTGGCGGTCTGCGGGTTGAAGATTTCGGTGTAGCTGGCGTAGGTGCTGAAGTTATCGTTGAGGTCGTAGATCAGCGCCGCATACGGCACGATCTTGTTGTCGACGCTGAACTTGCCGTTCGACTTGACGTTGTTTTCCTGCTCGTAGTCATACCAGTTGGCCCGTACCCCGATGATAGCCGTGAGCGGGTCTGCCAGGGAAATGCGCCAGGTGGCGTAGGCCGCTTCCTGGGTGGTGCGCGTGCGCACCGGATGGGCGGTTATGTTGATGTCCGGTTCGGCCAGGCTGGTCTTTGGGTCCCACTCGCGGATGTCGAAAACACCGGAGGATACGAAGTTGGTGGCCGAGGCGTAGGAGTCATTGCGAATGCGCTCGACACCCAGCATCAGGTCATGGCTGCGACCGAGCAGCTCGAATGGCCCATTGAGGGTGGCGCTCAGGTTGTTCTGCAGGCTCTCGCCGCCGTCGCCTTCGGTAACCTGATAGTTCATCAGGTAGGGGTTGTTGCTGGGGTTGGCAGCGCCGCTGGCACGGGTGAAGTAGGTCTGCTTGAAACCGTGGTCATCCAGCTCGAAGTGCGTGCGCTGGGCCATCAGCTTGAGCGACCAGTCGTTGTCGAAACGGTGTTCGAGCTCGGCAAAGGTCTGCAGGTTGCTGCGGTCCCAGCGGTTCCAGTCGGCACCCAGGTAAGTGCTGCGGCCAAACGCAAGGGGCGAGCCATCATAGTCGGCGGGCAGGTTGCCCCAGGCGCCGGTGGCATCGAGCTTGGTCCACTCAAGGCCAGTGGTCAGGGTGGTGCTTTCATTCAGATCGAAGGCCAGCACACCGTAGAACACCTCTTTGCGCTCCTGGCGCGAGTCCTGGAAATGGTCCTTGTCATCGTGCACGGCGATCACCCGGCCTCGCACGTTGCCGGTTTCTGTCAGCGGGCCGGAGATATCGGCGACATAACGCTGGGCATCCCAGGAGCCGAGGGTGACGCTGCCTTCGCCCTGGAATTCGTGCGTCGGGCGTTTGCGCACCAGGTTGACGGTGCCTGACGGGTTACCCGCGCCGCGAATCATGCCGGTGGCCCCGCGCAAGATCTCGGCCCGGTCGATGATGGCCGAATCGCTCTGGATGAATGAACCACCGCCGCTGCCCTGTACCACGGTGGCGCCATCGTACTGGATGGCATCGATCGCATAGCCGCGCGAGTAGTACTGCACGCGTTCGCTGTCGGTGAGGTTCACCACCACACCAGGCGTCTGCTCCAGCAGGTTGGTCAGGTTGGTGATGTTCTGGTCGTCGATGCGCTGGCGGGTGACCACGGTCACCGACTGCGGGGTGTGGCGAATGCTTTGTGCGGTCTTGCCGATGGTGACCGCACCGGTCGTGTAGGAGCCACTGTGCTCGGTGGTTTCCCCCAGGCGATCGCTGGAAATGCTGGTGGCACCCAGTTGCAGTGCGCCACCGGCGTCCAGTGCGGGTATCAGCAGAAAGCTGTTATCGCCTTCCTGTTGCACTTGCACATCGCTGCCCATCAGCACGAGGGTCAATGCTTGGGCCGGCTCGTGGCGCCCCTGCACGCCTTGGGTGGTCTTGCCCTGCAGGCTGTTCGCATCGAACGACAGGCTCAGGCCGCCTTGCCGGGCCACCTGGTCCAGTGCCGGGGCCAGAGGGCCTGCGGGGATGCTCCAGTCGATTTGCCGGTGCTGGCTGGCGGGTGCAGCCGCGACCTGTGCGGGCAGTGCCAGGGCGCTGCCCAGGCCGAGGCCGAACACGGCGGCGCGCACGGCATGGCGCAGCCTGTCGTTGCGGGGGGAACACGGGTGGATCATGGACCGCTCCTGAAGGTTTCGTAGACCACTTTTCGGGCTTTGTTCCTTCAGGCCGGACGAGAATGAGATTCCACCTCATTCTTTTTCAAAAAAGATCAGGCTGCCCCGACGCTGACCCAATAGCGTGTGCGGTAATCGACACGTACCGGCAGGCTGCGGGTGAGCAGTTGCAGAATCTGCTCGGTATCGTTCAGCTGGTAAGTACCGGATACCTTCAGCGCGGCCACCTCGCCAGCGCAGCGCAGCAGCCCCGGGCGGTAACGGGCCAGTTCGGCGCAGAACTCGCCCAGTGGCATCTGTTGCACGCTGAGCACACCGTCGGTCCAGCCCCACGGGTCGCCATGCAACGAGGCAAGCGCGTGAGCCCCGTGCGGCGATACTTGCAACACCTCGCCCGCCTGCACCACGCGTGGTGAAGGGGAGGCCGGGAACAAGGTGACTTTGCCGCGGCGCACGGCCAGCAACAGGCCCTGATCGTTTTCGCGCAGCAGCAGTTGGCCGTCCTGGGTAGCCAGGGCGCCGACCCGGGTGGTGATGCGGAACGGGCGGTTGTCGCCAGGGTTGCTGGCCAGGCTGACTTCGCCGCGCAGCAGGGTCAGTTCGCGCAGCTCGGCGCTGTAGTGCAGGTCGATGGCGCTGGCCGTGTTGAGCTGGATCTGGCTGCCATCACTACCCTGCAACCGGCGACGTTCGCCAGTGCCGGTGCTGTTGTCGGCCATCAGGGCGGCCAAGCCGAGCGGCTCGCGCGCGGCCCAACCGGCGGTGCCGCCGATCGCCAGCACCGCCAGCAGTTTGAGGTGGTCACGGCGGTTGATGCGCTGGCGTTGGCGGCCATCGAGGGTGCGCCGACTAAGGTCGCTGGGGAGCCCCGCCAGTTCGTCGCTGAGGGTGCTCACCCGCTGCCAGGCCTGGGCGTTGTGCGGGTGGTGGGCCAACCATTGCTGGAACTGCTGTTCGGTAGCCGGGCTTGGGGTGTCGAAGCGCAGCTTCACCAGCCATTCGATGGCCTGGTCGACCTGGGCCTGCGCGGGTACTTGATCAGAGCTCGGCATAGCGCAACCGGTAGCAGACGCCCAGGGCCTTGGCCAGGTCGCGTTCCACGGTGGCACGCGAAACGCCAAGGCGAAGGGCGATCTGCGCGATGCTCAGGCCATCGAGCTGGGCCAGCAAAAAGGCCTGGCGGGCGCGGGGCCTGAGCTGGTGCAGGGCACGGTCAAGGCGCTCGAGGGCATCCAGAATCACCAAGCGATGTTCTTCGCTGGGCACTTCGCCTTCGGGTACATGGGCCAGGCTTTCCTGGTAGGCGCGCTCCAGGGCGCGACGGCGGAACTGGTCGATCATCAGGCCGCGAGCGATGCTGCTCAGGTAAGCCCGCGGTTCTTTGATCGGCGAAACCTGGCGTGCACGCAGCAGGCGCACGAAGGTGTCCTGCGCAAGGTCTGCAGCGTGTTCCTGGCAGCCGACCCGGCTGCGCAGCCACCCACGTAGCCAAGCGTGATGGGACTGATAGAGCAGGGCGACTTCGGCCGGTTTGAGCGTGTCGTTGAGCTGCATCGTAGCGGCTGATCCCAGGAAGCATGCGTGACTGTGAATAGTTCTCAATTCTATGCATGGATGATGGCACTGGGCAATGGTTGCCCGGAATTAGCTGCGCAAGATTCGGCGTTTCCACGATCAGTGGCTGGGCTAAGCTGGTCCTGCCTTGAACCCACTGGAGCTATGGATGATCCTGGCCGACCTCTCGCCTGAAGCCTACCGCGAAGCCACCGATTACCTGGCCGCGCTGGACCCTGACTGGGCGCGGCACATTGCTGTGACCGGGCCGTGCCTGCACCGGGCGACACCGGGGCGCGAGCCCTATGAGGCGCTGGTACGGGCGATTGCCTACCAGCAGCTGCATGCCCGTGCGGCCGAAGCGATACTGGGGCGATTGCTGGCGCTGTTTCCTGACGATGGGTTTCCCGCGCCGAGGCAGTTGCTTGAGGTGGCGCCGGAAACGATGCGTACCTGTGGGTTTTCCGCGAGCAAGCTGGCGACAATCCACGGGATTGCCCAGGCCGCGCTGGACGGGGCGGTGCCGTGCCGGGAAGAGGCATTGGGCATGAGCGATGAGGCCTTGATCGAGCGCCTGGTTGCCTTGCGCGGCGTGGGCCGCTGGACCGTCGAGATGCTGCTGATCTATAGCCTGGAGCGCTCGGATGTGTTGCCGGTGGACGATTTTGCGGTGCGTGAGGGGTATCGTCGCCTCAAGGGGCTGGGCAAGGCGCCGACGCCGGCGCAGATGCGGTCGCTGGGCGCCGGGTGGCGTCCGCACCGCACGGTGGCAGCCTGGTATCTGTGGCGGGCCTGAGACGAATCAGCTTGGTTGAGGCATACCGCAATGACCCCCTACACCACTGACGAACAACGCTGGCAAGCTGTCTACACCCGCGACGCGGCAGCAGCAGGCCATTTCGTCTACGCCGTGCGCACCACCGGCATTTATTGCCAACCCGGCTGCAAATCGCGCATGGCCAAACGCGAGAACGTCGAATTCTTCACCGCTGCCGCCGCCGCGCAGGCCGCAGGCTATCGTCCCTGCCGGCGCTGCCAGGCCAAGCCGTCGAGCATTCGCCGCTGCGAACTGGTAGCCCGCGCCTGCCGCCTGCTCGAAACCCCGGACAATCCACCCGGCCTCGGCCAGCTCGGGGCACAACTGGGGGTCAGCCCGTACCACTTGCACCGCCTGTTCAAGGCTGCAACCGGCCTCACGCCAAAGGCCTATGCCACAGCCTTCCGCGCCCGGCGCCTGCGCGAGCGGCTGGGCGAGGGGAAAACATCGGTGACCGATGCCATCTTTGATGCCGGTTACAACTCCAATAGCCGTTTCTACGAAAGCGCCGATCAGCGCTTGGGCATGCGCCCGCGCCAGTACCGCGCCGGTGGCGCGGGTATGGCCATTCATTTCGCCGTAGGGCAGTGTTCACTGGGGGCGATCCTGGTGGCGCAAAGCGAAAAAGGCATCTGCGCAATCCTGTTGGGTGATGCACCTGAAGCGCTGCTCGAGCAATTGCAGGATCAATTCCCTAACGCTCGCCTGATCGGCGGCGATGCCGAGTACGAACGACTGGTGGCGCAGGTGGTGGGCTTCGTCGAGGCGCCCGCCCTGGGCCTGGACTTGCCTCTGGATGTGCAGGGCACCGCGTTTCAGGAGCGGGTCTGGCAAGCCCTGCGCGAAGTCCCGCTGGGCGGCCGGGTAAGCTATACCGAGATTGCCGAGCGCATTGGCGCGCCCAAAGCCGTGCGTGCCGTGGCCATGGCTTGTGCGGCCAACCGTATCGCCGTGGCGATTCCTTGCCATCGGGTGGTGCGCCGAGACGGCGACATCAGCGGCTACCGCTGGGGGGTGGAGCGCAAGCGGCAACTGTTGGAGCGAGAAACGGCACTCTCCTGAAGGCCGCAAGCCGCGTAGAATCCACCGCCAAATAGCCTTGTGATGAGGAACGTTCGATGAGGCGTGTCTGCCTTGCCCGATTTTACCTGGGTGTAATGGCCCTGATGCTGGCGCTTGCGTCGCCGGCCTGGTCGGCTTCCGTGCCGGTTGCCAACCTGGTTGCCAGCGAGCTGCCGGTGCTGGATGAAAACGCAAGTATCGAGCAGTTGAGCGACAGGCTCGACCAGATTCGTCAGGGCGTGACCAGCAACGCCAACGATGACCTGCTCTCGCAACTGCGCATGGCTACCGTGCAGGTCCAGCGACAGGCCGATGCGTTGAGCACCTTGCGCGCTGCTGACGTGCAGAAGCTCGACGACAAGCTCAAGGTCATCGGCCCGGTACAGAAGGATGAAGCCGCGACCCTGGCCTTGCAGCGCAAGGAGCTGGAGGCGCAGAAAAAGTCCGTGCTCGCCGAGCAGGATCAGGCCACCAAGCTGACTCAGTCGGCGCGCGACCTGTCCACGCAAATCGTCAACCTGCGCCGTAGCCAGTTCAACTCGCAAGTGACCAGCCGGGCGGCCTCCCCGCTGAGCCCGGCTTTCTGGCAGTCGCTGATCCGTCCTACCGAGGACGATGTGATGCGCCTGCGTGACTTGCGCGGCGAGGCGGCCGATGCCGTCGCCAGTGCCTTGAGCGCTGAACACCGCGGGTTCTTCATCACTAGCCTGGTGGCCGCGATCCTGGTCTGGACACTGGTCCGCCTGGTCCTTGAGCGCCTGCTCGCTGCCGCCATGATTCGCTGGCTGCCCGAAGGCCGCCTGCGCCGAAGCGCACTGGCCCTGAGCGTGAGCCTGGCCACCCTGGGCACTATCGCCGGCGCCGTGTCGCTGCTGCGTTGGGGCCTTCAAAGCAGTGCCATGCTGGGCTCGGACATGGCCAGCCTGACCAACCACTTCCTCATGCTCGTGGTGTTCAGTGCCTTCATCACCGGCCTTGGCCGGGCCATGTTGATGCTGCAACGGCCTTCCTGGCGTTTGCCGCCGATCCCCGACGAAGTGGCCAGTGCTCTGGGTTGGTTCCCCAAGTTGCTGGCCCTGGCACTGATGGTGATGCTGACCTTCGAGCGCATCAACAGTGTGATCGGCACCAGCCTGGCGCTGACTGTCGCCACCAACGGCCTGACCGCGCTGGTGGTGGCCGCCATCTTCTCAATGGCGCTCATACGTTACCGCCGGACCTTGCGTAAACATGAGCTGGCGCGCCCGACCGGCCTGGCAGGGCTGATCCCGTTCGTGATCGTGGTGTGGGTCGGGCTCATCTTGCTGACGCTGCTGGCCGGCTACCTCACCCTGGCTTACTTCCTCACTGCCAAGCTGCTGTGGATCAGCATGGTCGCCACCTGCGCCTACCTTTTGACCACCTTCCTGGCTGATCTGTGCGAAACCCTGCTGTCGCCGCGTCAACCCGGCGGCCTGGCGCTGGCGTCGTCGCTGGGCCTGGCACCACGCCATCAGGCCCAGGCCAGCACCATCCTGACCGGTGTCAGCCGCACGGTCCTGCTGTTCCTGGCCGTGATGCTGGCGTTGATGCCGTCGGGCACCAGCCCCGGCGAGCTGCTGCTGAGCCTGGGCGATTGGGACGGCACCGGTGGCAAGTTGCTTGGCAACCTGAACATCGTGCCGCAAGACATCCTGCTGGCCGTGGCGATGCTGTTAGGCGGCATGCTCGGTATCCGTGTGCTCAAGCGCTGGCTGAGCGAGCGCCTGCTGCCGGAAACCGACATGGACGCCGGCATGCGTGCCTCGCTGGTAACCCTGGTGGGTTACCTGGGCTTCCTGTTCCTGGCCATGCTGGTGATGTCGACCCTGCGCATCAACCTCACCAGCCTGACCTGGGTGGTCAGTGCGCTGTCGGTGGGTATCGGTTTCGGCTTGCAGCAGATCGTGCAGAACTTCATTTCCGGTCTGATCCTGCTCACCGAGCGCCCGGTCAAGGTGGGCGACTGGGTGAGCCTGGCGGGCGTCGAGGGTGACATTCGCCGGATCAACGTGCGCGCCACCGAGATCCAGATGTCCGACCGCTCCACGGTGATCGTGCCCAACTCGCAGTTCATCTCGCAGAACGTGCGCAACGTGACCATGGGCAATGCCTTGGGCGTGGTGGGCATCACCCTGACCTTGCCGCTGGAGACCGATGCCAACCAGGTGCGCGACCTGCTGCTGACTGCCTTTCACGAGCATGAGGCGATCCTGGACGCGCCGGCTGCTTCGGTAACCTTCAAGGACCTGACGACCAGCGGCATGGTGATCAGTGTCAGCGGCTATGTGGCGGGGCCGCGGCAGGTGTCAGGGGCGCGCAGCGACCTGCTGTTCACCATCCTGGGGCGCTTGCGTGATGAGGGCATTCCCCTGTCTTCACCGCAGAGCATGGTGCTGGTGCAGGAGGGCGCACGCCCGGCTGACGAGCCGGCGTAATACCCTGGCGCGCAAGACGGCCGCCGGCGATTGGGCCGCCTGGCGGCCCCTGGGGCAATCAGCCCAGGCACCGCGTCACATGCTTGACCGACAGGTAGCCCGACAACCCCCAAGGCCCGAGCTCCCGCCCGATCCCGCTACCCTTGGTGCCGCCCCAGGACGTTTCGACGAACACCGCTTGTACCGAGTTGATCCACACATGCCCGACTTCCAGCGCATCGGCCACCCGCTCGGCGCGCTCCAGGTCCGCTGAGCAAACGGTGGCGACAAGGCCGAAACGGCTGTCGTTGGCCTCGGTAATTGCCTGTGCTTCGGTCGAGAATCGACGCGCGCACAGCACCGGCCCGAAGATTTCTTCATTCCACAGGCGGCTGTCCACGGGGACGTCGGTATACAGCGTCGGGCTGACAAACCAGCCGTCGCGGTCCAGCGCCTTGCCACCGGCCAGGCACTGCAGGCCCTCTTCACGGGCGGTGGCAAAGTAGCTGGCAACCTTCAACCATTGCGCCTGGCTGGTCAGCGGGCCCATGTCCACTTCTTCAGTCAGTGGGTTACCGACGCGCAGCGTTTCCAGTGCCTGTTGCAGGCGTGGCAGCAGCGCATCGGCAATGCCATCGTGCACCAGCAAGCGCGAGGTGGCCGAGCACATTTGCCCGGCGTTCCAGGTGATACCGGCGACGATCCACTCCACTGCCTGGTCCACATCGCAATCATCGAACACCACGATCGCCGATTTGCCGCCCAACTCCAGGGTCACGGGCCGGCACTGTGCCGATGCGCTGCGCATCACCTGGCTGCCGACGCTGTTGCTGCCGGTGAACGACAGCTTGTCCAGGCCGCTGTGGCTGCTCAGTGCCGCGCCGGTCTCGGCTTTGCCGTTGACAATGTTCAGCACGCCCGCAGGCAGGCCCAGGGTATCGGCGATCTGGCCGTAGGCCTGCTCGATCAGCGGGGTGACTTCCGAGGGCTTGAGCACCACGGTGCAGCCTGCCGCCAAGGCCGGGGCGAGCTTCCAGGCGCTGGTCACCAACGGGAAGTTCCACGGCACGATCAGGCCGACCACACCCACCGGCTCCAGCCGGGTGCGGGCGGTAAAACCCGGTGCGGCCAACGCCACTTCGCGATTCCTTTCCGGCAGTTGCTCGGCCAGGTCGGCGTAATAAGCGAAGGTGGCTATGGCATCGTCCAGGTCGATTTCGGCCTCATGGCGAGGCTTGCCGTTGTTGCGCATTTGCAGGCTGATCAGTGCTTCACGGCGTTGCCCGAGCTGCTCGGCAAAACCGCGCAGGTACGCCGCACGCTCGTTGGCGCTGACCTGCTTCCAGGTGGGCAGGGCGTTGCGCGCCGCCGCCACGGCCTGGTCGACCTGGGCAACGCTGGCGGCCATCAGTTCGGCAAAAGGTTGGCCCAATGCAGGGTCATTGACGCTGATGCAGTCGCTGCCCTGGCCTTCGACCCAGCGGCCAGCGATGTAGTGGGAAGTGGTCATGGTCGTTATCCAGTCAGGCCATTTCGGCAGGTTTCAGCACCGGCGTGTGCGCGGTGCTTTTGCAACGCACCCAGCGCGGGCCGTTGGGGCCATACACGCCAGCAGGTTCAGGGAACAGGTTGAGCAGCAGCAGGTACAGCACACCAGCCATGCCCAGGGTTACCGGCAGGCTCACGTCGATGCCGCCAGCCAGGTCGCCCAGCGGGCCGACGAACTGCCCAGGCAGGTTGACGAAGCTCATGCCTACCACCGCGCTGGGGACCCACGCGCCCATGCCGCGCCAGTTCCAGCCATGCAGGAACCAGTAGTGACCGCCGCGCTGGCCGCGGGTGAACACTTGCAGGTCGTCGGCGTGGTAGAAGCCGCGGCGGGTGATCAAGCCGAGAATCATGATCACCATCCACGGGCTGGTGCAGGTAATGATCAGCACGGCGAAGGTCGAAACGCTCTGCACCAGGTTGAAGGTGAAGCGGCCGATGAAGATGAAGGCAATAGCCATTACCCCGATCAGCACGGTGGCGCCTGCGCGGCTGAGCAGCCGCGGGAACACGCTCGACATGTCCAGCCCGGTGCCGTAGAGCGCAGTGGTGCCGGTGGACATGCCACCGATCACCGCGATCAGGCACACCGGCAGGAAGAACCAGCTAGGCGAAATCGCCAACAGGCCACCTACGTAATTGTTGGCGGCGATGTAGTCCGCGGCGTGGGTGGCCACCAGGGTGGCGGTGCACAGGCCGAACAGGAACGGGATCAGCGTGGCGGCCTGGGCGGCGATCACCGCCAGCATGATGCGCGCCTTGGGCGTTTGCCGCGGGATATAGCGCGACCAGTCGCCGAGGAAGGCGCCAAACGATACCGGGTTGCTCATGGCCAGAATCGCCGCGCCGACGAAGGCTGCCCAGAATCCGACCTGGCCAAGGTTGACGCTCCCGGCGTAGCCCGCATCGAACGGGCCGGCAAAGGCGAAGATGCCCAGCAGGAACAGCAGGCTCGAGGCCCACACGGCAACCTTGTTGACCCACAGCATGAAGCGGAAGCCGAAGATGCACACCACCAGCACCAGGATGGCGAACAGGCCGTAGGCCAGGCCCAGGGTCAGGTCGGTTTCGGGCAGCCCGGCCAGGCGCTTGGCGCCGCCGACCAGGGCATCGCCGGAACTCCATACCGACAGCGAGAAGAACGCCACGGCGGTGAGCAGCGACAGGAACGAGCCGACGATGCGCCCATGCACGCCGAAGTGCGCGCCCGACGACACCGCGTTGTTGGTGCCGTTGAGCGCGCCGAACAAGCCCATGGGCGCAAGGATCAGCGCACCCACGCCGACGCCGAGCAGGATCGCCCAGACCCCGGCCTGGAACGACAGCCCGAACAGTACCGGGAAGCTGCCCAGCACGGCGGTGGCAAAGGTGTTGGCACCGCCGAAGATCAGGCGGAACAGGTCCAGCGGGGAGGCGTCGCGTTGATCGTCAGGGATCTGTTCGACGCCATTGGTCTCGATACCGGTCGAGTGGCTCATGGTGATGCTCCAGCGCGGTTGTTGTAGGCCGGCGCGGTGCGCGGGCCCTCTTGTGGGTGCGATGGCAGGGCGGCAGGGCCGCGTAAAGGTGAATCAGGCGACGGTGACGACCGACAGGTGCTCATGGCAGGCCAGCCAGCGTTCGCCGTGGCGGCGGAACACGATGGTTTCGCGCTCGGCCAGTTGGTGCTGCTCGCCGGCGATGCGGATGTGCGTGGCAACATCGTGCATGAAGATCGCCACATCACCTTGCAGGCTCACCTGCGCATTGCTCGAAACGCAGCCGAGCACGGCAAAACCCTCGGCCTGCCATTGGGCCCAGAGGTCTTCGTAGGCGCCGCGCGACAGCAGCGGTTGCGCCAGGGTGTGGAAAAGAAAGGTGGCGTCTTCGCTGAAGCAGGCGAAGTAGCGGGCGGTGTCGTTGCTGGCGAAGGCGGCTACAAGGTCGGCGGCGGCCTGGCGTACCTGAAGTGTCTGGTCCACGGGAGTGGCCTCACGGTTATTGTGATTGTGGTGAAGCGATTCTGGTGGGGGTTGGCGGGTGAACAAATCGCTGGGGGGAAATAATTAGTTCAGGAATTTGTGAAGTGAAGTGCGATGAACCAGGCGCTTAGCCTGACTCAGGAATCACTCCAGGAAGATTGGTCGCGAGGCAAGTCGCCTCTGGGGTCATTAACGATGAGTAACTCACCAGCAATCCCGGCGGTAAAAACGGGCTACCCTGCTGGAACTCGGCCACGGCAGTGGCCGGCTACAGGGACAGGTAAAGCGCCTCAAGCCCTTTGCGATTGGCGCGGCCACCTTGGGTAGCCGCGCCGGTGCCGGATGTGGGTGTTATTGCCCATTTCGGTGTGTGCAGCCGGTAGCAGGGCAGGTTCTTCAACGCGATGATTTTCATCCTTGAGAACCGGCTTCCCACGACTGCAGGAAGGCGATCAACTGTTCAGTTCGGCCGTCGCTGACAACCTCTTCTGGCGTTCTGTAGTCGAATGTCGACAGCGGTTCGTTCTTGAACCAGAAAATGGCCTTGGTCATGTCCGTGCCCATGTCAGTTACAGCACGCAAGACCCGCACGGCATCACGTATGTACGCCTGGATCTTCTCCGACTCGGGGGCGTTGCGCACGGTGTTGCGATGGACATGGGCGCGGGTTGCGAATGTCTGCTGGTCCATCGAGAACACCTTCAGGAACCGCTCAGGGGAGAACATGACCCGATTGACTTCCCGAAGCGCTTCCATCAGCCCCTCGAAACTTGTGGGTTGAAGTTCCAATACTGCATTGCTGGCCATGATTGACCTCCTGAGGGGTTTCGCTTCTCACAAGCACAATATTTGCACAATTTGAGCATAAATCAAGATCTTTGCACGCAGGCTGGGACCGCGCTGTCATCGGTTCTGCACCGCCGCCTTGGATCCGACTGGCGGTCTTACTCACCCCCCATCCTTGCCTACGCTGAAACTCCCACCCCAACGTTAGCAAGGAGATCGGTCATGGCCTTCCAATACAAGCGTCTGGACAAGAACAACGCCGCGGTTCTGCTGGTCGATCACCAGACCGGCCTGTTGTCGCTGGTCCGGGATATCGACCCCGACCGTTTCAAGAACAACGTGTTGGCGCTTGCCGACCTGGCCGAGTACTTCAAGCTGCCCACCATCCTCACCACCAGTTTCGAAACGGGCCCCAACGGGCCGCTGGTGCCCGAACTCAAGGAGCAATTCCCCGACGCCCCCTACATCGCCCGGCCGGGCAACATCAACGCCTGGGACAACGAAGATTTCGTCAAGGCGGTGAAGGCCACCGGCAAGAAGCAGTTGCTGATCGCCGGGGTGGTCACGGAAGTCTGTGTGGCCTTCCCGGCGTTGTCGGCGCTGGAGGAGGGCTTCGAGGTGTTCGTGGTCACCGATGCCTCCGGCACCTTCAATGAGCTGACCCGTGATTCGGCTTGGCGGCGGATGGAGGCAGCCGGGGCGCAACTGATGACCTGGTTCGGCGTGGCCTGCGAGCTGCACCGTGATTGGCGCAATGATGTTGAAGGCCTGGGCACATTGTTCTCCAACCATATTCCCGATTACCGCAACCTGATGACCAGTTACAGCAAGTTGGCCAAGTAAAACGGCAGGGATCGACCATACTCACTGTTCATTCGCCCCAAGGAGCGTGTCATGGCCAAGCCGTCCAGGAAGAAAGACTTGCAGGCGCCTGTCGAGAAGCTGGGCGGCAAGGCCTATGACAAACAGCTGAAAACCCTGCATGTGGAATTGGTGAAGCTGCAGGAATGGGTCGTGGCCAAGGGCCTGAAGGTGTGCATCGTGTTCGAGGGCCGTGATGG
Source organism: Pseudomonas sp. Marseille-Q5299 (assembly GCF_943737035.1). Taxonomy (NCBI): domain Bacteria; kingdom Pseudomonadati; phylum Pseudomonadota; class Gammaproteobacteria; order Pseudomonadales; family Pseudomonadaceae; genus Pseudomonas; species Pseudomonas sp. Marseille-Q5299. The sequence goes on from NZ_CALSFR010000006.1 coordinate 106,296, forward strand.
TGCCGGCAAGGGCGGTACCATCAAGGCCATCACCGAGCGGGTCAGCCCACGGGTATTCCGCGTGGTGGCGCTACCGGCGCCGACTGAACGGGAAAAGTCCCAGATGTATGCCCAGCGTTACCTCAACCACCTGCCGGCAGCGGGGGAGGTGGTGATCTTCGATCGCAGCTGGTACAACCGCGCCGGCGTTGAGCGGGTGATGGGCTTTTGCACCGACGAGCAGGCCGGCAAGTTCCTCGCGGTGGTGCCTTTGCTGGAGAAACTGATGGTCGAGTCGGGGATCATCCTCATCAAGTACTGGCTCGAAGTCAGTGCCCAGGAACAGACCCGCCGCCTGCAGGACCGCATCAATGACGGCCGCAAGGTGTGGAAACTCTCTCCCATGGACCTTAAGTCCTACACCCGCTGGGACGAATACACACTCGCCCGCGATGAAATGTTCGCTGCTTCCGATTCATCGTGGGCGCCGTGGTTCCTGGCCCATTCCGACGACAAACGCCGTGCTCGCCTGAACATCATCAGCCATCTGCTTTCGCGCATTCCCTACAAGGACGTCACTGGCGACAAGGTGGTGAAGCTGCCCAAACGCGGCAAGATCGGCAAGTACAAAGCGGTAGCCTATCCCTTCAAAGTGGTCGAAGAGCGTTTCTGATTCCCTCACTGCGCATGGTCGCAAGGGTACGAACCTATGCCACATGACGGCAGCCTGCTGCAGGCGACAGTGGTCTTCCTGCTGGCCGTGGTGCTTCTGGTGCCACTGGCGCAGCGTCTGAAGATGGGGGCGGTGCCTGGCTATCTTCTGGCCGGCATCCTGATTGGCCCTTCGGTATTGGGGCTGCTTGATAACCCAGGCAACGTGGCACGGATTTCAGAGATCGGTGTGGTCATGTTGCTGTTCGTGATTGGCCTGGAGCTATCACCACAGCGCTTGTGGACCATGCGTCGGGCGCTGTTCGGTGTCGGGGCGCTGCAGGTCGGGCTGACTGCCTTGGTGCTTGGCTTGCTGGCGTACGCTGTGTTCGGCCAGTCGAAACCGGCGTCGATCGTTCTGGGGCTGGGCCTTGCCCTGTCGTCCACCGCGTTCGGCCTGCAGGTCCTGGCCGAACGCAAGGACCTGGGCAAACCGCACGGCCGCCTGGCCGTGGCCATCCTGCTGTTTCAGGACATCGCCGCCATACCGCTGATTGCCGTGGTGCCGTTGCTTGGCGGTGATGTCAGCACTGCCGATGAGCGCGCCTGGCCGCTACTGGCGGTGTCACTTGGCATTGGCCTGGTGATCGTCAGCGGCCGCTACCTGATGACGCCGGTGTTCAAATGGACAGTCGGGTCGGGCCTGCCGGAGCTGTCGACCGCCACAGCCTTGCTGGTGGTGCTGGGCACGGCTTGGGTGATGGAGCACGTGGGCATATCCATGGCCCTGGGCGCCTTTCTTGCTGGTGTGCTGATGGCCGAGTCACCGTTTCGCCACGAACTGGAAGCCCAGATCGAGCCGCTCAAGGGCCTGTTGCTGGGGTTGTTTTTCGTCGGGGTGGGAATGAGCGCCGATTTGCGTCTGCTGATCGGCATGCCCCTGGCCGTGCTGGGGCTGACGCTGTTGTTGGTGGGCATCAAATTGCCGCTTCTCTGGGGGTTGGGCCGGCTGGCGGGTGGGCTCACTCACCCGCAGGCGCTTTGCCTGGGGGTGGTGCTGGCATCGGGCGGCGAGTTTGCGTTCGTCGTATTCAAAATGGCGCTCGAACATCACGTTCTGACTCGACAGGTGCACGACCTGCTGGTGCTCGCGATCACCCTCTCGATGGCGGTGGTGCCGCTGGTGATGATGGCCCTGGCGCGACAGCTGCCTGAGCGCGATACCTCGCACCCTGCACCCAGAACGGACCACTGAATCGCGCCCCCCTGGCGCACTGAGCACGAGGAGATGAGTCATGCAGCCGAGTATCAAACTGGACAGCGCCCGGTCACGGGGCCTGCTCGATGTGCTCATCAAGGCAGGCCTGGTGGCTGCCCTGGTGCTTTTTGCCTTTCAGGTTTTCCAGCCATTTCTGGAGTTGATGCTGTGGTCGGTGATCCTGGCGGTGACGTTGTATCCGCTGTACCAACGCATCAAGCGTGGTTCAGGTTTCAAGGACGGCTATGCGGCGACACTGGTGGTGCTGCTGGTGCTGGTGGTGTTGCTTGTACCGATCTACCTGGTGGTGATGTCCATCGGTGAATCGGTGGACCACCTGGTGTCGCTGATCAGAAGCGACAGCTGGAGCGTGCCGGTGCCGCCCGACTCTGTGGCCAACTGGCCACTGATCGGGCCGAAAGTCCATGCGCTGTGGCTGTCAGCCTCCGAGAACCTGGCCGATGTGATTGCGCAATGGATGCCCCAGCTCAAGAGCGCCGGGCGTACGGCATTGGGTGCGGCGGCCAGTGCCGGCGGGGCCTTCCTGCTGTTCGTCGGCGCGATCATCATTTCCGGCGTGATCATGGCTTTTGGTGATCGTGGCGAAATCGCAGCACAGCGCATCGCCATGCGGATTTCTGGCCAAGAGCGGGGCAAGCCGCTTGCCACGTTGTGCACCGCGACCATTCGTGCAGTGGCGCAAGGGGTGATCGGCATCGCCTTCATCCAGATGCTGCTGATCGGTGTGGGCTTCGTGATCAAAGGCGTCCCAGGTGCCGGCATGCTGGCCATTCTCATCCTCATGCTGGGCATCGCCCAGGCCCCGGCGACGTTGATCACGTTGCCGGTGATCATCTACGTACTCAACGTCGAGGGCTTCACCGTGGTCACTATCGTGTTCGCTGTCTACACCTTCGTCGCCGGGCTTGCCGACAACGTGCTCAAACCTTTGTTGCTGGGCCGCGGGGTGGATGTGCCGATGCCGGTGGTGTTGATCGGTGCGCTGGGCGGCATGGTGGTCAAGGGCATCATCGGGCTGTTCCTCGGCCCGGTGATCCTCGCTGTGACCTACGTGCTGTTCTGGCAATGGGTGGCCTTGCAGGTGCCGGAGCAACCCGCGCCGCCGGCAGCCTGAGCCAAGGCCTGCCATGCCCAGGCGCTGCTGTGGGTTGAGCCTGCTGATGGTGCTGACCGGTTGCACCCAGGTCGGCCCGGACTATGAGACGCCCCGGCACCCATGGCTGGACAGCTGGAGCACGCCATTGCTCGAGCAGGCCCAGCGCAGGGCTGAGCAGCCGGAGCTGCGCCAGTGGTGGGCAGTGTTTGCCGACCCGGCCTTGGACGCACTGATCGCCGAGGCCGACGCCAATAACACCAGCCTGCGCCTGGCCGGCCTGCGCGTCGCCGAGGCCAGGGCGCAGTTGGCCATCGTCCAGACCGGGCGTTATCCACAGTTGCAGCAACTGCGTGGGCAGAGCCTGTACCTCAAACAGGACCAGTCCGGCACCGACAGCGCCCGCGATTCGGTGTTCTGGCAGTCCAGCGTGGGTTTCGATATCGGGTGGGAGATCGATTTCTGGGGGCGTTTCAGCCGCGCCATCGAAAGCGCCGATGCCGCTTATTTCGCGTCCCAGGCCAATTACGCCGACGCCATGCTGCTGATGCGTGCGCAGGTGGCCGACACCTACTTTGCCCTGCGCACCGCCGAGGCGCGGCTGCAGATCGCAACGGAGAACGCCAGGCGCCAGGCGCGTAGCCTGGAAATTACCGAGCGGCTGTTCCGCCACGGCGAGAACGACGAGCTCGACTGGCAGCAGGCGCGTACCCAGTACCTGGCAACTCAGGCCACGATCCCCGAGTTCGAAAACCAGCTCAATGCCTTGCGCAATGTGCTCTGCGCATTGCTCGGCAGGCCGCCCGGGCCGTTGCCGCAGCTGGCTGCGCGGTACGGCCAGTTACCACTGCCGGACCGGGCTGTGTTGCAGGACGTGCCCGCCAGCCTGCTGCAGCGGCGCCCCGACATTCGTGCCGCCGAGCAAGCCGTGGCGGCGCAGTCGGCACTCGTCGGGGTGGCCACCGCGGATCTTTATCCACAGCTGAGCCTGCTGGGCAGCATCGGCTGGACTTTCGTATCGGCCAATCAACTGCCCAACACCTTCGACCTGGCTGCCGGGCCAAGCCTGCTATGGAGCCCCTTCGACTACGGCCGCCGCAAGAATGCCGTGCGTGTCGAGGATGCGCGCCTGCAGCAGTTGATCGAGCTGTACCAGCAAGGGGTGCGTGAAGCTGCGCGTGAGGCCGATGACGCCGCCAGTGGCCTGGTGCGTTCGCTGCAGAGCGCCAGCATTCGCCAGGAGGCCTCGCAGGCCGCCCAGCGCTCGCTGAGCCTGGCCAGCGCCCAGTACCAGGAAGGTTTTGCCGATTTCCAGCGCGTGCTCGATGCCCAGCAACTGCTGTTGCAGCAGCAGGACGGCTACCTGGTCAGCCGGGGCAACGCAGTGAGCAGCCTGGTGACGCTGTACAAAGCGCTGGGCGGTGGTTGGGACAACCAGCGCAAGCCCGTTGACCCGGCCACCCGCCAGCAGATGGAAAACCGTACCGATTGGGGTGACCTGCTGGACGAGCCGGCCCCCGCCGACCCTGAACAAGGTGAGCCCTGATGAGTGACGCCGTGGACACGCCCCCTGACCGCGCCATGCACTGGGTGTTGGTGCTGATCATCGTGAGCCTGGTCTGGTACCTGCTTGCCGACCGGTTCACGCCTTACACCCAGCAGGCTCGTCTGCAAGCCTATGTGGTGCCCGTGGCCGCTGAAGTTGCCGGGCAGGTCAAGCGCGTGGCGGTGGGCAACAACCAGCAAGTGCGCCAGGGTGATGTGCTGTTCGAGCTGGATCAGGAGCAGTACCGCATTGCCTTGACCCGCGCTCAGGCAGATCTGGATACGGTACGCCGGCAGATCGGCGCCAATACCGCCGGCATCGACTCGGCCAAGGCCGCCTTGGTGGCGGCCCAGGCCAACGAGCGCAAGGCCCGCCAGGATGCCGAGCGGCTCAAACGGCTGATCGAAGAAGACCCAGGTACAGTGTCTGTCCGTCGCCTTGAAGGGGCGCAGGCGACCCGCGACCAGGCCATCAGCCAAGTGGCGGCAGCCCGTGCGGAAGTCGAACGGGCGCGGGAGCAGCAAGGCGGGGTGGAGGCGGACAACGCGCAACTGCGCAGTGCGGCGGCCAATGTCGAAAAGGCCCGCCTGGACCTGGCCCGCACCGTGGTGCGCGCCGATGCCAATGGGCTGATCACTGACCTGCGCACTGACGTGGGCCACTATGTTCCCGCCGGCAGTGCGATGATGACCCTGATCGCCATCCACGACGTGTGGATAAGCGCCGACATGACCGAGAACAACCTCGGGCGTCTGCGCCCTGGTACACCGGTGCTGGTGGTGCTGGACGCCATCCCCGGTAGGGTATTGCAAGGGCATATCCGCAGCATCGGCTATGGCGTGAGTGTGGGGCAGGGTACGCCGCCGGGTTCCTTGCCGACCGTACAGAACAGCCGCGAATGGCTACGCTCGGCGCAGCGCTTCCCGGTGATCGTCGAGCTCGACCGAGACCAACTTGCAGACAGGTCCGGGCTGCGTGTGGGCGGTCAGGCCGAAGTCATGGCCCTGCCCGGCGAAGGTAACCCTTTGAACCTTCTGGGGCGTGTGTTCATGTGGCTGATGAGCTGGCTGTCCTATGCCTATTGAGCTGCGACGCCTGCGCGCGCTGCGCCTGGCCTTGGGCGTGGCGCTATGCCTGGTGGCGAGTTTTGGCCTGGGCCTGCCGGTGCCCATACTTGCGCCGGTGTTCGCAGTGCTGTTGTTGGCCATGCGCAGCGAGCCGTTGCCGATCAAGGCCGCACCGGTGTTGGCGATACTGGTGTTGCTCAGCTGTGGCAGCGGCCTTTTGCTGATACCCCTGTTGCGCCATGCGCCGGTGAGTGGCGTGTTGCTGGTCGGTGTGGGGGTATTTCTGGTGTTGCGCTATGCGCTCAAGGGTGGCAACGGCCTGCTGGCCAACCTGTTGGTGGTTGGCCTGACCATGATCGCCGCTGCCGGTACCAGCGATTTCACCCTGGCGCTCATGGTGGTCGAGGCGATGGCCAAGGGCATGCTGCTGGCGGTGCTGGGGACGGCGTTGGCCCATGTGCTGGTTCCAGAACCTGCGGATGCGCCTGCGCAACCTGCGCCGCCATTGCCCGATCGCGCCGATGTCGGCTGGATAGCCTTGCGTGCCACGCTGATCGTCATGCCGGCGTTCCTGCTGGCGCTGATCGCGCCCGACGCGTTCATGCCGCTCATCATGAAGGCGGTGAGCCTTGGGCAGCAGGCTGGCGAGACCCGGGCCCGGCATGCCAGCCGTGAGCTGATAGGCTCGACGGTGCTGGCGGGGGTGTTGGCGATGCTCATGTGGGCGGCATTGAGCGTGTTCGTGCACGTGTGGATGTTTTTCCTGTGGGTGCTGCTGTTCACGCTGTGGCAGGGGCGCAGGCTCTACCGCGTGGTAAGCACGCGGCACAGCCCGGCGTACTGGGTGAGTTGCCTGACCACGCTGCTTATCCTGCTGGGGCAGTCAGTGCAGGACAGTGCAGCCGGCCAGGACGTCTACCGGGCGTTTGCGGTGCGCATGGCGTTGTTTCTGGCCGTGTCGCTGTATGCCAGTGCCCTGCTGATATGGCTCGACCGGCGTCGGCTCAGCGCCGTTTAGCGGCTCATGGCTTCCAGTCCACCCCGGTGTCCTGCAGATAAGCATCCACCGCAGCACCGACAGTGGGGTGAAACGCCGTTTCTCCCATGTGCTGGAACAATTCGAACCGTTTCATCTTGTCTTTCACCGGGTCCTTCATCTCGGCGAACTGCAACTCGACTCCCCGGGCCTCCAGCGCCCGGTCGAGTTCGGCCAGCATGTCCGCCGAAGTGATATCGATGCTGGTCACCGGTTCCGCTGCGATCACCAACCGCTGCACGGGGGTAGGCGACTCATCCACCGCCGCCAGCACCGTGGCCTGAAACTGCTCGGCATTGGCGAAGAACAGCGGCGCATCCCAGCGCAGCAGTACCAGCCCCGGTACCCTGCGAGCCTGTGGATAACGCTGCACGTCATGGTAGCCGCGGGTGCCGTCCACCCGCCCGAGCACCGCATGATGCGGTCGCCAGCCATCCCACAGGAACTCGATCACCGAAATCGCCACGGCAATGCAGATGCCGGGGATGGCGCCGAACACCGCAACCCCCACGAAGCAGGTGAACGACAGCCAGAACTCCCATTGCTGCATGCGAAAGATGCGCTTGAGGTCGGCAAACTCGAACAGCCCCAGTGCCGCCGCGATCACCACTGCGGCCAGTGCGCTGTTGGGCAGGTGTTGCAGGAGGTTGGGCGCGACCAACAACAGGATTGTCACAGCCACCGCACCGATGATGCCGGTAAGCTGGGTCTTTGAGCCGGCCGCCTCAGCCACCGGAGTACGCGATGAGCTGCTGCTGATCGGGATGCCCTGGAACAGCCCGGAGGCCAGGTTGGCCACGCCCAGGCCGAACATTTCCTGGTTCGGGTTGACCGGTGTTTTCAGGCGCGCCGCGTAGGTGCGTGACAGCACGCTGGTATCGGCGAACGACACCAGCGCCACGGCGATACCGCCCAGCAGTACCTCGACCAGGTCGATGTCGGTCACCCAGGGAAAGACGAAGCTGGGCAAGCCCTGGGGTAGTTCACCGAGTACTTTCACACCCATCTGGTCGAGGTCTAACAGGCTTACCGCCAGGGTGGCGAGCACCACGGCGATGAGGATGCCCGGTAGGCGCTTGTAGGGCTTGAGCAGCAGGATCAACGCCAGGCTGGCGCCGCCGACTGCAAAGCTGGGCCAGTGCCCCTGGCCGGCGATCAAGGTCTTCGCCAAGTACCACAGGTCGCGCAGGGGCCCCTGGCTGTCGATCGATAGGCCGAACAGCTTGGGCAACTGGCTGATCAGCACGGTGAGCGCGATGCCGTTCATGTAGCCATAGCGGATAGGCTTGGACAACAACTCGGTGATGAAGCCCAGGCGCAGCAGGCCGGCGATCACGCAGAAGGCGCCGGCCACCAGGGCCATCAGGCTGGCGACGGCAATGGCTCGCTGTGGGTCGCTGGCGGCGTACTGCACCACCACGGCGAGGATCGGCGCGGCCAGCGCCGAGTCCGGGCCGAGCACCAGGATTCGGCTGGGGCCGAACAAGGCGTAGGCCAGCAATGGAATGATGGTCGCATACAAACCGTAGATGCCGGGTACACCGGAGGCTTCGGCATAGGCGATGCCCACGGGCACCAGCATGGTGGTGAGCACCAGCCCGGCAGCGATGTCCTTGGGCAGCCAGGCGAGCTGGTAGTGCATCAGCGTGGCCAGCCCGGGGAGCCAGCGTTGCCAGTCGAAGCCGGGGCGGGGCGGTGTTTCATGCATGGTGGTGGCTCCTGGGCGGAGGTCGCATGAAAGTGCTTTTAGTGGGCTGGCCCGAATGGGCGCCACTGCGCAGCCCCCAGATGTAAGCCAATTACCAACTTGAAACCGAATGCTTCAATTCAAGATAGCTTGGGAATTGTCCTGCGCAGGCCTCAGCAATCCAGACACTCGCCCAGGCGTATCAGCAAAGCCCTGTGAACACCAAAAAAAACCCTTGAGCCGCGAGGCTTCAAGGGTTTTTTACTCGGCCTGTATCAAGCCCGTGCTTACAACTCAGACGTTGAAGCGGAAGTGCATGACATCGCCGTCTTTGACAATGTAGTCCTTGCCTTCCAGGCGCCACTTACCGGCTTCCTTGGCACCGCCTTCACCCTTGAACTGGATGAAGTCGTCATAGGCCACCACTTCAGCGCGGATGAAGCCTTTTTCGAAGTCGGTGTGGATCACACCCGCTGCCTGAGGCGCGGTGGCGCCGATGCGGACGGTCCAGGCACGCACTTCCTGCACGCCGGCAGTGAAGTAGGTCTGCAGGTTGAGCAGCTCGTAACCGGCGCGGATCACGCGATTCAGGCCAGGCTCTTCCAGGCCCAGGGCCTCGAGGAACATGTCCTTCTCTTCACCGTCGTCCAGTTCGGCGATCTCGGCTTCGATCTTGTTGCACACCGGCACCACGACAGCGCCTTCTTCTTCGGCGATGGCCTTGACCACGTCCAGGTGCGGGTTGTTGTCGAAGCCGTCTTCAGCCACGTTGGCGATGTACATCACCGGCTTGCTGGTCAGCAGGTGGAAGCCACGGATGACGGCTTTCTCGTCGTCGGCCATGTTCTTCATCAGGCTGCGTGCCGGCTTGCCTTCGGTGAAGTGCGGGATCAGCTTTTCCAGGATTGCCTTTTGCGCCAGGGCTTCCTTGTCGCCGCCCTTGGCGTTGCGGGTGACCTTCTGCAGTTGCTTCTCGCAGCTGTCCAGGTCAGCGAAGATCAGCTCCAGGTCGATGATCTCGATGTCGCGCTTGGGGTCGACGCTGTTGGAAACGTGGATCACGTTTTCGTCTTCGAAGCAGCGCACCACGTGGGCGATGGCGTCGGTCTCGCGGATGTTGGCGAGGAACTTGTTGCCCAGGCCTTCACCTTTGGAGGCACCGGCCACCAGGCCGGCGATGTCGACGAACTCCATGGTGGTCGGCAGGATGCGATTAGGCTTGACGATTTCCGCCAGCGCAGCCAGGCGCGCGTCGGGCATCGGCACGATGCCGCTGTTCGGCTCGATGGTGCAGAAAGGGAAGTTCTCCGCCGCGATGCCAGACTTGGTCAGGGCGTTGAACAGGGTGGACTTGCCGACGTTGGGCAGGCCGACGATGCCGCAATTGAAACCCATGGGTATTCCCCTCTCTAGGAAATCAGGCCTTCTGGCTGTGCAGCTCGCGCATTGCCTTGGCGAAATCGCCGGCAAGCACGTCCGGCAGCACGCCGAGGGCAAAATCGATGCTGGCGTCGAGCTTCTCCTGCTCGGCGCGCGGCGCGCGGCCCAGGACGAAGTTGGAGACCAGTTTGGCGTCACCCGGGTGGCCGATGCCAAGCCGCAGGCGGTGGAAGTCGTTCTGGTTGCCGAGCTGCGCGATGATATCGCGCAGGCCGTTGTGCCCACCATGGCCACCGCCGCGCTTGAGCTTGGCGACGCCTGGAGGCAGGTCGAGTTCGTCATGCGCCACCAGGATCGCTTCCGGCTTGATGCGGAAGAAATTGGCCAAAGCCGCCACGGACTGGCCGCTACGGTTCATGTAGGTGGTGGGGATGAGCAGACGAACGTCGTTGCCCTGATGGCTGAATTTAGCCGTCAGGCCGAAATACTTGCGGTCAGCGGTCAAGGAGACGCGCTGGGCGCTGGCAATGCGTTCAACGAAAAGAGCCCCTGCGTTATGCCGGGTCTGTTCGTATTCGGGGCCGGGGTTACCCAGGCCGACGATCAACTGGATGGCGGTCACGTAGGGGCTCTTCCTTGGAGTTGGTGGGTTACGGTGCGCGGCACTGTAACCCGATCAACACCGGCGCGCGAGTGGATTACTCAGCGGCGCCTTCTTCAGCTTCTGGAGCAACGCGTGGCGCGTGAACGTTGGCAACAGCTTTGTCATCACCGTGGGCCAGAGCGACGAACTCTACGCCTTTCGGAGCTTTCAGGTCCGACAGGTGGATGATGGTGCCGATTTCAGCGTTGCCCAGGTCGACTTCGATGAACTCAGGCAGGTCTTTGGCTTCGCAGGAAACTTCGATCTGCGATTCAACGTGCGAGATCTCGCCGCCTTTCTTGACCGGGGCTTCTTCGTTGATGAAGTGCACTGGAACAACAGCGGTCAGCTTCTGGCCAGCAACGACGCGAACGAAGTCGGCGTGCATGATGAAGCCTTTGGCCGGGTGGCGCTGCATGGCCTTGACTACGACGTTCTGCTTGGCGCCGTCGACGTTCAGCTCGATAACGTGGCTGAAGGCAGCTTCGTTTTCGAACAGTTTGGCGATTTCCTTGGCCACGATGGTCAGGGATTGAGCTTCTTTATCGCCACCGTATACAACGGCCGGGATGTTCAGCGAGTGACGCAGGCGGCGGCTCGCACCTTTCCCCAGGTCACTACGCACTTGGGCGTTCAGAGTGAAATCAGTCATTTTGTTTCTCCAAAATAGCCCCCCGAGGGCGTTTGCGACCAGCGCCAACGGGGATGGCAAAAAAGCCCCGCCCCAACACATGCTGGGGCGGGGCGCTTCATATCAACACGTATTCCGCTTAGCGGAACATCGCACTGATCGATTCTTCATTGCTGATGCGGCGCACCGCTTCAGCGACTACCGGTGCGATATCCAGCTGACGGATACGGTCACAGGCTTGAGCAGCGGCGGACAGCGGAACGGTGTTGGTCACCACCAGCTCGTCCAGTACCGACTTCTCGATGTTCTCGATCGCACGGCCCGAGAGGACAGGGTGCGTGCAGTAGGCATAAACCTTGGCCGCGCCGTGTTCTTTCAGTGCCTTGGCCGCATGGCACAGGGTGCCGGCGGTATCGACCATGTCGTCTACCAGGATGCAAGTGCGCCCTTCGACGTCGCCGATGATGTGCATCACTTCGGAGTGGTTGGCCTTTTCACGGCGTTTGTCGATGATACCCAGGTCGACACCCAGGGACTTGGCGACGGCACGTGCGCGCACGACACCACCGATGTCCGGGGAGACGATCATCAGGTTCTCGAAACGCTGGTCTTCGATATCGTCGACCAGTACGGGCGAACCGTAGATGTTGTCGACCGGGATATCGAAGAAACCCTGGATCTGGTCAGCGTGCAGGTCGACGGTGAGAACACGGTCGATACCCACGACAGTGAGCATGTCAGCGACGACTTTGGCGCTGATGGCTACACGTGCCGAACGCGGACGGCGGTCCTGGCGGGCGTATCCGAAGTAAGGAATCACGGCGGTGATTCGGGATGCTGAGGAGCGGCGGAAGGCGTCGGCCATCACTACCAGTTCCATCAGGTTATCGTTGGTCGGGGCACAGGTCGGCTGAATAATGAAGACGTCTTTACCGCGGACATTTTCATTGATCTCAGTGCTGATCTCACCGTCGGAGAATTTACCGACAGAGACGTCACCGAGAGGGATATGCAGCTGACGTACGACACGCCGAGCCAGATCGGGGTTAGCGTTCCCCGTAAAGACCATCATCTTGGACACGCGCAGTACCTGGAGGCTGAGGGTATACCTGGATGAGTATAAGGAAAATGGCAGGGGCGGCTGGATTCGAACCAACGCATGGCAGGATCAAAACCTGCTGCCTTACCGCTTGGCGACGCCCCTGTATCTGTTGCTGCGAGCGCTAGGCACTCGACTTCTTGACCAGACTTTGCAGCTTGCGATGCAACATCGAAACATTGCTTCCTTTCGCCACAAACCCTGTTTGGGTCGCTGAAAGAAGGGCCAGAACTTTATCAGCTTCGGCTTTGCTTGGGAAGGCCCCAAACACACAACTTCCAGTGCCGGTTAATCGAGCTTCAGTGAATTTACCCAGTGAATTCAACGCGTTGCGAACTTCCGGGTAACTCTGCTCTACCACCGGTTGGCAGTCATTTCGACTGTTTCCCTCGGGAACGGGGCGCATCTTAAGGGGGAGGGAATCACGTGTCAACTGTGGATGTGAAAAAATTTCTACTGTGCTGACAGACACTTGCGGCACCAGCACGACGTACCAGGGTTCGGCCGGGTCGACCGGCGTCAGTTGCTCACCCACTCCTTGGGCGAATGCTGCATGGCCACGCACGAACACCGGCACGTCGGCACCCAGTGTCAGGCCCAGGGCAGCCAGGCGATCCTCGTCCCAATCCAGTTGCCACAAGTGCGCCAGCGCCAGCAGTGTGGTCGCTGCATCCGAGCTTCCGCCACCGATGCCGCCGCCCATGGGCAGCACCTTGGTCAGCCATATATCGGCGCCAAGGCCGGTGCCGGACTGTTCCTGCAGCTTGCGCGCGGCGCGCACGATCAGGTTGCTGTCGTGGGGCACCGCTTCGATCTCGGTGTGCAGGCGGATCGCGCCGTCTTCACGCAGGGCGAAAGTCAGCTCGTCGCCGTGATCGAGGAACTGGAAGACGGTTTCCAGTTCGTGGTAACCGTCCGGGCGGCGGCCGATGATGTGCAGCCACAGGTTGAGCTTGGCCGGGGCGGGCAGGGTGAGCCTGTGCATCGGTCAGCGCCCCAGCTGGCGTGGCTGCCAGTCCTTGACCACCAGGGTCACGTCGAGGTCCTTGCCGTGCAGCTTCAGGCGCTCGGGCAGCCAGTAACCGTTCTGTTCGGTGTAGCTCAGGTACTGCACCTGCCAGCCGTCCTGGTCCAGGCTGGCCAAGCGGCTGTCGCCATCGAGGGTCAGCTTGCTCTTGCTGTCGGGGGCGGGCAGGCCACGCACCCACCAGACCAGGTGCGACACCGGCAATTGCCAGCCCAGCTGTTCTTCCAGCAACGCTTCGGGGCTGGCGGCTTCGTAGCGGCCCTGATTGGCCACTTCCAGTACCACGCCGCCGGGGCGGCCGGTCAGGCGTGCTGCGCCTCGGCCCAGCGGGCCGGCCAGGCGGATGTCGTAATAGTCCTGGCGCTGCAACCAGAACAGCGTGCCACTGCCGGAGTCGCGCGGGGCGCGGATGCCGACCTTGCCGTTGATCTGCCAGCCGTCAAGGCTACTCAGTTGCTCTTTATGGGCGCGCCACTGCTGTGGGTCGCCGTGGCCCTGCAGGGCCTCCCGGCTACCGAAGCCGGCACAGCCGGCCAGCAGGGCGATCAGGGTAAAGGTGATGCAATGGCGCAAAAACATGGCGTTAAAGGGTCTCGGATCCGGTCAGGCGCAAGACGGTCTTGCGCAGGATAGGGCTGTCGGGCTGGGCCTCGAAGGCCTTGGCCCAGACCTGGCGAGCTTCACGGCGCTTGCCGTTGGCCCACAGAACCTCGCCCAGGTGAGCAGCCACTTCATGGTCGGGGAAGCGCTCCAGGGCCTGGCGCAGGTAACGCTCGGCCTCTTCGAGGTTGCCCAGGCGATAGGCGACCCAGCCCATGCTGTCGAGGATTGCCGGGTCGTCCGGGGTCAGCTGATAGGCCTTTTCGATCAGGGCCTTGGCTTCAGCGTAACGGGTCGTGCGGTCAGCCAAGGTATAGCCCAGGGCGTTCAGCGCCATGGCGTTTTCCGGTTCGCGGGCGATGATGGCGCGCAGGTCTTTTTCCATCTGCGGCAGGTCGTCACGCTTTTCGGCCAGCATGGCGCGGGTGTAAAGCAGGTTGAGGTCGTCCGGGTAGCGCTGAATGGCCTGCTGCAGCACCTGGTTGGCCTGGGCGTCCTTGTTGTTGTTGCTGTAGCTTTCCGACTCGATCAGGTAAAGCTGGATGGCGAGCTCCGGCTGCGCCTCGCGCGCCTCGGCGAGCTGGCGTGACGCTTCGGTGCCGCGACCATTGGCGATGAGGATGTCGGACTGACGCAATTGTGCAGGCAGGTAGTCGGGGCCCGGGCCGACCAGTGCGTATTCGCGCAGGGCGCCGGCCGGGTCGTGGCGTTCTTCGGCGATGCGGCCCAGGTTCAGGTGGGCGGCGTCGACGTTGCTGTCGCGCTCGATCAGCTCACGCAGGTAGCTCTCGGCTTCGTCCCAGTCCTTGTTCTCCAGGCATACCAGCGCCAGCGAGTAACGTAGCTCGTCGTCGTCGGGGTATTGCTGGACCAGGCTGATGAACTCGGCCTTGGCGTCGGCAATGCGGTCCTGTTCGACCAGGGTGCGCGCATAGGTCAGGCGCAGGCGCTTGTCGTCCGGGTTGTCTCGGATCGCCCCGCGCAGCAGCGGCAGGGCTTCCGGGCCGCGGTCCAGGGCCTGGAGCAGGCGGGCACGAAGCAGGGTCGGGGCTATCTCGCCATTTTGTGCCGGGTGTGATTCAAGCAGTTCGAGGGCTTCTTCGGCCTTGCCGTCCTGGTTCAGCAGCAGGGCCTTGCCGAACACCAGCTGGCTGTTGTCGGGGTACTTGACCAGCAGGCGGTCGAAACTCTGCATCAGACCGTCGCGGGTGCTCTGGTCGGTCTCTGCGGCCGACAGGGCGAGGAAGTCGAAGTGCGTGTCGCCCTGGCCCTGCAGCACCTTCTCCATATAGGTCATGGAGTCGTCATAGCGGCCTGCGCGGGCCAGCTGGATGGCCGCGGCGCGCTGGGCGTCGAGGTTCTGCGGGTCGTTGCGGGCCCAGATCAAAGCGCTATCCAGGGCCGGCTCGTCGGCGCCGAGGTACTCGGCGATGCGGTAGGCACGCTCGGACACGCCCGGGTCCTGGGTTTTCTCGGCCTGGTCGGTGTAGTTGGCCAGGGCGATATCAAACCGGTTGCGCTGGCCGGCCAGCTCGGCCACCAGCAGGCTGTAGAGCGTGTCCTGCTTGAACGACCCATACACCACGGGCTCGGCCTTGCCGGCTTCGGCAACGGGAGGCTCGGCCTTTTGCGGGGCCAGGCTCTGGCAGCCCTGGAGCAGGGCGAAGGCAAGCAGCAGTGCGTAGGGTCTGTTCATATAAAGAGGCTTAGAAGGACTTACCGGCGGTCGGAGCATGATGACACAAGCGCGGGGGCAAACCCACACGCGAAGGTCGCGGTTTACAGTGATGCTCTTGGTATATAGGGACAATAGCGAACGGTGGTTGTTCTAAAACCTGCGAAAGAGGACAATTATCGGCTTCTCGTCACAACCAGCGACCTTGCATGGCCTTTCTTGCACTTGGTATCAACCATAAGACTGCCTCGGTAGACGTACGCGAGCGCGTGGCGTTTACCCCAGAGCAGCTGGTCGACGCCCTGCAGCAGCTCTGCCGACTGACCGCCAGCCGTGAAGCGGCGATCCTGTCTACCTGCAACCGCAGCGAGCTCTATATAGAGCAGGATCAGCTGTCCGCCGAGGCGGTCCTGCAGTGGCTGGCCGATTATCACCGCCTGAGCCTGGATGAACTGCGGGCCAGCGCCTATATCCATGAAGAGCATGATGCCGTCAGGCACATGATGCGCGTGGCCTCGGGCCTCGACTCACTGGTGCTTGGCGAACCGCAGATCCTCGGCCAGATGAAGTCGGCCTATGCCGTGGCGCGCGAGGCTGGCACCGTCGGCCCGCTGCTTGGGCGCCTGTTCCAGGCCACCTTCAGCGCCGCCAAGCAGGTGCGTACCGACACCGCGATCGGCGAGAACCCGGTGTCGGTGGCGTTTGCTGCGGTAAGCCTGGCGCGGCAGATCTTCAGCGACCTGGGCCGCAGCCAGGCGCTGCTGATCGGCGCCGGTGAAACCATCACTCTGGTTGCCCGCCACCTGCATGAGCAGGGCGTGCGCCGTATCGTCGTGGCCAACCGTACACTGGAGCGGGCCAGCCTGCTGGCCGAGCAGTTCGGTGCTCACGCCGTGCTGCTGGCCGATATCCCACAAGAGCTGGCGCACAGCGACATCGTCATCAGCTCCACCGCCAGCCAGTTGCCCATCCTGGGCAAGGGCGCGGTGGAAAGCGCGCTGAAGCAGCGCCGGCACAAGCCGATCTTCATGGTCGACATCGCCGTGCCGCGCGACATCGAGCCGGAGGTAGGGGAGCTCGACGACGTGTACTTGTATACCGTCGATGACCTGCACGAAGTGGTCGCGGAAAACCTCAAGAGCCGCCAGGGCGCAGCCCAGGCGGCCGAAGAGCTGGTCTCGGTGGGCGCCGAAGACTTCATGGTGCGCCTGCGCGAACTGGCCGCGGTCGACGTGTTGCGCGCCTATCGCCAGCAAAGCGAGCGCCTGCGCGACGAAGAACTGCAAAAGGCCCAGCGTCTGCTGGCCAACGGTGGCA
The DNA here is from genome assembly GCF_943737035.1 of Pseudomonas sp. Marseille-Q5299. Lineage (NCBI taxonomy): Bacteria > Pseudomonadati > Pseudomonadota > Gammaproteobacteria > Pseudomonadales > Pseudomonadaceae > Pseudomonas > Pseudomonas sp. Marseille-Q5299. The sequence goes on from NZ_CALSFR010000006.1 coordinate 123,006, forward strand.
ACCCCGAGGACGTACTGGCGCAACTGGCCCGGGGGCTGACCAACAAACTCCTGCATGCGCCCAGCGTGCAGCTGAAAAAGCTCTCGGCCGAGGGCCGCCTCGATGCGCTGGCCATGGCCCAGGAACTCTTTGCCCTCAACGAGGGCTCGACGGACAAATCCTTGCAATGAAAGCGTCGCTGCTGAACAAACTGGACACGCTCCAGGACCGCTTCGAGGAACTCACCGCCTTGCTCGGTGATGCCGAAGTCATTTCCGACCAGGCGCGCTTTCGCGCCTATTCTCGCGAATACGCTGAAGTGGAGCCGGTGATCGGCGCCTATAAAGAGTGGCGCAAGGTGCAGGACGACCTCGAAGGCGCCCAGGCGCTGCTCAAGGACGCCGACCCCGATATGCGCGAAATGGCCGTGGAGGAAGTGCGCGAAGCCAAGGAGCAGCTGGTGGTGCTGGAGTCGCAGCTGCAACGCATGCTGTTGCCCAAAGACCCCAATGACGGGCGCAACGTGTTCCTCGAAATTCGCGCCGGCACCGGTGGCGACGAGGCGGCCATCTTCTCGGGCGATCTGTTCCGCATGTATTCGCGCTATGCCGAACGGCGTGGCTGGCGCCTCGAGATTCTTTCCGAGAACGAGGGCGAGCACGGCGGCTATAAAGAGATCATCGCCCGCGTCGAAGGCGACAGCGTTTACGGCAAGCTCAAGTTCGAGTCTGGCGCGCACCGCGTGCAGCGGGTGCCTGAAACCGAATCGCAGGGCCGTATCCACACCTCGGCGTGCACCGTCGCGGTACTGCCCGAGCCGGATGAACAGGTGGCAATCGAGATCAACCCGGCTGATTTGCGCGTGGACACCTACCGAGCATCCGGCGCCGGCGGCCAGCACGTCAACAAGACCGACTCGGCCATCCGCATCACGCACTTGCCTACCGGCATCGTGGTGGAGTGCCAGGAGGAGCGTTCGCAGCACAAGAACCGGGCCCGAGCCATGTCCTGGCTGTCGGCCAAGCTCAATGACATGCAGACCAGCGCCGCGCAGAATGCCATCGCCAGCGAGCGTAAACTGCTGGTAGGTTCGGGCGACCGCTCAGAGCGCATCCGTACCTACAATTATCCACAGGGGCGGGTGACCGATCACCGTATCAACCTGACCCTGTATTCCCTCGACGATATCCTTGCCGGGGGCGTTGACGCGGTGATCGAACCGTTGCTGGCCGAATACCAGGCTGATCAGCTGGCGGCATTGGGGGACTGATGACCATCATTGCCAGCCTGCTGCGCAACGCGCAACTGCCGGATTCGCCCACCGCACGCCTGGACGCCGAACTGCTGCTGGCGGCAGCCATCGGCAAGTCGCGCAGCTACCTGCACACATGGCCTGAACGCATCGTCAGCAGCGAGGATGCGCAGACCTACGCGGGCTACCTGCATCGGCGCCGCGGCGGTGAGCCGGTTGCCTACATTCTGGGCCAACAGGGCTTCTGGAAACTCGACCTGGAAGTGGCACCCCACACGTTGATCCCACGCCCTGATACCGAGCTTCTGGTCGAGACGGCGCTTGAGTTGCAGCCTGCAACGCCCGCCAAGGTGCTCGACCTGGGCACCGGAACCGGCGCGATAGCGCTGGCCTTGGCCAGCGAATGCCCGGCCTGGCAGGTCACGGCGCTGGACCGGGTCGAGGAAGCGGTAGCGCTCGCTGAGCGTAATCGTCAGCGCTTGGGCCTGGGCAACGTCAAGGTGCTCACCAGCCACTGGTTCAGTGCCTTGGACGCTGAACGTTTCGACCTGATCCTCAGCAACCCGCCGTACATCGCTGCCGAAGACCCGCACCTGGCTGCCGGTGATGTGCGCTTCGAACCCAGCAGTGCACTGGTGGCCGGGGCCGATGGCCTGGACGACCTGCGGCTGATCGTTGGCCAGGCGCCGGCGCATCTGCTGCCCGGTGGCTGGCTGCTGCTCGAACACGGCTACGACCAGGCACCTGCCGTGCGCGCGCTGCTGACCGGGCAAGGCTTCATCGAGGTGGCCAGCCGCAAGGACCTGGGCGGTCATGAACGTATTTCCCTGGGGCGCTTGCCATGCTGACCGATCAGGAATTGTTGCGTTACAGCCGGCAGATTTTGTTGGCACAGGTGGACATCGAAGGCCAGTTGCGCCTCAAGCAGAGCAAGGCGCTGATCATCGGGCTGGGTGGTCTGGGCTCACCGGTGGCGCTTTACCTGGCAGCAGCGGGTGTAGGTGAGCTGCACCTGGCTGATTTCGATACCGTCGACCTGACCAACCTGCAGCGCCAGGTCATCCATGACAGTGGCAGCGTTGGCATGAGCAAGGTGGACTCGGCGCTGCAACGGCTTGAGGCCATCAATCCTGAAATTACCTTGGTCGCCCATCGTCAGGCGCTGGATGAAGACTCCCTGGCCGCTGCAGTGGCGGCCGTCGACCTGGTGCTGGACTGTTCCGACAACTTTGGTACCCGGGAGGCGGTCAACGCAGCTTGCTTCGCCCACGGCAAGCCGCTGGTCAGTGGTGCAGCCATCCGCCTCGAAGGGCAGCTGTCGGTGTTCGACCCTCGGCGCGATTACAGCCCTTGCTACCATTGCCTGTATGGCCATGGCAGCGAAGACGAGCTGACCTGCAGCGAAGCCGGAGTGATTGGCCCGCTGGTTGGGTTGGTCGGCAGCCTGCAGGCGCTGGAAGCCATGAAACTGCTGGCTTGTTTTGGCGAGCCGCTGGTGGGCCGCTTGCTGCTGATCGACGCACTGGGCACGCGCCTGCGTGAACTGCGGGTCAAGCGTGACCCGGCTTGTGCGGTATGTGGCAAACGCGATGGCTGAGCCCTCGGCACCGGTCGGCGTGATGGACTCCGGGGTCGGCGGTTTGTCGGTCCTGGCCGAGATCCAGCGCTTGCTGCCCAGCGAGTCGCTGCTCTATGTGGCCGATTGCGGGCATGTGCCGTATGGCGAGAAAACCCCCGACTACATCCGCCAGCGCTGCCGGCGCATTGCCGAGTTCTTCCAGGCGCAGGGCGCCAAGGCGATGGTGCTGGCCTGTAACACCGCTACCGTGGCAGCGGTTGCCGACCTGCGTGAGCTGTATCCCGACTGGCCGCTGGTAGGGATGGAGCCGGCGGTGAAGCCTGCCGCTGCTGCCACCCGTTCCGGCGTGGTCGGTGTGCTGGCCACTACCGGCACCTTGCAGAGCGCCAAGTTCGCCGCCTTGCTCGACCGCTTCGCCAACGATGTGCGCGTGGTCACCCAGCCTTGCCCTGGGCTGGTCGAGCTGATCGAGACGGGTGACCTTGGCAGCCTGCAATTGCGCCAGCTGTTGCTTGGTTACTTGCAGCCCTTGCTTGCGGCAGGTTGCGATACGCTGATTCTCGGGTGTACCCATTACCCGTTCCTGCGCCCGTTGCTGGCCGGGATGGTGCCCGCCGACGTCGCTATCATCGATACCGGTGCGGCGGTGGCGCGCCAACTGCAACGGTTACTGGCCGCGCGCGAACTACTGGCCGAGGGGCCGGCACGCGAAGCTGCATTCTGGACCAGTGCCGATCCGCGATCTTTGGAAAACATCCTCCCTGTGCTGTGGAACAAGTCGGGCAGTGTGCAAAGTTTTCAGTTGTAAAAAAAACGTGAAAAACAGCTGAACTATCGTCCCACTCCTGATTTCTATTTTTTGCCTGCCATGAGGCGAACACTTACAACAGCATTGGAAAGAAGGATGTTTCTCATGAGGAAACTGCTTGGCTTGGCGGCGGCTGCCGCCGTCACTTTGGGACAGATCGCGGTAGTGCAAGCTGCCGATGTTTCGTTATCGGTAGGGCAGACGGGTGACTCCACCCAGGTTTACCGCCTGGGCCTTCAGTCCAACTGGGATGCCAGCTGGTGGCAGACGAGCGTCGGTCGGCTGACCGGTTATTGGGATGGGGCTTACACCTATTGGGACGGCGACGAGACGGCGAGCAACCACAGCCTGTCTTTCGCACCGGTATTCGTCTATGAGTTCGCTGGTGAGTCAGTGAAGCCCTACATCGAGGCGGGCATCGGCGTGGCTGCATTTGCCAGCACTGAGCTTGAAAGCAACGAATTGGGTTCGTCGTTCCAGTTCGAAGACCGAATCGGTTTCGGGCTGCGCTTTGCAGGTGGCCATGAGATTGGCGTGCGGGCAATCCACTATTCCAACGCCGGCATCAAGCAGCCCAACGATGGGGTCGAGAGCTACAGCCTGCATTACCGCATGGCACTCTGAGTTTGCCATTGCCACCCACTTCGCGGGGCCGCGAAGCGGGTGGCAATGCCTCCTCATCACTTAGCGTGACAATGGCCACAAGCTACTCAGGTTCGTGACCTCCAGCACAAGCTCCGGCTCGCGCAGTGGCAAGCGTTGCAGCAGCTCCTGCGCGGCGCTCTGCGGCGTCCAGTCTTCAGGAAAGGCCGTAGCTGAGGTGACCGGTGTCTTCAACGAATGTGGCGCCACCACCGTCAGGTCAATGCCCTGATTTTTCAGCGACTGACGCGCCTCGCGAAACCACTGCGGTGTGTTGTTCCAGCCTGCTGTGACGCGCGTGGGCGCATACAACTGCAAGGCCGAATAACGGTTGAAGATTGCCATTACCTGCGGCTTTTCGCCTTTCAACAGCAACGGTACAGCCTGGCCCAGGCAGTGTTCGGCCGCCAGCTGGTTACTGCTTACGATCGTCTCGAACACGTCTGTGGCCGATACCGCATTCGGCAGATAATCGGTGGCCCCTGCATTGATGATCAGGCTGTCCAGCGCGCCCCAGGCATGACAAAGCTCAAGGCAGGCGCTGGCCGCCTGGTCTTCGTCATGCAACTGCCATGGCAGGCGCAACAGGCGGCTACCGTGGTGCGCTGCCAAGGTATCGAGCGCCTGGCAATCCTTCCCGCTTGTCGCTACCCGGTGCCCTAGCCCGAGCAATTGCTCCACCAAGGCCAAACCCAGACCACTACCTGCTCCCGTAACCCAGAAAATTCGCGGATGATTCAATACGCGGACCCCTCACCCTACCTGCGCGATAACCCCTTGAAGGCCTCCAGTGCACGCTGGCGGCTACTACTGAGGTCAACTATAGGACGATGGTACGAATTTTCGGCGAAAAGATCCTTTTTTTGCGTAGGCAGATGGATACTTTTTTCATCCAGCCCGCGCAACTCGGGTACCCAGTGGCGAATGAAGTGCCCCTGTGGGTCGAAGCGTTGCGACTGCGAAACAGGGTTGAAAATACGGAAGTAGGGCACCGCGTCTGTGCCTGTGGAGGCGCTCCACTGCCAGCCGCCATTGTTAGCGGCCAGATCACCGTCGATCAGGTGGCGCATGAAGTGCCGTTCGCCCAGGCGCCAGTCGATCAGCAGGTTCTTGCTGAGGAACATGGCGACGATCATGCGCAGGCGATTGTGCATCCATCCGGTGTGCAGCAACTGGCGCATGGCCGCGTCAATGATCGGGAACCCGGTGCGTCCCTGTTCCCAGGCCTCAAGGTCGGCAGGGGCGTCGCGCCAAGGCAGCGATTCGGTGTGTGTGCGGAATGCTCGGTGGCGTGACACCTGTGGATAACCGGTCAGGATATGCTTGTAGAACTCGCGCCAGAGCAATTCGTTGATCCAGGTCTGGGTGCCGGTACTACCGCTGTCGAACTCGCCGCGGTTGCTCGCCAGTGCGGCGTGCAGGCACTGGCGGGGCGAGACCACTCCGGCCGCCAGGTAGGCCGACAGTTGGCTGGTGCCAGGTTTTGCCGGCAGGTCGCGCAGGTGATGGTAGTCCTCGATGGTTTCGTCCACGAAGCGTGCCAGTCGAGCTTGCGCCTCGTCCTCGCCCGCAGGCCAGTATTCGCTCAGGGTGCGCGATGGTTTGTCGAAGCCATCGATGTGCTGGGGAATGGGGTCGCTGGCGATACCCACGGGGGCCTGGCGCTTTACCCGAGGTGCTTGTGACGGCAGGCTTCGGTGCAGGTGCTCCAGGCAGACTTTCTTGAACTGACTGAAGACCTGGAAGTAATCACCACTGCGGGTCAGCACGGTGCCGGGGCGGAACAACAGCTGATCGAGGTAGCTGTGAGCCTGAACGCCGGAGGCTTCCAGTAACGCGCGGGTCGCCTGGTCGCGGCTGTTTTCGTTGATGCCGTACTCATCGTTCCAGTGCACCGCTTCGATGTTGTGCTGGCGGCACACATCGAGCAGCGTTTGGGCCGCCTGCTCCCAGGTGTCGATCCTGCGGACCAGCAACGGAATATTGAGGCCCTCCAGTGACTGGCGCAGGTCGCGCAGGTTACGCAGCCAGAAGTCGACCTTGCAGGCAGCGTCGTCATGCGCCTGCCACTGGCCTGGGCTGGCAAGCCACAAGGCCACGGTAGGGCCGCGTTCACAGGCGGCGCTCAGGGCGGTGTTGTCGTTGACGCGCAGGTCGCTGCGCAGCCAGATCAGTTGCATGGGCATCTACTCTACAGGCGGGCGGTCATTGCCTTGCAGCGTGCGCAATGCCGCCTGCGGGGTATCGAACAGGAAAAGCTCGGGCACACCGAAGGCGTGCAGTTGAGCTTGGTGGAGGGAAATCGTGGCGCCGCCCAGCAGCTTGGTGCCTGCTATCCCCTGCAGGGTACGCAGCAGGGCCCGGCCATCGATGCGCGGGCCCAGGTGCAGCAGCAGGGCGCGAGGTTGCAGGGCGGTGACGGCACGTTGCAACTCCACTCCGCTCACGGGGTTTTCAAGCACTTCGACAGGGATGCCGCTGCTGCTCAGCAGCCAGGCATACAGCCAAAGGCTGGGGTCGAAGGCGTGATCACTGTCTTCGGCCAGCAACACGGCCGGGCCGTGCAGTGATTGATTGTCGTGATAGACCCGTGCGCCCAGCTTGCTGCGCAGCCAAGTGTGGAAGAACACCTGTTCGAGCCTGGCATTGAAGTAATTGCACCAACGTTGCCCCAGGCTATCGAGCAATGGCAGCAGCAATTTCTCGCACAGGGTGATGGCCGGATACAGCGCCATGGCTTGATTGAGTTGCTGGTCGAGGCTGCGCTGGGACAGGTTGGCGATGGCCTCTATCAACTGTTGCTGGCGGGTTTGCCAGTCGCCTTGGGGAGCGACGCCGGGTGGCTTGTCGAGCAGCTCGCGCACCTGGCCGACCGATGCGCCCCGTTCCAGCCAGGCCAGGATCGCTTCGACGCGTTCGACCTGGTCGCGGCCATACAAGCGGTGGCCCTTGGCGGTACGTTGCGGCTTCAGCAGCCCGTAGCGCCGCTCCCAGGCGCGCAGGGTCACCGGATTCACACCGGTGCGGCGTGCCAGTTCACCGATGGGCATGGGCGCTTCAGACTGCATTGCGTAGCCCCAGGCTGTCGGGGTGCGGCTGTAAGTAGGTCTGTTGCTGCAGGTAGGGGTCAGGGTGCTTGCGCAAATGGTGTTTGAGCAAGGTCAGCGGAACCACCAGCGGTACGACCCCTTGCTGGTACTGGTCGATGATGTGTTGCAGCTCGGCCTTGTCCTGCTGCGTCAGTGCGTCTTTGAAATAGCCACTGAGGTGCTGCAGTACGTTGCCATGGGTGCCGCGGCTGGCGCAGCGACGCAGCGCTTGCATCAACTGGCTGAAATAGCGGGGCCCGATGACCTGAGGGTCATCGTCCCGGCTCATGCTGCCAAGCAGGCGCCCAAGCTGTCGGTAAGCCTGCGGGTTGTTGGCCATGAGCAGGTACTTGTAGCGTGAATGGAAGCGCACCAGTGCGCCACGGCTCAAACCCTCGGCCAGCAGGCGCTGCCAGTCCGCGTAGGCGTAGACGCGGCTGATGAAGTTCTCGCGCAATACCGGGTCGTGCAGGCGCCCCTCTTCCTCGACCGGCAGGTCCGGGCGACGGGCACAGAAAGCCGCTGCGTAGGCACCTCTGCCGCCCTGTACTGCCGGGTGACCGTTATCCTGGTAGACCTTGACCCGCTCCAGCCCGCAGGACGGCGACTTCTGCATGAAAATGTAGCCACAGATATCGTCAAGCTCGGCGGCCATCTGTTCGCCGTAACTGGCGAGCGGGCCGGTGACGTCCATGCCAGGGTTGCGTGTCCCGACGACGGCCGGGTGTTCGGGGTCACCGACCAGCCGGATCGGGTCGCGGGGCACCCCAAGGCCGATGGCGACTTCGGGGCAGACCGGTAGCCAGTCGAAGTGTTCTTCCAGCTGGGTGCGGCACAGATCGGACGACTTGTGCCCGCCGTTGTAGCGCACACTGTGGCCTGTCAGGCATGAGCTGATGGCAATGCGGGGCTTACTGTGGGCGGATGGATCGTGCATGGCTGTCTCCGAAAACTTGTACATTGATTCGCGCGTGTACAAGGTTATTCCAGCACAGCCACAAACTTATGCAAACTAGTATTTTTGTATAGTTTTGCAGTTTTGTTTAGTCGAGATGCTCCAGCAGGCGTCGTGCCGCCTCCTGACCGCTGAGCCAGGCGCCTTCCACGCGGCCCGACAGGCACCAGTCGCCACAGGCATAGAGCCCTTGGTCGGCATCGGCCAGCGCGCCCCATTCGTGACTGCCGGCCGGCCGTGCATACAACCAGCGATGTGCCACGGAGAAGGACGCTGCAGGCACCACGCAGCCGACCAATTCGGCGAACTCTCCCCACAGTTGCTCGATCACTTCTTCCTTGGCCAGGTCGATATGCTGCTTGCTCCACGTGGAAGTGGCATGCAGCACCCAGGTATCGAGCTGCTCATCGCGGCCTGGCTTGCTGCGGTTGCGTGCCAGCCAGTCGAGCGGGTTGTCCTGCACGAAGCAGCCCTGCATCGGTGTGTCCAGCGGTGTCTGAAAGGCCAGGGCAACGGCCCATGTAGGCTCCATCACCACGCCCGCTGCCACGGCGGCAAGTTTTGGGGTGGCCGCCAGTAGCGGCGTGGCCTGGGGCGCGGGGACGGCGATCACAACGCGGCTGAATGGGCCATGGCTGCAGCCTTCGGTATCCTGAAGGTGCCAGTACTGCTTGCCGCGAAACACTTCGGCAATGCGGCAGCCGAAGTTCACCGTGACGTCCTTGAGCATGCCGCGGGTGATCGCGCTCATGCGCGGCACGCCGACCCAGCGCGTCTGCTCGTCGGGCGAGGGCGTCAGTTCGCCGTCACGGTAGTTGTACAGCTGCGGCTTCCATTGTTCGGCCCAGCCGGCGGCTACCCATTGCTGCACCTGCTCGACGAAGCGACGGTCGCGCGCAGTGAAGTATTGGGCACCAAGATCGAGCGCACCGGCCTCGCTGCGTTTGCTGGCCATGCGCCCGCCACTGCCGTGGCCTTTGTCGAACAGGTGAACGGACTGCCCGGCCTTTTGCAGGGCCTGGGCAGCGGAAAGGCCGGCGATACCGGCACCGATGATGGCAATAGGTACTGTCATGATGGCCTCTTCGAACCGTGCTGTAAGCAGACTACGCTGTCAGGCAAACCTGTACAATACTTAAAATTTGTATAAGGTTATTCCGCTTCATAGGGCAGGTTGGCCTATGTTTATCTGAGAGCGTTGGGTTAAAAAAGTGCCTTGTTGTAAAAATAGACCATCGCCGCACTCTGTGAGGACACAGCCATGCATATATTGCTGACAGGCGGCACTGGCTTGATCGGCCAGCATCTTTGCCCGTTCTGGCTCGCCCAGGGTCATCGCCTGACCGTGTGGAGCCGGCGCCCTGATCAGGTTGCGCGCCTCTGTGGCAGCGGGGTGCGCGGGATTGCCCAGCTGGAGGAACTGGCCGCTGACGAGCAGGTGGACGCCGTGATCAACCTGGCTGGCGCGCCGATTGCCGACCGGCCCTGGACCGCCGCCCGGCGCAATGTGCTTTGGGCCAGCCGTATCAGCCTTACCGAGCAATTGCTGGGCTGGCTCGGTACCCGTGAGCAACGTCCCGAAGTGCTGATTTCGGGTTCTGCAGTGGGCTGGTATGGCGATGGCGGTGAGCGTGAATTGACCGAGGTATCGCCGCCGGTGCGCGAGGATTTCGCCAGCCAACTGTGCATTGCCTGGGAGGAAACCGCGCAACGTGCGCAGGCCCTTGGGCTGCGCGTAGTGTTGGTGCGCACGGGGTTGGTGCTGGCCAGCGATGGCGGTTTCCTGTCGCGCCTGCGCCTGCCGTTCAAGCTGGGGCTGGGCGGCCCGCTGGGCAATGGGCGGCAATGGATGCCTTGGGTGCATATAGACGACCAGGTCGCCCTGATAGATTTTCTCTTGCGGCACAAGGACGCCAGCGGTCCTTATAATGCCTGCGCGCCAGAGCCTGTGCGTAACCGCGAATTCGCCCGGCGCCTGGGCCGGGCGCTGCACCGGCCGGCGCTGCTGCCGGTGCCTGGCCTGCTGCTGAAGGCGGGCCTCGGAGAGCTGTCGACGTTGTTGCTTGGTGGCCAGCGGGCACGCCCTGTGCGTTTGCTGGCCGCGGGCTTCACGTTCCGTTACAACGATCTGCAATCGGCCCTGGACAACCTGTCCAGGCGCCTCTGACATAGGACGCTGCATGACCGATCACGCTCTGTTGCTGGTCAACCTGGGTTCTCCGGCTTCCACCTCGGTAGCCGATGTACGCCGCTACCTCAACCAGTTCCTGATGGACCCTTACGTGGTCGACCTGCCATGGCCGGTGCGGCGCTTGCTGGTGTCGCTGATCCTGATCAAGCGCCCAGAGCAGTCTGCCCATGCCTATGCTTCGATCTGGTGGGACGAAGGCTCACCCTTGGTGGTGTTGACGCGTCGCCTGCAGGCCGCGATGGTCGAGCACTGGCCCCATGGTCCGGTGGAAATCGCCATGCGCTATGGCGAGCCTGCACTGGCGCAGGTGCTTGAGCGCCTCGCCGCTCAAGGTGTGCGCAAGGTGACACTGGCGCCGCTTTATCCACAATTCGCTGACAGCACGGTGACTACGGTAGTGGCACTGGCCAACCAGACTGTCGCCGAACGCGCCTTGCCGTTGCAGTTGCGTGTGCTGCAACCGTTCTACGACCACCCTGAATACATCGATGCCCTGGTGGCCAGTGCACGGCCCTATCTTGAGCAGGACTACGACCACCTGTTGTTGAGCTTCCATGGCTTGCCGGAGCGGCACCTGAAGAAGCTCATGCCTGGTAGCAAGCATGATTTGCGGGCAGCGGACTGCTGCAAGGACGCCAGTGCCGAAGTGCGGGCGGTGTGCTACCGGGGGCAGTGCCTGGCGTCGGCCAAGGCGTTCGCCACCAGGATGGGCATCCCGGAGGGCAAGTGGTCTGTCTCGTTCCAGTCGCGGTTAGGCCGAGACAAGTGGATCGAACCCTATACCGAGACGCGTCTGGATGAACTAGCCAAGGCCGGGGCGAAGAAGCTGCTGGTGATGTGCCCGGCATTCGTGGCCGATTGCATCGAGACGCTGGAGGAAATTGGCGATCGCGGCAAGGAGCAGTTCATCGAGGCAGGGGGCGAAGAGTTGGTGCTGGTGCCGTGCCTGAATGATCACCCGGAGTGGGTGAGGGTGCTGGCGCGGATGTGTGAAAAGGCTTGAATTGAAGGGGCCGCTGTGCGGCCCTTTCGCGACGCAAGGCCGCTCCTACAGGTCCAGCTTCTCTTTTTTCCAGCCATCGTTGCCCGGCAGGATCAGGTTCAGGGCAATGGCCACGATAGCGCACAGGGCGATGCCCTTCAGGCCCCAATCATCAGGGCCGTCGCCGCTGCCGATCAGCACGCCGCCGATACCGAACACCAGGGTCACCGACACGATCACCAGGTTGCGAGCTTCGCCCAGGTCGATCTTGTGGCGGATCATGGTGTTCATGCCCACCGCCGCGATCGAACCGAACAACAGGCAGAGGATGCCGCCCATCACCGGCACCGGGATGCTCTGCAACAACGCACCGAACTTGCCGATGAAGGCCAGGGTGATGGCAAAGACCGCCGCCCAGGTCATGATCTTCGGGTTGTAGTTCTTGGTCAGCATCACGGCGCCGGTCACTTCGGCATACGTGGTATTGGGCGGGCCGCCGAACAGGCCGGCTGCCGTGGTGGCCAGGCCATCACCCAGCAGGGTGCGGTGCAGGCCAGGCTTCTTTAGGTAGTCGCGACCGGTCACGCTGCCGACTGCGATCACCCCGCCGATATGTTCGATCGCCGGGGCCAGGGCGACCGGTACGATGAACAGGATGGCCTGCCAGTTGAACGCTGGTGCGGTGAAATTAGGGATCTCAAGCCAAGGCGCGGCGGCAATCTTGGCGGTATCGACCACGCCAAAGGCGAACGCCAGGGCAAACCCTACCAGCACCCCGGAAATGATCGGCACCAGGCGGAAGATGCCTTTGCCAAATACCGCGACGATCAGGGTGGTGAGCAACGCCGGCATGGAAATCAGCATGGCGGTCTTGTACGGCATCAGTACCGCGCCGTCACCGCCCTTGCCCATGGCCATGTTGGCCGCGATCGGTGCCATGGCCAGGCCGATGGAGATGATCACCGGGCCGATCACCACGGGTGGCAGCATGCGGTCGATGAAGCCGGTGCCTTTGATCTTCACCATCAGGCCCATGAAGGTGTACACGAAGCCTGCGGCCATCACGCCGCCCATGGTCTCGGCCAGGCCGAACTGGCCTTTGGCGAGGATGATCGGAGTAATGAAGGCAAAGCTCGAGGCCAGGAATACCGGGACCTGACGGCCGGTGACCAGCTGGAACAGCAGGGTGCCGATACCCGCGGTGAACAGCGCGACGTTAGGGTCCAGGCCGGTGATCAGCGGCATCAGCACCAGCGCGCCAAATGCCACGAAGAGCATCTGCGCGCCCGAAACGACCTGGCGCCATAGCGGGTCGTTGAAGCCGTCCTGCATGGTCAGGCGTCCTTCTGCTTGGTGCCGAAGATCTTGTCACCGGCGTCGCCCAGGCCCGGAACGATATAGCCGTGTTCGTTGAGGCGCTGGTCGATCGAGGCGGTGTAGATCTGGACGTCCGGGTGGGCTTTCTCCACCACTTCGATGCCTTCAGGCGCTGCAACCAGCACCATGGCGCGGATTTCCTTGCAGCCTGCCTTCTTCAGCAGGTCGATGGTGGCGACCATCGAGCCGCCGGTGGCAAGCATCGGGTCGATGATCAGCGCCAGGCGCTGGTTGATGTCCGGGGCGAGCTTTTCCAGGTAGGTGTGTGCTTCGAGGGTCTCCTCGTTGCGTGCGACACCCACGGCACTGACCTTCGCGCCCGGGATCAGGCTGAGCACGCCGTCAAGCATGCCGATGCCGGCGCGCAGGATCGGTACCACGGTGATCTTCTTGCCAGCGATTTTTTCAACTTGCACCTTGCCACACCAGCCATCGATCTCGTAGGTTTCCAGTGGCAGGTCCTGGGTGGCTTCGTAGGTCAGTAGCGCGCCGACTTCCTGGGCGAGTTCGCGAAAGTTCTTGGTGCTGATGTCGGCACGGCGCATCAGGCCGAGCTTGTGGCGGATCAGCGGGTGGCGGATCTCACGAGTGGGCATAGGGGGGCTCCGAAAGGCGGGCAAAAAAACCGCGCTAGATTAATCTATTCAGCCTTTGCTGTCGTGCAGTCCTTTTGCACGTTAGTCCATAAATGCTTGATCTGTGACGAGCGGATGCGTACCTTTGCCCGCTTTTCCAAAATCCCCCCTGGAGAGCGCAATGTCCGCTGATCTCGAGCACATCCGTCAAGTCATGCGCGAGGCAGACTGCCTTTACAACGAAGCCGAAGTCGAAGCGGCCATTGCCAAGGTTGGCGAGCAGATCTGCAAGGACCTGCACGACAAGAACCCGGTGGTGTTCTGTGTGATGAACGGCGGCCTGATCTTCGCTGGCAAGCTGCTGACCCACCTGCAGTTCCCGCTGGAGGCCTCGTACCTGCATGCCACGCGCTACCGCAACCAGACCAGTGGCGGTGAACTGTTCTGGAAGGCCAAGCCTGAAGTGTCGTTCATCGACCGTGACGTGCTGATCGTCGACGATATCCTCGACGAGGGTCACACCCTCAGCGCCATCATCGAGTTCTGCAAACATGCCGGCGCCCGTTCGGTGCACACTGCGGTGCTGATCGACAAAGACCATGACCGCAAGGCCAGCCCGGACCTCAAGGCCAGCTACGTCGGCCTGCCTTGCATCGATCGCTATATCTTTGGTTACGGCATGGACTATAAGGGTTACTGGCGTAACGCGAACGGCATCTTCGCCGTCAAGGGACTTTGATCATGAGCCAGCCTGCTTTCATCGACCAAGCGTTGTTTGCCGGGCTGGCGCAGAAAGCCGCCGACGCACCGCGTGGTCGCTACCATCACAATTTCCATGAGATGCAAGACCCCTGTCACCGCTTGGCAGTGGGCTTGCAGCCGTCCACCTATATTGCGCCTCACCGGCACCTGAGCGAGGACAAGGCCGAGACTTTGTTGGCGCTCAAAGGCCGCTTGGGGCTGCTTATGTTCGATGAGCAGGGCACAGTGATCGACAAGCGCGTCCTTGAAGCCGGTGGCGAGTGCCTTGGCGTGGACCTGCGCCCGGGCCTCTTCCATTCCCTGGTGGTGCTCGAGGCAGACAGCATTCTGTTCGAATGCAAGGCCGGCCCTTACCGGCAGTTGGCCGACGGCGAGCATGCCCCTTGGGCGCCGCGTGAAGGCGAAGAGGGTGTTGCCCGGTATCATGCCTGGATGCTCGCGCAGTTCGATTGACAGCCCACCGTTGTGCAGCATGCTAGAGTGCTCCTTCATGCCAAGGAGCCTTACATGCGAGCGATCGTTCCCCTGTTGCTGGCAGTCAGCCTGCCTCTTGCCGCCGCACCGCTGCACAGCCAGTTTCTCCCGCCCGATGACCAGGCCCTGCGCCAGGAAGCGCCGACAGGCCAGCAACTGTTGCAGGTAACCGACTACTCGGTAGTGGTTGGGGCGCAGCGCCCATCTGATCAACAGCCAATTCCGATCACCGCCTCCTTGCAGATGCGCCTCAAAGGCAAGCCGTTGAGTAAAGGTGCGACGATCAGCCAGGTGTTGCTCACCTTCGATGGCGAGGCGGGCAAGAGCCTGAAAAAGCCTGTGTATGACGACAAGACCCGCACGTTGAGCCTGAACTACCCGGTCAGCGACTACCGCGTGATCATGGACCTGCTGCGCAACGAGACGCTGTATGTGCAGTTTCTGACCTACTCCAACGGCCATGTCTGGGCCGACTTGCACACAGGTACCGTACGTACGCGTTGAGGCGTGCCGCGTGTGGGGGGTAAACTGCCGGCCTTCGAAATTCGTGATGGTCCAGTTGGAGCCGGCAATGCGCAAAGACAAGAAGCAGGTGATTGGTGACGAAATCAGCGACGACTACATCAAGTCGTTTCTCCAGTTTGAGCCTGCAGATGGTGTGACTTCGCCTTCTCAGCACAAGCTGATCAAGGCTTACCGCGGCCTGCGTGTCGACGATTTCGAGCGCTTCGTAGGGTTCTTCGTCGAAGCCGGGCTGGACCTGGACGGCAAAGACGAACAGGGCAAGACCTTCGTCGAAGTGATCGCCGACCAGCGCAATGCGGCTGAATACATCGAGATCATCGATAAAGCCCGGGCCTGATAGATCCCCGCCAGAAAAAACGCGCTAGGGGCATTGCCAGTCAGTTAGCGTTATCAGGGCCGCAAAGCGGCCCTGGATCGCCTACCTGACTGGCATTACCCCGAGGGGCGTTAGGCGTAGTGCTTGGCCGGGCTGTTCTCTACCAGGTCCAGCGCCTCATCGTTGTCGGCACTGATCTTGTGGTACAGGGCTGCATCGGTGGCCAGGGTCTTCTCGCGAGCCGGGAAGATTTCCTTGAGCTTGGCAGCCCAGGCGCCCTTGGCCTGCTCGGGGAAGCAGCGCTCGATCAGTTCAAGCATGATCGACACGGTCACCGAAGCACCAGGGGATGCGCCGAGCAGTGCCGCGATACTGCCGTCCTGTGCCGACACCAACTCAGTACCGAACTGCAGGATGCCGCCTTTTTTCGGGTCCTTCTTGATGATCTGCACGCGCTGGCCAGCCACTTCCAGGCGCCAGTCTTCAGCCTTGGCCTGCGGATAGAAGCGGCGCAGCGATTCGAGGCGCTGTTCCATCGACTGCATCACTTCGCTGACCAGGTACTTGGTCAGGTCCATGTTGTCGCGGGCCACGGCCAGCATCGGGCCGATGTTGCCCATGCGCACCGACAGTGGCAGGTCCATCAGCGAGCCGTGCTTGAGGAACTTGGTGGTAAAGCCTGCGTACGGGCCGAACAGCAGCGATGTCTTGCCGTCCACCACGCGGGTGTCCAGGTGCGGCACCGACATCGGCGGCGCGCCAACGGCGGCCTGGCTGTAGACCTTGGCCTGGTGCTGCTTGACGATTTCCGGGTTGTCGCAACGCAGCCACTGGCCGCTAACCGGGAAGCCGCCGAAGCCTTTGCTCTCCGGGATGCCGGACAGTTGCAGCAGCGGCAGTGCCGCGCCGCCGGCGCCGAGGAACACGAAGCGGGCGTCCACTTCACGGCTGCCGCCGCTGTTGACGTCCTTGATGCTGACGGTCCAGCCAGCGCCGTTACGGCGCAGGCCGACGACCTTCTTGCTGTACTTGACCTGCGCATTCTGCGAGTCGCCCAGCAGCTTGAGCAGCTTGTTGGTCAGTGCGCCGAAGTTGACGTCGGTACCTTTGGTCACGCGGGTGGCGGCGATGTGCTGGTCGGCCGGGCGGCCGGGCATCATCAGCGGCATCCATTCATTCATCACCGCCTTGTCTTCGGTGTATTCCATCTCGGCGAAGCCATGGTGCTGCTTGAGCAGCTCGAAACGCTTCTTGAGGAAGGAAACACCCTTGTCACCTTCGACGTAGCTCAGGTGCGGGACAGGGTTGATGAAGGCACGGGCCGGGCCGAAATTGCCTTTTTTGCTCAGGTAAGCCCAGAACTGGCGCGAGACCTCGAACTGGGCATTGATGTGCACGGCCTTCTTGATGTCGATGCTGCCATCGGCGGCCTGGGGCGTGTAGTTCAGCTCGCACAGGCCGGCATGGCCGGTGCCTGCGTTGTTCCAGGGGTTGGAGCTTTCCGCGGCCCCGGAGTCCATCGCCTCGACGACCTCAAGCTTCAGGGTCGGGTCGAGCTCCTTGAGCAGTACGGCCAGGGTGGCACTCATGATGCCCGCGCCTACCAGTACTACATCAACCGATTCGTTCTGCGCCATTTAACGCGTCTCCACAATCTACAGCTACCTAATTGACAGCATAGGACCCCAGGTGTGCCAGGATCGCCATGTCCGACTCTTCGCAGTTCTTGCAACTTCCGCGGACACCGCCAAATCAGTCTTCGGGTTCGTCTATTGAACGCCGTTTGCCACAGGTGCGGCAATTCGACTTATGGTCAAGGTGTCGTGCGTGCGTTATGGAGCGGTTTCAGACACCCATGTGAAATGAGCGTATCAGCCGCCTGTTCAGGGCTGTTCGGGACACATCTGTCGCTATTGCACATGCCAGACTGTTCATTTGCTCGCCACACTCTCGTGAAGTTGTGAAAACCGTTTTTTTCACGCTCTTTTGGAGACGTGAACCTCAAAAGGGGACTGCGCGATGGCAACCCGCAGGTTCATGCAGTGCGAAGGCCCGGAAAAGCAGGCACGACAGCCGATGCAAGACCTGAGTGGAAGGCTCTCTGTGGGCGAAGCGGTGAAGGTGCCGGGGTCAAACGGCAAATGCGGGGCCCGATCAGGAGACGTCCTTATAATCGGGGGGAGATTATAACGATGTCGCGGGCAGAAAGGTCGTTATTCGTGCTTTTTATTGCAGCGTTTGTCAGGCGGGCAGGGTGCGCCGCTGCCAATGGCCGCTTGCATGGGCGCAAACCCGGGCGTTGGCGGGCAGCGGGCGGCCCAGCCAGGCAAGCTGGATTTCTTTGACCTGCACCCAGCCGTTGCTGCCTGGTGGCTGGCTGCATTGCTTGAATCCCAGGCAGTTGCCGTCGCCATCGAGGCGTGCATAGGTATTGTGGCGCGGGCGTTGGAAGAGCAGGGTCCAGAGCGAGGCCATGGTGTCGAGTCCTGTGTGTTAGGGCTTGCAGCGAAGATAACAGCAGGACCATGAACCGCGTGTGACAGAAGGGCCTGGCTTCAACCGGCAAGCCTCAAGAAGACGCCTGCGCCCCGTGCGGTCTGCTTTTACTTGTAGCTTGCCGCTTGTAGCGTGCCGCTAGGTATACTGTGGGCCTTTGCCGCTTTTTCTGGAGAAACACGCATGTTGCAACGTCTGTTGTTCGGTTTGCTTGCCGTGGCCAGCCTGAGCCTGGTCGGTTGTGCCCACAGCCCGCAACAACTCAGCCCGCAACCCAAGCTCAACGCCCAGCTCGCCCCGGTCGGCCACGGCCAGCCGGTGGTGGTCAAGGTGGTGGACGGCCGGGCTTCGCAGTCCCTGGGCACTCGTGGTGGCATGTACCCCGAGACCAGCACCATCAGCGTCAATGGCAATGACATCGTGCCCAAGCTGCAGGCTCAGGCCGAGGCGGCCGTACGCCTGTTGGGCTTCACCCCTTCGGCCAACGCCTCCAACGCGCCGCAACTGACCGTGACCCTGGCCGAATTGAAGTACCAGTCGCCCAAGGAAAACCTGTACGTGACCGAGGCCACCATCGGCGCCACCTTCCGTGCTGATGTGTCGAACGCCAACCGCCGTTACAGCGGCCGTTACGGCGCCTCGTTGGACCAGCGCTTCGGCATGGCGCCCAACCAGGAAACCAACACCAAGCTGGTGGGGGATGTGTTGAGCGATGCGTTGACCCGCCTGTTCAAAGACCCGACCATCGGCCAGGTGCTGGGCGAATAAGCTTTTCGCTGTACCGAGATCAAACCCGCTGCCTGCGTGCCAGGCAGCGGGTTTTTTTTGGTTTTTCGAAGGCCTCAGGCCGCTTGGATATGAAAATCCAGCACGCTCACGCCCGTCAGCAGGTCCACCTCTGGCAAATGCTCATGCGCATGCCCGCCCAGGGCGCAATACACCAGCCACTGGCGGTCCTGGACATTGATGGCAAAACCATCGATCAACGCCTGCTGTTCATCGCTCTGGGCAATGAGATAGAGGCGGTCCTGGTTTTCGGCGTGCAGCATGTACTCGCTCCTGTTCGGGAAAAGGCCGACAGGGTGGCCTGCCTTGATGACGAGCGTGTGACAGATGAAATTTAGTGACACTTTGTCGCCAAGTTCAGGCGTCGGGGCCGGCCTTCGGTAGAATGCCGGCCTTCGCTGGCGTTCTGACCGAGGTTGCGTGATGTCCTTGCAAGTGCTCTGGGGGGTTCTGGCCGCCCATCCGACCAAGCTGATCAATCTGCTGGCACTGTTGATGACCTGCCCGGGCGGGTTGCTGCTGCACAGTGCACGGCGTCGCCAGGCTATCACCCGCGAGAGCGTGGCAGTGGATGACGGGCTGGTGGATGCATTCGACCAGCGGGTGCCGCGCTATTACTACATTCTGGGCTTTTCCTGCCTGGCGATGGCCTTGCTGCTGTCCTGGTTCAGTACCTGGATCTGAACCATGCGGGGCCGCCAAGCGGCCCCTGTGGTCAGGCAACCGGCGCCTGTTGCCTGACCTGATACTGGTTGCGCACCGGCGTGGCGTATTGCAACACCAGGTATGGCCGCTGCTCCTGCGGGCAGGCGTCCAGGCGGCGTTGCCATTCTTCCTTGGCTTTTGCCAGCTCCTCGGCCGGGAACAGCTTCTCGGCGCTCGGCACCTGTAGTGCCTCATCCTTTTCGGCCCACATTGCGTAGGCCAGGTAGTGCACCGGGAACAGTCGGTAGCCACCCAGAATCTGCCGGTCGATCTCCTGCGCCAGCTGCTTGGTGTCCTCGTAGAACGCGGTTACCGGCGGGGCGAAGTTGATGTGTACCCGGCCCTTGTAGCCGGTGATGCCTTTGGCGATGCTGTTGTCGTCTTCACCTGGCGCCTTCTGATAGGTGCCGGTAGTCGCACGGATATACAGTTCGCGTGCCTTGGCCTGGTCGCAGGGGTCGTACTCGTAGCTGATCGACACCGGAGTGAGGTTAAGGCCCTGGATCACCGCACCGAAAGGCTCGTCCTTGCGGCTCATGTGGAACATCTTGAGGATGGCCGAGTCGGTGCGGTCATCACCATCCTTGGCACGGCCTTCGGCCTGGGCTATCCAGATCGAGGCGCCGTCGTTGCGGATCGAATGGTTGATGTAGGCCGAAAGCAGCTGGTAAGCCGCGAGCTTTTCGCGCCGGCCAGTGAGCGAGCGGTGGACGATGAAGCTCTTGTTCAGGCGCATCATGTCGCTGACGAACGGCTTTTGCAGCAGGTTGTCGCCAATGGCGATGCGTGGCGTCGGCAGGCCAGCGTGGTACACCGCGTAGTTGACGAAGGCCGGGTCCATGACGATGTCACGGTGGTTGGCCAGGAACAGATAGGCGGTACCGGATTTGAGTTGCTCGACGCCTGTGTACGTGACCCCGTCGGTAGCGCGCTCGATGGTGTGGTCGACGTAGTATTCGACCTTGTCCTGCAATGTGGACACGCAGGTAACCCCGGCGAACTCCTTGCGCAGGCGGCGGGCGATCAGCGGCTTGAGCAACCAGCCGAGTGCCCCGGCTGCGCGCGGGAAGCGGAAGTGGGTGAGGATATCGAGGAATGCCGGGTCGCTGAGCAGGCGTGCCAGCACGGCAGGGACCTCAGCATCGTCGTACGGTCGGATGGCATCGAATTCGCCCATCATGCTCTCTTGTTGGAAACGGCTAGGGTAATAAAGTAGGGGTGGGGCCCGAAAAACGGCTCGGACACACGCAGGCCCTGTAAACAGACCGGCAATTATACGCATAAGTCACTGCGGAGGCCGCGATGCTGGAAACCGACTTCTACGATTGCCCTTATTGCGGCGAGCGCGTGGAAACCACCGTGGACATCTCTGGTGGCGACCAGATGTATACCGAAGACTGCCAGGTATGTTGTCAGCCGGTGGTGTTCATCCTGCAGGTGCACGGCGACGAATGGATGCTCGAAGTCAGACGCGAGGACGATGCCTGATGCGGCGGATCTACGAACCGGAAACCTTGCTGGAGGCAGAAATGCTCGCTGGCATGCTGGCCAGCGAGGGTATCGAGGTGCACCTGATCGGCCGTGACCTGATGGGCGGTGTTGGCGAGTTGCCGATGCAAGGCTTGCTCGGGCTCGCCGTGGCCGATGAGCAGGCAGGTTACGCACGGCAGCTGATCGATGCGTACAATGGCGCCCAGCCGCTTGTCGGCGACGAACCGGAGAGCTATCCCGGTACCTTGATCTGCTAGGTTCTGAAATCGCCCATGTGTGGACGCTATGCCCTGTTTCGCTGGCCCCAGGTGCTGGCAAGCCTGCCAGGCTTTCCTGCCGGTCAGCCGGCGCAATGGAATATCTCGCCCGGCGCTTCGGTGCTGATCCAGCGCCAGGTCGACGGCCAGATGCAGTTGGCCAAGGCGCGCTGGGGCCTGACCCCGGCCTGGCTCACTGACCTCTCACGCACCCCCGCGCATGCCCGGGCCGAAACCCTGGCCGAGCAACCGATGTTCCGCGAAGCGTTACGTCTGCGGCGCTGCCTGATGCCAGCCAACGGTTTTTACGAATGGCGTGGCACGGTGCGCAAACGGCCGTACTGGTTGACGCCGGGGGAGGGTTCGTCGTTGTATTTCGCGGCCATATGGGAAGCCTACCCGGTCCAGGACCAGGTGTGGCTGAGCTGTGCGGTGGTGACCCAGGCGGCGATGAACCAACGCCGGCCGTTGATTCTCGATGAGGCGGGGCAGGCCGCATGGCTGGCCCCTGACACACCGCTGCCGCGTCTGCATGAGCTGCTCGCCAGCCCACCGGCCACGCTACGTGAGCGGGCGCTGGCGAATTTCGTCAATGACCCGAAGCTGGATGCGCCCGAGTGCCTGACGCCGGCCTGATGAGGCCGGTACTGGCGAAGAAAATCTTCCCTGCGGCTCTGGTAGCCCATGGGCGACTCGGCCTAGGATATCCCGCATGTAAAAAGGGAGTGTTTTCATGCGTAAGTCTTTTGTCGTCAGCCTCTTGAGCGCTGGCATCCTGCTGGCTGGCTGCCAGGCGGTCAATACCACCAGCGGCGGTGCTGTCGGCGTCGAGCGCAAGCAGTACATGTTCAGCATGCTCTCGACCGATGAGGTCAACCAGATGTACGCCCAGTCGTACCAGCAGACCCTTGGCGAGGCGTCGAACAAGGGCGTGCTGGACAAGTCCAGCGCCGATGCCAGGCGCGTGCAGGTGATTGCCGACCGGCTGATCGCCCAGGCGCCGAAATTCCGCCCGGATGCCGCCCAGTGGCAGTGGGAGGTCAATGTGATCAAGAGCGATGAGCTCAACGCCAACTGCGGCCCTGGCGGCAAGATCATCGTCTACACCGGCCTGATCGACCAGCTCAAGCTTACCGATGCCGAGATTGCGGCAGTGGTGGGGCATGAGATCGCCCACGCGCTGCGTGAACACAGTCGCGAAGCGATGTCCAAGGCTTACGGTGTGGAAATGGCCCGCCAGGGCGCAGGTGCGCTGTTTGGCCTTGGCCAGAACAGCATTGCGCTGGCAGACCAGGTGGTGAACTACGCCATGACCTTGCCCAACAGCCGCGCCAACGAGAACGAAGCCGACCTGATCGGCCTGGAACTGTCGGCGCGTGCCGGCTACGACCCGAATGCCGCGATCACCTTGTGGAACAAGATGAGCAAGGCGTCCGAGGGTGCGCCACCTGAGTTCATGAGCACTCACCCGGCCTCGGACAGCCGGATCGCCTCGTTGCAGGCGGCAATTCCCAAGGTCATGCCGCTGTATCAGGCCGCCAAGAAGTAAGAGCAGCTACAAGCTACAAGCAAGAGCAGTACGCGTACATCTGCTCTTTCTTGCAGCTTGCAGCTTTACCCCACCCACCCACTGGTTTTCATTGCCGAGTAGACGGCGACGATCGCCAGTACGATGAAGGCCGTCGCGGCCAGGCGGCGAATCAGCGTCAGCGGCAGCTTTTCTGCGGCGAAATTGCCCGCCAGGACTACTGGCACGTTCGCAATCAGCATGCCCAGCGTGGTACCGATGATGACCATGATCAGGTGCGGGTACTGGGCTGCCAGCATCACCGTGGCCACTTGGGTCTTGTCACCGATCTCGGCCAGGAAGAACGCGATCAGCGTGGTCAGGAACGGGCCGAAGCGACGCGCAGGGTTTTCATCATCATCCATCTTGTCCGGCACCAGGGTCCACAGGGCCGTGGCGGTAAAGCTCGCGGCGAGAATCCAGTGCAGCGTCGACTCGCTGAAGAACCCGCTGACCCAGGCGCCCACGGCACCTGCGGCGGCATGGTTGGCCAGGGTGGCGGCGATGATGCCGGCGATGATCGGCCAGGGCTTGCGGAAGCGAGCAGCCAGAATGAGCGCGAGCAATTGCGTCTTGTCGCCGATTTCGGCAAGCGCGACGATCGCGGTAGGTACGAGGAGCGATTCCAGCATCAGGGTTCCTGTGGGGGCGGGTCGACACGGCTATGACACGTACAGCCTCCCCGCCCCGGGTAAGGTGTGCGTGTCATAGGTCTTGTCAAACCCTGGACCTGTCTGCGCAGATCGTGGGTCGCACGCGCCATGGCCTGTGGGCCAAGTGTGTTGACGCGTGCCGGGCAAGCAGGGTGCTTGCGGGAGACTACTCCCCTAGGACGGTGCGGATTCTGCCTAGCCGAAACGCTTTGGGCAAGCCCTGTTTTTATCAGCGTGTTGCTTGATAGATGCGAAAACCGTCTGCCTCGGCACAGGTCCGACAGTTGCCCAGCGCGCCTTCGATCAGAGGCTGGTAACGCAGGAAACTGTTGGCGACCAAGCGCATTTCGCCGCCTTTTCGCAGATGTTGGCCTGATTTTTTCAGCAGGTTTTCCGATGCCTGGTAGTTGGTGTGCACACCGGTATGGAACGGCGGGTTACTCAGGATCAGGCTCAAGTCGCCGGGTGCAGCATCGATACCGTCGCCACTGATAACTTCACCTTCCAGCTGATTGGCCGCCAGCGTCAGGCGGCTGGCCGCCACGGCGAAGGCGTCTACGTCCAGCATCGTGACCCGGCTCTGTGGGTAACGGCGTTTGACTGTGGCGCCGAGTACACCGGCACCGCAGCCAAAGTCCAGTACATGGCCCACTGGCAGGTTATCCAGGTGCTTGAGCAGCAACGCTGTGCCGCGGTCCAGGCGGCCGTGGCTGAACACGCCAGGCAGGCTGACCACCTGCAGCGGGCCGTCTTCCAGTTCAAGCGCGAAGCGTTCGGCCAGGCTTTCCAGTGGCTTGGCTTCGGGCGCGTTGTCCACGGTGACCTGCCACAGCTGGCAATGCCGGGCACTGTCGAGCTTGCGTGGCTTGCCCAGGGCCTGCAAATGCTTGGCCGCGCCTTCGATGCCGCCGCGCTTTTCGCCCACCAGGTAGAGTTCGCCGCCGTCCAGGCGTGACGCCAGTGCGTTTAGCAGGTAGGCCGCCAGTTCGCGCGACTTGGGCAGGAACAGTACGGCCGCCTCGAAGGCGACCGGCGGCACGTCGACGCCGTAATGGCTACGCCCGGCAAAGCGGGCGTCGAGCATGGCCTGATCACCCGCGTGCCAGGTCCAGGCATTGGCCTTTGGCAACTGGCCGAGCAGGTCATCGGCGGGGGCGCCGGCAATCAGCAGTGGACCCTGGAACAGGTCCGCCTGGCGGAGCAAAACTTCACTGCGCGGGTCCATGGACGACGCCTCCTGAAAAAAGTGGCGCAGTGTAGCAGAGCCTGCCCTTGCGCTCAGCTGACCACGCGGCGTGGCTGGCCGGCAAAGAATGCCTGGGCGTTCTCGCTGAGCTGGCCGACGATGCGCTGGCGCGATTCCACCGCGCCCCAGGCGCTGTGCGGCGTGATCAGTAGGCGCGGGATGTCGCCGGCCAGCAGCGGGTTGCCGTTGACCGGCGGCTCGACGCTCAGCACGTCGGTGGCGGCGCCGCCCAGATGGCCGCGACGAAGGGTGTCGGCCAGGGCCTGCTCGTCTATCAGGCCGCCACGTGCGGTATTGACCACCAGCGCGCCGGGCTTGAGCAATGCCAGCTCACGTGCGCCGATCATGTGCCGTGTGTGTTCGTTGAGGGGGCAGTGCAACGTCAGGGCATCGACCTGCGGCAGCAGTTCGTCCAGCGGCAGGCGATCGTTGCGCGCCGGGCGCCCGGGGATCTGCCCGCTCAGCACGCGCATGCCAAAGGCTTCAGCAAGCCGCGCGACGGCGCCACCGAGTTCGCCATGGCCGAGCAGGCCTAGGGTTTTGCCTTCCAGTTCCACGATCGGGAAGTCCAGCAGGCAGAACTGGCTGGCCTTGGCCCATTGGCCATCGGCCACCGCCTGGTTGTAGTCGCACAAGCGCGTGGCCAGCGCCAGCAGCAGGGCCAGGGTGTGCTGTGCCACCGAGGGCGTGCCGTAGCCTTGGCAATTGCAGACGGTGATGCCCTGGGCGCGGGCGGCAGCCAGGTCGACGTTGTTGGTGCCGGTGGCAGCGACCAGGATCAGCTTGAGCTGTGGGTTGGCAGACAGGGCGTTGGCGTCGAGCATGACCTTGTTGCTGATCACCGCAACGGCGCCCTGCAGGCGCTCGGCTACCTGATCCGGGCGGGTGGCGTCGTACAGTTCGAACGCGTCGAACTGGCTCTGCAAAGGTGAGAGGTCGAGGTCACCAAGGTCCAGGGATTCATGATCGAGAAACACAGCGCGACGCGGGCTGGGCATAGGTACGGCTCCAGTGGCAGGGCAAGGGTTGATCCATCGACCGAACAATGCCACTCATACCTCGCGCAGCCAAATCATTCCTTCGACTGATTTGACCGTCACATTGGCGAACTACAGTAGACACAGACTTGTCCGGCTCGCTTTTCAAGAAGGGATAACCATGCTGCAGACCCGCATCATCAAGCCCGCCGAGGGCGCCTACAGCTTTCCTCTGCTGATCAAACGCCTGCTGATGTCCGGCAGCCGCTATGAGAAGACCCGCGAGATCGTCTACCGCGACCAGTTGCGGCTGACCTATCCACAGCTCAACGAGCGTATCGCCCGCCTGGCCAACGTGCTGACCGAAGCCGGGGTCAAGGCCGGTGACACCGTGGCGGTGATGGATTGGGACAGCCACCGTTATCTGGAATGCATGTTCGCCATCCCGATGATCGGCGCGGTGGTGCACACCATCAACGTGCGTCTGTCGCCTGAGCAGATCCTCTACACCATGAACCATGCCGAGGACCGCTTCGTGCTGGTCAACAGCGATTTTGTCGGCCTTTACCAGGCCATTGCCGGGCAGTTGACCACGGTCGACAAGACCCTGCTGTTGACCGATGGCCCGGACAAGACCGCCGAACTGCCGAACCTGGTGGGCGAGTACGAGCAATTGCTGGCGGCGGCCAGCCCGCATTACGACTTCCCGGATTTCGACGAGAACTCGGTCGCCACCACGTTCTACACCACCGGCACCACAGGTAACCCCAAGGGCGTCTACTTCACCCACCGCCAGTTGGTGCTGCACACCTTGGCCGAGGCCTCGGTGACCGGCAGTATCGACAGCGTCCGCCTGCTTGGCAGCAATGATGTGTACATGCCCATCACGCCCATGTTTCACGTGCATGCCTGGGGCATCCCGTACGCGGCGACCATGCTCGGTCTGAAACAGGTGTACCCGGGCCGCTACGAGCCCGACATGCTGATCAAGCTCTGGCGGGACGAGAAGGTCACCTTCTCGCACTGTGTACCCACCATCCTGCAGATGCTGCTCAATTGTCCGAGCTCCCAGGGCCAGGACTTCGGCGGCTGGAAGATCATCATCGGTGGCAGTGCGCTCAACCGCTCGCTATATCAAGCGGCGCTGGCCCGGGGCATTCAGCTGACTGCAGCCTATGGCATGTCCGAAACGTGCCCGCTGATTTCTGCCGCCCACCTGAACGATGAGCTGCAGGCCGGCAGCGAAGACGAACGCGTGACCTACCGCATCAAGGCCGGTGTTCCGGTACCGCTGGTGGAAGCTGCGATCGTCGATGGCGATGGCAATTTCCTCCCGGCAGATGGCGAGACTCAAGGTGAGCTGGTGCTGCGTGCGCCTTGGTTGACCATGGGCTATTTCAAGGAGCCGGAGAAAAGCGAGGAGCTGTGGCAGGGTGGCTGGCTGCACACCGGTGACGTCGCCACACTCGACGGCATGGGTTACATAGACATTCGCGACCGCATCAAGGACGTGATCAAGACTGGGGGTGAATGGATCTCCTCCCTGGACCTCGAGGACCTGATCAGCCGGCATCCTGGAGTGCGCGAGGTTGCAGTGGTTGGGGTCGCCGACCCGCAGTGGGGGGAGCGCCCGTTCGCCCTGCTGGTGGTGCATGACGGCCAGGCTGTCGATGCCAAGGCGTTGAAGGAACACCTCAAGCCATTTGTAGAGCAAGGGCACATCAACAAGTGGGCGATTCCCTGCCAGATCGCCGTTGTTACAGAAATTCCCAAGACCAGTGTCGGGAAGCTCGACAAGAAGCGCATCCGCCAGGACATCGTCCAGTGGCAGGCGAGTAACAGCGCCTTCCTTTCCACGCTGTAACCGCGTTGCGGGTCGTGTACCCCGGGGCACGACCCGCAGGCCAGAGCGGCCGTCACCTTGCCAATCGGTAAAAATCGGCCATGCTTGGGCACTGCCGGTGCGTAACCTGGGAACACGCCAGGGCGAATTGGCCAACGGTGTGCAAATCACACTTTAGAGGGATCAAGCACCTTGGTCTGCTGGCTATAGTCGGGGCCAGGGGATTTTCAGGAATGGGGGAGGGCGACACGCGCAACACGTGTCGCCACGGGCGCAAGCCTGCATACCGGTCGCACGGGCCGTTCTTGAAAGGACTCACTGCCATAACAAAAAAGTACATGGAGTAGCGTCGATGACATCTGCAAACCCGTTCTGGCGTCGGGCCAAGCTACCTTTGGCCGTCAGCCTTGCTTCCACGCTCGCAAGCCCTGCTTTCGCGGTCAGTTTCAACATCGGGGAAATCGAAGGCCAGTTCGACTCGTCGCTCTCCGTCGGGGCCAGCTGGTCGACCGCCAACCCCAACAGCAACCTGATCGGCGCCAACAACGGCGGCAAGGGTCTTTCGCAAACCTCGGACGATGGTCACCTCAACTTCAAGAAAGGCGAAACCTTCTCGAAGATCTTCAAAGGTATCCACGACCTTGAACTGAAGTATGGCGACACCGGCATCTTCGTGCGGGGCAAGTACTGGTACGACTTCGAACTCAAGGACGAGAACCGCGAGTTCAAGGACATCAGCGATTCGAACCGCAAGGAGGGCGCCAAATCGTCTGGCGCCGAACTGCTCGACGCGTTCGTCTACCACAACTACGCCATCGGTGATCAACCCGGCTCGGTGCGTCTGGGCAAGCAGGTAGTGAGCTGGGGGGAGAGTACCTTCATTGGCGGCGGCATCAACGCAGTCAACCCGATCGACGTTTCTGCGTTCCGCCGGCCAGGGGCTGAAATCAAGGAAGGCCTGATCCCCGTCAACATGTTCTACGTCTCGCAAAGCCTCACCGACAACCTGTCGACCGAAGCTTTCTACCAGATCGAGTGGGACCAGACCGTTGTCGACAACTGCGGCACATTCTTCTCCCAGCCCGACGTGATCGCCGACGGCTGCGACAACAACCTGGCCGTGCTGGCCACGCAGAACACCTTGGCCAGCCGGCTTGGGCCGCTGGCTGCGCCAGTCGCGGCCACTCTGGCCGCACGCGGCGTGAGTTACGGCTCCCCCGATGAGGGCGTGATCGTCCGTCGTGGCGCGGACCGCGATGCTCGGGACAGTGGTCAGTTCGGCGTTGCCCTGCGCTACATGTACGAGCCGCTCAATACCGAATTCGGTGGCTACTTCATGAACTACCACAGCCGTGCGCCAATCTTCAGCGGTCGCGGTGCCGATGCCCAGTACTACAGCACAAGCGGCCTGGCGGGCGCGCTGGTCAGTGCGGGTGTGCCGTCTGCTGCGCTGGCGAGCCTGTTGCCAAGCCTTATGCCGTTGCAGGTCGCAGGCAACTCCAGCTACTACGTGGAGTATCCGGAAGACATCCGTTTGTATGGTCTGAGCTTCTCGACCACACTGCCTACCGGTACCGCCTGGAGTGGCGAGATCAGCTACCGGCCGAACGCTCCGGTGCAGTTGAATACCACCGATATCCTCTATTCGGGCCTGACGCCGCTCAATCCGGATGTCTCTGTGTTGCAGGGAACACCGGGTGCCGACCAGCCTGGTTATCGTCGCAAGGAAATCACCCAGCTGCAGACAACCTTCACCCACTTCTTCGATCAGGTGATGGGGGCAGAGCGGCTGACCATGGTCGGCGAAATCGGCTGGACCCACGTCGGCGGCCTGGAAAGCACATCCAAGATGCGTTACGGGCGTGACCCGGTGTTCGGCCCGGGGCCTCTGCCCAATGGCCAGTGCGAGGCGCTCAACAGCAGTACCCTGGGCACCGCCGATGCCAACAACGTATCGCGCTACTGCGAGAACGATGGCTATACAACGTCTGATTCCTGGGGCTATCGCGTTCGCGCTATCTGGGACTACAACAACGTCATTGCCGGTGTGAACCTGCGCCCCAGCGTAGCCTGGTCGCATGACGTCGATGGTTACTCGCCGGGCCCTGGCGGCAACTTCGAGGAAGGCCGCAAGGCAGTCAGCCTTGGGCTGGACGCCGAATACCAGCAGACCTACACCGCGAGCCTTTCGTACACCAACTTCTTCGACGGCAAGTACAGCACCGTGGATGATCGCGACTTCCTCGCCCTCAGCTTCGGCGTGAACTTCTAAGCACACAGATCCAGGACGACACGACATGAACAAGACCAGAAGTCTGCTGCAAGCCGGTGTACTGGGCCTGTCCCTGCTGGCAACCGGCGTCATGGCTGCGGTTTCCGCCGATGAAGCGGCAAAGCTGGGCAGCACCCTGACCCCGATGGGCGCGGAAAAGGCCGGTAACGCCGACGGTTCCATCGGCCCGTGGCAACCGTTGTCAAAGACCGCAGGCAGCGTCGATGCCAAGGGCTTCCTTTCCGACCCGTATGGCAGCGACAAGCCGCTGTTCACCATCACCGCGCAGAACGTTGACCAGTACAAGGACAAGCTGTCGCCAGGCCAGGTGGCGATGTTCAAACGCTACCCAGAAACCTTCAAGATACCGGTGTACAAGACCCATCGTGGCTCCACGGTGCCTGACGAGGTGTTCGCCGCAATCAAGAAGAATGCCACCGCGACCACGCTGGTCGAAGGCGGCAACGGGCTGAACAACTTCCAGACCGCAGTGCCATTTCCCATCCCCAAGAGTGGCATTGAGGTTATCTGGAACCACATCACCCGCTACCGTGGTGGCAGCGTCAGCCGTTTGGTAACCCAGGCCACGCCGCAGCAGAACGGCTCCTACAGCCTGGTGTACTTCGCCGATCAGTTCGTCTTCCGCGACAAGATGAAGGACTTCGATCCGAACAACCCGGGCAACGTCCTCTTCTACTTCAAACAGGAAGTGACCGCGCCAGCGCGTCTGGCCGGTACCGTGCTGCTGGTGCATGAAACCCTCGACCAGGTGAAAGAACCGCGCAAGGCGTGGATCTACAACGCCGGCCAGCGTCGCGTGCGCCAGGCGCCGCAGGTGTCGTATGACGGGCCGGGTACCGCAGCGGATGGCCTGCGTACTTCGGACAACCTGGACATGTACAACGGTGCGCCAGACCGCTACGACTGGAAGCTTGAAGGCAAGAAGGAGATGTACATCGCCTCCAACGCTTACAAACTCGACGATCCGAAGCTCAAGTACGCCGACATCCTCAAGGCCGGTCACATCAATCAGGACCTGACCCGCTATGAGCTGCGCCGGGTCTGGCATGTGGTTGCAACGCTCAAGCCGGGGCAGCGCCACATCTATGCCAAGCGCGACTTCTATATCGACGAGGACACCTGGCAGGCAGCGGTGATCGACCAGTATGACGGCCGCGGCCAGCTATGGCGGGTTTCCGAGGCGCATGCCCAGGACTACTACAATGTTCAGGTACCGTGGTACACCCTGGAGGCCATCTACGACCTGCAATCGGGCCGTTATCTGGCCTTGGGCATGAAGAACGAAGAGAAGCGCGCCTACGACTTCGGCTTCAGTGCCAGCAAGGCAGACTTCCAGCCAGCTGCGCTGCGCCAGTCGGGTATTCGTTGAACCGCTAGTGCTGCACACCTTGTGATACTCCCAGAACGCCCCGGCTTGCCGGGGCGTTTCTGTTCCAGCCCCTTGTTGTACTGGCCGGCGCAGTCATAAAACGGGTGAATACCTCGCCAAACCCCGCGCCAGCCCTCTGTCCATCAGGCTTGTCGTTTTTTGTCGTAGTCTTTTACAGGCCATTTGCGCCCATCATCTTCAAATGCGCCGCGTTACCCGCTAGTCTCGGAACAATCCGTATCGCCGTAGTCTTCCAACCAGAACGAGCCGGCCATGACTGATTTGTCCCGTACGCATGGAGTCGCCAGCCAGGCCGTGGGCCTGCTGGACGGGCGCTTCTTCCGGCCGCCGCTGCCGCACGGCCACGTGCCGCGTGCGCGCCTGTGCCAGCGTTTGCAGGCCGGCCTCAGCGGCCGTTTGTTGCTGGTCAATGCCCCGGCAGGCTTCGGCAAGAGCTCCCTTGCCATCGAATTCTGCGAGGCGCTGCCCGACCATTGGCGCAGCCTCTGGCTTGGGCTCAGCCAGCGCGATGCTGACCCGGGCCGTTTTCTCGAACGCTTGCTTGAGGGGCTGCAGCAGTACTGCCCGGCGTTGGGCGGCCAAGCCATGGGCCTGTTGA
The DNA here is from genome assembly GCF_943737035.1 of Pseudomonas sp. Marseille-Q5299. Lineage (NCBI taxonomy): Bacteria > Pseudomonadati > Pseudomonadota > Gammaproteobacteria > Pseudomonadales > Pseudomonadaceae > Pseudomonas > Pseudomonas sp. Marseille-Q5299. Next base: position 154,814 of record NZ_CALSFR010000006.1, read on the forward strand.
AAATGCGCCAGCGCCACCAACCCTTCGCGTTCGAGGAATGGATCGACGGCCTGCTCGACGAGTTGGCGTTGTACCTGCAAGCCGATACACCCTTGCTGCTGGTACTGGACGACTATCACCTGGCCCAGGGGCCGGTGCTCGATCGCTGCCTGCAGTTTTTTCTCAACCACTTGCCGGGCGGCTTGGTGTTGCTGGTCACCAGCCGCCAGCGGCCAGACTGGCACCTGGCGCGGCTGCGGCTCTCACGGCAACTGGTCGAGATCAACGAGCAGGAGCTGCGCCTGACGCCCGACGAGGCCCTGGCCGTTATTGGTCGCCAGCCTACAGGCCTGCGCGGCCAGGCCTTGGACAACCTGATCCAGCGCAGCGACGGCTGGGTTGCCGGGTTGCGGTTCTGGCAACTGGCGGCGAGCGAGTCCGGCGACGAGCATGCGCTGCCCCAGGCCCTGCATGGCGGGGAAGGGTTGATCCGCGATTACCTGCTGGAAGAAGTCATCGAAATCCTGCCTGAGGACGTGCAGGCGTTTCTGTTCGACACTGCGTGCCAGGAGCGCTTCTGCGCGGCGTTGTGCGATGCCCTGCGTCAGCGCGACGACAGCGCGGCCATCCTTCGTTACCTGCAGGCGCACCAGGTGTTTCTGGTGCCGCTGGACGAGCATGGGCACTGGTATCGCTACCATCACCTGTTCTCCGACCTGTTGCGCAGCCGCCAGTCCAATGAACCGCAGGCGCGCCTGCACCTGCGTGCCTGCCGTTGGTTCCAGGCTCAGGGGCTGCTTGACGAAGCGGTGGAGCAAGCCCTGCGGGCTGGCCATCTGGACGTTGCCGCCGACCTGGTGCAGAGCCTGTCGGAGGAGCAACTGCTGGCCGAGCAGAACGTCGGCATGCTGCTGCGCTGGAAGATGGACTTGCCCGACAGCCTGCTGATCAGTACGCCCCGGCTGATCGTGCTGTACAGCTGGGCGCTGGGCCTGGCCTGCCAATTGGACGCAGCCGAAGAGCTGGCAAGCTACCTCAGCCGCTTTTTGCCAGCTCCTTCAGCCACCGCGCAAAGGTCCATGCTGGCCCAGTGGCTGGCCTTGAGCGGGGTAATTGCGCGTGGCCGCGGTGATCGCGAACGCACCCTGGCCTATTGTGGTGAGGCGCTGCAAAGCCTGCCGTGCAAACGTTATGGGCAGCGTCTGGTGTGCCTGTCGACGCTGTCCAACCTGGCCATTGCCGATGGCGACTTCTGGCGGGCGCGTGGTTGGAACCGCGAGGCGCTGGAGTTGGCCCAGCGGGTTGGCAACCCCTTGTTCGAAGCCTTGGCGCACTACGACCGTGCCCGGGTGCTGCATGCCAGGGGCGAGGCGCTGCGCGCGCTGGACGAGGTGCGCCAGGGGCTGCAACGCCTCCAGGGCCTTTCGGCCCAGCGGCTGTATGCCGTGCGCGCGCGGCTGACCTTGTACGAGGGCTACCTGCTGGTGACGCGCCTGCAACCTGCGCAAGGGCGTGCGCGCTTGCGTGCGGGGCTGGGCGAGGCGCGCGCCTGTCGCGATATCAGCGTGCTGATAGGCCACTGTGTGATCGCTACCCTCGACGGGCGTGAAGGGCGCTACGCCGACGCCTTCGCCGAGCTGGCCGAAGCCGAGAGGCTGATGCATATCTGGGACGTGCCGCCGATCTTCTACCTGGCCATGATCACGCTGGTGAAGTGCGAATTGTGGCTGGCGCAGGGGCGTACCGACCTGGCCGAGTCCTGGTTGCTGCGCCTGGGCCAGACCTACGGTGGCGAGCAGCCTGCGGCGGCGCCGGAGTTCCACCCGTTGTTAGCGCTGCACATCGAGTTGCAGCAGGCCTTGCTCGAACGCATCCAGGGCCGCAGTGAGGATGCCGCTGCGCGCTTGCGCGGCCTGGTCGAGCGCGGGCAGGCCGGCGGTGGCATGATGCTGACCTTGAGCGCGCTGTGCCAGTGGATCACCTTGTCCTTGGAGCACGGTGGCGAGGCGCAGGCTGCCGAGCGCTTGCCCATGGCTCTGGCAGCGGCCCAGGGCGGGGTGATGCAGCCGTTTCAGCGGTTGATCGAGCTGCACCCGCTGTGGCTTCGCGAGCAGTTGCTCGCACGTCCTGCCTGCAAGGTCCAGGTCGAGCTGCTGGCTCGTCTGCCCGAGCAGGCCGCGCCGAGCAGCGGCACGTGCGAGGCGCTCAGTGGTCGTGAGCTGGCAGTGCTGGAATTGATCGCCCAAGGCTGCTCGAACCAGCAGATCAGCGAGCGCCTGTTCATCTCGCTGCACACCGTCAAGACCCACGCCAGCCATATCAACAGCAAGCTCGGGGTGGAGCGGCGTACCCAGGCGGTGGCACGGGCCAAGTCGTTGGGCCTGCTGGCCTGATGCCGGCCGTTGGCGGCCTGGCCGGATAAACAACGGCCCAGGCCAGCCTCTCGCTGCAGCATTGCCTGCCCTCATCTTTTACGCCTGGCTGCCGATACACGTTTCGGCGGTATGCATCGCCGCACGCCATCCTCCCATCATCCAATACAGGTCGTGTTGATGCTGCAGTACGGGCAAAAGAGCTTTCTGATCGTCGATGACTTCACCGACTTTCGCACGTCGACGCGCTCCATGCTGCGCGAGCTGGGCGTGCGTGACGTCGACACTGCCGACAGCGGTGAGCAGGCCCTGCGCATGTGCGGGCAAAAGCGCTATGACTACATTCTTCAGGATTTCCACCTTGGGGATGGCAAGAAGAACGGCCAGCAAGTGCTGGAGGACATGATCCTCGACAAGCTGATCAGCCATGAGTGCGTGTTCATCATGGTGACCGCCGAGAGCAGCCAGGCCATCGTGCTCAGCGCCCTGGAGCACGAGCCCGATGCCTACCTGACCAAACCGTTCAACCGGGTGGGCCTGGCCCAGCGCCTCGACAAGCTGACGCAGCGCAAGACCTTGCTCAAGCCGATCCTGCAGGCCCTGGACCGTGGCCGCCCGGCCGAAGTGCTGGCTGCGTGCGCCGAGCTGTGCAAGAAGGACCCGCGTTTCGCGCCCCTGTGCCTGCGTTATCGGGCCGATGCCCTGCGAGACCTGAACCGCTTCGATGAGCTGGAAAAGTTCCTCAAAGGCATTCTCGCCAGCCGCCCGCAGCCGTGGGTGTATGCGGCGCTGGGCAGCCTGATGCACAAACGGGGTCAGCACGCGCAGGCCCAGGGCGTTTATGAGCAGGCGCTCAAGGCGTTTCCAATCATGCCGAGCCTGTACGACGGCATGGCCGACGTGCTGGTGGCCCAGGGTGAGACCAAGCGCGCGCAAAACATGCTTGAAGAAGCCGTGCGCCTTTCACCCCTGGCGGTGAGGCGCCAGGCCGCGCTGGGCAAACTGGCGCTGGACAACGAAGACTTCGAAAGCGCCTCGAAGGCGTTTCGCCATGCGGTGAACCAGGGCCAGAGCTCGCGCTACAAGGATGCGGAGAGCAACCTTGGGCTGGTCGAGGCATTGATGAACAAGAACGCCGGCTTCGGCCTGGATGCACGTACCCGGGTCGAGATCAATACCGTGCTCAGCGAGGTGGCCAAGGACAATGTCGAGGATCAGGGCCTGCAAGTGCGTGCGCGCTTGATGAAAGCTGCCAGCCTGCAGCAGGCCGGTGATGCAGAGACTGCAGCCAAGCTTACCGAGCAGGCCCTGCAGCGGCTGGACAAGATGGATCAGTTCTTCTCGGTCGAAGCCGCCCTGACCGTGGCCAAACAGCTGCAGGCGCTGGGCCAGGAAGGTGCCGGCGGCACCATCCTCAAAGGCTGTGTGGAAACCTACGGCGATGACCCCAAGGTCATGCAGAGTGTCGCCAAGCTGACGGATGACCCCACGGTGCTCGGCGCCGTCACCGAAGCTGTCGACCTCAACCGCCAGGGTGTGCGCAGCTATCAGGCCGGGCAGCTCAATGAAGCCTTGCAGATGTTCCGCAAGGCCCTGTCACTGCAACCGAAGAACATCAGCATTGCCCTCAACACTGCCCAGGCGCTGTTGCGCATCGGTGGCGAAGCCACGCCGCCGGCAATCCTGCAGGAGTGTCGCAACTGCCTGACCAGCGTCGCGGGTATTCCTGCCAGCGACAGCCGGTATGACCGCTACCGCAAACTGCACATCAAGGTGTTCGGCGCATGAGCCAGGACAACCAGGGGCTGGATTTTTCCACGGTGATCGCCTCCACCGTGCACGACCTGAAAAACTCGTTGTCAGCGCTGATCCAGTCCCACGACCAGTGGCTGGCGCGCCTGCCCGAGGAGTTGCGCGGGGGCACCGAGCTGGGCGTGATCGAGCACGAATTCCGCCACCTCAATGGCATGCTGGTGCAAATGCTGGGCCTGTACAAACTGGGCGTCAACCAGTTGCCGGTGTGCCCGGACTATCACGAGCTGGACGACTTCATCGAAGCGCAACTGGCGGCTCATCAGCAAGTGCTTGAGCACAACGATATCCTCGCCACCTGGCGCATCGACAGCGAAAATCCGCTGGGTTTCTTCGATCGGGAACTGGTCGCTTCGGTGATCGCCAATGTGATCACCAACGCCACCCGCTATGCCGGGCATGCGTTGTTGATCAGCATCGCCGAAGAGAACGAGCACTTGGTGATCAGCGTCAACGATGACGGCCCAGGCTACCCGGCGCGCATGCTGGAGCGGCAGCAGGATTATGTACAGGGCATCGATGCGCAGAGCGGCAGCACCGGGCTTGGCCTTTATTTCGCGGCACGCATCGCTGCGCTGCATGAGCGCGATGGCGTGCGCGGGCGAATCGAGATCGCCAATGGCGGGGCGCTTGGCGGGGGATTGTTCAGGTTGTATTTGCCGTAAGGCCTGGTGGCGGGTCGCATGGCCCGTAGTGCCGCCAGGGCCGGTTGTGAGTCGATTCCCAAGGCATTGTGAGGCATATCCTACTCGTGGAATGCGGGCTTTTATCGGGGCCTGACAAGTGACAATGTAGATACGAAGTTTCTACATTTCACTTGCATTCACTTGGAGGGTTTCTACTATGTATCTACCTTGGGAGATACTCATGCAGATAAAGATTCAGCAGTGGGGCAACAGTGCGGCGATTCGTTTGCCGGCAACAGTGCTCAAACAGATGCATCTTGGCGTCGGCTCCACACTGAGCCTGGACACGCAAGGCGAGACCATGGTCCTCAAACCTGTCAGGGCCAATCCCAGATACACACTTGAAGAGCTGATGGCACAATGTGACCTGAATGCGCCGGAGCCCGAGGACATGGCTGACTGGAACGCCATGCGTCCAGTGGGGCGTGAAGTGTGAAGCGGGCTAAATTCGGCCGAGGCGATATTGTTCGGGTCAATCTCGACCCTACTGCCGGTCGCGAGCAGCAAGGGGCCGGGCGCCCAGCCCTGGTAGTCACGCCAGCAGCATTCAATGCTTGCGGGCTGGCCGTGATCGTTCCCATATCCCAAGGTGGGGATTTCGCCAGGCATGCGGGTTTTGCGGTCACTCTCAGTGGTGCGGGCACCCAGACCCAAGGCGTAGTGCTCTGCAACCAGATTCGCACGGTCGACCTTGAAGCCAGAGGCGCCAAACGGGTCGAGTCGGTTCCCGAGGTCGTGATCCTCGATGCGCTGGCTCGTGTTCAGACTTTATTCAATTGATTGCTGTGGTCATTCATGGAAAAAGCGTCGCTAGCTCTCATCCGCGAAACCTTCCCCGTCGGGCCTTTGCAGTGCAACTGCACCCTGATCGGCGACCCGCTTACCAAAAAGGCCATCGTCGTCGACCCGGGTGGTGACCCGGACAAGATCCTCGCCCGCCTGCAGGCCCACGGCCTGACCTTGGTGAGCATCATCCACACCCATGCGCACTTCGATCATTTCCTCGCCTCGGGCAAGCTCAAGGAGCTCACTGGTGCGACCTTGCACCTGCACAAGGACGACCAGGTGCTGTGGGACAACCTGGAGATGCAGTGCCAGATGTTCGGCGTCCCTTATACCCCGGTGCCCCCACCAGACCGCTGGCTGGGTGACGATGAAGCGCTGGCCTGCGGCTGTGGCGTGGCGTTGCACACGCCTGGGCATACGCCGGGTTCGATGAGCTTCTGGTTCGCTGACGCCAAGCTGTTGGTTGCCGGTGACACCCTGTTCCGACGCGGCATTGGCCGCACCGATTTGTGGGGCGGCGATCAGCGGGCTATCGTTCGCTCGATCAAGGAGCGGCTGTATCGTCTGGATGAGGATGCAATCGTGGTCACCGGCCACGGCCCTGATACCCGACTGGGTGACGAAATGCGCGAGAACCCCTTCGTGCGGGCCTGAGCCGGCATAAACAGCCTGTCATGGAATTTTTTCGCCCAAGCGCGATCCAAGGCTGGCATAAATGCATTCATGATTTGCCGCACACACGAATTCTTGTAGGAGCTTGTCCATGTTCACCATGCGTCGCCTGATTATCGTCGCAACCGCTGCAGCCCTGATGACCGGCTGTGCCGGCCAGAACCCCTACGACAGCCAAGGTCAGGCGCAGGGTGGGTCGACCGGGATGAGCAAGACCGCCAAGTACGGCGGCCTGGGTGCGCTGGCCGGCGCCATCGCCGGTGCCGCCATCGACCACGACAACCGTGGCAAGGGCGCGCTGATTGGCGCCGCTGCGGTAGGTGCTGCCGCTGCCGGTTACGGTTACTACGCCGACAAACAGGAAGCCGAACTGCGTGCCCAGATGGCCAACACCGGTGTCGAAGTACAGCGCCAGGGTGACCAGATCAAGCTGATCATGCCGGGCAACATCACGTTCGCCACCGATTCGGCGAACATCGCCCCGAGCTTCTACTCGCCGCTGAACAACCTGGCGACCTCGTTCAAACAGTTCAACCAGAACACCATCGAAGTGGTGGGCTTCACCGACAGCACCGGCAGCCGCCAGCACAACATGGACCTGTCGCAGCGCCGTGCCCAGGCAGTGAGCGCCTACCTGACCTCGCAAGGCGTGGACGCCTCGCGCGTGTCGGTGCGCGGTATGGGGCCGGACCAGCCGATTGCCAGCAACGCCGATGCCAATGGCCGGGCGCAGAACCGTCGCGTCGAGGTCAACCTCAAGCCTATTCCCGGCCAGCAGTATGATCAGCAGGGTCAGGTGCAGCAGTATCCGTAAACCATGAGGGCCGCTGTGCGGCCCAATCGCCGGCAAGCCGGCTCCCACCGGGATCGCAAGCGCCACACATCCCGGTGGGAGCCGGCTTGCCGGCGATTGGGCTGCACAGCAGCCCCAGGTTTCAACGCACCACGCTGGCCTGTATGGCTGTAAGCGCGATCGTGTGCACGATATCGTCCACCTGGGCGCCGCGCGGCAAGTCGTTCACCGGTTTGCGCAGCCCTTGCAGCATCGGCCCCAGGCTGACCCCATCGGTACTGCGCTGCACCGCCTTGTGGGTGGTGTTGCCGGTGTTCAGGTCAGGGAACACGAACACCGTGGCGCGCCCGGCCACTTGGCTGTTGGGCGCCAACTGGCGGGCGATTGCCGGGTTGGCGGCAGCGTCGTACTGCAGCGGGCCGTCAATCACAAGGCCCCGCTCGGCTTCCTGCGCCAGGCGCGTTGCTTCGCGCACTTTCTCGACTTCTTCGTCGCTCGCCGAGTCACTTGAATAGCTGATCATCGCCACCCGTGGCGCGATGCCGAAGGCTTGCGCCGATTCGGCGCTCTGCCGCGCGATTTCAGCCAGCTCGCTGGCGCTGGGGTGCGGGTTCATCACGCAGTCGCCATACACCAGCACCTGCTCGGGGAACAGCATGAAAAAGACCGAAGATACCAGGCTGGCGCCTGGCGCAGTCTTGATCAACTGCAGGGCAGGGCGGATGGTGTTGGCGGTGGAGTGCACCAGGCCGGAGACCAGGCCGTCGACCTCGTCCAGCGCAAGCATCATGGTGCCGATCACCACCGGGTCTTCCAGCTGTTGCTCAGCCATCGGCGCATTGAGGTTCTTGCTTTTGCGCAGGTCGACCATCGGCTCGACATAGCGCCCGCGAATCAGCTCAGGGTCAAGGATTTCCAGGTCCGCCGGCAGGGTGATCCCCTGCGCACGGGCCACCGCTTCGACTTCCTCGGGCTTGGCCAGCAGCACGCACCGTGCGATGCCGCGCGCCTGGCAGATCGCAGCCGCCTGCACCAGCAACGGCTCGGCGCCTTCGGGCAGGACAATGCGTTTGTTGGCCTGCTGCGCCCGCTGTATCAGCTGGTAGCGGAACACCGCAGGCGACAGGCGCAACTCACGCGGCGTACCGCAGCGCTGGTGCAGCCATGCAGCGTCGAGGTGGCTGGCGACAAAATCGGTGATGAATTCGGCGCGCTCACGGTCGTCCACCGGGATCTCGCGGTTGAGTGAGTTGAGCTGGTTGGCCGTGTCGTACGAACCGGTGCTGACCGAGAGGATCGGCAGGCCCGCCTGCAGGGCGCCGCGGCACAAACCGAGGATGCGTGCATCGGGCTTGCTGTCGCTGGTCAGTAACAGGCCGGCCAGCGGCACGCCGTTGATCGCGGCCAGGCTCACAGCAAGGATGATGTCGTCGCGGTCGCCCGGGGTCACCACCAGGGTGCCTGGGGTGAGCAGCGGCACGGTGTTGGCCACGGTGCGCGCACAGATGATGATCTTGTTCATGCGCCGTTGCTCGTAGTCACCGGCGTTGATCACCTGGGCGCCAAGCAGGTCAGCCACATCGCGGGTGCGTGGGGCGTTGAGTTCGGGTTGGTAGGGGATGCAGCCGAGCAGCTTGAAGTCGTTGCCGCGCAGCAGCGGCGAGTGCTCGCGCAGGCGCGCGGCGAACTTGGCCATGCTTTCGTCGGTGCGAACCTTGTTGAGGATCACCCCGAGCACTTTCGGGTCGCGCGGGCCGCCGAACAGTTGAGCCTGCAGCTCGACCCGCCCGGACAGTTCGCTGAGCACTTCGTTTTCCGGTGCCGACACCAGGATCACTTCGGCATCCAGGCTTTTGGCCAGGTGCAGGTTGACCCGCGCTGCGTAGCTGGCGTGGCGGGTCGGCACCATGCCTTCGACCACCACCACGTCATTGCCCACGCAAGCCTGCTGGTAAAGGCGGATGATTTCTTCGAGCAGTTCGTCCAGCTGGCCATCGCCGAGCATGCGCTCGACCTGGGCAAGGCTCAGCGGCATTGGCGGTTTGATACCGTGGGTGCGTGCGACCAGTTCGCTGGAGCGTTCCGGGCCGGTATCCCCGGGGTGGGGCTGGGCGATCGGCTTGAAAAAGCCGACCTTGAGCCCGGCGCGTTCCAAAGTACGCACCAGGCCGAGGCTGATGGAAGTCAGGCCGACACCAAAGTCGGTCGGCGCAATGAAAAATGTTTGCATGCGTGCTTCTCGGAATAAGCGTTGCAAGGAATCAACGGCCAAGGGTATCGCTATCGGCCGCTTGTGCACACCAGCCACAGGCGAAAGCCTGGCCAATTCGCAGCGCACGCTGGCGGGGGTCGAGCACCCACGGGCGCGCCTGCCACGGTGGCTGGTGGCGCAGGTGCTGGGTGTGGCCGCAGGACAGGTCGACCACCCAGTGGCCTTCGGTGTCCTGGTGAAAGCCCATGATCCGACTGATGGGTCTTCCCGCAGCCGCGCTGCGTTCGCAATCGGGCGATGCGTTGGTTACACTTGTGCGCTCTACATTCTTTTGCAAAAGGTCTTGCCCCATGCTGATCGCCGCCAACAAGGCAGTCTCCATCGACTATACCCTGACCAACGACGCCGGGGAGACCATCGACAGCTCCGCCGGTGGCGCGCCGCTGGTCTACCTGCACGGTCACGCCAACATCATCCCGGGCCTGGAAAAAGCCCTGGAAGGCAAACAGGCTGGCGACGAACTGAACGTCAGCATCGAGCCTGAAGAGGCCTACGGCGAGTACCTGGCCGAACTGGTCAGCACCCTGAACCGCAGCATGTTCGAGGGTGTCGACGAGCTGGAAGTGGGCATGCAGTTCCACGCTTCGGCACCGGACGGCCAGATGCAGATCGTCACCATCCGCGATCTGGACGGCGACGACGTGACTGTCGACGGCAACCACCCGCTGGCCGGCCAGCGTCTGACCTTCCAGGTCAAGGTCGTCAACGTGCGTGATGCCAGCGAAGAAGAAATCGCTCACCGTCACGTCCACGGCGAAGGTGGCCATCACCACTGATTTTCTGCGCTAAGCTCAGAAAGTCGCCAGGCGCTCGGACAAGCCGACAAACCTCCCGGGAGGTGCACGGCTTGGATGAGCGCCTTTTTAGTGGGCGCTGTTCGCCCCAGCGGCAACCGGGAACCTGAGAGGGGATTCAACATGAGTGCATTTCACGACCTGACGTTGAAGGCGCTGAACGGCCAGGACCTGCCCTTGGCACCATTCAAGGGCCAGGTAGTGCTGGTGGTCAATGTCGCCTCCAAGTGTGGCCTGACGCCGCAATACGCTTCGCTGGAAAAGCTGCAACAGCAGTTCAAGGGTAAAGGCTTCAACGTGCTTGGCCTGCCTTGCAACCAGTTCGCGGGCCAGGAGCCCGGCAGCGAGAAGGAAATCCAGGAGTTCTGCAGCCTAAACTATGGCGTGAGCTTCCCGCTGGGGGCAAAGCTTGAGGTCAACGGGCCGCAGCGCCATTCGCTGTACCGCCTGCTGGCGGGTGAGGGCGCCGAGTTTCCCGGCGATATCAGCTGGAACTTCGAGAAGTTTCTGGTGGGCAAGGACGGGCGGGTGCTGGCGCGCTTCGCGCCGCGTACAGCGCCGGATGATCCAACCGTGGTGCAAGCCATCGAGAAAGCGTTGGGCTGACTATCCCTGGGGCCGCTTCGCGCCCCCAGCGATACCGCAGAATCACCCCGATCAATAATGCTGGGCCACGCCTTCCACTGGCCCTAACCTCAGGCGTATTTCCTCATCCAGACGGAAGCGCCCAATGCCCACCAACCCTCTTTTCAAGCCTTTCACCCTCGGCGCGCTCGAGTTGCCGACCCGCGTCGTCATGGCGCCGATGACCCGTACCTTCTGCCCCGGTGGCGCACCCCATGATGGCATGGTCGAGTACTACCGCCGCCGCGCCGCCGCAGGTGTGGGCCTGATCATCACCGAAGGCACAACGGTTGAACACAAGGCCGCCAACGGCTATGCCAATGTCCCGCGTTTTCATGGGGAAGACGCCTTGGCCGGTTGGAAGCGCGTAGTCGATGCTGTCCATGCCGAAGGTGGGCGTATCGTCCCGCAGTTGTGGCATGTGGGCGCGGTACGCCGCCTGGGTACCGAACCGGACGCCGGAGTGCCGGGCTATGGGCCAAGCGAAAAGGTCAAGGATGGGCAGGTGCTGGTGCACGGCATGACACAGGGCGATATCCGTGAGGTGATCGCCGCGTTCGCCGCTGCAGCACGCGATGCCCAGGCCATTGGCATGGACGGCGTGGAGATCCATGGCGCCCACGGCTATCTGATCGACCAGTTCTTCTGGGCCGCCAGCAACCGTCGCGAAGATGAGTACGGCGGCGACCTGGCGGGCCGCTCGCGCTTTGCCATCGAGCTGATCCAGGCCGTGCGGGCAGCTGTGGGCCCTGACTTCCCGATCATCTTGCGCTTTTCGCAATGGAAGCAGCAGGATTACAACGCTCGCCTGGTTGAAACACCTGAGGCGCTGGCCGCTTTCCTCAAGCCCCTGTCCGATGCGGGTGTGGATATCTTTCACTGCTCGACGCGACGGTTCTGGGAGCCGGAGTTCGAAGGTTCCGAGCTGAACCTCGCCGGGTGGACACGCAAGCTGACAGGCAAACCGACCATTACCGTGGGCAGCGTCGGGCTCGATGGCGAGTTCCTGCAGTTCATGGTCGATACCGACAAGGTGGCCAAGCCCGCCAGCCTCGAAGGCTTGCTGCGTCGCCTGGGTGATGAGGAATTTGACCTGGTGGCCGTAGGCCGGGCACTGCTGGTGGATGCCGAATGGGCGCAGAAGGTTCGCGAAGGCCGCGAAGCGCAGGTGCTGCCGTTCAGCCGCGAGGCGCTGTCGACCCTGGCTTGACCGCCAGAGCGGTGCCTGCAGGCTCGGTACCCGCAGGCGCTGCCAGGCACGCGCTGTACAGATGCGTCTCGAATTGCTCGACGATCGCCGGCCAGCCTTGGCGGCTGGCATGCTGGCGGGCATTGAGGCGAACCCGGCGCAGGGTTTCGCTTTCTTCGAGCAGCCAGCAGGCCGCATCGATGAACGCCACCTGATCACCGGGCATGGCCAGGGCTCCGCTGTGCCCGTGGCGGATATGCTGGGCGGCAGCGGCCTCATCATAGGCAACTACCGCCAGCCCCGAGGCCATGGCTTCGAGCACTACATTGCCAAAGGTTTCGGTCAGGCTGGGGAACAGGAACAGGTCGCCGCTGGCATAGTGTTCGGCCAGTGCTTCACCCCGCTGGGCGCCACAGAACACCGCATCGGGCAGCTGCTGTTCGAGAGCAGCACGCTGCGGGCCGTCGCCAACCACGACCAAGCGCAGCCGCGTGTGTGGATAAGTCTTCTTCAGGGCGTCCAGGCATGGCCGTAGCAGCCCCAGATTCTTTTCCGCCGCCAGGCGCCCGACGTGCAGTACGGCGATGTCTTCAGGGCCCAACCCCCAGGCGTCACGCAACGCCTGGCTGCGCCTGGCCGGGTTGAACAGGCAGGCATCGACACCACGGGCCATCAACGTAAGGCGTTCGAAGCCACGCCGCTCCAGTTCCAGCTTCTGGCTGGCGCTGGGCACCAAGGTGGTGGCCGTGCGTCGATGGAACCAACGCAGGTAATGGGTGAGCAACCGCGCCAGCAGGCCAAGGCCATACCGGCCGCAATACTGCGGGAAATTGGTATGGAAACCACTGACCACGGCGATGCCCAGGCGCCGGGCCGCCCGTAACGCACTGAGCCCCAGCGGGCCTTCCGTGGCAATGTACAGCACATCCGGGCGCTGCCGGCGCCAGCGCCTCAACAGCTTGTGCATCGACACTTCGCCCCATTGCAGCCCCGGGTAGCCCGGCAGGCCCCAGCCGCGGCACAGCAAAAGGTCCTGATCGTCGCCTGCGGGCAATTCACCGGCCTGGCGTGGCCGCACGATCTCCACCTGGTGGCCACGCTGCCGCAAGCCATCGCCAAGTCGGCCGAGCGTATTTGCCACGCCGTTGATTTCGGGTGGGAAGGTTTCACTGACGAGGGTAATGCGTAGGGCAGGTGTGTTCATGAAAAAAGTTTCCGCTTGCTGCGTTGCGCTTATGTGACAGCCTTGTGACGTGCCGATGACGCCTGATTGCCGGCAGCTCCAGCGGGATGAATATTTCCTCGTGCAGCACTCAAGAGCCCTGCCAGGCAGCCGATGAAGATGCATTCGATCAGGTGACTCGCTCCGGGAGCGGTGATGTTCAACAGCAAGCTCAAAAAAGAAATCCAGCAACTGCGAGAGGAGCTTCATTCCATCGAGCAGATCAAGAACAGCCTGGACAGCGAAATGCTGGTGCTTCAGCTCGACCCCCAGGGGCGTATCGAACTGATCAACGGCAATTTCGAGAAAGAGATGCTTTACCGCAGCGAGCAGTTGATCGGGCGCAATATTGAAGACATCGTGCCGGAACATGTGAAGAAGCTCGATTTCTACCAACGCATGAAAAGCGCTATCAGCCGCGGCGAACACCTCAACGGTGCTTTCCGGTTGCTGCGTGGCAACGGCGAAGAAGCCTGGTTGCGCTCGATCCTGCAGCCGGTCAAGGGCAGTGACGGGCGCATCAGGCATTTTTCCATGCACTGCAGCGACCTGACCCGCACCATCGAGACCTCGCGCGAACATGAAAGCCTGATCAAGGCACTGATGCGCTCCACCGCGGTGATCGAATTCAACCTCGACGGTCAGGTGCTGACTGCCAATGACCGCTTTCTGCAAACGGTGGGCTACAGCCTGGAGCAGATTCGCGGCAAACACCACCGTATGTTCTGCGAGCCGGAAGAAGCCAATTCGGCGGGCTATCAGGCGTTCTGGGACAAGCTGCGCCGCGGTGAATACGTGGCCGATCGGTTCAAACGGATCGACGCCCATGGGCGTACGGTGTGGCTGGAGGCTTCCTACAACCCGATCATCGATGCCCATGATGTGCTGTACAAGGTGGTGAAGTTCGCCACCGTGATCACCGACCAGGTCAATCAGGAGCAGGCCGTGGCGCAGGCAGCCGACATCGCCTACAACACCTCGCTGGAAACCGACAGCAGTGCGCACAAGGCTACCGATGTGGTGACCCAGACCGTCGAGGTGATGCGTGGGCTGGAAGGGTCGATGCAGGAAGCCGCAGAAGGCATCCAGGCGCTGGACAAACAGTCCAAGGTGATCGGCGCGATCATCAAGACCATCAGCGACATTGCCGGCCAGACCAACCTGCTGGCGCTCAACGCGGCCATCGAGGCCGCCCGGGCGGGCGAGCAGGGGCGCGGCTTTGCCGTGGTGGCCGACGAAGTGCGCCAGCTGGCTTCACGTACCAGTACCGCCACCGAAGAGATCGCCAAGGTGGTGCAGCAGAACGAGCAGCTGGCCCAGGCGGCGGTGGACATCATTGATACCAGCAAGCGCCAGGCCGAACAGGGGCTGGCGCTGGCGGCGGATACCGGTGGGGTGATCGTCGAGATTCAGGAAGGGGCGAAAAAAGTTGTGGATGCGGTCGGGCAGTTTTCCAGCCGGTTGGGGCAGTAAGGCCCTGGATTCGGCGGTGATGCACATGTTGCTGGGGCCGCGTTGCGGCCCTTTCGCGACACAAGGCCGCGCCTACGGCGGGCCGCGCATGCGGGCCGGGGATCAGTTGCGCTCGCGTACCCAGAACAGCGTGGCCCCTGCCACCGCAGCCGGCATCATCAGCACGTTCACCACCGGCACCATCAGCGCCAGGTAGGTGATGCCGCCAAAGCCCAGGCTTTGCCAGCGCTTCTGGCGCAGCCAGGCGAGCATGTCCTGCCAGCTCATCTTGTTGTTGTCCGCCGGGTAGTCGATGTACTGGATGGCCATCATCCACACACCGAAGATCAGCCATAGCGGCGCTGCGATCACGTTCACCACCGGGATGAACGAGAGGATGAACAGCGCGATGGCCCGTGGCAGAAAGTAGCCGAGCTTGCGCATTTCGCGGCCGAAGGTGCGTGGCACCATCGCCACCAGCTCGCCCCAGCTGAACGCCGGGAAGTTGTCCTCGCCACGTACCACCACCTCGACTTTTTCGGCCAGAAAACCATTGAAAGGCGCGGCGATGATGTTGGCCACCAGGGTGAAGGTGAAAAACACCATCAATACCAGCAAGGCGACGAACAGCGGCCAGAGGATGTAGCTGAGGAAGCTCAGCCAGTCCGGCAGGGTTGGCATCAGGGCATCGAGCCAAAGGCCGAACTGGTGACCGGCGAAGTAGATCATGCCGCCGAACAGCAGCAGGTTGATCGCCAACGGCAGCAGTACGAACAACCGCAGATTGGGGCTGAGCACCAGTTTCAGGCCTTCGCGCAGGTACTGGGGGCCAGAGAGGACAGGGGCTTGCATCGAGACGCTCCGCAGAGAAGGGAAAACGCGCTGACCTTACCGGCTTTGCCGCGCCGACGAAAGGCGGGCAGAGGATGGGAAACTGCCTGTAACAAAAGCACCACGGCCTTTTCCATAGGAGAAATTGACGTATAGAGGATGCCTATGAGGTGGATTGTCGAAGGATATTTCCTTAATCTCTGCCACCTCGCTACAGTGCGCTCAACTTTCAGGTTTCGGACCTGCGCGTTGTAGCCTTCCCCAAGTGCTGCGTGGGTCCTTTTTAATTTCAGCTGGCGCAGCCGGTATACCGATGCCGGCCCCTGAGGCCCGCTCGACAGGAGTTCGACATGTCTGAAGTACGTCATTCGCGCGTCATCATCCTCGGTTCCGGCCCTGCCGGTTACAGTGCCGCGGTGTACGCCGCCCGCGCCAACCTCAAGCCGCTGCTGATCACCGGCATGCAGGCCGGCGGTCAACTGACCACCACCACCGAAGTCGACAACTGGCCTGGCGACCCCCATGGCCTGACCGGCCCGGCGCTGATGCAGCGCATGCAGGAACACGCCGAGCGTTTCGAGACCGAGATCGTCTTCGACCACATCAACGCCGTCGACCTGGCCAACAAGCCCTTCACCCTGCAGGGTGACAGCGGCAAGTACACTTGCGATGCACTGATCATCGCCACCGGTGCCAGCGCGCGATACCTGGGCCTGCCCTCGGAAGAAACCTTCATGGGCAAGGGTGTGTCGGCCTGCGCTACCTGCGACGGCTTCTTCTACCGCAACAAGCCGGTGGCTGTGGTCGGCGGCGGCAACACTGCCGTTGAAGAGGCGCTGTACCTGGCCAATATCGCCAGCAAGGTAACCCTGGTGCACCGCCGCGAAACGTTCCGCGCCGAAAAGATCCTGGTCGACAAGCTCAACGCCCGTGTCGCCGAAGGCAAGATCGAGCTCAAGCTCAACGCTACCCTGGACGAAGTGCTGGGTGACAACATGGGTGTGACCGGTGCGCGCCTGAAGAACAACGATGGCAGCAGCGACGAAATCAAGGTCGACGGCGTGTTCATCGCCATCGGCCACACGCCGAACACCTCGCTGTTCGAAGGCCAGCTCACCCTGAAGGACGGCTACCTGGTGGTCAACGGCGGCCGTGAAGGCAACGCTACCGCCACCAATGTCGAAGGCGTGTTTGCCGCAGGCGACGTGGCTGACCACGTTTACCGCCAGGCGATCACCTCTGCCGGTGCCGGCTGCATGGCGGCGCTGGACGTCGAGCGCTACCTGGACGGCCTGGCCAACGCCTCGTTCTGATCCGCAGCGCACAAAAAAACCGGCCATCTGGCCGGTTTTTTTGTGTCTTGGGTTTTGTGCAGGTTTCGCCCGCTTCAGAGGCTCAGGCGCATCGACAGGTCGACGGCCTTCACATCCTTGGTCATCGCACCAATGGAGATGTAGTCCACCCCAGTCTCGGCTATCACCCGCAGGGTGCTTTCGGTCACCCCGCCACTGGCCTCCAGCTTGGCTTTGCCAGCGGTAATGCGTACCGCTTCGCCCATTTCGTCCAGGCTCAGCTCGTCGAGCATGATGATGTCGGCACCGGCGCTCAACGCCTGGCGCAGTTCATCCAGGCTTTCCACCTCGATTTCCACCGGCTTGCCCGGAGCAATGCGGTGGGCTGCCGCTACTGCTTCGGGCACACCGCCGCTGGCGGCAATATGGTTTTCCTTGATCAGGAAGGCATCGAACAGGCCGATGCGATGGTTGTGGCAGCCGCCGCAGGTCACTGCATATTTTTGTGCCAGGCGCAGGCCGGGCAGTGTCTTGCGGGTATCGAGCAGTTGCACCCGGGTACCTTCGACCAGGTCGGCGAGCGCACGGGCACGTGTGGCCACGCCCGACAACATCTGCAGGAAGTTAAGCGCACTGCGCTCGCCGCTGAGCAGTGAACGTGCCGGGCCTTCGAGGTGGAACAGCACCTGGTTGGCCGTGGCCCGGTCACCATCGGCCACCTGCCAGTGCACCGCCACACGCGGGTCGAGTTGACGGAACACGGCATCGACCCAGGCGGTGCCTGCAATCACGCAATCTTCGCGGGTGATGATGGTGGCCTTGGCCAGGCGCTCGGCCGGAATCAGCTGCGCGGTGATGTCGCCGCTGCCGATGTCCTCCAGCAGGGCGCGGCGCACGTTGGCTTCGATCTCGGCGGTCAGGTCGGCAAGGCGTAGGTTCGGCATGGTCGGCTCCACAAGCAAGTTGCCGGCGATTATAGGGCAGGGGGCCGCTGTTTACAGCCGCCTTGCACCTGACCTTTGGTCAGGCCGAGTGAGCATTTGGCAAAAAATACAGTCATTTACCGGCGAGTGAAGAGGTGCTGGCAGGTATCGGCATTTTTACCGATAATGGCGCCCAGTATTTGGCGTCATAGCTTTGACGATTTTTCACTTTTATCGAACACGTCGCCCAGCAAGGAGTTCGGGATGCATAAAGAAGGCAAGGTGGTGCCCCTGGCGGCCGCCATCGATCGAGGTGCGCGCACGCCCTTGCCTTGCCTGCCGATGCTGTTGCTGCAGGTGCGCGACAAGGCGGCCCTGCAATTGCGCCAGGGCTTGCAGGCCTTGTTCGACAACGCTGACGATACCCTCTTTGAAATGGCCGAGAAGGCTGCTGACCGTTTCGATCAGAACCTGTATTTCGAGGCCATGCGCGACTTGCGCCTCAAGCGCAAGAGCATCGAGCGCGGCTTTCTCGACAGGTTCTACGAGAGGTTCGCCCGCATAGGCCAGGCCGAGCCACTGGGCTTCGTGGCCATTACCGATCACCCGAAAAACAAGGCGCAACAGGAGCGGGCAGCGACCGTCGAGGGTATGGTTGCGCGCGTGCTGTCGCGCGACGCAATTGCCCTGGAGCAGTTGACCCTGCGTTTGCAGGCCCTGCTCGAATGTACGCTGGACCTGCAAAAAAGCCCCCTGGCGCCTGGCGCATTGTGTGGCTACTTCCTTGATGCCGGGCGTAACCTGGGTGTTGGCCTGCGGGTCAAACTGGTCCTGCTGAAGTTGTTCGAACGTTACGTGCTGCGTGATACCGACGTGCTCTATGGCGAAGCCAACCAGTTGCTGGCCGCTGCCGGCGTGCTGGCAGAGCTACCGCCTGCGCCGCGCCGGCGTGCCGAGGACTGTCGCCTGAGCTCGCGGCGGATGCCGGCCAGCCTGGGGCCTGACGAGGCCATCGGCGCGGACAGTGCCGGCCAGGCTTTCTTCACCTCGGTGCAAGGGCTGCTGGCACCGGCCCGCGGCAGGATCGCGCCACGCTTGCAATCCATTGCCACAGCCCAGCCGATAAGCACCGCCGACCTGCTGCGCCTGCTCACGCATTTGCAGCACTATGTGCCGGCTACCTTCGACGAAGACGATTTCGACCTCGGCCAGCAGCTCGAACAGTTGCTGTTGCGGGTCAGCGTGCGCAGTGGCACCCGCCGGCGTATTGCCACGGCCGACATAGACATGATCAACCTGGTCGGCCTGCTGTTCGACTACGTCCAGGCCGATGACAACCTGCCGCACAGCCTGCGGGCGCTGATTGCCCGCCTGCACATCCCGTTGCTCAAGGTGGCATTGCTCGACAAAGGGCTGTTCAGCCGCGCCAGCCACCCTGCTCGGCGCTTGCTCAATGAGATCGCTGCAGCCTCGATCGGCTGGGAAACCGGTAGCGAAGGCCTGCGTGACAGCCTGCACCTGCGTGTAGGGCGCATCGTCCAGCGTCTGCTCAATGACTTCACCGAGGACTCGGCCCTGTTCGCCGAACTGCTGGAGGACTTCATGGCCTTCAGCCAGGATGAACGGCGGCGCAACGAACTGCTCGAGCAACGCACCCGCGATGCCGAAGAAGGGCGTGCGCGCGCCGTGCAGGCTCGCCAGCAGGTGCAACAGGTACTCAACCAGCGCTTGCGCGGCCGGGTGCTGCCTCAAGCGGTCGTGCAGATGCTGGTGCAAGCCTGGAGCCAGGTGCTGCTGCTGGCATGGCTCAAACAGGGTGAGGGCTCCGCGGCGTGGATCAACGCCCTAGCGACCATGGACACATTGCTTGCCAGCATCATTCCCCGGCGTGATCCGCAGGCCCTGCTGCAGCAAGTGCCCGGCCTGCTCAAGGCATTGCGTGAGGGTTTGGCCGGCGTGGCGCTGGACTCGCAGGCGACCCGCGACTTTTTCCAGCAACTCGAGCAACTGCACCTGCGTGCCTGCGCAGGGGTCGAGCTACCGCCTACCCCAGGCGATCAGGCTCTGGCCGAAGTGCTGGTGGCGGAGGACATCGTGCTGGCCATGGCCGAAGAGCCCGCTTGTGCGCCGCTGCACCCGCACGACGAGCAAGCCGCACAACTGCGTGCGGTACAGCGCCTGCGCATCGGCGCCTGGATAGAAGTGCTCGACGATGACGAGCCGTTGCGCTGCAAACTGGTGGCGCGTATCGACAGCAGTGACCGCCTGGTATTCGCCAACCGCACCGGGATGAAGGTCCGCGAGTGGAACATGCTGGGCCTCGCCCAAGCACTGCGCCTTGGTGAGGTGCGGCTGCTGGACGATGGCCTGCTGTTCGAGCGGGCGCTGGAGACCGTGCTGGAAAGCTTGCGCCAGCAGCAGGTTCATTGACCTGCTACTGCAGATTCACATGCAAAGCGCGATACTGGCAGGGCATACTGCGCCTCTGTACCCAGCGTTCTTCAGGAACTGCCCCATGCAATTGGACCGTGCCACCGGCTGGTTCCACGGAAACGGAATCACCCACTGCCCTTCGCCGAACTTCAACGCGCGACCCGAGGGCGAATCGATTTCCCTGCTGGTGATCCACAACATCAGCCTGCCGCCGGCCTGCTTCGGCAGCGGCAAAGTCCAACAGTTCTTCCAGAACCGCCTGGACCCCAGCGAACATCCCTACTTTGCCAGCATCAGCCACCTGACCGTATCGGCGCACCTGTTCGTGGAGCGCGACGGTGCGGTGACCCAGTTCGTGTCGTTGCTGGACCGTGCCTGGCATGCCGGCGTGTCATGTTTTGACGGGCGAGAAGGCTGTAACGACTTTTCCATCGGTATCGAGCTGGAAGGTACCGACGACCTGCCGTACAGCGATGCCCAGTACCGTGTGCTGGAGCAACTCACCCGGCAGATTCAGGCGGCCTGGCCGGTTATCGACCTGGGCCGGATCCAGGGCCATAGCGATATTGCCCCGCAGCGCAAGACCGACCCTGGCCCGGCATTCGACTGGCAGCGTTACCGCGCAGCCGTGCAGCACAACGAGGACAAGGCATGAGTTTTCTGGTGTTGATACTGGCGTTGTGGGTCGAGAAGTTCTCCGCCCTGCGCCATCAGGTACAGCGCGATGGCTTCTTCCTGGGCGAGCTGGTGCGCCTGGAGCGCAGCGGGAAGGTGCACCCCTGGTGGAGCCTGGCCATCCTGGTGCTTGCACCCGTGGCGGTGCTGGTGTTGCTGCTGCACGTGCTCGACCCGGTGGCCTATGGTTTGCTGGCCCTGCCGGTGCACCTGCTGGTGCTGATCTACAGCCTCGGCCGCGGCGATGCCAAGGCCGCCCTTGGGCCGTTTCGCGATGCCTGGCGGCGCGGCGACGACCAGGCCGCGCTGCATGTGGCCGAGCGCGACCTGGGCCTGGTGGCTGATGAACCCCAGGCTTTGCTGGTGCGCGTGCAAGGCTACTTGTTGTGGCAGGCCTATCAGAGTTTCTTCGCCGTGATCTTCTGGTACTTCGTGCTCGGCCCCGGGGCGGCGCTGGCCTATCGCCTGCTGGCGCTGACAGGCGATAACAGTTGCCAGCCTGCGCTCAAGGCCCGGGCCGAGCAGCTGCGGCACATCATGGACTGGCTTGCGGTACGTGTGTTGGCCCTGAGTTTCGCCCTCGTCGGCAATTTCGTCGCAGTGACCCGCGTGATGCTGCACGAACTGCTCAACTGGCACATCAGCGCCGGGCACCTGGTGGCCAGGGTCGGTCGGGTTGCCGATGACATTCCCGAACAAGAGGACAGCCAGCGCGGTCTGGCTCGGCTCGATAGCCTGTGGGAGCTGCTGTTGCGCTGTGCGGTGCTGTGGTATGCGGGCTTTGCGCTGTGGACGGTGCTGGTCTGAGCGCCGGTTAACCTTAAGTTACAAACCTCCGGTTCGATCTGCGCTATACAGGTGGCCTAGTGCTACCCCTCGCAGAACAACAAGAATCCAAGGAGGTGCCCCGTGAAGCGTCTGCTCTACCCGGCAATCGCACTGATGAACCGGCTGAGCTTCGGCCAGAAGTTCAGCCTCATCAGCGCCCTGTTCTTCCTGCCCATGCTCGCCACCAGCAGCTACCTGGTGCGCGACGCCTATCAGCAGTTTCAGGCAACCCGTGCCCAATTGCAGGGTATTACCCCGCTTAGCGGCAGCTTGGCATTGCGCACCGACCTGGAAGCCCTCGGCAACCTCATGCAGATCAATGCCGTGCTCGGGCAGTCGGGCCAGGCCGGCGACCTGGAGTCACGCATCGCTGCGTTGCAGGACAAGGTCCAGGCACAGGTGCAGGCCCTGCAGGGCCATGAGTCGGTTCCCCAGGCCAAGCTGGACGAGCTGGCTGGCGCTTTTGCCAGCGCCCAGGCCGAAACGTCCTTGCAGGCCAAGGTCGCCCTGTTCGACAAGCTGCTGGCTCAAGCACAGGTGCTGAGCAAACTGGTGGCCAGCCAGTCCGGCCTGAGCCAGGACAGCCAGGTTTCGGTGCGCCAGTTGAGCGAACTGCTCGGCACTGCCACCGCCCAGGTGACCCTGGCCTTGGGCGAGGGCAGGACGATGGGCGCCATCGCGCTTGGCCGAGGGTTCATCGACTCATCCGGCAGCGTCCGCTTCGAAGACCTGCTGCAACGCCTGGAGCGTTTGGCGGCGGACTATGGCATGCGGGTGGATGAAGCCCTGGCCAGTGACCCCGGCGTCCCTGCCGACATGATCGCCGCGGCACAGGCCAGCAAGCTTTCCGTCAAGCAAGCCGCCGCGTTGTTCGAGGAGCGTGTGGTGGTCGCTGAAACCCTTGATGCGCCCTGGCCCGCCTTCTATCGACAGGTGAGTGAGCTGATGGCTCACACCTACCAACTGAACGAACAAGTCCTTGGGCATCTGCACCTGCAGTTGCAGGAGCGTCTTGGCCAGCAGCGCCTGCGCATGGTCGCCTTGGGGGCCGTACTGGCGGGCGTTTTCGCGCTGATCCTTTACCTCTACGGGGGCTTCTATGTATCGATCCGCACGACCCTGCGCAAGCTGGGCGGCGCGATGGACAAGGTGGCGGCCGGTGACATGACGGTCAGTTTCAAGGCCAACAGCCGCGACGAACTGGGCGAACTGGCCCAGGGTTTCAGCGAAACCGTGCGCCGTATCCGTTGCCTGATCGAGCAGGTCGGCCACACCGTTGTGGCGGTCGAAGCGCAGGCCGGGCAGGTACTGGCGGTATCGGCACGCAGCAGCCAGTCAGTCAGCGGCCAGCGTGAACAGATCGAGCAGGTCGCCACGGCGATGAACCAGATGAGCGCCACTGCGCAGGAAGTGGCGCGCAGCGCTGCATTGGCCGCCGATGGTGCGCAGCAGGTCAACCACGAAAGTGCCAATGGGCGCACGTTGGTGCAAGAGCAGCAGGGCAGCATTGGCCGGCTGGCGGCCGAAATCGACCAGACGGTGCTGGCGATCAATCAGCTGGCGGACGACAGCCAGGCGATCAGCCAGGTCCTGGAGGTGATCCGCAGTATCGCCGAGCAGACCAACCTGCTGGCACTCAACGCTGCAATCGAGGCAGCTCGGGCCGGTGAGCAAGGCCGGGGGTTTGCCGTGGTCGCTGATGAAGTGCGTACCTTGGCCAAGCGCACCCAGGATTCCACCGCGCAGATAGCGCAGATGATCCAGCGTTTGCAGGACGGTGTCGGGGCAGCGGTTCGCGTCATGGGCAATAGCCATCAGATGGCGGCGGGCACGGTCGAGGAGGCACGCCAGGTGCAGGAGGCGCTGGGCAACATCCTTGGCGCGGTTGGCGGCATTGTCGAGCAGAACCAGCAGATAGCGGCGGCGGTAGAGCAGCAGACGGCGGTGGCCCATGACATCGACCAGAACATCGTGGCGATCAACCAGGCGGCACAGGACACCTCGGTGGGGGCTTGCCAGGCCGAGGATGCCAGCCGGGCATTGTCGGAGCAGGTGGTAGAGTTGAAACGGTTGATCGGGGCGTTCAGGGTTTAGCCAGTACTACCAGCCAAACAGCTCACAGGCATTCTTGCTGCTGGCCTCGGCCAACACGTGCACATCAATGCCCATCACCTCAGCCAATGCCCCGGCAATCTCCGGTAGATGCTCCGGGCTGTTTCGCTCACCGGCAAACATCGCCGGGGCCATGTCCGGGGCGTCGGTTTCCAGCACGATGCTTTCCAGCGGCAGGCGCGGCAGGGTCTTGCGCAAGCGCACTGCCTGCGGCCAGGTCCCGGCACCACCCAGCCCGAGCCGGAAACCGAGCTTGATGTACTCGCGCGCCTCTTCATAACTGCCCGCGAACGCGTGGATGATCCCGGCCCGCGCCGGCTTGTAGCGCTTGAGTGTGGCAATCACCTGGGCATGGCTGCGGCGCACGTGGAGCAGGGCGGGCAGTTCGAAGTCACAGGCCATCTGCAGTTGTGCTTCGAACAGCGCTTGCTGGCGCGCCTTGTCCAGGGTTTCGACGTAGTAGTCCAGGCCAAACTCGCCCACGGCGCACAGCCGCGGATCGCCCTGCAGGCGTTCAAGCCATTGGCGCAACTGCACCAGGTGCTCGGGGCGGTGCTGCTCCAGGTAGATCGGATGCAGCCCAAGCGCTGCGCGCACGCGCTCATCGCTGCAGGCCAGCTCCCACACCCGCTGGAAATTGGCCTGATAAACCCCCAGCACTACCATGCGCTCCACCCCACGCCCTGCCGCGTCAGCCAGCAGGCGCGTGCGGTCGGCATCGAAGTCGGGGAAGTCCAGGTGGGTGTGAGTGTCGATCAGGCGCATGTTCAGGCCACAGTAATACGTTGCTTGAAGGTTCGACCGATGGCATGCACGCCGGGTTCGTAGCGTTTGTCCTCGATGGCCGCCAAGGCAAGTTCCAGGGCGGTGGCGGCGATCAGGCCATGTTGCTGGGCCATTGCGTTGACCGGCAGCGGCAGAAAATCGAGCAACTGGTTGTCACCGAAGGTGCCCAGGTGCAGCAGGCGCGAATCGGCCGGGCGCGCCTGCAGGGTGTCGAACACGCCTTGCAGCAGCACGTAGGACGTCGTGACCAAGGCATCCGGCAGGCCGCCCAGCTCGTCGATCAACTGCTGCATCAAGCGCTGGCCGCATTCGCGGCTGAATGCCTCGCCTTGATAACGGCGCACGTCCCCGGCAAAACCCTGCATGGCTTCGTCGAAGCCGCCTGCGCGGGCCTGGCTGACCGACAGCTCCGGGCGCGCACCGATCAGTGCGATGCTGCGCGGTGCCGTGGCCAGCAGGCTATCGGCCAACTGGCGGCTGGCATCGCGATCATCGCTGATGACCGAACAAAAGTGTGCCGGGTTCAGGCGCCGGTCGATGGCGATAACCGGCAGGCCCTTGTCCTGCAGTTCGCGGTAGCTGTCATCTTCGGGGGGCAGGCAACTGGCGACGAACAGGGCATCGCAACGCCGGGCCCGGAACAGCTGCTGCAGTTGGCGCTCACTGTCGGGTCTGTCATCGCTGCTGGCGATCAGCAGTTGATAGCCACGGGCGCGGGCGCCTTGCTCCAGCTGCTTGGCAATGCGCGCGTAGCTGGGGTTTTCCAGGTCCGGCAGAATGAAGCCCAAGGTGCGGGTATGCCGGCTGCGCAGGCCCGCAGCCTGGGGGTTGGGCGTGAAGCCGTGGGCCTCGACCACCGCACGCACCCGCTCGACGGTGCTGTTGCTGATGCGCTGCTGTTCGGCCTTGCCATTGATGACGTAGCTGGCAGTGGTCACGGACACACCAGCCAGACGGGCGATATCGCTGAGTTTCACCGAATTTTCCTTGTTATTACCGGGGCGGGCTGTACAACCAGACCGGGCAGTTTGACCCGGGCCGGCCACCACGCGCAGACGACCATTGTCGCAATTGTCCGACAGGATTGGGCTTTTTCCCCGGAAGATTATCGAGTAACGTGGCCGCTTGGTCAGATTAAACGTTTCAGCTACTAATTTTTCTGCCTTCCCTGCCGCTCGTGCAAGGCCGTTGACTGGCTGAATACGTGAATTTCACAACAATACCTCAGTACCCGGTGCAAAAGTGCGCGCAGGGGCTGCAAAAGGAGAAGGTCATGCTCGAGCTCGCCAAAGAGCAGATAGCCATGGGCCAGACGGCCGTCGACAAAGGCCAGGCTCTGCGCCTGCTGGCGGATCGACTGGTCGCTGACGGCCTGGTCGCCGAAGGGTACCTGCAGGGCCTGCAGGCGCGCGAAGCGCAAGGTTCTACATTCCTCGGCCAAGGCATCGCCATCCCCCACGGCACGCCGCAGACCCGCGACCTGGTGTATGCCACTGGCGTGCGTTTGCTGCAGTTTCCTGAAGGCGTGGACTGGGGGGACGGCCAGATCGTCTACCTGGCCATCGGCATTGCCGCACGCTCCGACGAGCACTTGCGTTTGCTGCAGTTGCTGACCCGTGCCCTGGGCGAGACCGACCTGGCCGAAGCCCTGCGCCGTGCCAGTTCCGCCGAAGCGCTGCTCAAGCTGCTGCAGGGCGCACCCCAGGCGCTGGCGCTGGATGCGCAACTGGTCAGCTTGAACCTGCCCGCCGAAGACTTCGACGAGTTGGCCTGGCGCGGTGCCCGCCTGTTGCAGCGTGCCGGGTGTGTCGACAATGGTTTTGCCGCGGTGCTGCAGCAGGCCGAGCCCTTGCCCCTGGGCGAGGGGCTCTGGTGGCTGCACAGCGAGCGGCAGGTACGTCAGCCAGGCTTGGCCTTCGTCACCCCGCAGCAGCCGCTGCGCTACCGCGACCAGCCACTCAATGGCCTGTTTTGCCTGGCCAGCCTCGGCGCTGCCCACCAGGCGCTGCTCGAGCGCCTGTGCGAGGTACTGATCGAGGGGCGCGGGCAAACGCTTTACCAGGCCACCAGCAGCCGCGCGGTACTTGAGGTGCTGGGTGGTGAGACCGCTCCCGACTGGCCCAGCGCTCGTTTCGTGCTGGCCAACCCACATGGCCTGCACGCCCGCCCGGCAAAAATCCTGGCGCAGTTGGCCAAGGGTTTTGAGGGCGAAATCCGCCTGCGTGTGCTGGACAGCGCGCAACCTGCGGTTTCGGTCAAGAGCCTGAGCAAGCTGCTCAGCCTTGGCGCACGCCGTGGTCAGGAACTGGAGCTGCTGGCCGAGCCGTCCATTGCCGGTGATGCCTTGCCGGTACTGCTGGCGGCAATCGAGCAGGGCTTGGGTGAGGACGTTGAGCCATTGCCGAAAACTGCGGCTGCGGTGAACCCAGCGCCCGTCGAGGTCTTGCAGGCGCCGGCTGCCGGTAGCCGTATACAGGCCGTGGCTGCAGCCCCCGGCATTGCCAGTGGGCCCGCCCATGTCTGCGTCGAGCGTGACATCGATTATCCGCTGCGTGGCGAATCGCCAGCGCAGGAGCGGGTCAAGCTGCGCCGGGCAATGGAGGCGGTGAACGCCGAGCTGCAGGCCTTGGTGCAGCGCAGCGACAAGGCCGTCGGCGAGATCTTCGTCACCCATCAGGAAATGCTCGCCGACCCTGCACTGGCCGACGATGTCGAACTGCGTCTGGCCCAGGGTGAAAGCGCCGCCGCCGCGTGGATGGCCGTGATCGAAGCGGCGGCCCGCCAACAAGAGGCGCTGCATGATGCGCTGCTCGCCGAGCGTGCTGCCGACCTGCGCGATATCGGCCGCCGGGTGCTGGCGCAGTTGTGCGGTGTGCAGACGCAGGCCGAGCCTGAGCAACCTTACGTGCTGGTGATGGGCGAAGTCGGCCCTTCTGATGTGGCCCGCCTGGACCCGGCGCGGGTTGCCGGTATCGTCACCGCCCATGGCGGCGCAACCGCTCACAGCGCGATCGTTGCGCGGGCCTTGGGCATCCCGGCGGTGGTCGGCGCGGGGGCGGCGATTCTGCTGCTTGAACCAGGTACGCCGCTGTTGCTCGATGGCCAGCGCGGCGTAGTCAGCGTCGCCCCGCCAGCCGATGAGTTGCAACGTGCGCTGGCCGAGCGTGACCTGCGCGAGCAGCGCCTGCAAGCAGCCTGGGCCAACCGTCATGAGCCAGCGGTAACCCGCGATGGCCATGCCGTCGAAGTATTCGCCAACATCGGCCAGAGCGGCGGCATCGACAAGGTGGTGGAGCAGGGCGCCGAAGGTATCGGCCTGCTGCGCACCGAGCTGATCTTCATGGCCCACTCGCAGGTGCCGGATGTCGCCACCCAGGAAGCCGAATACCGCCGTGTGCTCGATGGGCTGGGCGGGCGGCCACTGGTAGTGCGCACCCTCGATGTGGGCGGTGACAAACCGTTGCCCTACTGGCCGATCGCTGCCGAGGAAAACCCCTTCCTCGGTGTGCGGGGCGTGCGCCTGACCTTGCAGCGCCCGCAGATCATGGAAGACCAGCTCCGGGCCCTGCTGCGCGCCGCGGATCAGCGCCCGTTGCGCATCATGTTCCCGATGGTCGGCCAGGTGCATGAGTGGCGGGAGGCGAGGGCGATGGTCGAGCGCCTGCGCGAGGAAATTCCGGTAGCCGACCTGCAACTGGGCATCATGGTCGAAGTGCCGTCCGCCGCTTTGCTGGCGCCACAATTGGCCCGCGAAGTGGACTTTTTCAGTATCGGCACCAACGACCTGACCCAGTACACCTTGGCCATCGACCGTGGCCACCCCAGCCTTTCGGCCCAGGCCGACGGCCTGCACCCGGCCGTGCTGAGCCTGATCGACATGACCGTGCGCGCTGCCCATGCCGAGGGCAAGTGGGTAGGGGTGTGCGGTGAACTGGCCGCCGACCCGCAGGCGGTGGCGGTGCTGCTGGGCCTGGACGTGGACGAACTGAGCGTGGCCGCCCGCAGCGTTGCCGAAGTCAAGGCCCTGGTTCGCCAGGCCGATCATCAGACGGCCCGCGCCCTGGCGCGCGAGGCCCTGCAACAAGACAGCGCCGCAGCGGTTCGCGCGCTGGTGGAGCGTTACTGAATGGCCAAGATCCTTACCCTGACCCTGAACCCGGCGCTGGACATCACCGTCAGCCTCGATGCCCTGCGCCCCGGGCACGTCAACCGTGCCCAGGACCAGCACAGCCATGCCGCCGGCAAAGGGCTGAACGTGGCCCAGGTACTGGCCGACCTGGGGCACAGCGTGACCGTCGGTGGTTTCCTTGGCCAGGGCAACCTGCAACCGTTCGAGGCGTTGATCGAATGGCGCGGCTTTGCCGATTGCTTCGTGCGTGTACCGGGTGAGACGCGCAGCAACCTCAAACTGGTCGAGGCTGATGGCCGGGTGACCGACATCAATGGCCAAGGCCCCCAGGTCGATGAGGCCGCATGTGAGGCCCTGATGCGCCTGCTTGAACAGGTCGCCCCCGGGCATGACGCCGTGGTGGTGGCTGGGAGCCTGCCACGCGGTATCAGCCCTGACTGGTTCGCCCGGTTGCTCGAACAGCTCAAGGGCCAAGGCCTGAAGGTTGCCCTGGACAGCAGCGGTGCTGCCCTGCGCGCAGGCCTGCAGAGCGCCCCCTGGCTGGTCAAGCCGAACACCGAAGAGCTGGGCGAAGTGCTTGGCCTTGACGTGCACAGCGCCGCCGAACAGCAGGCTGCCGCCCAGCGACTGCTGGCCACGGGTATCGAGCACGTGGTGGTGTCGGCGGGGGAGCAGGGCGTCAGCTGGTTTACAGCTGGCCACGCGCTGCACGCCCAGCCGCCGCAGGTGCAGGTTGCCAGCACGGTGGGCGCGGGCGACTCGCTGGTGGCGGGCATGGTGCACGGCCTGCTGCTGGCTGAAGCGCCTGCGCAGACCCTGCGCCGCGCCACGGCCATCGCCGCCCAGGCCGTGACCCAGGTCGGTTTCGGTATCCGTGACCGCGAGCAACTGGCGCGCCTGGAGGCCGCCGTGCAACTGACAGAACAACAAGAGGCTCGCCGATGAACATTGCCATTGTCACCGCCTGCCCCAACGGCCAGGTGTCCAGCGTGCTGAGCGCGCGCCTGCTGGCCGCTGCCGCCCAGCGCCGCGGCTGGAAAACCTGCGTGGAAGTGCAGGATGCCGAGCATCCCGACCGCCAGCTGAGCGCCGCGCAGATCGCTGATGCCGACTGGGTGCTGGTTGTCAGCACTGGGCCGGTTGACCTGGCCCGCTTCGCGGGCAAGCGTTTGTTCCAGAGCACACCGGCGCAAGCGCTGGCCGACCGTGAAGGTTTCCTCGACGAGGCGGCCGCAAATGCCCAGGTACAGGCCGATACTCATCAAGCCGAACAGCCCCTGGCCACTGCTGCGGCCAAGCTCGTCGCGGTAACCGCCTGCCCGACTGGCGTGGCGCACACGTTCATGGCAGCCGAAGCGTTGCAGCAGGCCGCGCAACAGCTTGGCTATCAACTGACGGTAGAAACCCAAGGCTCGGTCGGCGCTCGCAACCCGCTGTCGGCCCAGGCCATCGCCGAAGCCGACGTGGTGCTGCTGGCCGCCGATATCGAAGTGCCCACGGCCCGTTTTGCCGGCAAACGGATCTACCGTTGCGGTACCGGCATCGCCCTCAAGCAAGCCCGCGCCACGCTGGACAAGGCCCTGGCCGAGGCCAAGGTGGAAAGCGCAGGTGACGCTGCAGCCGCTTCAAGTGCCGGCAAGGCCGAGAAAACCGGTGTTTATAAACACTTGCTGACCGGTGTTTCTTTCATGCTGCCGATGGTGGTGGCAGGCGGCTTGCTGATCGCCCTGTCGTTCGTTTTCGGCATCGAAGCCTACAAGGAACCGGGCACGCTGCCGGCTGCATTGATGCAGATCGGCGGCGAGGCCGCATTCAAGCTGATGGTGCCGTTGCTGGCGGGGTATATCGCCTGGTCCATTGCCGACCGCCCGGGCCTGGCGCCCGGCATGATCGGCGGCCTGCTGGCCAGCACCCTGGGGGCCGGTTTCATCGGCGGTATCGTCGCCGGCTTCCTCGCCGGTTACAGCGCCAAAGCCATTGCGCGTTGGGCACGCCTGCCGAGCAGCCTCGATGCGCTCAAACCGATCCTGATCATTCCGCTGCTGGCGAGCCTGTTCACAGGCCTGGTGATGATCTACGTGGTCGGCCAACCGGTGGCCGCCATGCTCGAGGGCCTGACCCAGTTTCTCGACAGCATGGGCACCACCAACGCCATCCTCCTCGGGCTGCTGCTCGGCGGCATGATGTGCATCGACCTGGGCGGGCCGATCAACAAGGCGGCCTATGCCTTTTCGGTAGGGCTGCTGGCGTCCTCGAGCTACGCGCCGATGGCGGCGACCATGGCGGCCGGCATGGTGCCGCCGATCGGCCTCGGTATCGCCACGTTCCTGGCCCGGCGCAAGTTCGCCCAGAGCGAGCGCGAGGCCGGCAAGGCCGCTCTGGTGCTGGGTTTGTGCTTCATTTCCGAAGGCGCCATCCCGTTCGCCGCCAAAGACCCGCTGCGGGTCATCCCGGCAAGTATCGCCGGCGGCGCATTGACCGGCGCGCTGTCGATGTATTTCGGTTGCAAGCTGATGGCGCCCCATGGCGGGCTGTTCGTGCTGCTGATTCCCAATGCGATCAACCATGCGCTGCTGTACCTGCTGGCCATTGTCGCGGGTAGCCTGCTGACGGCGGTGGTGTATGCGCTGATCAAGAAGAGCGAGCGGGTGGAAATGGTCGTGGCGCCGGCCAAGGGCTAGGGCGTTCGATCATCGCTGGCCTCATCGCGGGCAAGTAGGCTTCCCCAGGTGCCCCACGGCTCTCAAGGCCGTGGGTGTACCTGGGGAAGCCGGCTTGCCGGCGATAGTCCGCAACAGGCTCAGCGCCGATGCTTTTGCCGCAACGGCACCAGCAGATCCCCCAGGCCGTTGTGATCGACCTCGTGCATCAACGCCAGCAACCCACCCAGCTCACCCGCCGGAAACCCCTTGCGCGCGAACCATGCCAGGTAGTCACCCGGCAGGTCGGCAATGATCCGGCCTTGGTATTTGCCGAAGGGCATGGTGCGGATTACCAGCAGTTCAAGGGTTTCCGGTTTCATCGGCAGTGCCTGGCAGTGGAAGTGCGCCGACCATACTGCAATCTGCACGAGCGCCCAAGCGGCAATCATGCATAACGCCGTTTTCCAGCGAGGCGGTATTTTTTTAACCTATTGCTTTTAAAGTAATTTTATTCAATGGAAAGCTTGGCACGAAGGCTGCTCCTGTTTACATGACTATTACCTGCCAAGGAGTTTCAGCCATGAGCGACCTCAACAAAGACGTAATCGACGTGCTCAACAACCTGATCGAGTACAGCAAGGACGGCGAGAAAGGGTTCAAGGAGTCGGCCGATGATGTGAAAAACCCGGAGCTCAAAGCGTTCTTCGTCCAGCGCGCTGGCGAATGCGCCAATGCAGCAGGCGAACTGCAGAGTGAAGTGCGTCGCCTGGGTGGCGACCCGGAAACCTCCACCAGCGTCAGCGGCGACCTGCACCGCGGCTGGGTAAACCTCAAGTCGATGGTTACCGGTAAGGATGAGGAGGCCGTGCTCAACGAAGTAGAGCGCGGTGAAGACCACGCCCTCAAAGCCTACAAGGAAGCGCGTGAGAAGCTGGTCAAGCTGGGCCGCTCCGTCAGTGATTCGAGCTATATGCTCGTGGAAAAGCAACTGCAGGGCGTACAGCGTAACCACGACCAAGTGAAGGCACTGCGCAACGCCGCACGCGCCCGCTCCTAATCCGCAGGGCCCTCTACCCGGTTTCGGCCTTTGGCCTTGGCCCGGTAGAGCGCCTCATCCGCGGCACCCAGCATGGTCGCGAGGTCTTGTTGGGTGCCGGGGGTGTGTACGCTGATGCCGATGCTCACCGTCACCGCGTGTACATCATCGGCAAAAGGTGCCAACGCCTCGACATGCGACCGGATCCTCTCTGCCAGCAAACGGGCACCGGCCAGTTCGGTTTCCGGCAAAACCACCTGAAACTCCTCCCCCCCATACCGCGCCGCCAGGTCTGCCGGGCGTCGTATGCACTGTTCGATCGTCTTGGCCACTTCACGTAAGGCGTGATCGCCTCCTGCGTGACCATGGCGTTGGTTGAATGCCTTGAAGTGATCCACATCCACCATCAGCACGGCCAACGGCTTACGGTTGCGCTGGGCGCGCGCCCACTCCTGGCGTAACACCTGATCCAGCCGGCGACGGTTGGCCAGGCCCGTCAGGCTATCCGTGGCTGCCAGTCTGGCCAGACCCTGTTCCGCCTCATGCCTGCGGCGCAATTCGCGGCCCAGCAACAGGGTGAGCCAGAGAATGCCGATGCACAGCACGCCTGTGGCAATACTGACCACCAACGCCGTGCGGCGCCATGACTGGAACACCTCATCGGCAGAATGCACCACCAGTATGATCAACGGCAGGTCGGCGACCCGGGCGAAGGTGTACATGCGCTGGGTGCCATAGATGCTGGAGCGGGCTGTAAAGCTGCCGCTGCGCTCGCCCAGGATGCGTTTGAAGTTGGGGCGGTCGGCGAAGCTGGTGCCGACCAACGGGTCCTGATCGCGGCGCGGCTGGCGGGCGAGCAACTGGCCGTCGACGTTGAGCAGGTTGATGCTGCTTTCATGGCCGATATCAAGGCGCTGGAACAGTTCACTGAAATAGGAGAGGCGCAGGGCTCCGGCGGCTACCCCGGCAAAGCTGCCATCGGCTGCGGAGATGCGCCGGCTGAAACTGATGCACCAGTCGAGGTCGCCGAGCCGTGCCTTGAACGGCGGGCTGATCAACAAGCCCAGGCCAGGGTCGCGGCGATGGGCCCGGAAGTCGAAGGTGTCGGCGAAATTGGCCTGGCGCGGGGTGACGCTGGTGGAGTCGCCCACGACGTCGCCATTGGCATC
The DNA here is from genome assembly GCF_943737035.1 of Pseudomonas sp. Marseille-Q5299. Lineage (NCBI taxonomy): Bacteria > Pseudomonadati > Pseudomonadota > Gammaproteobacteria > Pseudomonadales > Pseudomonadaceae > Pseudomonas > Pseudomonas sp. Marseille-Q5299. The sequence goes on from NZ_CALSFR010000006.1 coordinate 188,323, forward strand.
GAGCCAGAGAATATCGCCGCGCACAGGGGCCGCGAACGTCTGGTTGAAAAGGATCTGCTGGCGCAGGTTGGGGGCGACCTGCAGCAGTTCGGGATGCTGCACGGCCCAGATCAGCCCGCGCAGGGACTGGTCGTAAAGTTCGACGTTGCGCAGGATGTCGCTTTCGATCAGCTGGACGATATTGCTGGAGGAGCGGATGGCCGATTGCTCGACACTCTCGCGCTCGCGCCCCAACAGATAACTGACGATGCCCACGATAGCGAGCACGGCGATGCAACTGCCCAGATTGAGGATCAGCTCGGGGTGCGACCTGTAGAGTGCGAGACGCGGTAATCGAGTGGGCATGCGCGCTACTGCTGAGGCAGGGCCGGTTGCGGCGGGCGACATTCTAGGGAAGTGATGATTGTCGGACAAGATTTGTCCGACGGAATCATGCATTGGGCTGCTGTGCAGCCCAATGCTGGCAAGCCAGCGCCTACCGGTCTGCACACACCGTGTGGGGCTGACTTGCGGTCCCAGGTCAGAACACGTTCAACGGATAATCGACGATCACCCGCAATTCGTCGTTATCGCTGTTGTTGTCGATCGACGCATACCCCTGGCTGCCGCGGTGTACGGCATAGCGCACCAGCACCGACAGGTCCTTGAAGTCGCCTTCCTGGAACACGTACTTCACGTCCAGGTCACGTTCCCAGTGCTGGGCGTTCTTGCCATCGGCGCGGTAGTAGTCGTAGTGGGTGTTGTTCTGGTCAGCCTTGGTCAGGTCCGCCTCGCCACGCGAGTACGACACGGTGGTGCTCAGCCCTGGCATGCCGAGCCCGGCGAAGTCATAGCCGTACTGCAGCTTCCACGAACGCTCGTTGGGTGCGTTGAAGTCCGAGTACATGCGCGAGTTGTCCAGGTACACGCTGTCGCCCAGGTTGATGTAGTCGAACGGCGTGTCGCCATTGACCCGCTGGTAGGCGGCGGTAACGCTGTGGTAGCCGGCGTTGACGGTGAAGTGCACGCTGTAGGTGTTGTTGTCGATCTTGCCCAGCAGCGCCTGGCCGGTGTCTTGGGTGTGATAGAAGTGCACGCCCGGGTTGAGGCTGACCAGGTCGTTGACCACGTAGGTGTAGTCGAAATCAGCGTAGTACTGGTTCCAGATGTCCTTGAGCTCGGCGGCGTAAAGGTTGGCAGTGATGTTCTCGGTGCCGCTCCACGACGCACCAGCCCAGTTCAGATGCTTGCTTTTGTCGTGCTCATCCAGCGAGCCGTAGTAGGTGTCGATACGGCGGTGGCCGCTCTGGTTGTACGGCTTGGTGAAGCTGACCTGGCCACCTTCGAGCAGTAGGCCGTCGATGCTGGTGTTGGTCAGGCTGACGCCACGGAAGGTCTGCGGCAGCATGCGGGTTTCGCCGCCGGCGATTACCGGGTTGGTAAGGAACAGGTCACCGGCCTTGAGTTCGGTGTCGAAGGCCTTGAGCTTGACCGCCGCGCCTGCGGTGGAGAACGAGTGCGGGGCTGCGCCCAGTTCGCCGTTGTCCTTCACGTGTTCGGGCAGGATGCTGGTGCCGGCATGGCCGCCACCGCCATCGAGCTTCAAGCCCAGCATGGCGTGCGCATCGAGGCCAAAGCCGATTACGCCTGGCGTGTAGCCCGACTCGAAGCGGGCAACTGCGCCTTGGCCCCACTCGCGGGTGTCGCGCACGCCGCTGTTGTGGTTGTCGCGGTTGAAGTAGGCGTTACGAAAATGCAGGTTGAAGGACGAGCCTTCGATGAAGCCATCAGCCTTGTCTTCATCTGCCTGGGCGGCGAAAGGCATCGTTGCGGTCAATGCAATGAACAGCGGGGTAACACGAAACGCGGAAGGCACCGGTACTAGCTCCTTTGGTCTGACGGTGGGGCAGTTTTTATTTTTGAATGTGCAACTTTCTTGTTAGAGAAATAACGGCCGGGCTGATCGTCAAAGCACATAAAAAAAGCCGCTGATCGGCAGCGGCTTTAAAAGGCTAACATATCGGCACCGGCGGTGCCCATGGTGTAGCCGGGGGGAAACGGGAGCGGCATCGTTGCGCGATCAGCTCTCGGCATTGGCGTCGAGGGAAACCTTGGAAGCTGTCTGTTCTGCATCTTTGCCTGCGTCGGCCTTGTGCGCTACGGCCTCGCGGGCTTCCTGGTGAACAGCTGCAAGCTCTGCATTACGGGCGACGAAAGCCGGGGATTCTTCGGCCATGGCCAGGGGCGACAACAACAGGGAAGACAGAACGAAAACGCTGGCAATACCCATACTGTTGGACATGTTGAAACTACCTTCTTGCGGTGCAAGTGCTAATGGAGACAGGGCTAAAGTTAGTCTCTTCATTGCCTTGGAAACAGCACCGGGCGCGATAAGCACTGTTGCGCAAAAGGTAACTATCCCTGCGAAAAACACTAGATCTTCGCCGCAAACCCCTGCAGTTGAGCGTTTGGCAGGCGAATGCCGAAGGTGTTGGCACCCGCCTCGCTGCGCACAAAAACCTCGCCCCCATGCATCAGCGCAATCGCCTTGACGATGGCCAACCCCAACCCGTGATTGCCCCCGCCACTGTTGCTGCGCGCCGCATCCACCCGGTAGAACCGCTCGAACAGCAGAGGCAGGTGATCATCGTCGATAGCCGGCCCTGGGTTGCTCACGGCAATGCTGACCTGCTCCGGCCCGGCATCGATATGCACGCGGATCACTTGGTGCGGCGCGGTGTGCTGCACGGCATTGTTCAGCAGGTTGATCAACGCGCGGCGCAGCTGGGCTTTTTCGATGGGGGCCTGGGCATCGCCGCTGACAGTGACGCTGACCTGGGCGTCTTCGAGGATGTAGTCGAGGTAATCGAGGGTGGTGGCCACTTCGTCGGCCAGCGATACCTGGGTCAGGGCGGTGGCCTTGCTGCCCTGGTCGGCGCTGGCGAGGAACAGCATGTCGTTGATGATGCTGCGCAGGCGTTCAAGTTCTTCCAGGTTCGATTGCAGCACCTCGAAGTAGTGTTCGGCGCTGCGCCCTCGGGTGAGGGCGACCTGGGTCTGGCCGATCAGGTTGGTCAGCGGCGAGCGCAGTTCGTGGGCAACGTCGGCGTTGAACGCTTCCAGCTGCGAATAGGCCTGGCTGACCCGGTCGAGCGCCGCGTTGAAAGCGCCTGCGAATTGCGCCAGTTCCGGGGCCAGGTTGACGGTTTGCAGGCGGCCATCCAGGCGCGGGGGGGCCAAGGCCTGCGCCTCGTTGGACAGCGCCAGCAGCGGGCGCAGGCCAATGCGCGCCACCCAGTAGCCGAGCACCGAGGCCAGCAGCACTCCGAGCACCGCCAGCCCGACGATGGCCACCAGCAGGCTGTGCTGGGCCTGCCAGAAGGTCTCGGTATCGATGGCGATCAGAAAGCGCAGTGGCGGGCGAGCGGCCAGGGCCGGCAACTCGCTGACCAGCACCTTGTAAGGGTAGGGCCGGTCAGGCAGGCGCAGGTCGCGCATCCCTTCTGGGCCCTCGGCGAATGCGCGTACCCTTTCGCTGGGGTGGCCATATTCGAACGCCGGGTCGCTGCCGACCACCCAGAAGCGGATGCGTTTGTCTTCCTCGGTGAGCAGGTTGAGCTTGTTGCTGATCTTTGCCCAATGCTCCGGTGTGCCGAAGCGGTTGAGGGTGGATTCCAGCACGCTGAAGCGGGCGTCCAGTTCGGCCGCCGGCAGCATGTCCAGGCTGTGGTCGACCTGGCGGTACAGTGCCGAACCGATCAACAGGAACACGCCCATCGCCACCAGGATGAACAGCGCCGACAGGCGCAGTGCGATGGAGTTAACCGGCACGGTTTTCCAGGACATAGCCCATGCCTCGGATGGTATGCAGCAGCTTGTTGTCGAATGGCCCGTCGAGCTTGGCGCGCAGGCGCTTGATGGCCACTTCGACGACATTGGCATCGCTGTCGAAGTTGATGTCCCAGACCAGCTCGGCGATGGCGGTCTTGGAGAGGATTTCGCCCTGGCGCCTGGCCAGCACGCTGAGCAGCGAGAACTCCTTGGCGGTCAGGTCCAGGCGTTGGCCGCCGCGGCTGGCCTTGCGCGCCATCAGGTCGATCCACAGGTCGCCGACCTGCACCTGCAGCGGCTCGTGGCTGCCACTGCGCCGGGTCAGGGCCTGCAGGCGGGCGACCAGTTCAAGGAAGGAGAACGGCTTGCCAAGGTAATCGTCGGCACCTTCGCGCAGGCCGTGGATGCGGTCCTCGACACGCTCGCGGGCGGTGAGCATGATCACCGGCGTCTGCTTGCGCGCACGCAAGGCACGCAGCACGCCATAGCCATCCAGGCCCGGCAGCATCACATCGAGCACGATCACCGCATAGTCACCTTCAAGCGCCAGGTGCAGGCCGTCGATGCCGTCCCGTGCCAGGTCGACAGTAAAGCCTTGCTCGCTCAGGCCGCGATGCAGGTAGTCAGCGGTTTTCTCTTCGTCTTCGATGATCAGCACACGCATGGTCTTGTCTCAGTGGGTACTCGGCACGACCGCACTGGCGGCCTGGCGGCGATGGAACAGGCGCTCCAGGGCCAAGTATATGACCGGGGTGGTGAACAGCGTCAGGGCCTGGCTGACCAGCAGGCCGCCGACCACAGCGATACCCAGCGGCTGGCGCAACTCGGCACCGGCGCCAAAGCCGAACATCAGCGGCACCGCGCCGAGCAGGGCGGCCAGGGTGGTCATGATGATCGGCCGAAAGCGCGTCAGGCAGGCCTGGTGAATCGCCTGCTCGGGCGTCAGGCCATGGCGGCGCTGGGCTTCCAGGGCGAAATCGATGAGCAGGATGCCGTTCTTCTTGACGATGCCGATCAGCAGCACCACGCCGATCAGGCCCATGATGCTGAAGTCCTTGCCCATGGCCCACAGCAGTAGCAACGCGCCCAGGCCCGCCGAAGGCAGGGTCGAGATGATGGTCAGCGGGTGCACCAGGCTCTCGTAGAGCACCCCAAGGATGATGTACACCGCCACCAGTGCGGCGAGGATCAGCCACGGCTGGCTCGACAGCGAACTCTGGAAGGCCTGCGCCGCGCCCTGGAAGTTGCCGCTGATCGAGTCGGGCATGCCCAGTTCGCGCTGGGTGCGTTCCAGGATCGCCACCGCATCGCCCAAGGCCACGCCGGGGGCCAGGTTGAACGACAGGTTGGCGGCCGGGAACAGGCCATCATGGCTGATCGACAGCGGCCCGGTGCTGGGCGCGGCGACATGCGCCAAGACTGATAGCGGCACCATTTCGTTGCTCAGGGGCGAGCGCAGGTAGAAGAAATTCAGGCTTTCGGCCTTGCCGCGTTGTTGCGCGTCCAGTTCCAGGATCACCTTGTACTGGTTGGTCTCGGTCTGGAATTCGCTGATCTGCCGCTGGCCGAACGCATCGTACAGCGCCTGGTCGACGTCGGTGGTGGTCAGGCCGAAACGGGCCGCAGCCTGGCGGTCGATGTCGATGCGGGTAACGCTGGCGCCCAGTTGCAGGTCGTTGGACAGGTCGCGCAACGCCGGGTTTTCGCGCAGGCGCTCGGTCAGGCGTTGGGTCCACAGGTTGAGGGCGACGCCGTCGTTACTTTTGAGCACGTACTGGTACTGGGTACGTGACGGGCCGGAGCTGAGGTTGATGTCCTGGCCGGCCCGCATGTACAGCACCACGCCTGGCACCTGCGCGAGTTGCGGGCGCAGCCGGTCGATCAGCTCGCTGGCTGAAACATCGCGCTCGCCGCGGGGCTTGAGGGCGATCCAGAAACGGCCGTTGGCGATGGTCTGGTTGCTGCCGGTAACCCCTACCGAATGGGAGAAGGCCCTCACGGCGGGGTCGGCTTCGATGATTTTCGCCAGTGCCAGGTGCTTGTCGATCATCGACGGGTATGACACATCCGCTGCTGCTTCAGTGGTGCCGAGAATGAAACCGGTGTCCTGCAGGGGGAAGAAACCCTTGGGGATGGCCACGTAGCCGACCACCGCCAGGGCCAGGGTCAGGCCGAACACGCCGAGGGTCAGGCGCTGATGGGCCAGCGCCCGGTCCAGGCCCTTTTCGTACCACTTCAGCAGCCGGTCCCCGAAGCCGCCGTGATGTTCCGTGGGCGGGCGACGCATGAACAGCGCGCACAGGGTCGGCGCCAGGGTCAGCGACACCACCACCGAAATCAGAATGGTTGCTGTCGCGGTCAGGGCGAACTCCTTGAACAGCCGGCCCACCACGCCGCCCATGAACAGCAGCGGAATGAACGCGGCAACCAGCGAGAAGCTGATCGACACCACGGTGAAGCCGATTTCGCCTGCCCCTTTGAGCGCCGCCGTGCGGCTGTCTTCGCCGGCTTCCAGATGGCGGTGGATGTTTTCCACCACCACGATCGCGTCGTCCACCACAAAGCCGACAGCAATGACGATGGCCACCAGGGTCAGGTTATTGAGGCTGAAACCGAACACGTACATCAGCGCGCAGGTGGCGATCAGCGATACGCCCAGCACACTGGACACCACCAGGGTGGCCGACCATTGGCGCAGGAACAGCGCCATCACCCCGATCACCAGGGCCACGGCGATGATCAGGGTCAGTTCCACCTCATGCAGCGACGCGCGGATGGTCTGGGTACGGTCCTGCAGCACCGACACCTCGACCGAGGCCGGCAGCATCTCCTGCAGCTTGGGCAGGGCACCGAGCACGCGGTCCACGGTGTCGACGATGTTGGCGCCAGGCTGGCGGAACACCACAAGGTTCAGGCCCGGCTGGTTGCCGGACCAGGCTTTGACGTAGGCATTCTCGGCGCCGTTGATCACCTTGGCCACGTCCTGCAGGTGCACGGGGGCGCCGTCGCGGTAAGAGACAATCAGCCTGGCGTAGTCCTCGGGGTGGAACAGTTGGTCGTTGGCGGCGATGGTCGACACGCTGTGCTCGCCATACAGGGCGCCCTTTGCCAGGTTCAGGCTGGTCTGCTGGATGGCCTGGCGCAGGTCGGCGAGCGTAAGGCCCATGGCGGCGAGCTTTTCCGGCTGCGCCTGCACACGGATGGCCGGGCGCAACTGGCCGGTGATGTTGATCAGGCCGACCCCTTCGATCTGGCTCAACTGGCGCGCCAGCAAGGTTTCGGCATAGTCGCTGAGGTCGTTGCCGGGCATCTGTGCGGAGCTGACGGTGAGCACCAGTACCGGGCTGTCTGCCGGGTTGACCTTGCGCCAGGTCGGCGGGTTGGGCAGGTCCTGGGGCAGGCGTGAGGTAGCCGTGTTGATGGCCGCCTGGACCTCCTGGGCTGCGGTGTCGATGTTCTTGTCCAGGGTGAACTGCAGGATCAGGGTGGTCGAGCCCAGTGCGCTGCTGCTGGTCATCTGGGCCATGCCGGGGATGGCGCTGAACTGCACCTCCAGCGGCGTGGCCACCGAAGAGGCCATGGTTTCCGGGCTGGCCCCAGGCAGTTGCGCGGAGACCTGGATGGTCGGGAAGTCGGCTTCCGGCAAGGGCGCCACGGGCAAGCGGGTAAAGGCGATGACACCCAACAGCACCAGCGCGAAAGCCAGCAGCAGCGTGGCGATGGGGTGGTCGATGCACCAGGCCGACACGCTGTTGCGGCTATTCATGGCTGGCTCCGGCGGCCGGCCATTTCCGACGGCGGCGGTGCGTTGGGGGTGACCTCCACGCGCGAGCCGGGCTTGAGCCGCGACTGGCCATCGAGCACCAGACGCTCGCCCGGTTTGACCCCGGCAATGATGTTCAGCCCACTGTCCTGGTACAGCACCTTGACCGGCACACTGGTGACCTGGTCACCGTCCAGGCGATAGACGAAGTGGCCGTCGACGCCGCGCTGCACCACTGGCGGCGGCACCACCAGGGCATTCTCCTGGACGGCAGTGCGCAAGCGGATGGTCACCAGTTGCCCCGGCCACAGCCGGCCGTCCTTGTTGTCGAACTCGGCCTTGACCCGCACCGTGCCGGTGTTGGCCGAAATCTGGTTGTCGATCAGGGCCAGGTGGCCTTCACCCAGCAGGTTGCTTTCGCCATCGGCGTCCATGTAGGCCTGCACCAATGCGGGCGTGGGCGCCTTCAGCAGGCCCTGCAGGGTTGGCAGCATCTGTTGCGGCAGGGAGAACTCGACCGCGATGGGGTCGATCTGGGTCACGCTGAACAGGCCCTGGGTATCGCTGGCGCGCACCAGGTTGCCGGGGTCGATGTTGCGGATGCCGACACGCCCGGTGACGGGGGAGCGAATCTGCGTGTAGGAGAGCTGGACTTCGGCATTGGCGATGGCGGCCTGGTTGCCTTTTACGGTGGCTTGCAGCTGATTGACCAGCGCCTGTTGCTGGTCGAGGGTCTGCTTGGACACGCCGTCATCGCTGCTGAGCAGGCGGTAGCGCTTGAGGTCGACGCCGGCCACCTGGATTTGAGCCTGGCTCTGGCCGAGCTGGGCGCGGGCCTGGTCGAGGCTGGCGCGGATGCTGCGATCGTCCAGGGTGGCCAGCAGGTCGCCTTGCTTGACCCACTGGCCCTCTTTGACCAGTACCCGGGTCAGCACCCCTTCGACCTGCGGTTTTATTTCGACGCTGTGCAGCGACAGCACGGAGCCGATGGCGCTGGCGTAGCGCGGCACGTCCTGCTGGGCAACGCTGACCACGCGCACCGGAACGGCGCTTTGGGCGCGCGCAACCGGCGCCTCCTGGCGCTGGCCATACCAGATGCCCAGTGCTGCAAGGGCGAGCAGGGCGGTGGCGGCCAGCAGGAGAGGGCGGGTAGGACGTCGCATCGGCGCGGGCACCTTGGCCAAGAGGAGGGGGCGGTTATTGAAGCTTATAGCGCTGTGACCGGGTCGGCAGCGTGACAGCTGGCTGACAGCGCTGACAGGTTGGGGGCAGTTGGCAGCCCTACCGCGACCCTGACCGATTCATACCTCTGCTCCCCTTGATCCGTAAGAAGATTCTGAATCTGAAACCAGATGCTTCAAGAGCGAAGCCATGACGAATTATCCTACGCCCTCTGTCGGATGGCGTCTGATAGGCGGGGAACTGTTTCAGCGATAACTTCACGGTTCGCCACAACGGCGAGCGGCCGTGAGAAGCCGCAGCTGTATCCAGGATGCCATTTTTCATGGCAGCCGTGCGTGTGCGGGCTTCGGTCCGGGCCGCGGTTCCTGGACGCGGTCTTCTCACCTCGCGTACGGCTGCCACCCAATCCGTGAGAAGAACAAGGTGGTCGCTTTCCAATAGCATCTTCAGGAAAGTCATCATGAAAAAAATCGTTCCCGATCCACCGGACTCATTCCCGATCCCTTACATCACAATCATCGCCGACCTCTCCCCCGAAGACGCCAGGTCTCACGCTGCTGCGCTGATGGACTGCCTCTGCAAAACCAGCCAGCTCTACCTCGACACCGAAGCCGAAGACCATCGCTACGCGCTGGAGGGCAACATGATCGCAGGCAGTGCGGCACGCATTCTCAGTGCCATGGCCAAAGCACTGATCAACGACATGGAAATGGGCATGAACCGCAGCGCTTGAGCGGTTGTGGGGCCGCTTTGCGGCCCATCGCCGGCAAGCCCGGCTCCCACAGGGAGATCGCCGGGATTTGGTGCTGGCTTTGCTAGAAACCGATGAAGGCGTAGTACTGCGAAGGCGTGTCGCCAGCCTGCAAGCCCTGCGCCTGCAGGCTGGCCAGCAGGGTGGTGTCCTGCACGTGCAGCGCCCACGGCGCATGGTGCGGTGCCGGTACATCCGCCAGCGCCGCCGCCAAGGCGCCCATGTCTGGAAGGTAGGCCGTGAAGCCATTGCCCTTGAGCGCGCTGATGGTCATGCCCAAGGCCTGACACACAGCAACCTTGGCCGCGATGTCATCACGATCTGCCTGCCGGGACGCCTGCACGAGTGCCAGCAGCGCCGGGTCCACCGGTAACGAGCCATGAATCAGCTCAGGCCCTTGCTCCCAAGCCTCGGGCGGGCAGTCCTTGTTCTCTGGCCTCAGTGGAATGTGCGGGTTGATTTCCACCGGGTAGATGCGGCAGACCAGCGGCCGGCTCTCGTAGATGGTGCACAGGTCGTTTTCGTCCAGGTTGCGGCAGCGCCCGGGGTTGAACGCGGCAAAGGTCACCGAAACCCGTACCTCGCTGTCACCGCAAGGCACCGGGTGCGAGCGGCGCAGCACATGCTCACGCTGGTCTGCCGGCATCCCCGGGCCATCCTCCACAAAGGCTTCGATCAGCACCACCACCTGGCCGCCGGATGCCGCCCACTGGCGCGACTCGGCCAGGGTCAGTGGCACATGGTGGCCGGTGCAGCACTTGCCGCAGCCGGTACAGGCAAAACGCAGGGAGTCGTTCACGTGGCGTCTGGGTTCCATTCGCTGACGAAGGCCCGCTGGTGCTGGCGGTCGTACAAGCACAGCTCGGAGCCGGTGCGTTGCTGCATGTGCTTTTGTGGATACACCCCTTCGATGACCAGGGCGCTGAAGCCGACCTGGTCATCGAACTCCGCAGGTTTGCCGCGGGCATGGGCGTCCTTGAACTGGCTGGCGGCCAGGCAGGCCTTGAGCATCTGCTGGCGTTGTTCGTTCCAGGCCTGGCTGCTGGAGGCCTGGGCAACACCGCTGAAAAGGGCGCAGGCGATCAGAAGAGAGCTGAAAAACTTCATACGCAATACCGTGAAACGTTCGAGGGGGGCGAAGTATGACCGAGGCATCCCCGGCAACAGGCCAGGGAGTTTGTCGCTGAATATGACAGCACGGCCTTCATCGCTCTGCAAACACTACCGTACGCGCCGCCACCACCAGGCAATCGGTCAGCTCCGGTGAGGAGAACTTGGTCAGGATGGCATTGGCCCCCGCCAACCTGGCCTTCTCGGCACTCATCGCGCTGTCCAGCGAGGTGTGCAGCAGCACGTAGAGGTGCTGGAAGTCCGGGGTTTCGCGCAGGGTGCGGGTGAAGGCATAGCCGTCCATCTCCGACATCTCGATGTCGGACACGATGATGTTGATCTCCTGCGCGGTGCCCTGCAGCTCCAGCAGCACGTTGATTGCATCCTTGGCGCTGCGTGCGGTGTGGCAGTCGATGCCCAGGTTACGCAGGGTGTGCACCGACTGTTGCAGCGCCACCTGGCTATCGTCCACCACCAGGATGTTGGCGGCGGCCAACAGGCTGGCGTCTTCTTCGTTCAGCTTGCCCGGCGCGGGCTCCGGCTCCGGCGGGGCGATGGCATGGATCACCTTTTCGATGTCCAGCACCTGCACCAAGGTATTGTCGACACGGGTCACGCCGGTGATGAACGAGCGGGTGCCCGAGCCATAGGGTGGCGGCCTGATGTCGGTGCTCAGGCAGTGGATGATGCGGCTCACTGCCTGCACATGCAGGCCCTGGCGCGAGCGGCTGATCTCGGTGACGATCAGGCAGCCACCGTCCGGGTCGGCCAGCGGGCGTTCACCGATGGCCCGCGACAGGTCGATCACCGACAGCGGGTTGCCGCGCAGGGTCGCCACGCCTTTCACGTGGGGGTGCGATTCGGGCAACCTGGTCAGCGGTGGGCAAGGGATGATCTCGCTGACCTTGAGCAGGTTGATTGCCATCAGTTTGCCGCTGCGCAGGGTGAACAGCAGCAGGGACAACGCGTCCGCGCGGGCATTTTGCGTGGCCATGGTGACCTTCATGGAAGACAGGGGATAACCGGTTATCGGCCTGTTCGGGCTGGGCTTTAACTTGACGGCAGCCTTTGCTGGCCCTATCGCCGGCAAGCCGGCTCCTACAGGGTCACCAGTGCGCCAACGGCTTGTGCAGTTTCTGTGGGAGCCGGCTTGCCGGCGATGGCCGCGCAGCGGCCCTTAGCGCTCGCGCAAGGCCTCCTTGGCCCGGTTAAGCGGCTTGATCAGGTAATCGAGAATGGTTTTTTCGCCCGTGCGGATATCCACCGTGGCAATCATCCCCGGCACGATCGCAAAGCGCTTGCCGGCTTTGTTCTGCAGGCTGTCCTGCTCGGTACGGATGAACACCCGGTAGTAATAGATTTCCGGTTTTACCTCATCCTGCAGGGTATCCGGCGAGATGCCCACCACCTTGCCCTCCAGCCCGCCATACACCGAATAGTCATAGGCACTGATCTTCACCTTGGCCGCCTGGTCGGGGTGGATGAAGGCGATGTCCCGGGGGGCGATGCGCGTCTCGATCAGCAAGCGTTCATCCATCGGCACGATCTTCATCACCTGCCCACCGGGCTGTACCACCCCGCCCAGGGTGTTGACCTCGATGTCCTTGACGATGCCGCGCACCGGCGAGCGTAAGGTCAGGCGTGACAGCGAATCGCTGCGCCCGCGGACCACTTCCGAGAGGCTGTCGGCTTCGGCGCTGGCCTTGGCCAGCTCTTCGCGGGCGCGTACCAGGTAATCGGAGCGCGCTTCGTTGGCCTTGAGCTCGAGCTCCGAGCGCTGGCGGTTGAGGCGGATCACCTCGACCCGGCTGGAGGCGCCCATCTTGGCCAGGTTTTCGGTGATCTGCAGTTCGCTGCGCACCAGCCGCAGCGAGTCCTCGATGCCCGCCAGGGTCTGTTCCAGGCCGCGGCGGCGGGTCTGGTACAGCGCGGTTTCGGCGTCGATCAGGTCCGGCGAATCGCGCAGGCTGTCGGGGAAGGCCAGCGGCTTGCCGGTGACCTCGGCGCGCAAGCGCGCAACGCTGGCCGTGGCAGCACGGTACTTGGCCTCGCTTTCACCGACGCTGGAGGCAGTCTTGGTCGGGTCGAGCTGGGCCAGCACCTGGCCGCGCTCGACCAGGTCACCTTCGGCCACGTTCATCTCGGCGACGATGCCGCCTTCGAACGACTGGATCACTTGCTCGCGGGAGCTGGGGATCACTTTGCCGGTGCCGGTGGAGACTTCGGTGACCTCGAACCAGGCGGCCCAGGCCAGGAACGCGGCGAGCATCAGCGCGCACACGGTGATGACGCGGCCTGCGCGCAGCACGGCCTGGTCATCCTGGCCATCCAGGTAGGACGCGGGGAGTTCATGGTTGCTCATGCCTGCGCTCCTTGCAATTTGGCCAGGGCGGCGTCACGGCTGTCGTCGATGACGATGCGCCCGCCATCGAGCACGATGATCCGCTCGACCCGTTGCAGTACGCTCAAACGGTGAGTGGCGATCACCAGGGTGCGGCCTTGGCAGAAACGGTCGAGGTTATCGAGCAGCTTGCGCTCGGTCGTGTCGTCCAGCGAGGCGGTAGGTTCATCCAGCAGCAGTACCTGCGGCTGGCGCACCAGCAGGCGTGCCAGCACCAGTGCCTGGCGTTGCCCGCCGGACAGGCCCAGGCCACCTTCCAGAATCAGGTGGTCCATGCCTTTGGGCAGCCGGCGCACGAAGTCCAGTGCGCCCGTGGCGGCCAGCGCGGCCACCAGTTCCTGGTCACTGGCCTGGCCGGCACCGAGGGTGAGGTTTTCGCGCAGGGTGCCGTGGAACAGCCGCGCATACTGCGCCAGCAAGCCGACGTCACGGCGCAGGTCGGCCGGGTCCAGGTGGGCCAGGGCAATGCCGTCGAGCGTGACCTCGCCTTGCACCAGGTCCATGGCACCGCCCAGCGCCTGCAGCAGGGTCGACTTGCCGGCGCCGTTGCGCCCCAGCACGGCGATGCGCTCGCCCGGCCGGATGTCCAGCTGGCCGATGTTCAGCACCGGTGGTGCCTCGGGGTCGTAGCGGAAGTTGGCCTGACGCAGCCGGTACTCGCCGCGGATGGCCGGCAGGTGCACACGGGCTTCGCCTTCGGGGTGGTCGACCGGTGACTGCATCAGTTTGTCCAGGCCCTGTAGTGCCACCTTGGCTTGCTGCCAGCGGGTCAGCACATGGGTGAGCTGCGCCAGCGGCGCCATCATCCGCGAGGACAGCATCGAGGCGGCCACCAGGCTACCGGTGGTGAGGTCGCCGGCAATCACCATTGGCGCGCCTATGACGATGACCACGGCAAACACCGCGCCTTGCACGTTCTGGGTCCAGGTCACCAGGCCGTTGGTCAGGGTGCGTAGACGCAGGTTGGTGTGTGCGCAGGCTGCGTTGTACTGGTTCCACTGGCGCTCGAAGCGCGCTTCGGCCTGCAGTGCCTTGATTTCGTCCAGGCCCTGGACGCTTTCCACCAGCATGGCGTTGCGCAGTGACGACTCGCGCATCGAGGCATTGGCCAGGCGTGCCAGCCGGCGCTGCGCCAGCAAGCCAGGCAGGAGCATGGCCAGCAGAGCCACCAGCGGGATAAACACCAGCACGCCGCCGATCAGCCAGAACACGAACAGGAACAACAGGAAGAACGGCAGGTCGGCCAGCGCGGTGGCGGTGCTGGAGGTGATCAGGTCGCGGATCGACTCCAGCTCGCGCAACTGCGAAATGAACGAGCCGGTGGACTTCGGCCGTGCCGAGTTGCGCAGGCGCAGGGCATGGCCGTAGACCAGGTCCGACACGCGCAGGTCGGCGCGCTTGCCGAGCAGGTCGGTAACCTTAAGGCGCAGCAGGCGCATGCTGAAGTCGAACACCAGCGCCAGCACCACACCGCCGAACAGCACGTACAGCGTGGGCAGCGATTCGGCGGGGATCACCCGGTCATACACCTGCATCGAGAACAGCACGCCAGCCAGGGCCAACACGTTGGCCACCAGCGAGGCGACCATTACCTGCCCATACGGGCGCAGGTCGCGCAGGACGATGCGGGCGAACCAGTGGCGGTCGTACGGGGCGGTGTAGTCGTCGGTACGCACATCGCGCAACGGCCGTGCCGGGCGCATCAGTGCCACGCGGTTGATGCGCCCTTCGAGCGCTTCGCGGGGCAGGCGCGAGGTCAGGCTCTGGTCGCCGGCGAACACCACGGCCAGCTCGTTGTCCTCGGTCACGGCTTCGACCACAGCCAGTTGGCCATCATCGAGCTCCAGCACCAGTGGTGTACGCCATTGCCGCAGGGCTTTGGCATCGAAACGCACGAAGCGCAGCGACAGGCCGGCCTGGCGCGCCATGTGCCGCAGGATTTCATCCAGCGGCCGGGCATCTTCCACGGCCGCCAGGCGAATGCGCTGGGGGGATACATCCAGCCGGTAGTGGTGGGCGACCTGCAGCATGACTTCAAGCCACGGGCCAAGGTCCGGGCGATGGACGATAGCCTGCTCCGGGTTTTGCTGCTGCGTGGCTTGGCTCAGGTTGACGGTATCGTTCATGGCTCGATCTCCACCCCTTGCAGGTTGCGCCCTTCAAGGCCCAAGGCCATGCGCAGGGCGCCGGTGTTGTACAGGCAGTCGACATCCAGGCGCAGCAGGTCGGAACGGGTACCGGCAAGTTCGAAGCGCGACTGGTAGATTTCCTGCTCGGCATTGAGCAGGTCGAGCAGCGGGCGCGTGCCCAGGTCCAGGTATTGCCGGCCGTAGAGCATGCGTGCTTCCTTGATGCTGGCCTGGCGGGCCTTGAGCGAACTCAGCCGGCGGCCCAGCCCCGAGGTTTGCGCCATGGCTTCGGCCAGCCCTCGGCGGGCCTGCAGGCGTGCAGCGTCTTCGGCGGAATCGGCGGCGGTCAGGGCATGCCCGGCCGCGCGGCTGCGGGCGCTGATGGCGCCGCCTTGGTAGATCGGCACTTCCAGGTTCAGGTAAATGCCCGCCTGGGTGCGGTCGAGGCGGTTGTTGTCGCGGTCGTAGTCGTTGTCCAGGTAGTGGTTGACCTGCGGCTGCAGCGACAGTGTCGGGTAGGCCTCGGCCTTGGCCTGTGCCAGTTCGGCTTTGGATTGCGCGCGCAGGGCCAGGGCCATGAGCACTGCAGGCAGGCGGTCGTCGGCTTGCGGTGGGCGCTTGCAGGCCTGGTTGAGTTCGGGGGGCGTTTCTTCGGCCAGGGCCGGCGGTGCGACGCGGCCGAGCAGGGCGGCGAGGGTCGAGCGCCACCGCTCGTACTGGGCCTGATATTCCTCGAGGGTGGCACGGGCGCCTTCCACCCGGGACTCGGCCTGGACCACGTCGGAGCGCGTGCTGGCGCCCATGTCGCTGCGCTGGCGCGCCATGCCGGCAATATCGCCAACGCCTTTGATCTGCTCGCGGGCAATCACCATGAGCTGCTCGTAACGGCGGGTTTCGATCCAGGCGTAGGCGGTATCGCGGGCCAGGTCGTCGACCACCAGCAGGATGTTGGCCTGGGCGCGGGCGGCGGCAGCGTGGGCCGCGTCGACAGCACTGTCGACCTTGCCGAAATCGTAGAGCATCTGCTTGAGTGACAGGTTCAGCGCCTGGCTGCTGCGGTCTCCGCCATACCCGCTGTCATAGCCGGTGCGGATACCGCCGGAAACCTGTGGGTAGTAACCGGCGCGGGCCACGTTGATACCTTCGCCTTGCTTGTACAGGTTGCCGACGGCTTCAGCGATGCTGGGGTGCCACTGCGCAGCGGCCAGCACCGCCTCGGCCAGCCCGAGCCGGTCGCCATTATTGGCGGCCTGGCCCGCCGGGGGGCGGGCAGGGATGGCATCGGGGGCATCGCGTAGCAGTGACGGCCCGATGGTGCGCAGCGAAGGGTCTATGTCATCGGCTGCCTGGGCAACCGGGTTTGAAATCAGTAACAGGAGCGCGACGGCTCCCGGCAACAGCGGTGACAGCGGACTGCTTCGCTTCACATGATTCCCTTACTGCTGATCGTCCTTGCCGCCGGGCATGGCGCCCGGCGGGTTACTGCGGCCTCAGACGACATGAATGCCGTTTTGCACCCACAGGTGGTGGCTCGGGTCCTCCTGGGCCGTGTATTGGTTATAGTCGATGCCGTCGGCGCTCTGGCTGCCGGTGAGGTTCCAGTTATCGGTCATGTGCACCGAATCCTTGTCGTCGCCGTTGATCAGCAGCGTGCTGCTGCCGCTTTCGGTGACGGCCACCACATCCGCCAGGTTCAGCGTCAGGGTCACCCCGCTGGTGTCGTTGAGGTCGATGATTTCGATATCGTGGACACGCCCGGCCAAGGAGCCCAAGTCGATGCTGGCATCGCCGCCGCCCCACAGCAGGGTGTCGGTACCACTGCCGCCCTCGACGCTGGCAAAGGCCTGATCCACCACCACGAGGGTGTCGTCGCCGGAGCCGCCTTGCAGGCTGATCTGCCCGCCCTGGCTGCCATCGAGTTGGTCATTGCCATCGGTGCCGGCAATCACCTCGGTGGATGCAGCCGCGGCAACACTTGCGAGGGCCGCCCCCTCGTCGCCACTGTCAGCCAGCAGCGAAGTGGTCGCGGTGAGCCCGGCAGCGTTGTCCAGGTTGATGGTCAGCGTTGCGGTATCGGTGGTGCCGTTGGGGTGCGTCAGTTCGTAGGTGAAAGTGTCCTGTTGGCCGACAACTGCCGAAGTCAGGCCCTCCTTGAGGGTATAGGTGTAGCTGCCGTCAGCGTTCACCAGAAGCGTGCCGTAGGTGCCGGTCACGCTGACGCCGTTGTAACCGGGGATGGCGTAGGTGTTGGCCGCTACCAGCACGCTGAGCACGGTCAGCGTCGAACCGAGGTTGTCGGCACCGCCGCCGGCGGTGTCGGTCAACAGGTTGCCGGTCACTGGGGTGTAGCCGCTGACCACGAACTCGTTGGTATACGTGGTGGTGGTGTTGAGGCTGGTAGTGATCGAACTGAGCAGGCCGATGCCGCCTGCGCTGACACGGATCTCGTAGGCACCTGGGCCCTGGTTCTGGAAGGTGTAGGCCGAGCCGCCGCCGAGCAGGCTGATCAGCGAACTGCCGGGCACAGACTGCACAAGCACGTACTGGCCGGTAGCCGTGTTGAGTTTGTAAAGGGCGATGGTGGTGCCGTTGAGCAGGCCTAGCAGGTTGGCGGAGTTGAGCACCACTTGCAGGTTGGCGGTGGTATCGGCGGCAACGCTGGTGTCATAGACCGCCTGCCGCGAGCCGATCAGCGGCAGGGACAGCGTCCCCAGTGTGGCGCTGCCGGTGTCCACCCGGTTTGCCAGGCTGATGTTGGTGCTGTCGATGTCGTTGACGGCATCGACCACCGTGGCGGGCGCGCTGAGGTTGCTGTCGCTCCATACCTCCGTGGCTTGCGGGCTGTCGATCCGCACATAGAGGTTGGCGACATCGGTCAGGCCGTTGCCGTGCACCAGTTGATAGCTGAACACGTCTACTTTGCCGACGCTGGATGGGGTGCCGTTCGGCGTGTAGGTGTAGCTGCCATCGGCGCGGATCACCAGGGTGCCATACAGGCCTTGCACTTCGGTGGCGCTGCCGGCGGTGACGTAGCTGCCGTTCTTGAGCACCTGCAGCACGGCGCTGCTGTCCGGGCCACGGGCATCGGTGGTGCCGTCGACACCGGGGTCGGTGATGACGTTGCCGGTAGTGGGGGTACCGGTGCCGGTGAGCTCGGTCAGGCTGGAGGTTTCGATGTCCAGCGTGGTGGTGACGTTGGTCACCAGGCCGATGCCGCCGCTGCCTACGGTCAGGCGGTATTCACCGGCCTGCAGTTCGCCGATGTCGACCTGCACCCCCTGGCCCAGGGGAAGCAGAATCAGGTCTAGCAGGCCCAGGCTGTTACCGGTAGCCAAAGTCACCCAGGCCCCGGACGCGTCTTTCACCTGCAGGGTGAAGGTGGCATTGTCGAGCAGGGCCAGGGCACTGCTGGTGGTCAGCGTCAGGGTCGGGTCCGCCGTGGTGCCGGCGTCGACGGTCCAGGTGTAGGTCTTGCTGAAGCCCGCCAGCAGTGTGGTGAAACTGTCGGTGTAGGTCTGCGTGGCGACAACCGGTGCCAGGTTGACGGTGGCGGTGGCCAGGTTGTCGCTGGCGATCACCGGTGCGTTGGCGTCGACGTCCGGCGCAGTGATGTTGACGTTGCCGGAGACGTTGTTGCGTGGGTCGGTGAGCGATACCGACAGTGTCTGACCGTTGTCCTGGGCAGGGGTCAGGGTTACGGAGAAGGTGCCGTCGGGCTGCACCGTGCCGGTTTGCAGGACCGTGCCGGTGGAGCTGCGCACCGTGACCGTGGCGCCAGGCTCGCCGCTGCCGGTCAGGGTGCTGCCGTCGGCGCTGATCACCAGGTTGCTGGCCAGCGCTGGCGGGGTGAGGTCTGGAGCGGTCAGTGCGGTGCCGGTCGAGGTGTTGCCGGTGGCATCGGTCAAGGTGACTGTCAGGGCCTGGTTGTCGATTTGCGCCGCCGCCAGGCTGACCACGAACAGGCCGTTGCTGCCCACTGTGGCGGTGCCCAGCACCGTGCCTGCAGTGTCGCGCACGGTGACGGTGCTGCCGATCTGGCCAGAGCCGCTTACCGTGGTGCCGTTGGCGTTGATGGCGGCCACTGGCGCGGCGGGTGGCGTGGTGTCCGGTGCTGTGATGCTGGCGCTGCCGGACTGGTTGCCGGCGGCATCGGACTGACGCACGGTAAGCAACTGCCCGTCGTTCTGCGTACTGGTGAGGGTGACGGTGAAGCTACCGTCGGGTTGTACCACGGCGCTGCCCAACGGACCGCCCGGGCCGGTGACGGTGACTGTCGCGCCGGGCTCGCCGACGCCGGTCAGTACGGTGCCTGCGCCGGTCACGGCAAGGCTGGTCGGTGCAGCTGGCGCCTGTGTGTCCGGCGCGGTATAGCTGGTGCTGCCCGAGGCATTCTGTGCAACGTCGACCTGCGTCACACCGAGTACCTGGCCGTTGAGCTGCGCGCTGGCCAGGTTGATGCTGAACACGCCGCCAGCGTTGACCACGCCGGTGCCGAGCACATTGCCACTGGCATCACGCACGGTGACCGTGGCATTGGCTTCACCGGTACCGGTAAGCACCAGGCCATTGGCAGACAGCGCAGTGACCACCGGGTTGGCCGGCGGCGTGGTGTCGGTTGCCTGCACGAATACCGGCTGCGATTCACCGCCCACCAGAGCCACGGCAGTGACCGAGAGCGATTGCCCATTCAACTGGGCGCTGTCGAGCTGGAGACTGAAGTCGCCGTTGAGGTCCGCTGCACCCGTGCCGATCAAATTGCCCTCATTGTCATAGACACGGATGGACGCCCCGCTGGTGGCGTTACCCGTGAGGGTCAGGCCATCGGCGTTCAGCACCACATTGGTGGGGGGCGCTGGTGGTGGGATAAGCGGGGTGATGTAGGTCTGCACTGCCGAGGTATTGGTACCGTCGCTTTGGGTCACAGCCAATGTCGCGACCGAGCCAGGTGCGGGTTCGAGTTCGATGGAGAAGTTACCGTTGGCATCGACCACGCCGGTGCCAATCACATTGCCTGCCAGGCTGACAGTCACTGTGGCGTTAGGCTCACCGCGCCCGGTCAGCACGTCGTAGTCGGTATTGATTGCCAGGTTGGTGACCAGAGCAGGTGGTGACGTGTCGGCAGCCTGGTAGGTGGCTGGCAGCGAGGCGTTGCCCGCCTCATCGGTGGCGACCACGGTCAGCAATTGGCCGTTGTTCTGCGCCGGGCTCAACGTCACGCTGAAGGTGCCGTCTACGGTGGCCTGGACGGTGCCGACAATGATGTTGTCCGGGCCACGCACGGTGATGGTACTGCCGGGTTCGGCACTACCGATCAGTAGCGTGCCCGCCTGGTCCAGCTCCAAGTCGGCAGGTTGCGCTGGTGGCACCAAGTCCGGTGCGGTCACTTCGAATGGCGCGGAGGGGTTGCCGGTGACGTCCTGAGCGACGACGGTCAGTACCTGGCCGTCGATCTGTGGGGTTGTCAGGTCAAGCACGAAGGTGCCGTCAGGGTCGATCACGCCTTGGCCGACCATGTCGCCACGGTCGTTCATCACCGTAATGCGTGCCCCCGCTTCGCCGCTACCGATCAGCTGGGTGCCGCTGTCGTTGAGCGACGCGACAACGGTGGCTGGGGGCGTGGTATCGACCGCGGTGACCGAGCTGATGGGCGATATGTTTTCGCTCTCGTCTGTCAGGGTTACCTGAAGGGATTGGCCATTGAGCTGCGGCGAGCTGAGGTCTACCACGAAGGTACCGTCGGCATCCACCGTGGCGGTTCCGATTTCAGTGGTGCCCAGGTACACCCGTACCGTGGTGCCTGCTTCGCCGACGCCGCTTAGCTGATCGCCGGCAGCATTGAGGCGCAGTTCGGTTGCCGGTGCAGGTGGCGTGAGGTCGGGTGCATCGATCGTGACCGGCGCGCTGATGTTGCCGGGTGGGTCGGCCTGTTGTACCGACAGCACTTGCTGGTTGATCTGGGCTGGCGCCAGTTCCACAGAGAAGCTGCCATCGGCGAGCACAGTGGCCGTACCGAGCAGTACGCCTGCGGCATTGGTCACCGTGACGGTAGCGCCCGGTTCGCCAAGGCCGGTGACCACACTGCCATCGGCATTGATGTCAACCTCGGTGAGGATGGCCGGCGGCGTGAAGTCAGGCGTTTGCAACGTGGCGACTGCCGACACGTTACCGGCTGCGTCGGCCTGGCTGAGGCTGAGCAGTTCGGCGTTGCCCAGCGCCGGGTTGAGGGTGACGGTGAAGTTACCGCTGGCATCGACCACTGCCGTACCGATTTCGTCGCCCTGCGCGTTGCTGACGCTGACCTGCGCGCCGGGCTCGCCGCGGCCGGTCAGGGTAACCCCGTCGCTGGAAATCGCAAGCTCAGTGGGGGCGGCCGGTGGAGTGGTATCGGCTGCAATGATGGCGCTGGGGTCGGACTGGTTGCCGGCGGCATCGGTCAGTATCACTTGCACCTGCTGGCCGTTGGCCTGCGGCGCGCTGAGGGTGACCTGGAAGGTACCGTCGGCGCGGACCACAGCGCTGCCCAGTGTGCTGCCATCGGCAGCCAGCACTTTGACGGTGCTGCCGGCCTCGCCAGTACCGTTGAGCAAGCCGCCGCCGCCGGCAAATGCCAGGTTGCCCGCAGCATCAGGTGCCACACGGTCGGGCGCAGTCAGGCTGACACTGTCGGACTCGTTGCCCGCTGCGTCGGTCTGCTGTGCACTGAGCTGTTCGCCATTGATCTGTGCGGTGCTCAGGCCAATGCTGAAGTTACCACTGGCATCGACCACGGCGGTGCCCAGGTCGACACCGCCTTCGCCGATCACGGTGACTGTGGCGCCCGGCTCACCTCGGCCGGTGAGCGTCAGGCCGTCGCTGCTCAGCACCAGGTTGGTCAGCGGTTGCGGGGCAGTGGTGTCCGGTGCCTGCAGGGTCGCAGGCAGCGAAGCACTGCCATCGGTGCCCACGGCATTGACCTGCAAGACTTCGCCGTTGGCCTGGGCGCTGTCGAGGTTGACCGTGAAACTGCCGTCATTGCCCACTGGCGCAGTGCCCAACAGCACGCCGTCAGGGCCATACACATTGACGGTGCTACCAGGGGATGCATTGCCGGTAACCACCAGGCCATCGGCTGAGAGCGTCAGGTTGTCCGGAATGTCCGGTGCCAGGTTGCCCGGCGCGGTCACGGTCTGTGCCGGCGAGGCATTCTGCGCGGCATCGGCCTGGGTCACGCTGAGGCTGTCGCCGGCGGTTGCCGCAGGGCTGAGCGCTACGGTGAAGCGGCCATCGCTGCCGACCGTGGCGGTCCCCAGCGAGGTGCCGTCGGGCGCACGCACGGTGACCGTGGCGCCGGCTTCGCCAGTACCTGTAAGGCTGGCGCCGTCGGCAGCGACGGCCAGGTTGGCGACGGCGGTGGGCGGTGTGGTATCGGCAGCGGTGTAAGGTGCCGCAGGCGACACGTTGCCTGCCGCATCTGTGGCGGTAACCTGCAAGGTCTGGCCGTTGGTCTGGGCGCTGCTCAGGGTGACCTGGAAGGTGCCATTGCTGCTGGCCACGGCGGTGCCCAGGATATTGCCTGCGGCATCACGCACGGTCACGGTACTGCCTGCTTCGGCGCTGCCGCTCAGCTGCAGGCCGGTACTGGCCAGGGCGAGGGCGGCCGGCGCCGCCGGTGGGGTGAAGTCCGGCGCTGTTACTGCAACAGGAAGTGATGTGTTGTTGCCCGCGTCGGTGTGGGTCACGCTCAAGTTCTGAGCGTTAAGTTGCGCACTGGTCAGGGTGAGGGTGAAGCTGCCGTTGGCGGCCACCACGCCTGTGCCAATGATGGTGCCATCGGGGCCGCGCACGGTCACGCTGGCACCCGCTTCACCCAGGCCGGTGAGGGTCAGGCCATTGTTGTTGAGCACCACATTGGTCAGTGGGGCTGGTGGGGTGAGGTCGGCTGTACTGAGGGTGACAGCAGGGGAAGTGTTACCCGCTGCATCCACCTGGCTCACACCGAGGGCCTGGCCGGTTGCCTGTGGGGTATCGAAGGTGACCGTAAACCGGCCATCGGCGCCCACGGTCGCGGTGCCGACCACGGTGCCGGCGGCGTTGCGCACCTGCACGGTGGCGCCGGCTTCGCCACTGCCTGACAGCTGTTTGCCATCGGCACTGAGCACCGGGTTGTCGACCGCAGCCGGTGGCGTGCGGTCCGGTGTTGCCAGGCTCGCCGGGCCAGACACATTGCCAGCGGCATCGCTGAGGGTGACCTGCAAGGCGCTGCCGGTGGTCTGTGCATTTGGCAGGGTGACCTGGAACTGGCCGCTCTGGTTGACGGTACCTGTGGCCAGTACCGCGCCACTGGCATCGCGTACGGTCACCGTCGCGCCCGCCTCACCTTGGCCGCTGACTACGGTTGCCGCGCTGTTCAGGCTCAGGCCGGTGGCAGCATCAGGCGCTTGCAGATCAGGCGCCTGCAAGGTTGCGGCGAGCGAGGTATTGCCCGCGGCGTCGCTCTGGGTAACGGTGAGGTTCTGGCCATTGGCTTGCGGGGGGGTCAGGCTGACGCTGAACAACCCGTTACTGCCAACGGTGGCAGTGCCCAGCTCGGTACCTTGGGCATCCACCACGCGTACGGTCGCGCCCACCTCGCCCTTGCCGATAAGGGTGCTGCCACTGCGGTCGAGGGCAAGCTGGGTGGGAGCATCCGGCGCGGTGCTGTCCTCTGCAACGATGGTGGCTGGTACCGAGGGTTTACCCCCGGCTGTAAGGCGTGCGCTGACCTGCAGGGTCTGGGCATTGAGCTGGGCGTCGCTGAAGAACACTCGGAAGATGCCGTCGCTGCCGACCGTCGCGGTGCCCAGTGTGGTGCCGCCGGAGGTCACGGTGATAAGCGAGCCCACGGTGCCTTCTCCCGTCAGGAGGAAGCCGTCGGCACTGATGGTCAGGGCGGTTGGTGTAGCGACTTCGGTGCCGTCTGGCCCGGCCACGTCGACCGTGGTCTCGTTGCCACCGTCGTCTCGGACCACTACCTGCACGGTGTCGCCGGAAACCAGGGGTGGGTCGACTTCGACAACGAAGGTGCCGTCCGGCCCGGCGGTTGCGGTGCCCAGGTCAGTGGTGCCGTCGCGAACGATGATGGTGGTGCCGGGTTCGGCCGTACCACCGATAAAGCCGCCATCCGGGCTGACCGTGATGTCGGTCGCCGCAGCGGGCGGGGTGGTATCCGGCGCGGTGACGCTCGATGCGCCAGAGTCGTTGCCGGCTGCGTCGCTGACCACCACGGTCAGGGTCTCGCCATTGGTGAGCGGGGTATCCAGCGGCACGCTGAAGCTGCCATCGCCGTTCACTGCAACGGTGACGACAGTGCCATTGGGGTCGGTCACCGTGACCGAGCTGGCCCCGGGGGCGTTGCCGGTCACAGTGGTGCCATCCGGGCTGACGCTGACATCGGTCGGCAGTGCAGGGGGTGTAAGGTCCGGCGCAGTGGCCTGGGCTGCGGTGGAGGTGTTGCCGGCGGCATCTGTGAGGGTGACGTCGAGGCTCTGGCCATCCAGTTGGGCCGGTGACAGCGGCACGCTGAAGTTGCCACCCACCGGGACCACGACCGTGCCCAGCAGGTCGCCGTTGGCATTGCGCACTTCAACGGTGGAGCCCACCTCGCCGTTGCCTTGCAGCGCTGTGCCATCGGCACTGACTTGCAGACCGGTGGGGGCGGCGGGGCCGGTTGTATCGTCAGCGGTTAAGGTGGCAGATGGCGATGTATTGCCCTCGCCGTCGACAAGCACCACCGACAGTACTTCGCCGTTGGTCTGGGGTGGGGCGAGGGTCACGGTGAAGCTGCCGTCGGGCTGCACTTGGGCATCGCCCAGCAGTTGCCCGCCGGCATCGCGCACTTCTACGGTGGCGCCTGGCTCACCCTGCCCGCTCAGCGCACTACCGTCTGCGCTCAGCCCCAGGCCTTGTGCAGGTTGCGGTGCTTCGAGGTCGTTGGCGGTTATGGTGTCGGCAGCGGAGGTGTTGCCCGCAGCGTCCGCCTGGCTGACGGACAGCGTCTGACCGTTGAGCTGAGGTGGGTCGATGGTTACCCGGAAGCTACCGTCGGCCTCCACCACGGCGGTGCCCAATACTGCGCCGCCAGTGCCGGTGACGCGCACTTGCGCGCCGGGTTCGCCGCTACCGGTAACCACGGTGCCATCGGCGGCAAGGGCCAGGCCGGTGGGGGTGTCGGGCGCCTCGTTGTCCGGAGCAGGCAGGTCGACCGCTGCTGACACGTTACCGGTCGGGTCGCGTTGTTCAACGGTCAAGGCCTGGCCATTGGTCTGTGGAGGGGCCAGGGTGAGTTCGAAGGTGCCGTCGCCGGCCACCTCGACGCTGCCCAGCACAGCGCCGTCGGGGCTGCGCACGATCACCGTGGCACCCGGTTCGCCAGTGCCGGTAACGGTGGTGCCGCTGTCGTCGATGCTCGGGTTGCCGACAACTTGCGGTGGGGTGCTGTCGGGGGCGGTGAAGTCGACCGGGCCGGCACTGTTGCCGAGATTGTCGGTGGCCTCCACGGTGAGGCTTTCGCCGTTGCGCTGTGGCGGGTCGAGAGTGACATCGAAGCGCCCGTCGGCGCCGACTGTCGCGGTGCCCAGCACGGTACCGTCCGCCGCACGTACCGTGACGATTGAGCCGCTCTGGCCCTGGCCGGTGAGGTGCAGGCCTGCGCTGTCGATGGCCAGCCCGGAAGGTTGCAGCGGGCCGTCCAGGTCGGGCGCGGTCAGGGTTGCGGTCGAGGTGTTGCCCGCAGCGTCACGAAGTACCACGTCGAGCATCTGGCCGTCGGTCTGGGCCGGTGTGAGGGTGAGGGTGAAGACGCCGTTCGCGCCGACCACGGCAGTGCCCAGCAGCGTGCCCTGGGCATCGCGGACTTGCACGTTGGCCCCAGGCTCACCGCGGCCAGTGAGGGTGACGCCATCGGCGCTCAGTTGCAGGTCACTGGCCGGGTTGGGCGGGGTGATGTCCGGTGCACCGACCTGGGTCGGCAGTGAGCTGTTGCCGTCGGCGTCCAGGGCCACCACATCGAGCAGCTCACCATTGGCCTGAGCGGGGTCGAGGCCGACGGTGAAGTTGCCATCATTGCCCACTTGCACGCTGCCCAGCACATTGCCTTGGGCGTCGCGCACCTCCACCAGGCTGCCTGCCGGAGCGGTGCCGCTGACGGACGAGCCATCGGGGGCTACCACCACCCCGGCGGGGCCTTCCGGGACGGGGGTCTGTGGCACGATGATGCTGAGCTCAGGCGACGGATTGCCGGCAGCATCGGTTTGTACCAGCACGATGCTTTCGCCCGCAGCCACTGGAGCATCCAGTTCGACCAGGAAGGTGCCATTGGCTGCCACGGTGCCACTGCCGATCACATTGCCGTCGGCATCCAGCACTTGCACTGTGGCACCCGCTTCACCGCGGCCCGATATCACGACGCTGCCGGCGCCCACCACCACGCCGGTGATGAGGCCCGGGGCAGTAATGTCCGGGGCGGTATAAGCCAGTGGTGCGGAGCTGTTGCCGGCGGCATCGGTGACTGTGATGGCCAAGGCTTCACCGTCGGCCTGGGCAGGGTCGAGGGTGAGGCTGAAGCTGCCGTCCGGCCCGACGATAGCGCTGCCGATCAGGGCTCCGGAGGCGTCGCGCACTTGCACCCGTGCACCGGGTTCGGCATTGCCGGTCAGCGTTTGACCATCGCTCAGCGTCAGCCCGGTCGGTTGCCCGGGGGCTACCAGGTCCGGTGCCGTCAGCGGGCTTGTCGTTGATACGTTGCCAGCGGCATCGGTCAAGGTCACTTGCAGCGACGAGCCATCGGTCACGGGCGGGGTCAGTTGCAGGGTAAAGGTGCCATCAGGCTGCACCGTCCCGGTCCCCACGACCTGGCCCTGGTCGTTCGATACGGTTACCGTTGCTCCTGCTTCACCGCGCCCCGAGACTGTACGGCCATCGGCGCTGATGATCAGGCCACTGGCGGGCGCTGGCGCAGTGGTGTCACCACCGCCCGTATCGATGTCCGGCGCGGTGACGGTGCCGGCAGTGGAGGTGTTGCCGGCGGCATCGGTGGCCGTTACCTGTAACTGCTCGCCGTCGACCAGCGGTGGGTCGAGGGTGATGCTGAACGCACCGTTGGCGCCCACGACCACGCTACCCAGTACCGTGGTGCCGTCCGCTGCGAGCACGCGCACAGTACTACCTGGTTCGGCACGCCCGCTGACTACTCTGCCGTCAGCGCTGACGGCCAAGTCGGTCGGTTGTGCGGGCGGCGTGGTGTCGGGCGGGTTGCCGACCCCGTCATCGGGTGCGTTGACGGCTGTTGCGGGTGAGGTGTTGCCAGCGGCGTCACTGGCTGTGACTTGCAGCGGCTGACCCTCGGTTTGCGGGGGTTGCAGGGTGATGCTGAACAGGCCGTCGGCACCTGCCACGGCGGTACCCAGCACGGTACCGTTGGCGGCACGCACTTGCACGGTGGAGCCGGGTTCAGCGCGGCCGGTTAGTGTGGTTCCTTGCTCGTTGACGGCCAGGTCGCTGGGGGCCAGGGGGGCGGTTGCATCCGGTGCGGCCACGTTGCCCGGCTGCGAGACGTTGCCAGCAGCATCGGTCAAACTGACATCCAGGCTTTCGCCATTGACCTGGGGTGGGTTCAAGGTCACGGTGAAGGTGCCGTCGGTGCCCACAGTGCCGCTGCCGATCAGGTTGCCGGCGCCGTCGCGTACATTCACCGTGGCACCGACCTCGCCGCGGCCAGTCAGGCGCAGGCCATCGGGCGAAACCAGCAGGTCTATGGGCGTGGCGGGTGGCGTGGTGTCGCCTGGCGCAGAGCCGTCGCCGCTGCTACCGCCTCCACCACCGCTGCCTGCGGCGGCGGCTGCGCCGCCAACGCCCAGCAGGCTCAGCCCGGCAATCGCCCAGGTCGGGGTTTCGCTGCCAGCGCCGCCGATGCCTGCGACCAGTTCATCGAGCGAGGCGACTTCCTCGAAGGTGAAACCGCTGAAGGCTTCGGCATCGTAGTTGGCGTGCCACAGGGTGCCATCTTCGCCGACGAAGACCATGTCACTGCCGACACCCGCCTGGTCCACGGCAAAGAAGTTGCCGACGGTAACCTTTTCCCCTGACTTGAGTGTGACGATCAGGTCCTGACCCCGACGGGTCACGGTTGCCACCTGGTCAGGCGCAACGGGCATTTGCACCACGCCTGGGCTGTTGAGCGTGATATTGCCCCAGGCATTCTGGGTGGCGACGGTGGTTTGCTTGTCGGCGACGACGATGTTGTCCATGGATGCTCCCTGCTGGTGTGCGGCACACAGGGACACCGTTGGCGATCCTGCTGGCGCAACCGCTTGTGCAGTAGCACGCAGCCCGGTCGCATAACGGCCCTGTTACCGGTGGTAAGGGAGATATAGCAGCCCAACGGAAAGCAACCAGAGGCTTTCTGGGTTAATCCTTTGGTAGGAAACGCGTCTAGCGCAGGCCCAGGCGCCGAGCCAAGCGGTTTAAATTGGCGCGATCCAGGCCCAGTTCGCGGGCGGCGGCGGCCCAGTTGTCCTGATGGCGCTGCAGGCAGGCATCGATGATCTGGCGTTGGTAGCCGTCGACAGCTTCGCGCAAGCCACCTTCGGCCAGCGACGGCGCCGGCAGGGGCGCAGGGGAGGGTGCCTGTACCCCGCCCGCCACGGTACGCAGGTCCAGGTCACTGGCTTGCAGGGTAAGGATGCGTGGCCGGTCCGGGTGCTGGCCCAGCGCCTTGAGGGCTGAGCGACCGATCAGGTGTTCCAGTTCGCGCACGTTGCCGGGCCAGTCGTAAGCCAGAAGCGCCGATTGCGCTTCGTTGCTCAGGCGCAGGCTGTTCAGGCCCAGACGTGATCGATTCTGTTCGAGGAAGTAGCCCGCCAATAGCAGCACATCGCGCCCACGCTCGCGTAGCGGCGGAACCTGCAGCGGGTACACGCTCAGGCGGTGATAGAAGTCGGCGCGGTAGTTGCCGTTGCGCACCTCGGCGGCAAGGTCGCGGTTGGTTGCTGCGATCAGGCGCACATCTACCGTGTGTTCGCGGTCTGAGCCCAGGCGCTGCAGTTGCCCGCTTTGCAATACCCGCAGCAGCTTTGCTTGCACCGCCAGCGGCAGTTCGCCCACTTCGTCGAGAAACAGCGTGCCGCCGTTGGCCAGTTCGAACTTGCCGCGACGCTCACCGTGGGCGCCGGTAAAGGCCCCGCGCACATGGCCGAACAGTTCGCTTTCCACCAGCGTGTCGGGCAGCGCGGCGCAGTTGAGGCTGATCAGGGGCTTGTTGGCGCGGTGGCTGGCCTGGTGCAGGGCCTGGGCCACCAGTTCCTTGCCCACGCCGGTTTCGCCGGTGATCAGCACGGTCAGGTCGCTACCGCCAACCAGGCGTATTTCATCCAGCAGGCGCTTGTGCGCCGGGCTTTGGCCAATCAGCTCTTTGTCCTGGCCGCTGGCCTGGCGATAGATTTCGGCGCGCTGGTGCTCATCCTCGGCGCGCAGTGCCAGGTGCTCGATGCGTTCGGCCACCGTGACCGTGGCGGCTGCCAGGCTGGCGAAGGCCTGCAGGGCATCGAGCTCCAGGCTTTGGAACTGGCCCGGGGTGAGGGCATCGAGGGTTACCAGGCCCCATGGGCGCTCGTCGACCATCAGCGGGCAGCCCATGCAGTCATGCACGTGAAGGTCGACGTCGTGGGCATTGACCAGGCCGTCATAGGGGTCGGGCAACTGGGAGTCGCTGGGAAAGCGGGTGGGCTCGGCGCGGCTGAGCAAAACCTGGAAGCGCGGATGCTCGCTGACTTTGAAGCGCCGGCCCAGGGTATCGGCAGACAAACCGTCGACAGCCAGTGGCACCAGCCATTCGCCATCGAGCCGCAGCAGTGCAGCGGCATCGCAGGGCAGCAAGCCGCGCATGGCTTGTAGCAGACGGCGGTAGCGTTCCTCTTCGGGCAGGTCACGGGACAGGTCGCTGACCAAGGGGAGCAGGGCGGTGAGCAGCGGCTTTGCAGTCATAAGGACTCCTATTGGTCCAAATGACTATACGCCATGCCTGGTCGTTTTGACATGTACTTAGCCAACATACTGATTTTATTGATATTTAAGTTTGGCACGAATACTGATACTGCACATGCAACCATTCGAAGCCTCTGGCTCAGGAGTTGTTGCAATGCTCAATGCCGAACAACGTGCAATCATCAAAGCCACTGTCCCGCTGCTGGAAACCGGTGGAGAGGCGCTGACCACCCACTTCTACAAATTGATGCTCAGCGAGTATCCGCAAGTGCGCCCACTGTTCAACCAGGCGCATCAGGCCAGTGGCGACCAGCCGCGCGCCCTGGCCAACGGCGTGCTGATGTACGCCCGGCACATCGACCAGCTGGAGCAGCTCGGCGGCCTGGTCGGCCAGATCATCAACAAGCATGTCGCCTTGCAGATCCTGCCGGAGCATTATCCGATCGTCGGCAGCTGCCTGCTGCGTGCCATCGAGGAGGTGCTCGGCAAGGAGATCGCCACTGCAGAGGTGATCGCTGCCTGGGGCGCGGCCTATGGGCAGTTGGCCGAGATCCTCATTGGCGCCGAGGAAGGCCTCTACAAACAGAAGGAAGAGGCTGCCGGTGGCTGGCGCGGTACCCGCGAATTCCGCCTGGTACGCCGCGAGCAGGAAAGCAGCGAGATCGTTTCGTTCTACTTCGCTCCTGTCGACGGCAAACCGGTGCTCAAGGCTGAACCGGGCCAGTACATCGGCTTGCAGCTGTTCATCGACGGCGCCGAGCACCGTCGCAACTATTCGCTGTCGGCCTTGTGCGATGGCAAGCAATACCGCATCAGCGTCAAGCGTGAGGCGGGCGGCAAGGTGTCCAACTACCTGCATCATGAAATGATGGTCGGCAGTACCGTGCAACTGTTCCCGCCGTCTGGTGACTTCACCCTTGCCGCCAGTGACAGGCCGCTGGTGCTGATCAGCGGTGGTGTCGGCATCACACCGACCCTGGCCATGCTCGAGGCGGCCCTTGAAACCAAGCGACCGGTGCATTTCATCCACTGTGCGCGCAATGCAGGGGTGCATGCATTCCGTGGCTGGGTCGATGGGCTGGCCGAGCGTCACCCGCAGCTCAAGCGCTTTTATTGCTATGCCGAGGATGATGGTTCGCACGACGCCAATGCGGTGGGGCTGTTGAGCCAGGAGCTTTTGGGTGAATGGATGCCGGGTGAGCGTGACGTGGATGCGTACTTCCTCGGGCCCAAGAGCTTCATGGCGGTGATCAAGCGTTACCTTAAAGAGCTGGGTGTGCCCCAGCAGCAGAGCCGCTACGAGTTCTTCGGGCCGGCGACAGCTCTGGAGTGATGTGCTGACTGTTCGGACCCCATCGCCGGCAAGCCGGCCCCCACAGGTACGCTGGCGTACCTGTGGTTTCTGGGCTGCTTTGCATATAAAGGAAAGATGAACCGCGCCAGCCATCTTTCATCGTTAATCGTCCTTTAATCACTGTATCCTTCACTCCCGGGTGTCGAGGGGCTCGCCCCTGCGCGGCGCCCGGGCAGCCGCTTTTTTACCGGCCGGCGTTGAACCGATGTCACGCCTGCCGGTCTCAAGCCCACTCCGGATAGCCCTCGCAGTGCTGTCTTGCCGCTTCCTCGACACGCTAACGGTCAGACCTGCGTGTAGACTTGCGCCAGGCAGGTGGACCACGCTGCCCCTATCCATCGAAGGAACCGGCAATGAACGAACAAACATCGCGCCTGAATCGGGAACGGCGCTTTCTGGTGCTGCTGGGGGTGATCTGTCTCGCCCTGATCGGTGGCGCTTTGTACATGCAGGTGGTGCTCGGCGAAGCCCCCTGCCCACTGTGCATCCTGCAACGTTATGCCCTGCTGTTCATCGCCGTGTTTGCCTTCATCGCCGCCGCGATGCCCGGGCGGCGCAGCCTGACGTTGTTCGAAGGGCTGGTGGTGCTGAGCGCAATTGGCGGAATCGTTGCGGCCGGCAACCATGTGTATATACTCGCCAACCCCATGGTCAGTTGCGGTATCGATACCCTGCAGCCGATCGTCGACGACCTGCCGCTGGCCAAGCTCTGGCCGCTCGCATTCCAGGTCGACGGTTTCTGCAGCACGCCATACCCGCCGATCCTCGGTTTGTCCCTGGCGCAATGGGCACTGATGGCGTTCGTGCTGACCGCCATCCTGGTTCCGCTGGGCATCTACCGCAATCGGCGCCAGCCTTAGACATAAGTCCCGAATTTGCTGTGGTCTTTTGCACCCACAGAGAAGAGGGAAAAGTCGCCTACCGCTTGATCCAGATCAACCACAAAGCCTTGCGCAATGCGGGTTTGAGGCCTATCAAGCGGGGTGCGACAAACTGTCGCGAAGTTGAATTTTTGACCAGTATTGTTACGTATTCTGTAAAAGACTGTTGCTCAATAAGTCATAGTCAAGGGTTGGCGACCTCACTACAATCGCCCCCAATTTCCGTTCGGCACTGCTTGCGAGTCGCAGGATTGAAGGAAGCCCCAGCGCTTTCTTTTGCTGACTTCGTCAAGTTTCGCCCAGCGGCGATACCGGGCGGATACCCCTCCGCGTTTTCCCGCACCAAATGGACTTGGTCTGAAGTACAGGCCTGTTGCCTACGAAACCATAAGCACCGCTAACACGCTTGAGCCAAGGTCCTGCAGTCGGACCCCAGGCAGGAGCGTATTCGGGCGCGAAATGCCTCACTTGGCAGGACGAAGTGTTGGCTACCAAAACACAAATTGCATTGAAGCAAGCTGATCTAGAGGTCGTGAGATGAGTAAAAAGCGTTACCCCAGACTGTTTGGCATATTGCCCTTTTTAGGCATGCTTTTACTCAGCGGGTGCAACTGGACCCTGCTCGACCCGAAAGGTCAGGTCGGCATTGAGCAAAAGAACCTCATCCTCATCGCTACCGGCCTGATGTTGCTGGTGGTGATCCCGGTCATCATCATGACCGTGGCCTTCGCCTGGAAGTACCGTGCTTCCAACAAGGCTGCCACCTACACCCCGGACTGGTCGCACTCGACCAAGATCGAGGCTGCGGTGTGGATCATCCCGATCCTGATCATCATTGCCCTGGGTTATGTCACCTACAAGTCCACCCACAAGCTGGACCCATACCGTCCGCTGGATTCGGACGTGAAGCCGATCCAGATCGACGTGGTCGCACTGGACTGGAAGTGGCTGTTCATCTACCCGGAGCAGGGCATCGCGACGGTCAACAAGATCAACTTCCCGGCTAACACCCCGGTCAACTTCCGCGTCACCTCCGACGCCGTGATGAACTCGTTCTTCATCCCGGGCCTGGGCGGCCAGATCTACGCCATGGCCGGCATGACCACCAAGTTGCACCTGATCGCCAACGAAAACGGCGTGTTTGACGGTATCAGCGCCAACTACAGCGGTGCTGGCTTCACCGGCATGAAATTCAAGGCTACTGCCACTTCCCAGGAAGACTTCGACAAGTGGGTCGCCGAAGTGAAGCAGTCGCCTCTGAAACTGGGCAAGGCCGAGTACGAAGCACTGGCCAAACCTAGCGAATACAACCCAGTCGCGCTGTACAGCGAGGCGCCAGCGGAGCTGTTCCAGACCATCGTCGACAAGTACGAAGGCATGAACCGCGGCAAGCCGGTCCACGAAGAAGCAGGCAGCAAAGATCTGGCCACCACCACGGGTGTGGAATCGAGTACGCAACCAGCTGCCGGTGCAGAGGAGTAAGAGATGTTCGGTAAATTAAGCCTGGAGGCGATACCCTATCACGAGCCGATAGTCATGGTGACGCTTGCCATGATCGCGCTCGGCGGTATCGCTGTCGTCGGCCTTATCACCTATTTCCGCAAGTGGACCTACTTGTGGACCGAGTGGCTGACCACGGTCGACCACAAGAAAATCGGGGTGATGTACATCATCGTCGCGATGGTCATGCTGCTGCGCGGCTTTGCCGACGCCATCATGATGCGTACCCAGCTGGCTGCTGCTACCGGCGGCTCCGAAGGCTACCTGCCGCCTGAACACTATGACCAGATCTTCACCGCTCACGGTGTGATCATGATCATCTTCATGGCGATGCCGTTCTTCACCGGCCTGATGAACCTTGCGGTTCCTCTGCAGATCGGTGCACGTGACGTTGCCTTCCCGTTCCTGAACTCCCTGAGCTTCTACCTGCTGCTGGCAGGCGTGCTGCTGGTCAACATCTCGCTGGGCGTTGGTGAATTCGCCAAGACCGGCTGGGTTGCCTATCCGCCGCTCGCGGGCATTCAGTACAGCCCTGGGGTGGGTGTCGACTACTACATCTGGGCGCTACAGCTATCCGGATTGGGTACGACGCTAACCGGTGTGAACTTCCTCGTCACCGTGATGAAGATGCGCGCACCAGGCATGAAACTGATGGACATGCCGATCTTCACCTGGACCTGCACCTGGGCCAACGTGCTGATCGTCGCTTCCTTCCCGATCCTGACCGCTGCACTCGCACTGCTGACTGTTGACCGTTATCTGGACTTCCACATTTTCACCAACGAGCTTGGTGGGAACCCGATGATGTACGTCAACCTGTTCTGGGCGTGGGGTCACCCTGAGGTTTACATCCTGATCCTGCCGGCCTTCGGCGTGTTCTCGGAAGTGACTTCGACCTTCTCCGGCAAGCGTCTGTTCGGCCACCACTCGATGATCTACGCATCGGGCGCGATCGCCATCCTGGGCTTTGCCGTATGGCTGCACCACTTCTTCACCATGGGTGCCGGCGCCAGCGTCAACACCTTCTTCGGCCTGGCGACGATGCTGATCTCCATTCCGACGGGTGTGAAGCTGTTCAACTGGCTGTTCACCATGTACCAGGGCCGTGTGCGCTTCACCGCACCGATGATGTGGACCCTGGGCTTCATGATCACCTTCTCCATTGGTGGCATGACCGGCGTTCTGCTGGCTGTTCCAGGTGCTGACTTCGTGCTGCACAACAGCCTGTTCGTTATCGCTCACTTCCACAACGTGATCATCGGTGGTGCGGTATTCGGCTACATTGCCGGCTTCGCCTTCTGGTTCCCGAAAGCCTTCGGCTTCACCCTGAACGAGAAGTGGGGCAAAGCTGCCTTCTGGTTCTGGATCTCGGGCTTCTACGTTGCGTTCATGCCGCTGTATGCCCTGGGCTTCATGGGCATGACCCGTCGTCTGAACCACTCCGACAACCCGCTGTGGGAACCCTACCTGTACGTTGCCGTCGTCGGCGCCGTGCTGATCCTGTTCGGTATCGCTTGCCAGCTGATCCAGATCTACGTTTCGGTCCGCGACCGCAACCAGAACCTGGACGTGACCGGCGACCCATGGGGCGGCCGTACCCTGGAATGGTCGACTTCGTCGCCACCTCCGTTCTACAACTTCGCCCACATGCCTGAGAAAGTTGGCCTGGACTGCTGGCACGAAGCCAAAGAAGCCGGTGTTGCCTACAAGGCACCGGGCAAGTACGAGCCGATCCACATGCCGAGCAACACTGCTACCGGCTTGTTCATGGGCCTGTTCCTGACCGTCTTCGGCTTCGCCTTCATCTGGCACATCTGGTGGCTGGTGGGCGCGAGCCTGGTTGCGACCATCGCTGTCTTCGTTCGCCACGCTGCGCGTGACGACCAGGGCTACATGGTTCCGGCCGAAGAAGTGGCGCG
Source organism: Pseudomonas sp. Marseille-Q5299 (assembly GCF_943737035.1). NCBI lineage: Bacteria > Pseudomonadati > Pseudomonadota > Gammaproteobacteria > Pseudomonadales > Pseudomonadaceae > Pseudomonas > Pseudomonas sp. Marseille-Q5299. The sequence goes on from NZ_CALSFR010000006.1 coordinate 224,120, forward strand.
CATCGAAGGCGAGCGCATGAAAGCGCTGGCCAAAGCAGGTGCTCTGCCTGCCGGCGCACGTGTCGAATCGTTTGAGCGGGTGTAATCAATGTCCAGTCAAGTAATCCACGGCGCTGCTCATGGTCACGACCATGGGCACGACGATCACCACCACGACTCGGGCCAGATGACCGTACTCGGTTTCTGGCTGTACCTGATGACCGACTGCATCCTGTTTGCGTCGCTCTTCGCCACCTACGCGGTGCTGTCCGGCAGTTTTGCCGGCGGCCCGTCGGGTCATGACATCTTCCAGCTCGATTTCGTAGCTGTAGAAACGCTGTTCCTGCTGCTGTCCTCGATCACCTTCGGCTTCGCCATGCTGAAGATGTTCGACGGCAAGAAAGCAGGCGTGCTGGGCTGGTTGGCAGTGACCTTCCTGTTCGGTGCTGCGTTCATCGCGATGGAAATCTACGAGTTCCATCACCTGATCGCTGAGGGCTACGGCCCGCAGCGCAGTGGCTTCCTGTCGGGCTTCTTCGCCCTGGTAGGTACCCACGGCCTGCACGTGACCGCCGGCCTGATCTGGATGGCAATCATGATGTACCAGATCAACAAGCACGGCATCACGCCGACCGCCAAGACCCGCATGAGCTGCCTGAGCCTGTTCTGGCACTTCCTGGACGTGGTCTGGATCTGCGTATTCACCGTCGTTTACCTGCTGGGGGTTCTGTAATGGCTAACGCACACGACACTCATCACGAAGGTAACCACGGCAGCGTGAAGTCCTACATGATCGGCTTTGTACTGTCGATCATCCTGACCGCGATCCCGTTCGGCCTGGTGATGTACCCGAGCCTGCCGAAGAACCTGACCGTCCTGATCGTGGTGGCCATGGCCGTCATCCAGGTGGTAGTGCACCTCGTGTACTTCCTGCACATGGACCGCTCGAAAGAGCAGCGTTCCAACGTGTCGACGTTCCTGTTCACCACCATGGTGATTGCACTGCTGGTCGGCCTGTCGCTGTGGATCATGTTCAGCATCCACTACGAAATGATGGCCAAGTGAGGTAAGACTGCATGTCCGTTAAGCACTTTATCCAAATCACCAAACCGGGGATCATTTTCGGTAACGTGCTTTCCGTGGCAGGCGGTTTCTTCCTTGCCTCGAAGGGCCATGTAGACTTCGCCCTGTTCCTGGCGGTGGTTATAGGTACGTCCCTGGTGGTTGCGTCCGGTTGTGTGTTCAACAACTGCATCGACCGCGACATCGATATCAAGATGGAACGTACCAAGAACCGCGTCATGGTCCAGGGCGGCATGTCGCTGACCCTCGCGCTGGTCTACGCCACCCTCCTCGGGGTGGCGGGCTTCAGCCTGCTGTATGTCCAGGCCAACCCGCTGTCGGCGTTCTGTGCGCTGATCGGGTTCATCGTCTACGTCGGTTTCTACAGCCTCTGGCTGAAGCGCAAATCGGTGCACGGCACCTTGGTTGGCAGCCTGTCCGGTGCCATGCCTCCGGTGATCGGCTACTGCGCCGTGAGCAACAGCTTCGACCTGGCGGCAGTGACCCTGCTGGTGATGTTCAGCCTGTGGCAGATGCCGCACAGCTTCGCGATCGCAATCTTCCGCTTCAAGGATTACAGCGCTGCCAACATTCCGGTCCTGCCGGTGGCACGCGGTATTCTTGCGGCCAAGAAGCAGATCGTGCTGTACGTGCTGGCCTTCGTGCTCGCTACCCTGATGCTCACCCTCGGCGGTTACGCCGGCCTCGGCTACCTGGCCGTGGCAGCTGCCATGGGCCTGTACTGGCTGTACATGGCCTGGGGTGGTTACAAGGCCGAGGACGACAGCAAGTGGGCCCGCAAGGTGTTCGGCTTCTCCATCCTCACCGTTACCGCCCTGAGCGTGATGATGGGTGTTGACAGCCAGACCGCTGCGGACGTGCTGATGACCTACGCACGCTGATACAGTCGCCTGTTACACGAAAACCCTGGCCATGTGCCGGGGTTTTTTTTTCGATTCTGGCCCTATCATCGGCTTGGAAACATAAATCTCTGGTTTTCAAAAAATACATCTGAAAAGTTCTAACAAAACAGGATTATGTCCTTTACAGTCATACTGTTTCGGCATTATCTTCTGATCCAGGCCGCCACATCGGCCAGCGTCGCTCGGACGGTTCCGGGCGCTTACGTACTCAGAGGAAACCATGGCCGACCAAGGTTCGCCGCGCCGCTTTGCGCGCATCGATCGTCTCCCCCCCTACGTCTTCAACATCACTGCCGAGCTCAAGATGGCTGCCCGCCGCCGTGGCGAGGACATCATCGACCTGAGCATGGGCAACCCCGATGGTGCTACCCCGCCGCACATCGTCGAGAAGCTGGTGCAAGTCGCCCAGCGTGATGACACCCATGGCTACTCAACCTCTCGCGGCATCCCGCGGCTGCGCCGTGCCATTTCCAACTGGTACAAGGAGCGCTATGAGGTCGACATCGACCCGGAAAGCGAAGCCATCGTCACCATCGGCTCCAAAGAGGGCCTGGCGCACCTGATGCTCGGTACCCTCGACCATGGTGACACCGTGCTGGTGCCCAACCCGAGCTACCCGATCCACATCTACGGCGCAGTGATCGCCGGTGCCCAGGTGCGTTCGGTGCCGCTGGTGCCCGGTGTCGACTTCTTCAATGAACTCGAGCGCGCGATCCGCGAGTCCATCCCCAAGCCGAAGATGATGATCCTCGGCTTCCCGTCCAACCCTACTGCCCAATGCGTGGAGCTGGACTTCTTCGAGCGCGTGGTGGCCTTGGCCAAGCAGTATGACGTGCTGGTGGTGCACGACCTGGCCTACGCCGATATCGTCTACGACGGCTGGAAGGCACCGTCGATCATGCAGGTACCGGGTGCCAAGGACATTGCCGTGGAGTTTTTCACGCTGTCCAAGAGCTACAACATGGCCGGCTGGCGGATCGGTTTCATGGTCGGCAACCCTGAGCTGGTCAGCGCCCTGGCGCGAATCAAGAGCTACCACGACTACGGCACTTTCACCCCCTTGCAGGTCGCGGCGATCGCGGCGCTCGAAGGTGACCAGCAGTGTGTGCGCGACATCGCCGAGCAGTACCGCCAGCGCCGCAACCTGTTGGTCAAAGGCCTGCACGAGCTGGGCTGGATGGTCGAGAACCCCAAGGCGTCGATGTATGTCTGGGCCAAGATACCCGAGCAGTACGCCCACCTGGGGTCGTTGGAATTTGCCAAGAAGCTGCTGGCTGAAGCCAAGGTGTGTGTCTCGCCGGGCATCGGTTTTGGCGATTACGGTGATGACCACGTGCGCTTCGCCCTGATCGAAAACCAGGACCGGATTCGCCAGGCGATACGGGGCATCCGGCAGATGTTCCGGGCTGATGGCCTGAGCCGCAAATAGTGCAGTTTCAGGGGCCGCCATGCGGCCCCTGATGTTTGCCGGATCGACGGCAAACTATTTTTCGTTGCCCCTCTTCTCAGCCGACCTGGCTTCGATTACAAATGGCGCCGCGGGCCAGCCCCGATAACAATAACCTTCCCCTTCCGTGCCATCATGTCCGAATACAACCCTTGCCTTGACTGCGGCGCCTGCTGCGGGTACTTCCGTGTGTCCTTCTTCTGGGGCGAATGCCAGTCAGCCGGTGGCGTTGTGCCCGATGACCTGGTGGTGCAGATCAACCCAACCCGGGTAGCCATGATCGGCACCGATGCCAAGCCGTGCCGCTGCGTCAGCCTCAAGGGCGAGATCGGCACCGAGGTGGCGTGCACCATTTACGCCAACCGTTCCAGCCCTTGCCGTGAGTTCGAAGCGTCGTGGGAGGGGGGCGTACACAACCCCAGTTGCGACGATGCACGTGCTGCTTATGGTTTGCCGCCGCTGACGCCACCGGGGGCCAACGAGCCGCATTGGCCGGATGATGGGGCCGAGGTGGCCTGACCACCGGCGACACGGTCATCGTAGGAGCGGCCTTGTGTCGCGAAAGGGTGCGAAGCGCCCTCAGGATTTTAGGGTCGCCACAGGTATCGCTGGGGCCGCTTTGCGGCCCTTTCGCGACACAAGGCCGCTCCTACAACAATCGCATCGCCAGTCATGTGTAAGAAGTTTCTGAACCTGAAACCAAATGCTTCAGAAAGACGGGCTTGGCGAATTATCCTACGATGCGTGTCGGATGCCGCCTGATAGGCGGGGAAGGACTACAGCGATAACTTCACGGTTCGCCCATATGGCGAGCGAGTGTGAGAACTCGTTGTTGGTAGTCGGCCGTTTTTATGGCAGCTGTGCGCGTGCAGGCTTAGGCCTGACCGTGGTGACTCCAACACGGGCTTCTCACCTCGCGCACGGCTGCCACCCCAATCTGTGAGAAGGACCAGGGTGGTTGCTCCTAGAAATGTCATTGGAGTTCACCATGAAAAAAATCGTACCCGATCCACCCGACAGCTTCCCTATTCCCTACATCTCGATAATCGCCGACCTTTCCCTTGAAGACGCCAAGGCCCATGCCGCCGCCCTAATGGACAGCCTTTCGCGCACCATCGAGCTCTACCTCAGCACCGTGGGCGAAGACCAACGCAAGGTGGTGCTGGATAACATGGGCATCCACACCGAGCTCCTGCGGGCCCTTTTCGGCCATATGAGCACGTTGGAGAGGGCGCATGAGTGATGACCTGAAAGCGCGAACCACGGTTGGCCAAGAGACGTTTCTCGATCTGTATGCCATCCAGCCGGGAGTGCCGCTCGATCACGCGTTTGACGAACTTTCCGTTCTGCTTGGGTGCATTCGGCACTTGAGTGAGGAAACCGAGATGGAGGGCAACCTCGTTGCCGGCAGCGCCGCGCGCATTCTAAGTGCCATGGCCAAGGCGCTGATCAATGACATGGAAATGGGCTTGAACCGCGGGGCCTGAAGCGTGTTCGCCCAGCGCACTTGAGATCGAGCGCCGCCCGCGCGGCGCTCAGTCTTCAATACCCCCTGAAACACCAGGCATGCCCCAGCCCTCCCACATGACGTTAAACTGTCATTTCCCCAGCAATGGACAGGAGATGCGGCGTGACCCCACCCCGAAGTTTCCCCACCGACCTCTGCCTCGACAGCCCGCGCCTGCAGTTGCGCCCGATGCGCCACGCCGATGCCCAGCAATGGCTGACGATCATGGCCGACCCCGAGGTCATGCGCTATTGGCACCATGCCCCCTGGCAAGACCTAGCCGAGGCACAAAGCGCCCTGGCTGCCGACCGCGAGGCCTATGCCAATGGTGACCAGCTCAAGCTGGGCATGTACCGCCGTGACACTGGCGAACTGATCGGCATGGTCCAGCTGTTCAACATCGATGACACCTCACGCCGTGGCGAGATCGGCTATTGCCTGGCCAGCGCAGTGCAGGGCAGGGGCTACATGGACGAGGCACTGACCTGCTTCATCGACTACCTCGCCCATACCCTGCACATGCGCCGCCTGGAGGCCGAGATCGACCCGCGCAACAATGGCTCGGCACGTACGCTGGAGCGCCAGGGCTTCGTCCTTGAAGGCACTTTGCGCGCACGCTGGTGCGTGGCGGGTGAGTTGTCCGACTCGGGCATTTACGGGTTGTTGCTCGAGCCACCCGTTGCATGACGGCTTTTTACCTCACCTTCAGCCTTGCCCTGTATTTGCTCGGCCTGTGTTTCGATGGCGCGCTGATGAGTGCCGGCAGGCACATGCCGGCCTTGCAGATGTTGCTGTACGGGCCATGGGGCGTTCCGTTCGGGCTGTTTCAGTGGTTTGCCAACCCGCTGCTGGCAATCGCAGTCCTTGCCCACCGGCGTTTCCGCCGCCTGGCGCTGCTAGCCGGGTTGGCTGCGTTGTACCTGGCGGCCAGCAGCTTTGGCATCGAACGGCTGCCGGATAACATCAGCTACGCGTTTCAGGACCGTACGGGCTTTGGTGCCGGTTTTTACCTTTGGCTGGCGTCTATCGTGGTGTTCTGCGCAGGGCAGGCATGGCATGTCTGGAAGGCGCGCAGTGCACAGGACATGCCGGGCTGGCGCTGGCTCGACGTGGCGCTGATCGCGGCACTGGCGCTGGCGTTGTATGCCGCCACGCAAATGCCGTCGCTGCGCTTTGTGCCCGGCAAGGTACTGATGCCTGCGGAGCAGCCGCAGGCGTTTTGATATGGACCAGGAGATGGCGATGAGCAAGCAGTATCTGATGGGGTTGGCCTTGGCATGTTGCATGCCTGTGGCAATGGCCGAGGACAACTCGCCGAGCTATACCCAGTGCATGGACAAGGCTTCCAGTACGCTGGCCATGAGCAGTTGCATCCAGGCCGAAACCCAGCTGCAGGATGCGCGGTTGAACCGGGCCTACAAGCAGCTGATGGGCAAGCTCGAAGCGGAGCCGAAGAAGAGCTTGCGCGATGTTCAGCGCCAGTGGATCGCTTACCGTGATGGCAACTGCAAGTTCCACGTGCAAGCCAGCGGCGGGACGATGGCCCAGCTCGAAGGCGGGATGTGTGGGCTGGACATGACCCGCGAGCGGGCGGCAGAGCTGGAACGGGTGCTCAGCCCTGGGCAGTGATGTTGCCTGTGCGGGCGCCATCGCTGGCAAGCCAGCTCCCACAGGTACAGCGCAGAACTCAAGAACTGCGCGGCCCCTGTAGGAGCTGGCTTGCCGGCGATGGGCCGCAAGCGGCCCCTAGCGCTTGCGAGCCTTGAGGTACTCGCGCACCTGCACAGCATCCCCTGCAAACTCCACCCGGTCCGCCTTGGCATCACGCTGGTAGGCATACATCGGGTCGTAGTATTCCTTCAGCAAACCCTCGATCCACCCCCGGTGCAGATCGATGCCACCGCTGCGCTGCTGCTCATCCAGCGCCAGGCGCATGATCTCGGACAGGCGCTGGTAGCGCTCGCCACCCAGGCGCTTGTGAATGTTGCTCATACTCTGCAGCAGGCGCTCAGTGAACAGCCGGCGCCCGAGTTCTTCGCCATGTAGCGCGACGAACTCGGCGCACAGGTTGACCACGTAGTCACGCAGAATGCGTTCGACACGGTTTTCGAAGCTGTCTTCCAGCCACACCAGCGGGTATTGCTGCATGCCCTGGTACAGCTCCAGCGGCACGGTGCAGCTGCCGACAATACGGCCCTCGTCCTCCAGCACGAACTGCTCGATACCACGTGCGCGTTTCTTCAGCACGTCGATGGCCAGCTTGTTCTCGAAGTCGATCTGCGCCGGCTGTGCGGTGGCGCGTTTGCCGAAGCTCGAACCGCGGTGGTTGGCATGGCCTTCAAGGTCGATCACGTTGTTCAGTTGGTGCAGCACATCGGTCTTGCCGGTGCCCGTGAGGCCGCCGACCAAAACGAAATCGCATTGCTCCACGGCCTGCTGGGTTGTATCGAGCAGGAAAGTGCGCAGGGCTTTATAGCCACCCTTGATACGCGGGTAGGCGATGCCCGCTTCGTCGCGCAGCCACTGCTGGACGATCAGCGAGCGCAGGCCGCCGCGGGCGCAGTACAGGTATCCATCAGGGTGGGCCTTGGCAAAGCTGGCCCAGGCATGCAGGCGCTCGCGCTTGATGGTGCCGCTGACCAGTTGATGGCCAAGGGTGATGGCTGCGGCCTGGCCCTGCTGCTTGTAGCAGGTACCGACCTTTTGCCGCTCCTGGTCGGTCATCAGCGGCAGGTTGACGACGCCAGGGAAGGCGCCCTTGGCAAATTCGACAGGCGCACGCATGTCCATCATCGGCACGTCGTCGAGGAACAACTGGCGAAAGTCGGTGCAGTCGTGGCGCATCAGTTCACCTCGACTGCGTGGCTCTGTCGCTCGGCCAGCAGGCCGATCGGCGCAAGGTCCAGGCCAAGGTCGGCGGCAACGGCAAGGAACGCCTGCTCACCTTCGGGGGTGACCGCCACCAGCAGGCCGCCGCTGGTCTGCGGGTCGCACAGCAGGTGCTTCTGATCGTCGGTCAGCGCGCCGATCTTGTGCCCGTAGCTGTCGAAGTTGCGCAGGGTACCGCCGGGGATGCAGCCCTCGGCCATGTAGTGCTCGATGCTCGGCAGCCGCGGGACGGCCGCGTAGTCCAGGTGCGCGGTCAGCCCGCTGCCCTCGGCCAGCTCGACCAGGTGGCCGAGCAGGCCGAAACCGGTCACGTCGGTCATCGCCTTGACCCCGTCGAGCTTGCCAAAGCGGCTGCCGGGGGTGTTGAGGGTGCACATCCAGTCACGGGCCAAGCCTTGGTCCTGCTCACGCAGCTTGGCCTTTTTCTCGGCGGTGGTGAGGATGCCGATGCCCAATGGCTTGGTCAGGTACAGGCGGCAACCCACTGTCGCGGTGTCATTGCGCTTGAGGTGGCGCTTGCTGACCACGCCGGTGACGGCCAGGCCGAAGATCGGCTCGGGGGCATCGATCGAGTGCCCGCCGGCCAGTGGGATGCCGGCTTCGGCGCACACGGCGCGGCCACCGCGGATCACTTCACGGGCCACTTCTGGTGGCAGTACGTTGACCGGCCAGCCTAGGATGGCGATGGCCATCAGCGGGTCGCCGCCCATGGCGTAGATGTCGCTGATGGCGTTGGTGGCGGCGATGCGGCCGAAGTCGTAGGGGTCATCGACGATGGGCATGAAGAAGTCGGTGGTGGACACCACGCCGCGCTCATCGTCCAGGGCGTACACGGCGGCGTCATCGCGCGAGGCGTTGCCGACCCACAGGTTCGGGTCCAGGGCCTGGGCGCCACTTTCGGCCAGGATCACATCCAGCACCTTGGGGGAGATCTTGCAGCCACAGCCAGCACCATGGCTGTACTGGGTCAGGCGAATCGGCTCGCTCATTACGCACCTCATTTTTCGTGATGCGCGATTGTAGCAAAGCTGGCCTTTGCGTCTGTGCCACTTATAATCCATCACCGTCTGCCTATCGCCGACACTTTCCCCGCTATTGAACCGGAGAATCCCATGCTCAAACGCCCTCTGGCGCTCGCCGCCGGCCTCGTGCTGTCCTGCTGTGCCGTTGTCGCCCAGGCCGCTGATACCTTGCGGGTCAGTGCCATCCCCGACGAAGCGCCGACCGAACTGCTGCGCAAATTCGAGCCGCTGGGCAAATACCTGTCCCAGCAACTGGGCATGCAGGTGAAGTTCGTGCCGGTGGCCGACTACCCGGCAGTGGTTGAATCACTGGCCAGCGACCGCCTGGATCTGGCCTGGCTGGGTGGTTTCACCTTCGTTCAGGTACACCTCAAAGACCCGACCGCCACACCGTTGGTGCAGCGTGAGCAGGACGCCCAGTTCACCTCCAAGTTCATCACCGCCAACCCGGATGTAAAGAGCCTGGCCGACCTCAAGGGCAAGTCCTTCGCCTTCGGTTCGATTTCGTCCACCTCTGGCAGCCTGATGCCGCGCTACTTCATGCTCAAGGAAGACAACATCAAGCCTGAGGGCTACTTCAGCCGCGTGGCCTATTCCGGCGCCCACGACGCAACCGTGGCCTGGGTCCAGGCCGGCAAGGTCGATGGTGGCGTGCTCAACGCCAGCGTCTGGCAGAAGCTGGTCGACGCCGGCAAGGTCGATACCAGCAAGGTCAAGGTGTTTGCCACCACCCCGACCTACTATGACTACAACTGGACCGTGCGCGGCAACATGGACCCGGCGCTCAAAGACAAGATCAAGCAAGCCTTCCTCGCCCTGGACCCTTCGAACCCGGAACACAAGAAGATCCTCGACCTGCAGGCCGCCAGCCGTTTCATCGAAACCAAGCCTGAGAACTATCAGGGCACCGAGCAGGCGGCACGTGAGGCCGGCCTGCTCAAGTGACTATCACGCTGCTCGACGCGGGCCTGCGCCACGGCCAGGTTCGCGCGCTCGACTCCGTCTCTGTGCGTATCACCCAAGGTGAGCGGGTCGCGATCATCGGCCCTTCGGGGGCTGGCAAATCCAGCCTCCTGCACCTGATGGCCACTGCCGTACAGCCCAGCGCAGGGCGCCTGGACGTGTTGGGTGAGCAGCCCTGGGCGTTGTCGGCAAAGGCTCGCCAGCGTCTGCGCGCCAGGGTCGGCCTGGTACATCAGGCACCGCCCCTGCCGCCTCGCCAGCGGGTGGTGACTGCTGTGCTGGCCGGCCGTCTGGGCCAGTGGGGTACGCTGCGTTCGTTGCTCAACCTGGTGTACCCCACCGATGTGCAGGGCGCACGCCAGGTGCTGGCCGAGCTGGGCCTGGCGGAAAAGCTGTTCGTCCAGTGCGGGCAGCTTTCCGGCGGCCAGTTGCAGCGCGTCGGCATCGCCCGCGCGTTGTATCAGCGGCCCGAGGTACTGCTGACCGATGAACCGGTTTCAGCAATGGACCCCGTGCTGGCCGAACACAGCCTGGCCCTGCTCAACCGCCATGCCCAAGCCTACGGCGTGACGCTGGTAGCCAGCCTGCATGCAGTGGACCTGGCCTTGGCACATTTCCCGCGGGTTATCGGCATTCGTGAGGGCCGAGTGGCGTTCGACTGCTCTGCCGAGGCTGTGACCGAGCAGATGCTCGATGCGCTCTACGCCAACGAGCAGCTGGGGTCGCCACTGCCCCAGGCCCCGACCCTGGCTGTGCAGATTCCGCGATGCTGAAGGCCAGCGCCCGCGATCCGGCGTTTGTGCCGCGCCTGTTGGTCGCCCTGGTTGCGCTGGCCCTGCTGTGGCCAGGGGCGCAGTTGAGCGAGCTGAACCCGGGCGTGCTGCTGCAAGCGGAAAACCGCCAGCAGATTGCCAGCTTCACCAGCGCCTTCTGGCCGCCGGCGCATGATGGCGAATTTCTCGAACTGCTGTACGAGGCGACCCTGCAGACATTGGCTGTAGCCACTGCCGGCATGGTACTGGCGCTGCTGCTGGCGGTCCCGGCGAGCCTGCTGGCCAGCCGTGCCTTGTCGTTGCGCGCGGCCTCTCGTGGTGGCCGTTCCGGCGCCTGGTCCCGCCTGCTAAGGATGCCGGTGAGCGGGCTGTTGATTTTCCTGCGCAGTGTGCCCGAGATCGTCTGGGCGTTGCTGTTCGTGCGTGCGGTAGGGCTGGGGCCGACGGCGGGGGTGCTGGCCATCGCCATCACCTACAGCGGCATGCTCGGCAAGGTCTATGCCGAAATTTTCGAATCGGTCGACCAGCGCCCGGCGCATGCCCTGCTGCAAGCGGGCAGTGGCCGGCTAACGGCGTTCTTCTACGGCATCCTGCCCAGTGCCGGCACGGAGCTTGTGTCGTACACCGTCTACCGCTGGGAGTGCGCGGTGCGCGCCTCGGTGGTGATGGGTTTCGTTGGTGCCGGGGGCTTGGGGCAGCAGATCGACCTGTCGATGCGCATGTTCGCAGGCGGTGAGGTAGCAAGCATGCTGCTCGCCTTCTTTGGCCTGGTGCTGCTGGCGGACCTGCTCAGCCGCTTCCTGCGGGGACGCTTGGCATGAACCGGGTGATCAATCTGCTGGTGATGGCTGCCCTGGTTGCTGCGGTAATCGCCTCGTTCAGCTATCTGGACCTGGACCTGCAGGCGCTGGTGGGTAACGGCGGGCTGGGGCAGATGGCCGAGTATGCCGGGCGTTTTCTGCATCCGGACGTTACCGCCGAACACCTGCAAGCGGTGGGGCGCGGTGCCTTGGAAACCCTGGCCATGTCCGGGTGGGGTACGCTGCTGGCAATGGTGCTGGGCATGCTGTTGGCATTACCCGCAGCGGGGCGTTTCGGTTGGCCGCTGCAGGCTGCGGCGCGCCTGCTGCTCAATGCCCTGCGTGCCATTCCCGAGCTGGTGTGGGCCGCGTTGATGGTGTTGGCGGCAGGGCTTGGCCCTAACGCCGGGACGCTCGCGTTGGCACTGCATACGGCAGGTGTGCTTGGCCGGTTGTACGCCGAGGCACTGGAAAATACCCCGGCCGAGCCAGCGGCGGCGATCCGCCTGCAAGGTGGCGGGCAACTGGCGGCGTTCTGCTTCGGCACCTTGCCCAACCTGTGGCCGCAGTTGCTGGCCTACAGCTTGTACCGCTGGGAAAACAACATCCGGATGGCCAGTGTGCTTGGGCTCGTTGGCGCAGGGGGGCTGGGGCAGATGCTCTATACCACCCTGAGCCTGTTCCAGGAGGCCCAGGCCAGCACGGTGATCTTGGCCATGCTGGTGCTGGTGCTGTTGGTGGACGTGTTCAGTGATGTCATGCGCCAGCGCTATGTGCGGGCCTGAATGCATCAGCCCCTAACTCCCCGCACTGCGCTTCACGCTGCATCGACTCCAGGTTGCGCTCGATGGTCTCGCAAATGGTGTCCATCTGGATCTGGTGTTCACTGAAGCGGAACGGGCTCTGCAGGTCGGTGCCGATCCGCTCGATGGCTAGCAGCATGAACCCGACCACGGTAGACGCCAGTGGCGTGAACCAGCCCAGCGATTCGACCAGGCCCACGGGTACGATCAGGCAGAACAACGAGATGAACAGCCGCGGAAAGTACACGTAAGGGTAGGGCAGTGGTGTATTGGCGATACGTTCCATGCCGCCTTGGGCGTTGGACAGGTCCACCAGCGTCGACTCCAGCCGCGCCAGGCGAATGCTGTCCAGCCGCCCGGCCTTGTATTCGCGGGCGAGCAGGGCTGCCGAACCGCTGAGGATATCGTTGGCGAAATTGTTCGAACGGTTGCGCCGCTCGAACTCCCCGGGCGGGATGAACGCCATCAGTTCGTCGGGGCAGGCTTGGCCTTTGAGGTGCGCCGCCAGGCAATTCACATAGGCGATATGCCGGCGCAACAAGGTGGCCTTGACCGGGTTCAAGCCGTCATCCGGGTCGTCGATCAGCGTCAGCGTCTGCCGGGCGAAGCTGCGTGAACTGTTCACCAGCGCGCCCCACAAGGTGCGCGCCTCCCACCAGCGGTTGTAGGCGCTGCTGTTACGAAAACTCACCAGCACCACCAGCGCCGAACCCAGCAATGTCAGCGGGATCAGCGGCAGGGTGAACTTGCTGTTGAGGAACAGCATGAAATCGATGGTGACCAGCACGTCCCAGATCAGCAGCCAGAACAGCGACCAGCCGATGTAGCCGAAGGTCTTCACCACCAGGCGATACTTGCGGGCGATGATTTCTTTCACGCGGGGAACCTCGACAGGGGGATGCAGGATCGGACGTCGAGGGGCGGATAAGGTTCGGTGGTGGATGTTGCAAGAAGTTTTGATGCCGCCAACGCGACCCTTTTGCTATCCGGTACCTGCCATGGCAGGTCCCTTTGCATGAGTCGTGCTGGCCTCATCATATGCCAGGCTCAGCGCTGTGCTTGAGCCCAGGTTCAATTCAAGGCTTGGCGGCGACCACGATATCCCCCTTGACCGCGGCAGGCGCGGCCTTGGGCTTCGTTTTATTGGCCAGATACTGGAACCTGCGCCATTCCTTGTCGATTTCGCTGAACGACATGAACACGCTGACACGCTCTTTGTGGGCAAGGTCCGGGCGGTTGCGCGCATCGATTTCATTTTTGGCGATGAAGGCGACATTGATCCCGACGACCTTGCCGTCATCGGCGAACACTGGGCCACCGGACATGCCTTTGACCATCGGGCCATCGTGCACCGAATAGAACACGCTGCCCGGCGTGCCTTGCAGGCGTACCAGTGAAGCCAGGGTGTGGCCTTTGCCCTGCACCGGCATCATCAGGCTGTTGAAGCCGACCGCTGTCACAGGCTCGCCCGGCACATACTGGCGCCAGAGCGGCACCCGGGCAGCCTTGTGCTTGAAGAACACCACATCACCCAGCCCTTCATGGACCACGTTGCGCAGGAATGGGGTGTGCTTGGCGGTTACCGCGTAGTCTTCGTTCCACTGGATGGCGGTGGCCATCAACAGCATCGGCAGCGGTGCACCGGATGTGACCACGAAAGCCTGATCGTAGACGGGGTCTGACACGTAGGACGTTGGCACTCCATTGCACCCACTGAGCAGCATCATTGCTGCCAGGCAGGGCACAGTTGATTTCATGATTTGCACGGGTATTGAGAAATGGGAGCGCGACTATGGCTAAGTGCTATTACGCTATCAATACTTTCTGTGTATATCCGACGAATGACATCTTAGGTGGGGGTGACGGTGCTGGCCAATAGATTCCAGACATGGCTGGAGGGCCTGTGGCCATTGGGGTGGCGTCAAAATCTGCGGGCTGAAAAGGGCTTGCATTGATGGGTGAACTGGCCACAGCTCATTGAGCTGCATTGAGCTGCATTGAGCTGCATTGAGCTGCATTGAGCTGCATTGAGCTGCATTGAGCTATATTGAGCTGCATTGAGCTATATCCGGAGATGCCATGACAGTGCCAAACAAGATTCTGAGAGTGCTTCAGAACGATCAGAGCCTAAGATCGCGCGAGATCGCCGAGCGTCTCGATGCGAGTTGGTCCACAGTCAAGCGTCACCTCGATGCGTTGTTGGAGGCAGGTCAGGTTCAGCGGGAGAAGGACGGACGCATCACGCGTTATCGCCTGGTCACAGCAGTTGCCCAATTACCAGATAGTGCGCCTGCGCAGCCTCTTTCTGCTGAGCTGCCGTGGTCGCCTGCGAGTCTCGCCCTGCGCAAGTCTTTGACTCGTCCATTGGCAATGCGCGAAGTCGTCACCTATCACCGCGACCTTGTAGACAGCTACCAGCCGAACCAGACTGCCTGGCTGTCACCCAGCTTGACGGTTGTACTCGAGGCTGAAGGGCGGATGAGGGGGCAGCAGCCAGCCGGCACCTACGCGCGCAAAGTACTCGAACCTTTGTTGATTGACCTGTCATGGTCCTCGTCACGCTTGGAAGGCAACCGCTATACGCTGCTCGACACCCAGAGGCTGTTCGAAAGTGGTGTGACGCAGGGGGATCTGGATGCGGTCATGTTGCTCAATCACAAGGCGGCCATCGAATTCATGGTCGATGCAGTGCCGGAATACGGGCTCAACTCAGCCGTGATCCGCAACTTGCATGGCTTGCTGATGCAGGATCTGCTGGCAGACAGCAATGCCCTGGGCAGTATTCGCCAGACAGTAGTGAACATCAGCGGTACGACCTATTTCCCAACCCAGGTGCCCTCACTGCTGGAAGAGATGTTCGAGTTGATACTCGACAAGGCGCGTCAGATCAAGAATCCCATCGAGGCGGCATTCTTCTTGTGGATAAACCTGGCCTACCTGCAACCGTTCGAAGATGGCAACAAACGCACAAGTCGATTGGCGGCGAACATACCGCTGATGCTCTACAACTGCTCGCCTTTGTCGTTCCTTGACGTAAACCCGCAGGACTATGCTCTGGCGATGATGGGGGTGTACGAGCAGCGTGACATGGCGATGGCGGCGGATCTGTTTGTCTGGGTCTATCGCAGGTCGATCAGCAAGTATGGCGTGATGCTTGAAGCAATGGGGGTTCCGGACCCTGTTCGCCTGCAGTATCGAGAGGTGTTGAACGAGGCGATTGGTGCCATCGTACGTGACAGGCTGACAGCCGGTTCAGTGGTAGCGGGGCTGCCTCTTTCAGAGGACGAGAAAAGGCAGTTTCAGCCTTTGTTGCAGGCTGAACTGGATATCCTGGCGCTGCACAACTGCGCCAGGTATCGGCTGACCATGAGGCAAGTAACGGAGTGGATCAAGGCAGGGCGACCCTCATGATTTCACGTGCCTGGTTATTGAACCCTCGCCCCGTTTTTGCAAGATGGTAGGGAGAGCCCTCTGGTCAAACGGCAGGCATAAAAAAACCGACCATAAGGTCGGTTTTTTCCGGATCTTGGTGCCCCGAGGGAGACTCGAACTCCCACTCCTTTCGAAAACGGATTTTGAATCCGCCGCGTCTACCAATTCCGCCATCAGGGCGTGTGGCGCGCAGTATAGAGAGGTGCTTCAGGTCGGTCAATCGGCTTTCATGGTCAATTTTCACGCATTGGGCTAAACTTCCCGGCCCTGCCGAACCCGAACATCATCATGCGCGTCGCCGATTTTTCCTTCGAACTCCCCGATTCCCTGATCGCCCGCCACCCTCTGGCCGAGCGCCATGGCAGCCGACTGCTGGTCCTCGATGGGCCGAGCGGGGCGCTGGCGCACAAGCAATTCACCGATCTGCTCGACTACCTGCGCCCCGGCGACCTGATGGTGTTCAACAACACCCGGGTGATCCCGGCGCGGTTGTTTGGCCAGAAAGCCTCCGGCGGCAAGCTGGAAGTGCTGGTCGAGCGTGTGCTCGACAGCCACCGCGTGCTCGCCCATGTGCGTGCCAGCAAGGCGCCCAAAGAAGGCGCGGTGATCCTTATCGACGGCGGTGGCGAGGCCGAAATGGTTGCGCGCCACGACACGCTGTTCGAACTGCGCTTCACCGAAGAGGTACTGCCACTGCTCGAGCGTGTCGGGCACATGCCGCTGCCGCCCTACATCGACCGCCCGGACGAGGGCGCCGACCGTGAGCGTTACCAGACGGTGTACGCCGAACGCGCAGGTGCCGTAGCCGCGCCAACCGCAGGCCTGCACTTCGACCAGGCGCTGCTGGACAAGATCGCCGCCAAGGGCGTTGAGCGCGCCTTCGTCACCCTGCATGTGGGGGCTGGCACCTTCCAGCCGGTGCGGGTCGACAAGATCGAAGACCACCACATGCATAAAGAGTGGCTCGAAGTGAGCCAGGATGTGGTCGATGCCATCGAGGCCTGCCGGGCCCGGGGTGGCCGTGTGGTCGCGGTTGGCACCACCAGCGTACGCTCGCTGGAAAGCGCTGCGCGCGATGGCGTGCTCAAGGCCTTCAGCGGCGATACCGACATCTTCATCTACCCAGGCCGGCCGTTCCATGTGGTCGATGCCCTGGTCACCAACTTCCACCTGCCGGAGTCCACGCTGCTGATGCTGGTCTCGGCATTCGCCGGTTACCCCGAGACCATGGCTGCCTACGCGGCGGCGGTCGAGCAGGGGTACCGCTTCTTCAGTTACGGTGATGCCATGTTCATCACCCGCAATCCGGCGCCACGCGGCCCAGAGGATCAAGCATGAGTCGCACCTGTCGAATGTCCTTCGAACTGCTGGCCACCGACGGCAAGGCCCGTCGTGGCCGCCTGACCTTCCCCCGTGGCACGGTCGAAACCCCGGCGTTCATGCCGGTAGGTACCTATGGCACGGTCAAGGGCATGCTGCCGCGTGACATCGAGGCCATTGGTGCCGAGATCATCCTTGGCAACACCTTCCACCTGTGGCTGCGCCCAGGTACCGAGGTGATCAAGAAGCACAACGGCCTGCACGATTTCATGCAGTGGAAAGGCCCGATCCTGACTGATTCGGGTGGTTTCCAGGTGTTCAGCCTGGGCGCCATGCGCAAGATCAAGGAGGAGGGCGTGACCTTCGCCTCCCCGGTCGATGGCTCCAAGGTGTTCATGGGCCCGGAAGAGTCCATGCAGGTGCAGCGCGACCTGGGTTCGGACATCGTGATGATCTTCGACGAGTGCACACCGTACCCGGCAGAGCACGACGTGGCGCGCACCTCCATGGAGCTGTCGCTGCGTTGGGCGCAACGCTCGAAGAACGCCCACGGGGACAACACCGCGGCGCTGTTCGGCATCGTCCAGGGCGGCATGTACCAGGACCTGCGCATGCGCTCGCTGGAAGCGCTGGTCAATATCGACTTCGACGGCCTGGCCATCGGTGGCCTGTCGGTGGGCGAGCCCAAGCACGAAATGATCAAGGTGCTGGATTACCTGCCGGCACAGATGCCTGCTGACAAACCTCGTTACCTTATGGGGGTAGGCAAACCCGAAGATCTCGTTGAGGGTGTGCGCCGCGGCGTCGACATGTTCGACTGCGTGATGCCGACGCGTAACGCGCGCAACGGCCATCTGTTCGTCGATACAGGGGTGATCAAGATCCGCAACGCGTTCCATCGCCACGATGATTCGCTGCTGGATCCGACCTGTGATTGCTACACCTGCACGAACTTCTCCCGCGCTTATCTCCATCACCTGGACAAGTGCGGCGAAATGTTGAGCAGCATGCTGAATACCATCCACAACTTGCGCCATTACCAGCGCTTGATGGCCGGTTTACGCGAGGCTATTCAACAGGGTAAATTGGCCGCCTTCGTCGACGCCTTCTATGCCAAGCGCGGGCTGCCTGTGCCGCCTTTGGACTGATTGTTCGCACCATCTAATTAAAACTTAAGCAACTGGAGTGCCTAATGAGCTTCTTGATCCCCGCCGCCTATGCGGACGCTGCTGCACCCGCCGCTGGCCCAGCCGGCACCGGCTTCGAGTGGATTTTCCTGGTCGGTTTCCTGGTCATCTTCTACCTGATGATCTGGCGCCCGCAGGCCAAGCGTGCCAAAGAGCAGAAGAACCTGCTGAGCAACTTGCAAAAAGGTGATGAAGTTGTCACCAACGGCGGCATCGCTGGCAAGATCGTCAAGGTTTCCGATGATTTCGTGGTTCTGGAAGTGTCCGACACCGTCGAGCTGAAGTTCCAGAAGGGCGCCATTGCCGCGACCCTGCCAAAAGGTACGCTCAAGGCTATCTGAGTTACCGGTTTTTTTTCCAGTCGGGGCGCGCAACGCGCCCCGCGTCTTGAACGGGCGGCGTGATGCTGAACAAATACCCTCTGTGGAAATACGCACTGATCGTGTTGGTACTGGCGATCGGTTTTATTTATTCCGCTCCCAACCTCTACCCGGATGACCCGGCGGTGCAGATCAGCGGTGCCAGCTCGGCGCTGCAGGTGAACCAGTCCGACCTCGACCGCGTCAGCAAGGCGCTGACCGAAGCCGGTATCACCGTCAAGGGTGCAAGCCTGGGTGAGAAGGGCAGCGCGCTGGTGCGCCTGACCAATCAGGAAGACCAACTGCCAGCCAAGGATGTAGTGCGCAAGGCACTGGGCGATGATTATGTCGTGGCCCTGAACCTGGCCCAGACCACTCCGCAATGGCTGCGTAACCTGGGTGCAAGCCCGATGAAGCTGGGCCTGGACCTGTCCGGTGGTGTGCACTTCCTGCTGGAAGTGGACATGGACAAAGCCATGAGCGCCCGCCTGAAAGTCTACGAAGGCGAGGTCAAGACCTTGCTGCGCAAAGAGCGCGTCCGCTACCGCAGCCTGCCTCAGCAGGATGGCGGCATCATGCTGGGCTTCGCTGACGATGCCACCCGCGAACAGGCACGTGCCCTGATCCGCAAGAATTTCAGTGATTTCGACCTGACCACCAGCGAGCGTAATGAAACCGCCGTGCTGCGTCTGGCGCTGACTCAGGCGAAAGTCGCCGAGATCCGCGAATACTCGATCAAGCAGAACCTCACCACCGTGCGCAACCGCGTCAACGAGCTGGGCGTCGCCGAGCCGCTGGTTCAGCGCCAGGGCGCCAACCGCATCGTGGTCGAGCTGCCAGGCGTGCAGGACACTGCCGAAGCCAAGCGTATCCTCGGCAAGACGGCCAACCTGGAGTTCCGCTTCGGTGCCGAGCCGGGCGCGTCCAGGGCTACTACCGAGGTCTTCGAGTTCCGTGAGGGCGGCCGCTCCGCCCAGGTCGAGCGTGGCCTGATCATCACCGGTGACCAGGTCACCGACGCCCAGGCCAGCTTCGACGAGCATGGTCGCCCGCAGGTGAACATTCGCCTCGACGGCCACGGTGGCGAGCTGATGAGCCGCGCGACCCGCAGCAACGTCGGGCGCAGCATGGCGGTGATCTTCATCGAGCAGAAGCCGGTCACCCGCTACGTCAAGCAGACGGTCAACGGCGTCGAGAAAGACGTGCCGGTGCAGAGCTTCCTGGAAGAGAAGAAGATCATCAGCCTGGCGACCATCCAGTCGCCGCTGGGCAGCCAGTTCCGCATCACCGGCCTTGACGGCCAGGGTGAATCGTCCGAACTGGCCCTGCTGCTGCGTGCCGGTGGCCTGGCCGCGCCGATGTACTTCGCTGAGGAACGTACCATCGGCCCGAGCCTGGGTGCCGACAACATCACCAAGGGTATCGATGCGTCGCTGTGGGGCATGCTGTTCGTCTCGCTGTTCATCATCGCCATCTACCGCGCGTTCGGTGTGCTGGCCACCATTGCCCTGGCGGGCAACATGGTCTTGCTGCTGGCATTGATGTCGCTGCTGGGTGCCACCCTCACTTTGCCGGGTATCGCCGGTATCGTGCTGACCATGGGTATGGCGGTCGACGCCAACGTACTGATCTTCTCGCGTATCCGTGAAGAGATCGCTGCGGGCATGTCGGTGCAGCGCGCGATTCATGAAGGCTTCAACCGCGCATATTCGGCGATCGTCGATGCCAACCTGACCACACTGCTGGTCGGCGGCATCCTCTTCGCCATGGGTACCGGGCCGGTCAAGGGCTTTGCCGTCACCATGTCCCTCGGGATTTTCACCTCGATGTTCACCGCCATCATGATGACCCGTGCGCTGGTCAACCTGACCTGTGGCGGGCGTGACATCAAGAAGCTGTGGGTTTGAGGGAGCGACGATGAAAACCATCAATTTCATGGGCGTGCGCAATGTTGCGTTCGCCGTAACCGTGCTCCTTACCGTGCTGGCATTGTTCAGCTGGTGGCAGAAGGGCCTGAACTTCGGCCTGGACTTCACCGGCGGTACGCTGATCGAGCTGACCTACGAGCGCCCGGCCGACCTGAATGCAGTGCGCTCCGAGCTGGTCGAATCCGGCTTCAACGAAGCCGTGGTACAGAGCTTCGGTGCTACCACCGACCTGCTGGTGCGCATGCCTGGCGATGACCCGATGCTGGGTAACAAGGTGGCCGAAGCGCTGCAGAAGGTTGGCGGCGACAACCCGGCGACGGTCAAGCGCGTCGAGTTCGTCGGCCCGCAGGTGGGTGAAGAGCTGCGTGACCAGGGTGGCCTCGGCATGCTCTTGGCGCTGGGCGGCATCCTCATCTACCTGGCCTTCCGCTTCCAGTGGAAGTTCGCTGTGGGCGCGATCATCTCGCTGATCCATGACGTGGTGGTGACGCTGGGTATCCTGTCGTTCTTCCAGATCACCTTCGACCTGACGGTGCTGGCGGCGGTGCTGGCGATCATCGGTTACTCGCTCAACGACACCATCGTGGTGTTCGACCGGGTACGTGAGAACTTCCGCGTGATGCGCAAGGCCTCGCTGATCGAGAACATCAACATCTCCACCACGCAGACCCTGCTGCGCACCGTAGCCACTTCCGTTTCGACCCTGCTGGCAATCGGCGCACTGCTGCTCTTTGGCGGTGACAACCTGTTCGGCTTCTCCCTGGCCCTGTTCATCGGTGTCATGGCGGGTACCTACTCCTCGATCTACATCGCCAACGTGGTGCTGATCTGGCTGAACCTGAACAGCGAAGACCTGATTCCACCGGCCAAGACCGACGGTGTGGATGATCGTCCTTAAGGCATAGCCCTAGCCGTTCGGCGATCGAAAAGGCGCGAGTGTTGAACTCGCGCCTTTTTTTTTGCTCCAAGGCTGGGAGCAGGCGGGTTTACCCCGCGGGTATGAATCAGGAGGTTCAAGTGAATAAATCAATGCTGGTGGGTGCGGTACTGGGTGCTGTCGGTGTTACTGCCGGAGGTGCTGTGGCGACCTACAGCTTGGTGAACAAAGGCCCCGAATACGCCCAGGTCACCGACGTGCAGCCGATCAAGCAGCAGGTGAAAACCCCTCGCGAAGTGTGCAAGGACGTGGCCGTGACGCGTCAGGCGCCGGTCAAGGACCAGCACCAGATTGCCGGTACCGTTGTTGGCGCTTTGGCGGGCGGCTTGCTGGGTAACCAGATCGGTGGTGGTACAGGCAAGAAAATCGCCACCGTGGCCGGTGCGGTCGGTGGTGGCTATGCCGGCAACAAGGTGCAGGAGGGCATGCAGGAGCGTGATACCTACACCACTACGCAGACCCGTTGCAGCACGGTCAACGATGTCAGTGAGAAGGTCGTTGGTTACAACGTGACCTACTCAATCGGTGACCAGGTCGGTAAGGTGAAGATGGAACGCGAGCCGGGCTCGACCATCCCGCTGGACAAGAACGGCAAGCTGATCCTGAGTGAAGCCGGGCAGCAATAATATTGCAGGCACAAAAAAAGCACCTCGCCGGTGCTTTTTTTGTGCCTGCAATCTGCGCTTAGCGCTTCATGTGCTCTGGCAGGTGCGGCTGGATAGCGGTCAGCACAGCCTTGAAGCACTTGATGTTGCCGGCAACGATGTGACCTTTGTCGAGGAAATCGTGGCCACCGTTGAAGTCGCTCACCAGGCCGCCCGCTTCCTGGATCAGCAGCACGCCCGCTGCCATGTCCCATTCGGACAGGCCCGACTCCCAGAAGGCGTCGAAGCGGCCGGCGGCCACGTAGGCCAGGTCCAGGCTGGCGGAACCAGCGCGGCGGATGCCGGCAGTCTGGCCAGTCAGAGCGCGGAACATGCCCAGGTAGTTGTCCAGGTCGGCCATCTGGCTGTCACGGAACGGGAAGCCGGTGCCCAGCAGGGCGCCGTCCAGGCTGGTGCGCGAGCTGACGCGCAGGCGACGGCCATTGAGCTGGGCGCCACGGCCACGGCTGGCGGTGAATTCTTCCTGGCGTACCGGGTCGAGAACGACGGCGTGTTCAATGCGGCCACGGTATTTGCAGGCAATGCTGACGGCGAAGTGCGGGATGCCACGCAGGAAGTTGGTGGTACCGTCCAGTGGGTCGATGATCCACAGGTAGTCCTTGCCTTCTTCGCCGGTGCCCGCGTGCATGCCCGTCTCTTCACCCTGAATGGAGTGGTTCGGGTAGGCCTTGCGCAGTGCGTCGACGATCTTCTGCTCGGCGGCGCGATCAACCTCGGAAACGTAGTCCTTAGCCTCTTTCTCGTCCACCTTGATGCTATCCAGGCGTTCGATGGAGCGGAAAATCAGTTCACTGGCGCTGCGAGCGGCGCGCAGGGCGATATTCAGCATAGGCTGCATGGGCGGGTCACCTGGAGATGTTAAAGAAGAAAGCCGAACATTCTAGCAGAAAAGTTTGGCGGCAGAAGTGTCACATTTGCTTTCATGGCGTTACGCTGGTCGGTTCTGTAAGATCGAACCCCCAAAACCCGCATCTGTGAGCACAACACCTTGCTGCAAAATATTCGTGTTGTTCTGGTCAATACCAGCCACCCCGGCAACATCGGCGGCGCTGCGCGAGCCATGAAAAACATGGGCTTGTCGCGTCTGGTGCTGGTGCAGCCAAAAGAGTTCCCCGCCGCAGACGCCAGTGCGCGTGCTTCCGGTGCCGACGATGTGCTGGCCGGTGCCCAGGTGGTCGACAGCCTCGAGCAAGCGTTGGTCGGCTGCAGCCTGGTCATGGGCACCAGTGCCCGTGAGCGCAGTATTCCCTGGCCGTTGATCGACCCCCGTGAATGCGGGGCCAAGGCCGTGGAGCATGCCGTCGGCGGTGAGGAGATCGCCTTGGTGTTCGGGCGTGAGCACGCCGGCCTGACCAACGAAGAACTGCAGCGATGTCACTTTCACGTGCACATTCCCTCGAACCCCGACTTCAGCTCGTTGAACCTGGCCGCTGCGGTCCAGGTGCTCGCCTATGAGGTGCGCATGGCCTGGCTGGCGGTTGAAGGCACGGCGCAGAGAGTCGAAAAGGTCGACGCCAGCGAGCTGGCGACCATGGACGAAATGGAGCTGTTCTATGAACACCTGGAAAAAACCCTGGTGGACATCGGCTTCCTTGACCCCGAAAAGCCCAAGCACCTGATGGCGCGCCTGCGCCGGCTGTACGGGCGCAGCTCGGTGGAACGTCCGGAAATGAGCATTTTGCGCGGTATCCTCACCGAGACCCAGAAGGTCGCACGGGGCGAGCCGCATAAAAGGAAGGACTGACAGATGTTCGAACGTCTGCGTGAAGATATCCAGAGCGTTTTCCATCGGGACCCGGCGGCACGCAATGCCTTCGAGGTGCTGACCTGCTACCCGGGCATGCATGCCATCTGGTTGCATCGCCTGGGCAATGCCTTGTGGAAGCGCGATTTCAAATGGCTGGCTCGCCTGGTGTCGAATTTTGGCCGCTGGATGACTGGTATCGAGATCCATCCCGGCGCGACCATCGGCAGGCGCTTCTTCATCGATCACGGCATGGGTATCGTGATCGGCGAAACCGCCGAGATCGGCGACGACGTCACTCTTTACCAAGGCGTGACCCTGGGTGGCACCAGCTGGAACAAGGGCAAGCGTCACCCGACCCTGGAAAACGGCGTAGTGGTGGGGGCAGGGGCCAAAGTGCTCGGCCCGTTCACCGTCGGTGCCGGGGCCAAGATCGGCTCCAATGCAGTGGTGACCAAGGCGGTGCCGGCAGGTGCCACGGCGGTCGGCATTCCGGGGCGGATCATCGTCAAGAGCGAAGACAGCGAAGTCGAGGCCAGGCGCAAGGCCATGGCCGAAAAGATCGGCTTCGATGCCTACGGCGTCAGTGGCGACATGCCTGACCCGGTGGCGCGTGCCATCGGCCAGATGCTCGACCACCTGCAGGCTGTCGACGAGCGGCTGGAAGGCATGTGTGGCGCATTGACCAAAATGGGCAGTGACTACTGCGCCAAAGAGCTGCCGGCCCTGCCCGAAGATGACTTCAGCGAGATCTCGGCAGTTGCCCCGCGCGACGCTCGGTCGCATTGATCGCGCCGCAGGGAGGTCATACTGGCATGTGGGGCGTGTGCTCACGCCCCTTTGCTGCTACAATCGCGCCCGCCTCCCAGATGCAAACCCGACTAAAGCAGTAGGTCTAATAGTTGACTTAAATGCTCGGGAATAGCATACTCGCTCACATCCTGTAACTCCCGTGGTAACCATTAGCCATGCGACTGACTACCAAAGGCCGATACGCCGTGACAGCCATGCTTGACCTGGCCTTGCACGCGCAGCATGGGCCTGTGTCTTTGGCCGACATTTCCGAGCGCCAGGGCATTTCCCTCTCTTATCTGGAGCAGCTGTTCGCCAAGCTGCGCCGCAGCAGCCTGGTATCCAGCGTGCGCGGCCCAGGCGGTGGTTACCAGCTGTCCCGTGGCATGGAAACCATCCAGGTGGCCCAAGTCATCGACGCGGTCAACGAGTCGGTCGATGCCACCCGTTGCCAGGGCCTTGGGGATTGCCATGCCGGTGACACCTGCCTGACCCACCACCTGTGGTGCGACCTCAGCCAGCAGATCCACGAATTCCTCAATGGCATCAGCCTGGCCGACCTCGTCATGCGCCGTGAGGTGCAGGAAGTCGCCCAACGCCAGGACCTGCGTCGTGTCGCAGGCCGTTCTGCCCAGCTGGACAAGATTGAGACGTCCGCCGTCGACTGACCTTTATTAACAGTGCGACGAGCGACGCCACCGCCTGATAGGAGATACTCAATGAAGTTGCCGATCTACCTCGATTACTCCGCGACCACGCCGGTCGATCCCCGTGTCGCCCAGAAGATGGCCGACTGCCTGCTGGTCGACGGTAACTTCGGTAACCCGGCTTCGCGCTCCCACGTGTTTGGCTGGAAAGCCGAGGAAGCGGTCGAAAACGGCCGTCGCCAGGTTGCCGAGCTGATCAACGCCGACCCGCGCGAGATCGTCTGGACCAGCGGTGCTACCGAGTCCGACAACCTCGCCATCAAAGGCGTGGCGCACTTCTATCAGTCCAAAGGCAAGCACATCATCACCTCCAAGATCGAGCACAAGGCGGTCCTGGATACCGCTCGCCAGCTCGAGCGTGAAGGTTTCGAAGTCACCTACCTCGAGCCAGGCGAAGACGGCATCGTCACCCCGGCCCAGGTCGAGGCGGTGCTGCGTGACGACACCATTCTGGTCTCGCTGATGCACGTCAACAACGAAGTCGGCTCGATCAACGACATCGCCGCCATCGGTGAACTGACCCGTTCGCGCGGCGTGTTGTTCCACGTTGACGCCGCCCAGTCGGCCGGCAAGGTGGAAATCGACCTGCAAAAGCTGAAAGTCGACCTGATGTCGTTCTCCGCGCACAAGGCCTACGGCCCGAAAGGCATTGGCGCGCTGTACGTCAGCCGCAAGCCTCGCGTGCGTCTGGAAGCGATCATCCATGGCGGTGGCCATGAGCGCGGCATGCGTTCGGGCACCCTGCCGACCCACCAGATCGTCGGCATGGGCGAAGCATTCGCCATTGCCAAGCAGGAAATGGCCGCTGAAAACCAGCGCATCAAGGCCCTGAGCGACCGCTTCTTCAAGCAGGTCTCGGACCTCGAAGAGCTGTATGTCAACGGTAGCCAGACTGCCCGCGTACCGCACAACCTGAACCTGAGCTTCAACTATGTCGAAGGCGAGTCGCTGCTGATGTCGCTCAAGGACATCGCGGTATCGTCCGGTTCGGCCTGCACCTCCGCTTCGCTCGAGCCGTCGTATGTACTGCGCGCTCTGGGCCGTAACGACGAGCTGGCGCACAGCTCGATCCGCTTCTCCTTCGGCCGCTTCACCACCGAAGAAGAAGTCGACTACGCCGCGCAGAAAGTCTGCGAGGCTGTAAACAAACTGCGTGAGCTGTCGCCGCTGTGGGACATGTACAAAGACGGCGTTGACATCTCCAAGATCGAGTGGGCCGCCCACTAAGCAGTCGCCGGCAAGAGCGGCTCCCTGATGAGGAAGGAATTGCACCATGGCATACAGTGAAAAGGTCATCGACCACTACGAAAACCCACGTAACGTCGGCAAGATGAATGCCGAGGACCCGGATGTCGGTACCGGCATGGTCGGCGCCCCAGCGTGCGGTGACGTGATGCGTCTGCAGATCAAGGTCAACGAGCAAGGCATCATCGAAGATGCCAAGTTCAAGACTTACGGCTGCGGTTCGGCCATCGCTTCCAGCTCCCTCGCCACCGAGTGGATGAAGGGCAAGACCCTGGACGAAGCTGAAACCATCAAGAACACTCAGCTGGCTGAAGAACTGGCGTTGCCGCCGGTCAAGATCCACTGCTCGGTACTCGCCGAGGATGCCATCAAGGCAGCCGTTCGCGATTACAAGCAGAAGAAAGGCTTGATCTAAGTCGCCTGTTGCGAAGTAACCGACGTTGAGGAAAAAGTACCGATGGCTATCAGCATGACAGAAGCCGCCGCCAACCACGTGCGGCGTTCCCTCGAAGGGCGCGGCAAGGGCGAGGGCATCCGCCTGGGCGTGCGCACCACCGGTTGCTCGGGCCTGGCCTACGTGCTGGAGTTCGTCGATGAACTGGCGGACGAGGACACCGTGTTCGAGAACCATGGCGTCAAGGTGATCATCGATCCCAAGAGCCTGGTTTACCTTGACGGCACTGAGCTGGATTTCGTCAAGGAAGGGTTGAACGAAGGCTTCAAGTTCAACAACCCCAACGTACGCGGTGAGTGTGGCTGCGGCGAAAGCTTCAACGTCTGAGGCTGGCTGTGGGTACTCCTTGTCATTTCGCTCTGTTCGACCTCCAGCCGTGCTTCCGGTTGGACCTCGACAAGCTGGCCACTCGCTATCGCGAGCTGGCCCGCGAGGTTCATCCTGACCGCTTCGCCGACGCTTCCGAGCGTGAGCAGCGGGTAGCGCTGGAAAAATCCGCCGCCCTCAACGACGCCTACCAGACCCTGCGCAGTGCCCCGCGCCGTGCACGCTATTTGCTGGCCATCGGTGGCCACGAGGTGCCTCAGGAAGTCACGGTCCACGACCCTGACTTCCTGCTGCAGCAAATGCAGTGGCGCGAGGAACTCGAAGAGCTGCAGGACGAAGCCGACCTCGACGGTGTCGCCGTGTTCAAGAAGCGCCTGAGGGCTGCTCAGGAACAGCTCAACGAGGATTTTGCCGCCTGCTGGGATGTGCCTGCCGAGCGCGACAAGGCCGAGCGCCTGATGCGCCGCATGCAGTTCCTCGACAAGCTCGCCCAGGAAGTGCGCCAACTAGAAGAGCGCCTCGACGATTAACCCGGCGTTGCCCGTGATGACGCCTAAGGTATTCAGATAAGCATGGCCCTACTGCAGATCGCCGAACCCGGTCAAACCCCCCAGCCGCACCAGCGTCGCCTGGCGGTGGGCATTGACTTGGGTACTACCAATTCTCTGGTCGCTGCCCTGCGCAGCGGTCGCAGTGAACCCCTGCCCGATGCGCAGGGCAACGTCATTCTGCCCTCCGCAGTGCGCTATCTGGCGGGCCACAATGAGGTCGGCCTGGCAGCGCGTGAAGCTGCCGCCAGCGACCCGCTGAACACCGTGCTGTCGGTCAAGCGCCTGATGGGGCGTGGCCTGGCCGACGTCAAGCAACTGGGTGAACAGCTGCCGTATCGCTTCATTGGCGGCGAGTCGCACATGCCGTTCATCGATACTGTCCAGGGGCCGAAGAGCCCGGTGGAAGTGTCCGCCGATATCCTCAAGGTGCTGCGCGAGCGCGCCGAGGCGACCTTGGGCGGCGAGCTGGTGGGCGCGGTGATCACCGTGCCGGCCTATTTCGACGATGCCCAGCGTCAGGCGACCAAGGACGCAGCCAAACTGGCTGGGCTGAGCGTACTGCGCCTGCTCAATGAGCCGACCGCTGCTGCCGTGGCCTATGGCCTGGACCAGAATGCCGAAGGCCTGGTGGCCATCTATGACCTGGGCGGCGGTACGTTCGATATTTCCATCCTGCGCCTGACTGCAGGTGTGTTCGAAGTGCTTGCCACCGGTGGTGACACCGCCCTGGGGGGCGATGACTTCGATCACGCCATTGCCAGCTGGATCATCGAGCAGGCCGGCCTGTCCGCCGACCTCGACCCTGCTACCCAGCGCCAGCTGCTCCAGGCCGCCTGCGCCGCCAAGGAGGCCCTGACCGACACCGACGTGGTCAGTGTTCGCCATGGCGCCTGGCAGGGCGAGCTCAGCCGCGCCGCTTTCGAGGCCATGATCGAGCCGCTGATTGCCCGTAGCCTCAAGGCCTGCCGCCGCGCCGTGCGCGACAGTGGCGTCGAGCTGGATGAAGTGGGTGCGGTGGTCATGGTGGGTGGTTCGACCCGCGTACCGCGTGTGCGTGAAGCAGTAGGTACGCTGTTCGGCCGTACCCCGCTGACCTCGATCGACCCCGACCAGGTGGTAGCCATCGGCGCCGCCATCCAGGCTGACACCCTGGCCGGCAACCGCCGCGAAGGCGGTGAACTGCTGCTGCTCGACGTCATTCCGCTGTCCCTTGGTCTTGAGACCATGGGGGGGTTGATGGAAAAGGTGATCCCGCGCAACACCACCATTCCGGTGGCCCGCGCGCAGGAATTCACCACATATAAAGATGGCCAGTCGGCCATGATGATTCACGTTCTGCAGGGTGAGCGCGAGCTGATCAGCGACTGCCGTTCGCTGGCGCGTTTCGAGCTGCGTGGTATTCCGGCCATGGTTGCCGGTGCTGCGAAAATCCGCGTGACCTTCCAGGTCGATGCCGACGGTTTGCTCAGCGTCGCGGCCCGTGAGCTGGGTTCCGGCGTAGAAGCCAGTATCCAGGTCAAGCCGTCCTACGGCCTGACCGACGGTGAGATCGCACGCATGCTCAAGGACTCCTTCGAGCACGCAGGCTCCGACAAGCAGGCGCGTCAGCTTCGTGAACACCAGGTCGACGGCGAGCGCCTGCTTGAAGCTGTCCAGGGAGCCCTGGATGCTGATGGCGAGCGACTGCTCAGCAGTGAAGAGCGCGAAGCCATCGAGTTCCAGATGCAAGAACTACGTGATTTGCTGACCGGCACCGATGGCCCTGCCATCGAGCAACAGACCAAGCGTTTGTCGCAGGTGACCGATGCATTTGCCGCCCGTCGCCTTGATTCGACGGTCAAAGCCGCACTGGCCGGGCGCAACCTGAATGAGATCGAGGAGTAACCGATGCCGCTGGTGACATTCCTGCCGCATGAGAAGTTCTGCCCAGAGGGGCTGAGCGTGGAGGTCGAGCCCGGGACCAATATCCTGGAGCTGGCCCACGACCATCACATCGAGATGGAAAGCGCCTGCGGTGGCGTAAAGGCCTGCACCACCTGCCACTGCATCGTGCGCAAGGGTTTCGACTCGCTTGAAGAAGCGGACGAACTCGAAGAGGACATGCTGGACAAGGCCTGGGGCCTGGAGGCGCAATCGCGTCTCGGCTGCCAGGTGGTCGTCGGTGATCAGGACCTGACCATCGAGATCCCCAAATACTCGCTCAACCACGCTGCCGAAGCGCCCCACTGAGGATTTTTCAATGAGTCTGAAATGGGTTGATGTACTTGAGATCGCTATCCAGCTTGCAGAAAGCAAGCCGGAAGTCGATCCTCGTTATGTGAATTTCGTCGATCTGCATCGCTGGGTGCTGGCCTTGCCAGAATTCAGCGACGATCCGTCACGCGGCGGTGAGAAAGTGCTCGAGGCCATCCAGGCGGCCTGGATAGACGAAGCCGACTAAGCGTGGCGCTGCAGGTTAGGCAATCCCCTGGAACCCGCGTATAATTCGCGGGTTTAATTTTTCGCAACACTCATATTCTGGAGTTTTCCATGGCTGTTCAACGTACTTTCTCGATCATCAAGCCTGACGCAGTTGCCAAAAACGTCATCGGCAAGATCACCACTCGCTTCGAAGACGCCGGCCTGAAAATCGTTGCTTCGAAAATCAAGCAACTGTCCAAAGCCGAAGCCGAAGGTTTCTACGCTGAGCACAGCGAGCGCGGCTTCTTCGGTGACCTGGTTGCCTTCATGACTTCCGGCCCGGTTGTCGTTCAGGTTCTGGAAGGCGAAAACGCCATCGCTCTGAACCGTGAGCTGATGGGCGCCACCAACCCTAAAGAAGCTGCTGCCGGCACCATCCGTGCTGACTTCGCCGAGTCGATCGACGCCAACGCCGTTCACGGTTCGGACTCCGAAGCTGCTGCTGCTCGCGAAATCGCTTACTTCTTCGCTGCTACCGAGGTAACCACTCGCTAAGCGAAAGCTTACGGGTGAGGGTGAATCCATGACGACATCTACTGGCAAAATCAACCTGTTGGGCCTGACCCAGCCGGAAATGGAACAATTCTTCGACTCTATTGGGGAGAAGCGCTTCCGTGCCGGCCAGGTGATGAAATGGATTCACCATTTTGGCGTCGATGATTTCGCCGCCATGACGAACGTCGGCAAGGCCTTGCGCGAAAAGCTCGAGGCTGTTGCCGAAATTCGTCCTCCGGAAGTGGTCAGTGAAGACATTTCCGCAGACGGCACCCGCAAATGGGTGATCCGCGTTGCCTCCGGCAGCTGCGTCGAGACCGTCTACATCCCAACCGACGATCGCGGTACTCTGTGCGTTTCGTCGCAAGCCGGCTGCGCCCTGGACTGCAGTTTCTGCTCCACCGGCAAGCAAGGCTTCAACAGCAACCTCACCGCCGCCGAAGTGATCGGCCAGGTGTGGCTTGCCAACAAATCCTTCGGGACCGTCCCGGCCAAGATCGACCGCGCGATTACCAACGTGGTCATGATGGGCATGGGCGAGCCTCTGCTGAATTTCGACAATGTCATCGCAGCCATGAAGATCATGATGGATGATCTGGGCTATGGCATTTCCAAGCGTCGCGTCACCTTGTCCACCTCCGGCGTGGTACCGATGATCGACGAACTGGCCAAGCACATCGATGTGTCCCTCGCTCTTTCGCTGCATGCGCCGAACGACGAGCTGCGCAATCAGCTGGTGCCGATCAACAAGAAGTACCCGCTGAAGATGTTGCTGGAGTCGTGCATGGGCTACATGGCCACCTTGGGTGGCAAGCGCGTGCTGACGGTCGAGTACACCTTGCTCAAGGACGTCAACGACCAGCCCGAGCATGCCGCGCAGATGATCGAACTGCTGCGCGATGTACCGTGCAAGATCAACCTGATCCCGTTCAACCCGTTCCCGCATTCCGGTTACGAGCGCCCTAGCAACAACGCTATTCGCCGCTTCCAGGACTTGCTGCACCACGGTGGCTTCAACGTCACCACCCGTACCACCCGTGGCGATGACATCGATGCCGCCTGTGGCCAGCTGGTCGGCCAGGTCAATGACCGTACCCGCCGCAGCGAGCGCTACATCGCCGTACGTCAGCTGTCTGCCGACGCCGAGCTGCAAGACAGCGCCGTGCGCCACTGAGTCCGGGCCCGCCATGAGCCTGCGCGCCGCGCTGTCGATCCTTGCGCTTTCGCTGCTGGCCGGCTGCGTGTCGGGTGGTGCGAATGACCCACTGGCAACTCGACAGGGGCGAGTGGAGGCGGGGCGTGCCTATGTGCAGCTTGGGCTTGGCTATTTGCAACAAGGTTTGACCGAGCAGGCCAAGGCTCCGTTGGGCAAGGCACTGGTGCTCGATGCCAAGGATGGCGATGCTCACGCAGCCTTGGCCCTGGTGTTTCAGGCCGAAGGTGAAGCTGCGCTGGCTGAGGAACACTTCAAGAAAGCGTTGTCGGCAAGCCCCGGCGACACGCGAATTCGCAACAATTACGGCAGTTTCCTATATGCTCAGCAGCGTTTTGCCGAAGCCGAGCAGATGTTTCGCCTGGCCAGCGCCGATACCCTGTATCCTGAACGTTCGCGCGTCTACGAGAACCTTGGCCTGACAGCCCTGAAACTCGGCAACCGTGACCAGGCGCAGGCGTATCTGAGCAAGGCCCTGCAACTCAACCAGCGGCAACCCAGGGCGTTGCTGGAAATGGCTGAGTTGTCCTACGAAAACAGGCATTATGTGCCGGCACGGGGTTTCTACGATCGTTTCAGCCAGTTGAGCGATCACAATGCCCGTAGCCTCCTGCTGGGTAGCCGTCTTGCCCGGGTGTTCGACGAGCAAGGCACACAGGCCGAACTGGGCCAGCAATTACAACGACTTTATCCCGGTACGCCGGAATATCAGCAATACCTGTCGGAGCAACGATGAAAGCCGCGCATCCCGAAGTAGCAGCAGCGACTGGCCAGAACCCCGGTGAATTGTTGCGCCAGGCCCGCGAAAGACGGGAGTGGTCGCAAGCCGAGGTGGCCCGCAAGCTCAACCTCACTGTAAGTTCGCTGAACCACGTGGAAACCGGTGCCTTCGACAAGCTGCCAGGGCATACCTTCGCCCGTGGCTACATCCGTGCCTATGCCAAGCTGATGGACATGGACCAGGCGCCGCTGGTCGAGGCCTTCGACCAGTACACCGGCACCCATGCCAAGGGCAGCGACGTACATTCACTGGGCCGCATCGAAGAGCCGGTGCGCCTTTCGCACAACATCCTGCGCGGTGTCAGCCTGTTGCTGCTGGTTGCGGTGGTCGGTGGCAGCTTCCTGTGGTGGCAGGACCAGGGCAGCCTGCGCGGCAAGGACCTGGCCAATATCGCCCTGGAGCATGTCGAGGTCGAAAGCGCCGACGGTACCACCCAGATCCACCCGCTGGATGAGCCTGAAGACCAGGCTGTTACCTTAGGCCAGCAGGGCGAAAGCGCGCCGCTGCCGCTGGAGCAGGCACCTGCCGAGCCGGTTGCCGAGGCCAGCAGCGAGGCCGCCCCGGCTGCCGCAGCAGCCGCGCCGGTCCAGCAGGCGCCTGCACAGGCTGAAGCGCCTGCGCCGACAACGGCAGCACCTGCTGCACCAGCCACGCCAGCCGCCACCGTAGCCCAGGCCGCCCCTGTGGCGCCTGCCGCCAGCGTGCCGGCCATTGCCACCGAGCCTGCCGCCGTGCCGGCCGGCAGCGCCAAGGTTGCAATCCAGTTCACCGCCGATTGCTGGACCCAGGTGTCCGATGGCAACGGCAAGGTGCTGTTCAGCGCCATCAAGCGCAAGGGCGACAACCTCGAGCTGACCGGCAAGCCGCCGTTCGCGGTGCGCCTGGGCTTTGCCCGCGGCGCCCAGGTCAGCTACAACGGCCAGGCCGTCGATGTTGCCCCGTTCACCAGTGGCGAAACCGCTCGCCTGAAGTTGGGACAGTAAGTCATGCACGGCGAATCTCCGATCAAACGTCGCGAATCCCGCAAAATCTGGGTCGGCAATGTGCCGGTGGGTGGTGATGCCCCCATCGCGGTGCAGAGCATGACCAACACCGACACCAATGATGTCGCCGCCACCGTTGGCCAGATCCAGCGCCTGGTCGATGCGGGGGTCGACATCGTCCGTGTTTCGGTACCGGACATGGACGCCGCCGAGGCGTTCGGCAAAATCAAGCAACTGGTCAGCGTACCGCTGGTCGCCGACATCCACTTCGACTACAAGATCGCGTTGCGCGTGGCCGAACTGGGCGTCGACTGCCTGCGTATCAACCCGGGCAACATCGGCCGTGAGGACCGTGTTCGTGCTGTGGTCGATGCCGCTCGTGACCGTGGCATCCCGATCCGTATCGGTGTCAACGCAGGCTCCCTGGAAAAGGACCTGCAGAAGAAATATGGCGAGCCGACCCCGGCGGCGCTGGTCGAATCTGCACTGCGCCATGTCGAGCACCTGGACCGCCTGGATTTCCAGGACTTCAAGGTCAGCGTCAAGGCCTCCGACGTGTTCATGGCCGTCGAAGCCTATCGCTTGCTGGCCAAGCAGATCATCCAGCCGCTGCACCTGGGCATCACCGAGGCCGGTGGGCTGCGCTCCGGCACGGTGAAATCCGCCGTCGGCCTCGGTATGCTGCTGGCCGAAGGCATCGGCGATACCATCCGCATTTCGCTGGCGGCCGACCCGGTCGAAGAAGTGAAGGTCGGCTACGACATCCTCAAGTCGCTGCACCTGCGTTCGCGTGGCATCAACTTCATCGCCTGCCCGAGCTGCTCGCGGCAGAACTTTGATGTGGTCAAGACCATGAACGAACTGGAAGGGCGCCTGGAAGACCTGCTGGTACCGCTGGACGTGGCGGTGATCGGTTGTGTGGTCAACGGCCCTGGCGAAGCGAAGGAAGCCCACGTTGGCCTGACCGGCGGCACGCCGAACCTGATCTACATCGACGGCAAGCCGGCGCAGAAACTGACCAATGACAACCTGGTCGATGAGCTGGAAAAGCTCATCCGCCAGAAAGCGGCCGAAAAGGTCGAGGCCGACGCGGCGCTGATCGCCCGCGGCTGATACACAGATTCGTAAGGACTTTTCGTGAGCAAATCGCTGCAAGCCATCCGTGGCATGAACGACATCCTGCCAGAGCAGTCGCCGCTGTGGCGCTACTTCGAAGGCACCGTCGCCGGGCTGCTGGACACCTATGGGTACAGCCAGATCCGCACGCCGATCGTCGAGTTCACCGAGCTGTTCAAGCGCTCCATCGGTGAAGTCACCGACATCGTCGAAAAAGAGATGTACACCTTCGAGGACCGCAACGGCGATTCGCTGACCCTGCGCCCTGAAGGCACCGCTGCCTGCGTACGTGCAGTGCTCGAGCACGGCATCACTGGCAACGGCCAGGTGCAGAAGCTGTGGTACATCGGCCAGATGTTCCGCCACGAGCGCCCGCAGAAGGGCCGCTACCGTCAGTTCCACCAGATTGGCGTCGAGGTGTTCAACCTGGACGGCCCGGACATCGATGCCGAGCTGATCATGCTGACCTGGCGTCTGTGGGGCCTGCTGGGCATCCAGGATGCGGTCAAGCTCGAGCTGAACAGCCTGGGCACCAGCGAGGCCCGCGCCCGCTACCGCGACGCGCTGGTCGAGTTCCTCTCGGCGCGCCTGGAACAACTCGACGAAGACAGCCAGCGCCGCCTCAAGAGCAATCCGCTGCGCATCCTCGACAGCAAGGACCCGAACACCCAGGCGGTGCTGGTCGGCGCGCCGAAGCTGGAAGACTACCTCGACGAAGACTCCCGCGTGCACTTCGAGGGCCTCAAGGCCCGTCTGGATGCCGCCGGCATTCCGTTTGTGATCAACACCAAGCTGGTGCGTGGCCTGGACTACTACAGCAAGACCGTGTTCGAGTGGGTCACCGACAAGCTCGGCGCCCAGGGCACCGTCTGTGCAGGCGGCCGCTACGATGGCCTGGTCGAGCAGATGGGTGGCAAACCGACCACCGGCGTTGGTTTCGCCATGGGTATCGAGCGCCTGATCCTGCTGCTGGAGACCCTGGGCAAGGTACCGGCGTCCATCAACCGTCAGATCGATGTCTACCTGTGCGCCTTCGGCGAGCAGGCGGAGCTGGCTGGCCTGCGCTTGTCCGAGAGCCTGCGCGACCGGCTGCCGGGCCTGCGCCTGGCGGTCAACGCCGGTGGCGGCAGCTTCAAGAGCCAGTTCAAGAAAGCCGACAAGAGCGGCGCGTTGTTCGCCCTGATCCTGGGTGACGATGAGCTGGCCAAGCAAGAGATTGGCCTCAAGCCCCTGCGTGGTCAGGGCGAACAACAGAACATTGCCTGGGATGCTCTGGCTGAGCACCTGGAAACCGCGATCGCTCAGGCGTAACGCGGTTCAACAAGCGAATAGGCGAAAAGGAGTATTGGGGTGTCGAGTACCGATGATGATGACCTGGCAGGGGTCAAGGACTGGTGGAACCGTAACGGCAAGCCACTGCTGACCGGTGCGCTGCTGGCTGGCGTAGTGGTGTTGGGCTGGAACACGTGGCACAAGTACCAGGACAACCAGTCGCAAGGCGCATCGCAGCTGTATCAGGCCCTGCTTGAAACCAGCCTGACGCCAAGCGGGCAGCCGGACGCGACCAAGGTCGCGGAGCTGTCCGGCAAGCTCAAGAGCGAGTTCGGTGGTACCGCCTACGCCCAGTACGGCAGCCTGTTCGTGGCCAAGGTCGCGGTTGAGAGCGGCAAGCTCGACGACGCCGCTGCCGAGCTCAAGAATGTGCTCGACAAGCCTGCTGACGACACCCTGGGCGAAATTTCGCGCCAGCGCCTGGCACGCGTGCTCGCGGCCCAGGACAAGGCTGAAGATGCGCTCAAGCTGCTCGACGGCGACGCCGACAAGGCGTTTTTGGCCAGCCGTGAAGAATTGAAGGGCGACCTGCTGGTGCAGTTGGGTCGTGCCGACGATGCCCACAGCGCTTATGAAAAAGCCAAGGCCGCGCTGTCCGATGAGGCGGCGGTCGGTGGCTTGCAACTGAAGCTGGATGACTTGGCCAAAGGGGACGCGTGACGTGATCGGTTGGAAACAAGCAGCAGTGCTGACCCTGGCCGTACTGGCCGCAGGTTGCAGCAGCAACAGCAAGAAGGAACTGCCTCCGGCCGAGCTGACCAAGTTCACCGAAGAAGTGGTACTGAAAAAGCAGTGGAGCCGTTCGATCGGTGACGGCCAGGGCGAGACTTACAATACCCTGGTGCCAGCCATCGAGAACGACCGCATCTACGCCAGCGACGTCAATGGCGAAGTCTTCGCCCTCGACCGCATTACCGGCGACGTGGTGTGGAAGCAGGATCTGGAGCTGCCGGTTTCCGGCGCCGTCGGCGTTGGCTATGGCCTGGTCATGCTCGGCACCCTCAAGGGTGAAGTGATTGCCCTGGACTCCAGCACCGGTGAAGAGCGCTGGCGCTCGCGCGTAACCAGCGAAGTCCTGGCGCCGCCTGCCAACAACGGTGACGTTGTGGTGGTGCAGACTCAGGACGACCGTCTGATCGGCCTCGATGCCGCTACCGGCGACCGCCGCTGGATCTACGAGAGCACCCCGGCTGTACTGACCCTGCGGGGCACCGGTGCGCCGATCGTCACCAACCGTCTGGCTGTAGCCGGCCTGTCCACCGGCAAAGTGGTCGCGGTCGACATCAACAACGGCGTGCCGGTGTGGGAGAGCCGTGTGGCGATCCCGCAGGGCCGTTCCGAGCTGGACCGTGTGGTCGACATCGACGGCGGCCTGCTGCTGTCCGGTGGTACGCTGTACGTCAGCACCTACCAGGGCCGCGTAGCGGGCCTGGACCTGGAAAGCGGCCGTGTGCTGTGGCAGCGTGATGCCTCGAGCTACGTGGGTGTCGCCCAAGGTTTCGGCAACGTCTATGTCAGCGAAGCTTCGGGCAGTGTCGAGGGTGTCGACGAGCGCTCTTCCAGCGCACTGTGGACCAACGACTCGATGGCGCGCCGCCAATTGTCGGCACCGGAAGTGTTCTCCAGCTACGTGGCTGTAGGTGACTTCGAAGGTTACCTGCACCTGCTCAGCCAGGTCGACGGCCGTTTCGTCGGCCGTGAGCGTATCGACAGCGATGGCCTGCGCGCCCGGCCCCTGGTGGTCGGCGACACCATCTATGTCTTTGGCAACAGCGGCAAGCTCGAGGCACTGACCATCCGCTGAAGCTATGCTCAAGGCCACTACAGGTCTTGAGTTGCGGCGTAGGACACGCCGCCCGAACTCCGGCCGCTGCCTTGCAGCGGCCTTTGCATTTTCAAGAATTCAAGAGTGGAGAGCCGCATGGTTCCCGTAATCGCCCTGGTGGGACGGCCGAACGTCGGCAAATCCACCATGTTCAACCGCCTGACCAAAACCCGCGATGCCATCGTGGGTGACCTGTCGGGTCTGACCCGTGACCGCCAGTATGGTGATGCCAGCTGGCAGGGTCGCTCCTTCATCCTGATCGACACCGGTGGTATCACCGGTGACGAAGTGGGCATGGACGAGAAGATGGCCGAGCAGTCGCTGATGGCCATCGAAGAAGCCGACTATGTGCTGTTCCTGGTCGACGCCCGCGCGGGCATGACTGCCGCCGACCAGATGATCGCCGAGCACCTGCGCAAGCGGAACAAGTCGGCCATCCTGGTGGCCAACAAGATCGACAACATCGACGCCGACGTCGCCCGCGCCGAGTTTTCGCCGCTGGGCATGGGCAATGCCATTCCGGTGGCCGGCTCGCAGGGCCGCGGCATCAATCAGTTGATGGAGTCGGTGCTGGGCCACATTCCTCGCGATGCTGAGGAAGAAGCCCTCGACCAGGAGGTTGCCGAAGGCGAGGAAGCGGTACGCATCCCCGGCCCGAGCGAAAAGGATGGCATCAAGATCGCCATCATCGGCCGCCCCAACGTGGGCAAGTCGACCCTGGTCAACCGCATGCTCGGCGAAGAGCGCGTGGTCGTCTACGACCAGCCGGGTACCACCCGTGACAGTATCTACATCCCGTTCGAGCGCGATAACGAGAAGTACACCTTCATCGACACCGCTGGCGTGCGCAAGCGCGGCAAGATCCACGAGGAAGTCGAAAAGTTCTCGGTGGTGAAGACGCTGCAGGCGATCAAGGACGCCAACGTGGTGATCTTCGTCATGGACGCCCGCGAGGGTGTGGTCGACCACGACCTCAACCTGCTGGGCTTCGCCCTGGAAGCGGGCCGCGCCATCGTCATCGCCCTGAACAAGTGGGACGGCATGGAGTCGGGTGAGCGCGACTACGTCAAGACCGAGCTGGAGCGCCGGCTGTTCTTCGTCGACTTTGCCGACATCCACTTCATCTCGGCGCTACACGGCACCGGCGTGGGCCACCTGTACAAGTCGGTGCAGGCCGCGTTCAAATCGGCGGTCACCCGCTGGCCAACCAGCCGTCTGACGCAGATCCTCGAAGATGCCGTCAGTGAGCACCAGCCACCGCTGGTCAACGGCCGCCGCATCAAGCTGCGCTATGCCCACCTCGGCGGTGCCAACCCGCCGCTGATCGTGATCCACGGCAACCAGACCGAGAAGATTCCCAAGTCGTACTCGCGTTACCTGGAAAACACTTACCGCCGGGTGCTCAAACTGGTCGGTACGCCGATCCGCATCGAGTACAAAGGCGGTGAGAACCCGTACGAGGGCAAGAAGAACACCCTCACCGACCGCCAGGTCAACAAGAAGCGCCGCTTGATGTCGCACCACAAGAAGGCCGAGAAGAAGCGCCGCGACAAGCGCTGACAAGCGGCAAACTTCAAGTCGCAAGCTGCAAGAATGAGCGGACGCTGATACATGTCGCTTTTTCTTGTGGCTTGGAGCTTGTAGCTTATAGCTCTCCGTCCCGCAGGAAAGAGGGCTTCATGATCCGCAGCAAACTGCCGAACGTCGGCACGACCATCTTCACCACCATGTCCCAGCTCGCCGTGCAGACGGGCGCGCTCAACCTTTCCCAGGGTTTCCCAGACTTCAATGGCCCGCAGGCTTTGCTCGATGCGGTTGGCCGCCATGTGTCCGCCGGGCATAACCAGTATGCGCCGATGACCGGCTTGCCGGCCTTGCGCCAGCAGGTGGCGGCCAAGGTCGAGCGCCTGTATGGGACCAAGGTCGATGCCGATCAGGAAGTGACCATCACCCCGGGCGCCACCGAGGCGATCTTCTGTGCCATCCAGGCGGTGATCCACGCGGGTGACGAGGTGATCGTCTTCGACCCCTGTTACGACAGCTATGAGCCCTCCGTGGCGCTTGCCGGCGGCCGCTGCGTGCACGTACAGCTCAGTGATGGCGACTTCCGTATCGACTGGCAGAAGTTCAGCGATGCCCTGAGCCCGCGCACGCGCATGGTCATCCTCAATTCGCCGCATAACCCCAGTGGTGCGCTGATCACGGCTGAAGACCTGGACCAGTTGGCGCGCCTGATCGCTGATCGCGATATCTACCTGGTCAGCGACGAAGTGTATGAACACCTGGTCTACGATGGCGTACGTCATGCCAGCGTTCTGGCCCATGCAGAGCTGT
This sequence comes from Pseudomonas sp. Marseille-Q5299, assembly GCF_943737035.1. Taxonomy (NCBI): domain Bacteria; kingdom Pseudomonadati; phylum Pseudomonadota; class Gammaproteobacteria; order Pseudomonadales; family Pseudomonadaceae; genus Pseudomonas; species Pseudomonas sp. Marseille-Q5299. The sequence goes on from NZ_CALSFR010000006.1 coordinate 264,475, forward strand.
ACCGCCGCGCGTTCGTGGTCAGTTCGTTCGGCAAGACTTACCACGTGACCGGCTGGAAGACCGGCTACGTGGTCGCGCCACCTGCCTTGAGCGCGGAGCTGCGCAAAGTGCATCAGTACGTCAATTTTTGCGGGGTTACACCGCTGCAGTGTGCACTCGCGGACTTCATGGCCGAACACCCTCAGCATGTCGACGAACTGCCAGGTTTCTATCAGGCCAAGCGCGACCTGTTCTGCGACCTGCTCAACGGTTCGCGTTTCAGCTTTACCCGCACGGCCGGCACCTATTTCCAGCTGGTGGACTATTCGCAGATCCGGCCAGACCTGAACGACGTCGAAATGGCCCTTTGGCTCACCCGTGAACACGGCGTGGCGACCATTCCGGTGTCGGTGTTCTACCAGCAACCCATCCCCGAGCAACGCCTGGTACGCCTGTGCTTTGCCAAACGTGAGGAGACGCTGCGTCAGGCAGCGGAAAAACTATGCGCGATCTGAGTGCACTGCCCAACCTGAAAATCGCCCTGGTGCAAACGGCCCTGGCCTGGCACGACCGCGAGGCCAATTACGCGCATTTCGAGGTGTTGCTCGACCAGGCTGGAGATGCCGACCTGGTGATCCTCCCCGAGATGTTCACCACTGGTTTTTCGATGGAATCGGAAAGCTTGGCCGAGCCCGAGAACGGCCCGACCTACAAATGGCTCAAGGCTCAGGCCAAGCGCATCAACGCAGTGGTTACCGGTAGCGTGATCATCCAGGCCGCCGATGGCAGCCACCGCAACCGCTTGCTGTGGGCGCGCCCGGACGGCGAGATCCTGCACTACGACAAGCGCCACCTGTTCCGCATGGCCGGTGAGCATAAGCACTACACCCCGGGTGAGCGTCAGGTGCAGTTCGAGATCAAGGGCTGGCGGGTACGCCCGCTGATCTGCTATGACCTGCGTTTCCCGGTGTGGAGCCGCGATGCCCAGGATACCGACCTGCTGTTGTACACCGCGAACTGGCCGGCGGCGCGCCGCCAGCACTGGAACCGGCTGCTGCCGGCGCGGGGTATCGAGAACCTGTGCTTCGTGGCGGCGGTGAACCGGGTGGGCACCGATGGCAAGGGTTTCGCGTATTCCGGCGACAGCCAGGTGCTGGATTTCCAGGGTGAAAGCTTGCTCAGTGCGGGCGAGGCAGACGGGGTGTTCACGGTCGTGCTGAGGGCGGCGGAGCTTGCCAACTACCGTACCCGCTTCCCGGCCAACCTGGATGCCGATACCTTCGAGCTGCACTGAGCCAGCACCGGCCCCCGGTAGGAGCGGCCTTGTGTCGCGAAAGGGTCGCAGAGCGGCCCCAGCAATTGTTGCATCAATGCCGAAACATCGAGGGCCGCTTCGCGGCCCGTTCGCGACACAAGGCCGCTCCTACAGCGGCCAGTTGTGTCAGTTCAATCCCTGATCAGTAAACATCCCGCCGATAACGCCCGTCTTCGATCAACTGCTCGACCATTTCTTCACCGAGCATGCCCTTGAGCGCCGCATCAACACCGGCCGCCATCCCGTGCAGGCTGCCGCAGACATACACATAAGCGCCATCGGCAACCCAGCGCTTGAACTCTTCAGCCTGCTGCAGCAATACATCCTGCACATACACCTTCTCGGCCTGATCGCGCGAGAACGCCAGGTCCAGGCGTGCCAGGTCGCCGCTCTCCAGCCAGGTTTGCAGCTCATCGCCACACAGCAGGTCATGCGCGCGGTTACGCTCGCCGAACAGCAGCCAGTTGCGCTGCTCGCCGGCATTGATCCGCGCCCGCAGCAGGCAGCGCAGGCCCGCAAGGCCAGTGCCGTTGCCGATCAGGATCATCGGCGCGGCGCTTTCGGGCAGATGGAAGCCACTGTTGCGCCGCAGGCGCAGGCCAAGGGTGCCATCGACTGGCAGGTACTCGGTCAGCCAGCCAGAGCCCAGGCCAAGGTTGCCGTCGGGGTGACGCTCCTGGCGCACGATCAGCTCCAGCACACCATCGCTGGCGATCGAGGCGATGGAGTATTCGCGGCTGCCGATCGGTGCCAGCGCATCGATCAGCGCTTGTGGCTGCAAGCCGATCAGGTGGTCCCGACGGGTTGGTAGCTGGCGGCCTGCCAGGGCTTGGCCGAGGGTCTCGCTCAGGCCGTGAAGCTGCACAGTGGCGTTGGCGTCGAGGGCCATGCCGCTGAGGAATGCATCCACGCGTGGCTGGCCATTGAGCGGCAGAACTTCTACCAGGTCACCGGCCTCCCAGCTGGCGGGCTCTTCAGGGCGCAGGCCGATCAGGTAGACCGGTTGGCCTTGACTGCCCGGATTGAGCAGATCGCGGCTGACCAGGTTCCAGTTGCCGAAACTTGGCGGTTGCCAGGCAGCGACGGGTTGGGCGCCAGTCAGCTGCGCCAGTTCCTGCTGCCATTGCTGCAGGGCCGCCGGGTCGGCGTTGTCCACTTCCACCGGGCTGAACGCCGTGCTGGCACCTCGCTCGCCGAGCCATGCCTGCAGGCGCCGGGCAAAGCCGCAGAAGTGCGGGTACTGGCGATCACCGAGCGCCAGCACGGCATAGCTGAGCCCGTTCAGGGCCCAAGGCTGGCCCAGCACCTTGCGCTCGAAGGCGCGGGCGCTGTCAGGCGCTTCGCCGTCACCGAACGTGCTGACCACGAACAGCGCGCGGCGCGTCTGGCGTAGGTCCTCTTCGCCAAGGTCGGCAAGTGCACGTACTTGCACCGGCAAGCCTGCGGCCTGCAATTGTCCGGCGCTCTGCCAGGCCAGTTGCTCGGCGAAACCGCTCTGGCTGGCGAAGCCGATCAGCCAGCTGTCGCCGCTGGCGCTGGCGTTGGCGACGTGGCCGCGGGCGGCACGCACCTGGCGCTTCTTGCGGCGGCGGTCGAGGTACAAAAGCCAGCCGGTGACGAAGAACAGCGGCATGGTCAGGCTGGCGAGGGTGACGATGATCCGCCCCGGCAGGCCGAAGTATTCACCCACGTGCAAGGCATAAACACTTTGCAGCAGCTGGGCCTTGAAGGACTTGTCGGTATAGCGGTCGTGGTTTTTCACCTGGCCGGTGGCCGGGTCCAGGGTCAGGGTATTGAAGGCGCGTGGGTGCGCGGCGCTGTCGAGCAGGTAGAACAGGCTGGCGGGCTGGCCGCCAGCAGGTGGCAGGCGCAGGTTGTACATGGCAAGCCCTGGCCCGGCAGCGTCCTTGAGGTTGGCCCAGATGGCGTCATAGTCGACCACCAGCGGCGGTGCGTTCTTGTCCACCTTCTGCGGCCCATGGCGGCCACGGCCTTCGCCGCGCTTGTGCTGCTGTCCTGCGCCAGGCGCGTCGGCAAGTAACCTGTTCAGGCCTTCGCGGTACCACTCGTAGGACCAGAACAGGCCGGTCAGCGCGAACAGAAGGTAGAACAGCAGGCACCAGGTGCCGGCTACGGCATGCAGGTCCCAGTTGAAGGCGCGGCCTTTCTTGGCCCAGTCGAAGGTCAGCCAGGTGCGCCAGTTCAGGGCTTTGCGCGGCCAGCGCAGGTACAGGCCGGAGAGGCAGAAGAACACCAGCATCAGGGTGCAGGCGCCCGTGATCTGCCGGCCGGTGTCACCCATGGCCAGGAACCGGTGCAGGGTGAGCATCAGTTTGAAGAAGTCTTGCCCGGCGGCCTGGCCCTTGAGCTCTCCGGTATAGGGGTCGGCATAGCGCAACTCACCGCGGCGCTCGCCCGGCGGCGGTGTGAAGAAGACCCGTGCGGCGTTGCCTTCGCGTACATCGACCCACAGCATCGACACTTTGTCGCCTTGGGCGGCCTCGACCCTGCGCACCAGTTCAGCCGGAGGCAGCACGCCCTCGGCGCGTACCTCGACCTTCAACACATCAGCGTTGAAGGCGCGCAGCAATTCTTCCTGGAACGAATAGAGCGCACCGGTAATACCCATCAAGGCCAGCACCAGGCCAGCGGTGATGCCAAAGAACCAGTGCAATTGGAACAGCGTCTTCTTCACCACATCGTTCACCTTGTGTTGCTGCCGCGCCCTGCGCGGGGTGCATTATGCCTTGATACGCAAAAGCCCCGCTCACTGGAATGAACGGGGCTCCGGGTTGCTGCTTTAGAAGTGGACGCTGGTGGTCAGCAATGCAGTCCTGCCCGCCGCCTGGTTGGCGAAGTGGGTGGAGAACGCTTTGTCGTAATACACCTCGTTGGCCAGGTTCTGCACGTTAAGTTGCAGGTCGACGTTCTTGGTCAGCTTGTAGGCGGCCATGGCGTCATAACGTACATAGCTGTCGACCATGGTGGTGTTGGCTACGTTGCCGTAGACGTCATCCACATAGAAGGCGCCGCCGCCGACCGTCAGCTTCGGGGTGATCGAGTATGTGGTCCACAGGCTGGCGCTGTTGTTAGGCGTGTTTGGCAATTGGTTGCCATCGTTGGCCTTGCCCAGCGGGCCGCCGTCGATCTGGCGGGCCTGCAGGTAGGTGTAGCCGGCGAACACTTGCCACTTGTCGGTGAGCTTGCCGCTGGCCGAGAGCTCGATGCCCTGCACGCGGGTTTCGCCGACGTTTTCGTAGGTGGTGGTGTTCACCTGTACACGGGCGTTTTCCTTCTCGGTACGGAACAGCGCAGCGGCCAGCGACAGGCGCTCGTCGAGCAGGTCCCACTTGGTGCCGATTTCGTAGTTGGTGGTTTCTTCCGGCTCCATGTCGCTGGCCAGGATGTTGCCACCACGGTCGGTGGTGCCCGACAGCGGGTTGCCTTCGGTACCTTCGCCGAGCATCGCCCCGGGCGGGGTGGCGGAAGTGGCATAGGACACGTAGATGCTACCGTTCTCGGCCGGTTTCCAGACCAGGCCCAATTGGCCGGTGAAGAACTCGCTGGTGTCGCGGCCTTTGGTCGGGACGCCGTTCTTGTTCACCACGGTCGCGCCCGAGGCATCGTAAGTGCGGAACTTGGTATCGAAGTGGTCATAACGCAGGCCCATGTTCAGCAGCCACTCAGGCGTCAGCTCCAGAGTGTCGAAGGCGTAGATTGCGCGGGTCTTGCTGCTGGTCTTGGTGCCGGCGTAGTTGCGCGAGATCGTGCCATCCCAGGCATCGTCGGGGTTCGGGTCGCTCAGCGAAGTACAGCTGCCACCATTGCCCGGGCCGGTGCAGGTGAGCTTGCTGTTTGGCGACACCGTGTAGCTTTGGCGGTCCGAGTCTTCCTTGCTGAACTCGACCCCGGTGGAGAAGCTGTTCTTGAAACCGCCCACGAAGAACTCACCGAACAGGTCGGTCTGGTTGGTGGTGGTGGCAGTGTTGCCCACACGGGTATTGGCACGACGCCATACGCCGTTGTTGTTGACGTTGCCCAAACTGTCGTCTGGCTGGGTCAGGATGTAATCCTGCATGCTGTTGCCATGACGCAGGGTGTTCTTGATGGTCAACGAGTCGCTCAGGTCGTGTTCCACGGCGATAGTAGCGATGTCCACACGGGTCTTGCGGAAGTCGCGACCGGTCAGGCCGTAGAAATTGTCGCTGTCACCGCCGTCGATCGGCTTGCTTGGGTGCGCCGAGGTGCGGGCGCTGCTGCCACCGGTAGGGATGCTGTACGGGATGCCCGAATCCGGCAGGTCGTCGCTTTCCAGGTGGTAGTAGTCAAGGTTGACGCGGGTTGGCGTGCCCAGGCCGAAGGCCAGGGATGGGGCGATACCCCAGCGGTCATAGTTGACCTTGTCCCGGCCGGCAACGTTGCTCTCATGGGTCATCAGGTTGAGACGGCCGGCAGCGGTGTCGCTGAACTGGTAGTTGCCGTCAAAGGTGTAGCGCTGGGTCTGGTCGCTGCCCCAGGTCCAGGCACCGTCCAGCGAGTTGCCCAGGTGTGCACGCTTGCTCACCAGGTTGATGGTGCCGCCTGCCGCGCCGCGGCCACCGATGGCCGAGTTGGGGCCTTTGGCCACTTCCACCGATTCGATGGCGAAGATTTCACGGGTCTGCGCACCGGTATCGCGTACACCATCCAGGTAGGTGTCACCCTGGGCGTCAAAACCACGAATGAACGGGCGGTCGCCTTGCGGGTTGCCGCCTTCGCCTGCACCAAAGGTGATGCCTGGCACAGTGCGCAGGGCATCCTGCAGGCTCAGGGCATTGGTGTCCTTGATGACTTGCTGGGGGATTACGGTAACCGAGCGTGGGGTGTCCACCAACGGCGCGGTGTACTTCTGCGAGGAGGCCTTTTCGACCTTGTAATCGGTGCTGGCCTGTTCAGCCTTGCCATTGACGCTGGTGGCATCGAGGGTGATGGCGCTGTTGGTAGCCGGATCGGCGGCGTAGGCGGACGAAGCGCTCAGGGCGACGCCGATGGCGGACACGATCAGGCGTGGAGAACTCACTGCAGATGGCACGTATTGACGCATTGTTATGGACCTTCCCCAAGGTGTGAAGGCCGCGGATCATAATGCAAGTGATTGCAGGTCACAATTGAGATTCGTTACCATTCACTGCGAACTTACAATCTTTACAAATTCTCTTTACGGTTTAATCAAGCTGAAACGTCTCGGGTGAAGAAAGGGCTTGTACGGCGTAAAAGGGAATCAATATCATTGCCACCTTTACACTCCTTAACGGTGCCGCCGCCATGCTGCTTCATATCCCCGGCCTGTTCGACGCCAATGAGCTTGCCCGCATTCGCGAGGCCCTGGAGCAGGCCGATTGGGCCGATGGCAAGGTCACGGCCGGCTATCAGTCGGCCAAGGCCAAGCACAACTTGCAGCTGCCAGAAGGCCACGCGCTGGCGAAGGAAATCGGCAGCGCGCTGATCGACCGCCTGTGGAAAACCCCACGGTTCATGTCGGCGGCCCTGCCGCACAAGGTCTTCCCGCCACTGATCAACTGCTACCGCGAAGGTGGCAACTTCGGCTTTCACATCGACAATGCCTTGCGCCAGCCAAAAGGCAGCCCGGAGCGGGTGCGCACCGACCTGTCCTCGACGCTTTTCCTGAGCGACCCGGACAGCTATGACGGCGGCGAACTGGTGATCCAGGACACTTATGGCGAGCAGCAGGTCAAGCTGGCTGCCGGGGATCTTGTGCTGTACCCGGGCACCAGCCTGCACAAGGTCAACCCGGTGACGCGCGGCGTGCGTTATGCGGCGTTCTTCTGGACCCAGAGCCTGGTACGGGAGGACAGCCAGCGGGCGTTGCTGTTCGAGATGGACAATGCCATCCAGCAACTCACCGCCGATGTGCCCGAGCACCCCTCGTTGCTGCAATTGACCGGCACCTACCATAACCTGCTGCGCCGCTGGGCAGAGGTCTGAGCCGTGTCCTATCAGTTGCGCCGTGAAGAAGTGCTGGATGTCGCTGGCCTCAAGGCCATGCTCGAAGACAGTCCGGGCAAGGCCGCCCAGGCGATTCTCGCGGCGGCAGGGCAGGGCGTGATCGAAGCTCAGTTGCTGCTCGGGCAGATCCTGCTCGACGGCCGCGGCATCGAAGCGGATGCCGAAGTGGCCCGGCGCTGGTTCGGCATTGCTGCCCAGGGTGGCAGCGCCATGGCGCACAACATGCTCGGGCGTTGCCTGGAGCATGGTTGGGGCGGCGAGGTGAATGTGGCGCAGGCTGCGGTTCACTATGCCCGCGCAGCCGATGCCGGGTTGGATTGGGGCCTGTATAACCTGGGCAACCTGCTGGCTACCGGGCGGGGGGTACCGGCCAATCAGGCGCAGGCATTGATGTGCTACGAGAAGGCTGCGCGGCTGGGGCATGCCAAGTCGATGAACCTGTATGGGCGTTACCTGGAGCAGGGTATCGCTACGGCGCCCAGCCCGGCGCGGGCAGTGCGCTGGTACAGGCGTGCCGCCGAAGCGGGGGACTTTCGCGGCATGTTCAGCCTGGCGCTGGTGCTGGTAGAGCGTGGGCAGATGGCCGAGGCAGGGCAGTGGCTGGAGCACGCGCGGGTTGAGGGGAACATGAATTTTCTGCGCAGTGCTTTGGCGACCTTGCAGGGGGCGGGGCCAGGGTTGATGGCCTTTGCGGCGCGGTATGCCGCAGAGATAGAACAGCGCGAAGCGTGATGGGGTCAACCTGAATGAAAACGGGGCCTTTCGGCCCCGTTCTGCATTACAGGTAGTAGGCCTTCAGCGGCGGGAAACCGTTGAATTCCACCGCGCTGTAGCTGGTGGTGTAGGCACCGGTCGACAGCCAGTAGAGGCGGTCACCGATCGCCAGGTTCAGCGGCAGGCCGTACTTGTAGTGCTCGTACATGATGTCGGCGCTGTCGCAGGTCGGGCCGGCGATGACCACTTCTTCCATCTCGCCTTTCTTTTCGGTCCAGATCGGGAACTTGATGGACTCGTCCATGGTTTCGATCAGGCCGGAGAATTTGCCCACGTCGGTGTACACCCAGCGCTCGACGGCGGTGCGCGACTTGCGCGCAACCAGCACTACTTCGCTGACCAAGATACCGGCGTTGGCGATCAGCGAACGGCCTGGCTCGAGGATGATTTCCGGCAGGTCGTCACCGAAGTCTTCCTTGAGGAAGCGGATGATCTCTTCAGCGTAGGTTTCCAGGCTGTTGGTGCGGGTGATGTAGTTGGCCGGGAAGCCGCCACCCATGTTGATCAGCTTCAGCTCGATGCCGTCTTCTTCCTTCAGGCGCTCGAAGATCACCTTGACCTTGGCGATGGCGGCGTCCCACACGCTGATGTCGCGCTGTTGCGAACCCACGTGGAAAGAAATGCCGTATGGCACCAGGCCCAGATCGCGGGCCAGGATCAGCAGGTCCATGGCCATGTCGGTCTGGCAGCCGAACTTGCGCGACAGTGGCCAGTCGGCGGTGGTGGAGCCTTCGGTGAGGATGCGTACGTAGACCTTGGAGCCCGGCGCGGCCTTGGCGATGTTGCGCAGGTCGGCTTCCGAGTCGGTGGCGTACAGGCGCACACCTTTTTCAAAGAAGTAACGGATGTCCTTGGACTTCTTGATGGTGTTGCCGTAGCTGATACGGTCGGCGCTGACGCCACGGTCCATCACCTTGTCCAGTTCGTAGATCGAGGCGATGTCGAAGCTCGAACCTTTCTCTTTGAGCAGGTCGATGATCTCGACCGCCGGGTTGGCCTTGACCGCGTAGTAGACCTTGGCGAACTCGAAACCGGCGCGCAGGTCGTCGTAGGCCTGGCTGATCATCTGGGTATCGATGAGTACGAACGGGGTTTCCTGCTTGTCGGCGAACGCCTTCATTTTCTGGAAGGTGTCACGCGCGAAATAATCTTCGACCTGGATCGACATGCTCAGGGACTCCATGGGCAAACTGAAAAGATAAGTGGCTGCAAACTGAACGTCCTCCGTATCCCCACTTTGGTTCGCCTACTCAGTACTTGAGCCGGATGGATCGTTTCCAGCATGGACGTTCGGCGCGCACTTTAGGGCGTGAAGAATGCAAGATCAACAGGTAATCCGGGCGTGCCGGCCCAGGAACGGCGCGTTGTCACTTGAATAACCGACTCGTGTGACCGGCAGATGTTCCCCGCGCGTTGGCAGGCGTAAAAAATTGTGGAATAGACCGTTTCGGGCCCGTCACGGGCAAGCCCGCCCCCACAGGGATAGTGCGGTTTCTATAGCGGCGCCCTTACCCGCGAGAAAGGCGAAGGTGTTCATATTTATGGCCACGTTCATGGGCAGTGCAGTGCCTGAAATCACGCATAAATTTTTTGTTACCGACTGGCGGATTTGCTGTGCTTTATGAGAAATATTACTATTCGCGCCATTATCTGGCTCCTTGCTGACGACCCCGACCGTGTCCGGACACAAAGGCTTCCTCGACCATTACCAAGAGCTGATCGGCACCTGGACGCGCAAGCTGCGCAGTCGTCAGCAGGCCGAGGACCTCACCCATGACGCCTTCATACGGGTTCTGGAAAACCCGCGCGAGCAGGTCGAGCAGCCACGCGCCTACCTTCACCAGACCGCCCGCAACATTGCGGTGGACGGTTTTCGCCGCGAAGACCGGCGCCAGGCGCTCGAGCTGGAAGCCTTCGATGAAGGGGCCGGCGGCACGGGCGACCCCGAGGCGTATGTCCATGCCCTGGAACTGGCCGCCAGCGTCGAGCGGGCGCTGGCCGAGCTGCCGCTCAATTGCCGACGGGTGTTCATCTGGCAGAAGCTCGAGGGGCTGACCCAGGCCGAGATCGCCGAGCGCATGGGTGTGACCAAGAACATGGTCGAAAAGTATATGATCCGCACGCTCCGACATTTGCGTGAGCACCTGGATGTGTCGGCAAGATGAGTCAGGAGACCTTGTCCATGAAACAGCACGGTACCGAGACCGTCCGCCAGCAGGCGGCCGAGTGGTTCGCACGCGTGCAGGATGCACCGGGCGATGCCGTGCTGCTGGCACAGCTGCATGCCTGGCTGGAGGCTGATCCGCACCACAGCGAGGAGTATGAGCATCTCGTCAGCCTGTGGCGGGCCGCCGACTTCATACCGCGCCAGCGCCTCGAAGCGCTGTGCCAACCTGAGCCAGTGCAGCAGTTGCCTCGGCGGCGTTTCCTGCGCCAGGCACTGGCAGCCGGCGTGGCGGTAGTTGCCCTGGGGCTGGGCTTCAGTGGCTGGCAGTACCAGCGCCTGAATCACCAGGCGCAATTGCAGACCGCCTTTGCCGAGCGCCGTCAGGTATTACTCCCGGACGGATCACAGCTGGAACTCAACGGCGCTACGCAATTGCAGGTCGACTACAGCCCGGGGCGACGGCAAATTCGGCTTGATGCCGGCGAAGCGATGTTCATTGTCGCCCACGACAGCAACCGGCCGTTCGTGGTCGATACCGCACAGGGCCGTGTGACCGTCACCGGTACCCGCTTCGATGTGCGGTTGGACCCTGGCGCCACCCGTGTTGCAGTGGAGCAGGGCTCGGTACGCGTGCAGGGCAAGGATGCTTCGCTGGCGCAACTGACGGCGGGCCTGGGCATACATATAGATGCACAAGGCAAGCTTGCTTCGCCCTATGCGGTCGACGCCGCGGCGCTGACGGCGTGGCGCCAGGGCAAACTGGTCTTCGACAACGCCACCTTGGCTGAAGTGGTGGCCGAAGCCTCGCGCTATCGCACCGAGCCATTGCGCGTTGCCCCCGGCAAGGTGGCGCAGATGCGCCTGTCCAGCACCTTCAGCATCGATGATACCGATGCACTGCTGCGCGCCTTGCCGAGCATCCTGCCGGTGGCGATCAAAACCCGTGAAGACGGCTCTCGCGAAATAATTGCGAAATAGATTCAGGTTTTTTTCGGCTCGTTCGTCTTCCTCGCCAGCTGCAACTGCCAAGCATTTCCATTTGCATGCAGTTGGCATTTATCCCGAACTTCAGGATGTCTTGACGACGTGAACAACAACAAACCTTTGCCACGCTTGCGCGTTATGGCGCTGGCCCTGGCGGTCAGTGCCGTGGCCGTCAACAGCCATGCCGAACAGGCCGACACCGCCATCCAGATCCAGGCTCAACCTTTGGCTTCGGCGCTCAGCCAATTGGGCCAGCAAACCCACCTGCAGCTGTTCTACAGCCCTGAGCTTGTGGCCGGCAAGCAGGCCCCGGCGGTGTCCGGCAAGCTGGCGCCGGTGCAGGCCCTGCAACAGTTGTTGCAGGGCAGCGGGCTGACCTTCGAAATGTCCCAGGATACCGTGGTGGTAAAGCCGCTGCCGACCACCCTCGACCTGGGCAGCGGTAGCCTGGAACTGGCGCCCACCGATATCAACGTGGTGGGTGACTGGCTGGGTGATGCCGATCAGGCCGTTGTGCAGAACCACCCCGGTGCGCGCACCGTGGTGCGCCGTGAGGCCATGGTGGAAAAGGGCACGATGAACGTGCGCGACGCACTGCGTGGCATCCCGGGCGTGCAAGTGCAGGACTCCAACGGCACAGGTGGCAGCGACCTGTCGCTCAACGTAGGTGTACGCGGCCTGACGTCGCGCCTGTCGCCTCGCTCTACCGTGCTGATCGATGGCATCCCGGCCGCTTTCGCCCCTTATGGGCAGCCGCAGCTGTCCATGGCGCCGATCTCCTCGGGCAACCTCGACAGCATCGATGTGGTGCGCGGTGCCGGTTCGGTGCGCTATGGCCCGCAGAACGTCGGTGGGGTGATCAACTTCGTCACCCGGGCGATCCCGCAGCAGGCTTCGGCGGAGCTTTCCACCACCCTGGAGACCTCGCAGCACGGCGGTTGGAAGCACACCGAGTCGGCCTTCGTCGGCGGCACTGCCGACAACGGCATGGGTGTGGCGCTGCTGTACACCGGGGTGAACGGCAACGGCTACCGGCAGAGCAACAACGGCAATGACATCGACGACGTCATCCTCAAGACCCACTGGGCACCGACCGACGTTGACGAGTTCTGGCTCAACTTCCATTACTACGATGGCCGTGCCGACATGCCCGGTGGCCTGACCCAGGCCCAGTACGACAGCAATCCGTACCAGTCACTGCGTGATTACGATTACTTCGCCGGGCGTCGCAAGGACGTGTCGTTCAAATGGCAGCGCCAACTCGACGAGGCCACCCAGTTCGAAGTGCTGACGTACTACACAGACAGCTTCCGCGGCAGCACCATTGCCTCGCGTGACATGAAGACCCTGTCGTCCTACCCGCGCAATTACCACACCTTCGCCATCGAGCCGCGCGTTTCGCGGATCTTCTTCGCCGGCCCCACCACCCAGGAAGTCAGTGTCGGTTACCGCTACCTCAAAGAAGCCATGCGCGAACAGTCGACCCGCCTGGCGCTGATCGACAACGTTCCGACGCCTACCCCGACGTCCGACGGCCATGTATTCCAGGACCGCAGCGGCGGCACCGAGGCCAGCGCCTACTACATCGATGACAAGATCGACGTCGGCAACTGGACCATCACCCCGGGTGTGCGCTTCGAGCACATCAACACTGACTGGCGCGACCGCCCGGTGCTGGGCGCCAACAACCGCCCGGTGGCCGAGAAGAAACGCAGCATCACCAGCAATGAACCGCTGCCTGCGCTGAGCGTCATGTATCACATCTCCGATGCCTGGAAGGTGTTTGCCAACTACGAAACGTCGTTCGGCAGCCTGCAGTACTTCCAGCTGGGCCAAGGCGGTACCGGCAACAGCACGGCTAACGGCCTGGAGCCGGAAAAGGCCAAGACCTACGAGGTGGGTACGCGCTATGACAACGGCGCTTTCGCCGGGGAGCTGACGGCCTTCTACATCGACTTCGACGACGAGCTGCAATACATCAGCAATGATGTAGGCTGGACCAACCTGGGCGCCACCAAGCACCAGGGTATCGAGGCGTCTGTACGCTACGACCTGGCCGGGTTGGACCCGCGCCTGGAAGGGCTGTCGGTGAATGGTGGCTACACCTACACCCGCGCGACTTATGAAGGGGAGATTCCTGGCTTCAAGGGGCGCGACCTACCGTTCTACTCACGCCAGGTGGCTACCGCCGGCCTGCGCTACGCGGTCAACCACTGGACCTGGAACCTGGACGCCTACGCCCAATCCAGGCAGCGCGCGCCGGGTACGGGGATCAATGCCGACGGGAGCTTCAATGGCGACTACACCACCGAGCCGAGCGCTGATGGGCAGTATGGCGACATTCCGGGTTATGTGACCTGGCATGCGCGTGGTGGCTATGAGTTCGGACCGAAGATGGCCAATTTGAAGCTGGCGGCGGGGGTGAAGAACCTCTTCGACAAGCAGTACTTCACCCGCTCCAGCGACAACAATGCCGGCATTTATGTGGGCGAGCCGCGGACCTTCTATGTGCAGGCCAGCGTGGGGTTCTGATAGCAGCAGTGCCTCAATCGCCGGCAAGCCGGCTTCCACATTGACAGCAGCGCTGCTGAACCCTGTGGGAGCCGGCTTGCCGGCGATGGGAGCGCTAAGCGCTCCCTTTGATCAGGAAACCACCGCCTCAGCCGGTGAGACGATGCTGGTCTTGGCCCCGCGCGATCTTCCCGAGCTCAGGTAAGCCGCGATCGACTCCTGCGTCACCTCGCCCAGGAACACCTGCTCGGCATCGAGCACCGGCAACCAGGCGCGGTTGAACTCGTACATCCGCGACAGCAGGATGCGCAGATGCTCATCGTGGGAAGCCGTTGCATTGAACTGGCGCAGGAAGTCCGCGCACGTGCCTTGCTGGCGGTGCATGTCGCGCCGGCGTACATACCCCAGCGCCTTGTTCTGCGCATCGGTGACCACCACATAGCGGCGGTCGTGCTCGTCCAGCAGCTCCAGCGCATCGCTCACGGGCGTTTCTGGGCTTACCGACGGGGCGTTGTCCGCCGCATCTTCGGCGCGCACCAGCAACAGGCGTTTCAAGGTGCTGTCCTGGCCCACGAAGTTGCTTACGAAGTCATCCACCGGGTGCGCCAGCAAGGTGTCCGGGTGGTCCAGCTGCAGCAACTTGCCGGCGCGGAAAATGGCAATCTTGTCGGCCAGCTTGATCGCTTCGTCAATGTCGTGGCTGACCATGATCACGGTCTTGTTCAGCGCCCGCTGCATTTCGAAAAACTCGTTCTGGATCATCTCGCGGTTGATCGGGTCGACTGCGCCGAACGGCTCGTCCATCAACAGCACCGGCGCGTCTGCAGCCAGCGCACGGATCACCCCGATGCGCTGTTGCTGGCCACCGGACAGTTCACGCGGGTAGCGTTGCAGGTACTGCTTGGGCTCGAGCTTGATCATGTGCATCAGCTCACGGGCGCGGTCGTGGCACTTCTGCTTGTCCCAGCCGAGCAGGCGCGGGACCACGGTGATGTTCTCCTCGATGGTCATGTTGGGGAACAGGCCGATCTGCTGGATCACATAGCCGATGTGGCGGCGCAAGGTCACTTCGTCCAGGCCGCTGGTGTCTTCGCCATTGATGAACACTTGGCCGGAGGTTGGCGTGATCAGGCGGTTGATCATCTTCAGCGTGGTGCTCTTGCCACAGCCCGAGGGGCCGAGGAACACGCAGATTTCGCCTTCGTTGACGGTCAGGCTGACCGACTCGACGGCTTTGACGTCCTTGCCGTTGACGTTGAAGGTTTTGCTGAGGTTCTTGAGTTCGATCATGAGCGCAGTCCTTCTGGAGTCAGGGCACGTTGCAGGGTTTGCAGGAGCAGGTCGGCGATGATTGCCAGCAGGCTGACCAATACGGCGCCGACCAGCAGCATCGACATGTCGCTGCGGCTGATTGAGGTGAGGATGAGTACGCCCAGGCCACCGGCACCGATGGTCGCGGCGATGGTCATCACGCCGATGTTCATCACCACGGCAGTGCGCACGCCGGCGAGGATGACGGGGACGGCAATGGGCAGCTCGACCATGCGCAGGCGCTGGCCGAAGGTCATGCCGATACCGCGCGCGGCTTCACGGATGCCAGGCTCGACGTTGGTCAGGGCAAGGTAGGTGTTGCGCAGGATGGGCAGCAGTGAATAAAGAAACACCGCAGTGATCGCAGGCAATGGCCCCAGGCCCTGGCCGAACTTGGAGTAGAACGGCAGCAGCAGGCCGAACAGGGCAATCGACGGGATGGTCAGCAGCACTGTGGCGCTGGCCTGCAGTGGCCCGGCCACCACCGGGAAGCGGGTCATCAGGATGCCCAGCGGCACGCCGACCAGGATTGCCAGGCCAACGGCAATGCCGACCAGCATGATGTGCTGCCAGGTCAGTTGCAGCACCAGGGCCCAGTCGAGGTGGGCGAAGGTATCGAGCAGGCTCATGGCTGCACCTCCTTGAGTGGGTGCTCTCGCAGGAATGCTGCGGCCACGGCAGTCGGGCTCTGGTGATCGACGTCGACCTTGGCATTGAGCTGGCGCATGGTCTCGTCATCGAGCTGCTCGGCCAGTGGCTTGAGCAGAGCGGCCAGTTGCGGGTTGGCATCGAGCACGGCCTTGCGCACCACTGGGGCCGCGGTGTAGTCGGGGAAGTAGTGCTTGTCGTCTTCCAGCAGCTTGAGGTTGAACGCACTCAGGCGGCCGTCAGTGGTGTACACCAGGCCGGCGAACACCTGGTTGTTGTGCATGGCGGTGTAGACCAGGCCGGCGTCCATCTGCCTGATGTTGGCTCGGCCGACTTGCAGGTCGTACATCTCCTTCAGGCCTACCAGGCCGTCAGGGCGGTTGGCGAACTCGGTGTCCAGGGCTACCAGGTGGTTGCGCTGGCGCTCGTCGCGCAGCACTTGGTTGAGGTCACTGATCGTGTTGATCTGTGGGTAGGCCTCGGCGACCTGTTTGGGCAGGCCCAGGGCGTAGGTGTTGCTGAACTTGGTCGGGGTGAGCCAGATCAGGTCCTTCTTGGCATCCAGCGCCTTGACCTTGGCGTAGGTGGCTTCGGCACTGGGCATGCGCTCTTCGATGTGGTTGTACGACACCAGCGACACGCCGGTGTACTCCCACATCAAGTCCAACTGGCCGGTCTCCTGGGCCTGGCGGGCGAGACTGCTGCCAAGGCCGGAGGTGACGCGCACATCGAAGCCATTGGCGCGCAGGTATTGGGCGGTGATTTCAGCGAGTACGGTCTGCTCGGTGAACACCCGTGCGCCGATGCGCACCAGGGGTTTTTCCGCCGCTTGGGCAAAGCCTGCGAACAGCAGGGCCGCGCCCAGCAGCAAGGCGATTCTCTTCTTCATACGTTGCCTCTTTTTTATTGGGCCAGGCCACGTTCCAGCCAGCGCTTGCTGGAGAAACTCACCGCGGCATCCAGCGCCAGTGCCAGCAACGCCGTGCAGGCCGCGCCAAGCAGCAGCTGTGGCTGGTTGTTCAGGGCAATGCCGGGGAAAATCAGGCTGCCCAGGCTGTTGGCACCGATCAGGAACGCGAGGGGCGCAGTGCCCACGTTCAGCGCCAGGGCCACGCGCACACCGCCGACGATGATCGGCACGGCATTGGGCAGTTCCACCTGCCACAGTTGCTGGCGCGGGGTCATGCCGATGCCGGTGGCGGCTTCTTTGAGCGAGGCGGGGACGTTTTTCAGGCCTTCGTAGGTGTTGCGCACGATGGGCAGGAGGGAGGCGAGGAACAGCGCGAAGATCGCGGGCCCGGCGCCGATGCCCAGGATACTGAGGGCGATGGCCAGAACGGCCAGAGGGGGAATGGTGTTGCCAACGTTGAAGAACTGCATGAAGCGCTCGGCTTTGTCGACCCGGTGCGGTCGACTCAACGCAATGCCGGCGGGGATGCCCACGGCCAACGCCGCCGCCATCGAAGCCAGCACCAGTACCAGGTGCGCTTGCAGGTAGAACCCAAGATCGTCGCGGTAACGCGCGATCGTGTCGATGCCGATCCAGTGGACCAGCAGGGCCAGGATGACGAGCACGGCGGCCCATCCCAACAGCCCTTTTCCGTAGCGTGTAGCCACAGGCGGACTCCTTGTGTTGTCGGCGAGCACACTCTTTTTATGGCCGGCCATGGCTGGCGGCGAGTGGTGTGTTCGCGATTAGCAGCGTGAAGCAACCGAAGGCTGCGATCAGGCCATGAGCCGAACCCCGTCGGGCCCGAAAATGCTGATGAAACCAGTCCCCAAGCGAAGCGGGTTGCAGGGGAGTGGACGTCTCCGAGGGCGTAAAGGTTCCCATCTGCAGCGGCATTTGGCCAGTGTTAATCACTGGGGCGAGTGTTTTTTCGTACTAAAAAACAGCGTGAATCCTACGTAAAGGCGTTGGTTTACCTGCTATCTGTCTACCTGTGCTGATGGACAGAATTTCCCTTCTCGATCCTGGTGGTAGGTGACAAGTGCGGGGTCAGGGAGCACAGGTTTTATCAGGTGTTGATCAAACAAGCAGACACTCGCTTTGAAAACCACTTGTCCAGAGGAGAGAAAGATGTCCAAGACGCTTGATGAGGTCATCAACGAATTGTCCCCTGAGCGCAGGGAGAGGGTGGAGCAGCTGGGTCGTCAATTGATTCGCGAAGAAATGACGCTTCAGGCATTGCGTAAGCAGCTTGAACTCACGCAAGAAGGTTTGGCAGAACGCTTGGACATGCGTCAGGGCAACATCTCCAAGGTGGAGAAGCGCAGTGACATGTTGATTTCGACCCTGCGCAGCTATGTGGAGGCCTTGGGCGGCACTCTGGAACTCGTTGTGAATATACCTGGCCGCCCTCCTGTGACGCTTGACGGTTTTTGTGAAAGCCAGGCGAAACGCGCCTGACTGACCATCGTTTACCAACGAAGGGGATCAAATTTTGGTCCCCGCCCAACTTCAGGTATGATATCGCCCCTTTTTGAATCCCCCAGTCAGGCGATTTCCCATGACCAACCAGGCCGCCGAAGTCGCGAAGCGCCGCACTTTCGCAATCATTTCCCACCCCGACGCCGGTAAGACCACCATCACCGAGAAACTCCTGCTGATGGGCAAGGCCATTGCCGTCGCCGGTACCGTGAAGTCGCGCAAGTCCGACCGCCACGCCACCTCCGACTGGATGGAAATGGAGAAGCAGCGCGGTATTTCCATCACCACCTCGGTGATGCAGTTCCCGTACCGCGAGCACATGATCAACCTGCTCGACACCCCCGGCCACGAAGACTTCTCGGAAGATACCTATCGCACCCTGACTGCAGTGGACTCGGCGCTGATGGTGCTCGACGGCGGTAAAGGTGTAGAGCCGCGGACCATTGCCCTGATGGACGTCTGCCGCCTGCGCGACACGCCCATCGTCAGCTTCATCAACAAACTCGACCGTGACATCCGCGACCCGATCGAACTGCTCGACGAGATCGAAGCGGTACTGAAGATCAAGGCCGCGCCGATCACCTGGCCGATCGGTTGCTATCGCGACTTCAAGGGTGTGTACCACCTTGCCGGCGACTACATCATTGTCTACACCCCGGGCCATGGCCATGAGCGTACCGAGGCGAAGATCATCGAGAAGCTCGACTCTGATGAAGCCCGTGCCCACCTGGGTGACGAGTATGACCGCTTCCTCGAGCAGCTCGAGTTGGTGCAGGGCGCCTGCCATGAGTTCGATCAGGACGAGTTCATCAATGGCCAGCTGACGCCGGTGTTCTTCGGTACCGCACTGGGCAACTTCGGTGTCGACCATGTACTTGACGCCGTTGTCGACTGGGCGCCGCGCCCGCTGGCCCGTGTAGCCCACGAGCGTACCGTGGAGCCGGTTGAAGAGAAGTTCACCGGCTTCGTGTTCAAGATCCAGGCGAACATGGACCCGAAACACCGCGACCGTATCGCCTTCATGCGCATTTGCTCGGGCAAGTACGAGAAGGGCATGAAGATGCGCCACGTGCGTACCGGCAAGGATCTGCGCATCGGTGACGCGCTGACCTTCTTCTCGTCCGAGCGCGAGCAGCTCGAAGAAGCCTACGCTGGCGACATCATCGGCTTGCACAACCATGGCACCATCCAGATCGGCGACACCTTCACCGAAGGCGAGGCGCTGGGCTTCACCGGCATCCCGCACTTCGCCCCGGAACTGTTCCGCCGCGTGCGCCTGAAGGACCCGCTCAAGTCCAAGCAGCTGCGCCAGGGCCTGCAGCAGCTGGCCGAAGAGGGCGCGACCCAGGTGTTCTTCCCAGAACGCAGCAACGACATCATCCTTGGTGCGGTCGGTGTGCTGCAGTTCGACGTGGTCGCCAGCCGCCTGAAGGAAGAGTACAAGGTCGAGTGCGCCTACGAGCCGATCACCGTGTGGTCGGCACGCTGGATCAGTTGCGACGACAAGAAGAAGCTCGAAGACTTCCAGGTCAAGGCCATGGAAAACCTGGCCATCGACGGTGGCGGTCACCTGACCTACCTGGCCCCGACCCGGGTCAACCTGTCGCTGATGGAAGAGCGCTGGCCGGACGTCAAGTTCCGCGCTACTCGCGAGCATCACTGATCCTGGGAGGGCTATGCCCTCCTTTTCGCGACACAAGGCCGCTCCTACAGCTGTAGGAGCGGCCTTGTGTCGCGAAAGGGCCGCAAAGCGGCCCCATTTCAGTTCCCCGCCTTGATACTGGTCCAGATGCGCGTACGAATGCGGTCGATCTTGGCCGGCATCGCCTCCAGCGCATACAGCTTGCCCATCATCTCTTCGCTCGGATAAATCATGGTGTTGCCCTTGAGTGCCGGGTCCACCAGAGCGTCGGCCTTGAGGTTGCCGTTGGCGTACTGCACATGGTTACTGATATTGGCCATCACCTGTGGCTGCAACAGGTAATTCATGTAGGCATAACCCGCCTTCTCATCCGGTGCATCGGCCGGCATGGCAACCATGTCGAACCACATCGGTGCGCCTTCCTTGGGGATCGAATAGCCGACCTTCACCCCGTTCTTCGCTTCATCGGCGCGGTTTTTCGCCTGCAGCACGTCACCCGAGAACCCTACCACCACGCAGATATCGCCATTGGCCAGGTCACCTGTGTA
The DNA here is from genome assembly GCF_943737035.1 of Pseudomonas sp. Marseille-Q5299. Taxonomy (NCBI): domain Bacteria; kingdom Pseudomonadati; phylum Pseudomonadota; class Gammaproteobacteria; order Pseudomonadales; family Pseudomonadaceae; genus Pseudomonas; species Pseudomonas sp. Marseille-Q5299. The sequence goes on from NZ_CALSFR010000006.1 coordinate 284,791, forward strand.
CTTGGATGAATGGAAGTAGCTGATGTACGGGCGCACCTTCATCAGCAGTTCCTTGGCCTTTTCGTAGTCCTTCGGATCTTTGCTGTGGTGCGGCAAGCCCAGGTAGTGCAGGGCGATGGGTAACAGTTCAGGGCCGTTGTCGAGCACGGCGATCCCACAGCTCTTGAGCTTGCTCATGTACTCGGGCTTGAAGATCAGGTCCCATGAATCCACCGGGGCGTTGTCACCGAGCACGGCCTTTACCTTGTCGATGTTGTAGCCGATGCCGGTACTGCCCCACAGGTACGGGAAACCGTACTGGTTGCCGGGGTCGTTGACCTCCAGCGCCTTGAGCAGCACCGGGTTGAGGTTGTTCCAGCCGGGTAGCTGCGACTTGTCCAGCTTCTTCAGGGCCTTGCCCTGAATCTGTCGGGCCATGAAGTGGTTGGAGGGGAACACCACGTCGTAGCCTGAGTTGCCGGTCATCAGCTTGCCGTCGAGGGTCTCGTTGCTGTCGTACACGTCGTAGGTCGGGTTGATGCCGGTGGCCTGCTGGAAGTTCTTCAACGTGTCGGGGGCCACGTAGCTGGACCAGTTGTAGATCTTTACCGAGTCGGCGGCGTTGGCCACGCTGGCGGCCAGCATCAGGGGTGCGAGAAGGAGGGTGCGCATGTCGGGTTTACCTTGCTTTGTCTGTTGTTTTCGAAGGCAGGCGATCAGCGGATCAGAAGATCAGTACGTAGGTCTTGCGCACGGTTTCCTGGATATCCCAGATGCCCATGCTGTTGGCCGGTAGCATCAGTGCGTCTCCGGCTTCTATGTGAAGGGGCTGGCCACCGTCGGGTGTGAAGGTGCAGCGGCCCTTGATGAAGTGGCAGAACTCCTGCTGCGCGATCTGCCGCCGCCAGCGCCCGGGCGTGCATTCCCAGATGCCGGTTTCGACGCCATCGCTGCGTTCCACGCAGGTGACCGAGGTCACTGCCACGGGTTCGCCAAGCGGCACCGCGACCGGGTTGGAGCTTTCCAGCACGGCGCTTTCGGTGTGTTTGAACTGGGTGATGCTCATTACCGTTGGATCCTGTGTGGGTGAAAGGGAAGTCAGTGCATGAAGCCTTCCATGAAGTCCGCCAGCGAGCTGGCCAGGCGCCGCCGCCATGGCACGGTGGCGGGGTTGGCGAGGGTTCGGTCCTCGTGCACGAAGCTCTGGATGATCGCGTTGTAGCCCAGCCAGCGGCAGGGCTCGGGCGGCCAGCTGGCCAGGCTCGACAGCGGACGGTTGTCGAGCACCCAGGGTTGCGCGGTCAGTTCGTTGTGCTGGTTGAGGATCAGCGCGGCCAATGTGCGCCCACCGAGGTTGGTGGCGCCGACACCTTCACCGCCATAACCGCCGGACAGGGCAATACCGCGCTGGCGGTCACACAGCATGTGCGGGCGGAAGCGCCGGGCCATGCCCAAGTTGCCACCCCACGAATGGGTGATGCGCACATGCTTGAGTTGTGGGAACAGCTCGCTGAACAGGTAGCGGCGCAGGTCGACTTCGGCCTCTGTCAGGGTGAAGTCTTCGCGCAGCCTGCCGCCGAAGCGGTAGCCGCCGCGGGCGCCGAACACCAGGCGGTTGTCGGCGGTGCGTTGGCCATAGGTGACCTGGCGGCTGCTCTCGCTGAAGGCCTGGCCTTGTGACAGGCCGATCTGCTCCCAGGTCGATTCGGGCAGGGGCTCGGTGGCCACCAGCAGGCTCTGCACCGGCAGTTGATGCTTGCCCAGCGGTGGCAGGCTGGCGGCGTAGCCCTCCACAGCAGGGACCATCCACTGGCAGCGGATGCGCGCCAGGGGTGCCCGCACTTCACCGGGCTGCCAGTCGACGGCGGGGGTGTTCTCGTAGATCGGCACGCCCAGCGCTTCAACCGCCCGGGCCAGGCCACGCACCAGCTTGGCGGGTTGGATGGTCGCGGTATGCGGGCTGTAGATCGCGCCGTAGGCGTTGCTCACGCGAAGCTGGGCGTCCAGTTGCTCAGGGCGCAGCCAGCGGTAGTCATCCTCGGTCATGCCCTGGCGGTAGAGGTCATCGAGGTAGGCACGCAGGCTGCGCTCCTGTTCCGGGTAGCGCGCGGCGCAATACAGCACGCCGCCTTTGCGGTAGTCGCAATCGATGCCTTCGCGTTGCAGCACGCGGTGGACTTCGTCGGGGATGCCATGCAGCAGGTCGATGCTGGCGCGGCGTTGTTGCGGCGACAGGGTGGCGAGCAGGCGGTCTTCACCGAGCATGTTGCCCATCAGCCAGCCGCCATTGCGCCCAGAGGCGCCAAAGCCGGCAATGTTGGCCTCGATCACGGCGATGTTCAGCTGTGGCGCCTGGCGCTTGAGGTAGTAGGCGGTCCAAAGCCCGGTGTAGCCAGCGCCGATGATGCACACGTCGACGTCGAGGTCTTCGCGCAGGGCCGGGCGGGCGCACAGCGGCTCTTCAAGCTGGTCCATCCACAGGCTGAGCGTGCGCAAAGGTTGCATCGGGTTCGGCTCCACATCCGTCAAGGTCTGTGGGCGATCCTAGTGGCGTTCAGCGCTGGCTGTCTTACGTGCGTGCACGCAGGGAAATTTGCTTCAGATAGGCCTTGGGCGTAAGCCCGGTGTGTTCGCGGAAGCACTTGTAGAATGCCGACAGGGAGTTGAAGCCCGCGCTGAACGCCAGGTCGTCGATCGGCGCCCCGACCCTGTCGTCATCCAGGCTGGCCATCAGGTGCTGCAGGCGGGCCTGGTTGACGTAGCGGTAGAAGCTTTGCCCCAGCACCTGGTTGAGCAGGTAGGAGATCTGGTTGCGGCTGTAGCCACTGGCATCGGCCACCTGTTGCAGGTCCAGTTCCGGGTCAAGGTAGGGGCGCTGGCGCTGGAAGTAGTGCTCCAGGTCCTGGGCCATGGTCGACAGCTGTCGCGGCGAAAGGCCCAGGCGGCTGACGGCTGGGCGCGGGCCGCTGCTGGCAAGCCCCTGGCTGTTCTGGCGGACCAGCGTGGCGTACTCGTTTACCCGCCAGATCAGCCCGTCCTTGACCGTGATCGCTTCGCTGGACTGAAACGCCACCAGGCCTTCGCCGCCCTGCACCGTGACCTGGTACTGGATGAATGCCGTGCTGCCGTCAACGCGGATACGGTCGCCATGGACGATGTCCTCGCCGGCCTGGTGGGGCAGGCAAGCGCGGACATAGTCACGCAGCGCGTCGTAACCGAGCACGCGGTTCTGGAAAAAATCGTGGTATTGCACGTCCGGGTGATAGAGCGCAATCACCCCGTCGAGGTCGCGGTGCTTCCAGCACAGGTGGTAGCGCAGCACGGTTTCGGCGGTGATTGGCGTTTGTTCAGGGCCGTCCGATAATTCATTCAATGTCATTCAGCGATAGTGCCGAGGCTTGCAACGTCAAGCAAGAGCCAACTGAATCTAGCATTTTAAGCCGCATTCCCAGAGGCTGAAGTCTCTGGGGGCTCGGGTATTACTCAGCTTCCTGATAGCGGGGGAACAGTACTCGAGTTTCGTTGATGCGAAATCCCGGTGCTACCGAGCGACCATGATAGAAGTTGGGGGACTGGCCGGCATCTAAGCAGCCCAGGTTTTGCAGCAACTCGGCCATGCTGACGGGCATGACTGGCCACAACGTAAGCGCGCCATGGCGTAGGGCTTCCAGGCAATCATGCAGGATATGACCTACGTATACGAGGTTTTCAGGCTGCTTGACTAGCCGGTAGGGCTCGGTGAGGTTCACGTACTGATCGATTGTACGAAAGATTGTGAGTGCTGATGCAATCATCTTGTCGTATTGGAATGCTTGGGCCTTTTCTCGGGACGATAGGCTAAGCTCTCTGATGGCCTTGGAGAAATCGCTGGCAACAGCCGATTTTGCGGGTACGATACCCTCAAAATAGCGATTGACCATCCCTATGATTCGACTGAAACAATTTCCCACGGTATTGGCGAGGTTCGCGTTGTAGCTTTCTATGAGACGCAAATGCGCAAAATCCGAGTCGCTGGCGCCCACTGGCCCCGCGCTGGCGAGATAGAAACGCATGCTGTCCACCCCAAATTTTTCACAGTAATGGCGCAAAAGGTCGGTGCCTACGAAATTGCCCATGCTTTTCGACATCTTTTCGCCTTCGCGTATCCAGAAACCGTGGGCGAGGATGTTGCGTGGCAGATCCAGCCACTGGTTACCCTCTACCTGTTTCAGGGCCAGCAACATGGCAGGCCAGATTACGGCATGGAACCAGAGGATGTCCTTGCCAACCACCTGGAGGGTCGCCGGCCAGAGGTGACGACGCTCTAGGGTGTCGATTGCGGTAAGGTAGTTGAACAGTGCGTCGACCCAGACGTAAACCACATGCGAAGTGTCGCCGGGAACATTGATTCCCCAAGCGTCGGCGTTATGTCTTGAAATAGGGATGTCGCTGATTCCATCTTGTATCCTTGCAACGATTTCAGCACTACGGCTAGCTGGATGAATTCTCAGTTGACCGGTGTCGAGCAGCGCCAACAATTGCTCTTGGTAGCGACTTAGGCGAAAGAAATAGTTATTTTCACTGCGCTGAATCAGAGGCTTTTTATTGATTGGTGACTTGTATTCATACTGCTTTGCCTTGGTGTCGGATATGTATTCCTCTTGGCCCGCGTCATACCAGCCTACATACTCACCTAAATAAACATCCCCGGTAGTCATAAGCTGTTCAATACGTTTGCGTACAGTTGCCTTGTGACGGGGTTCGCTGGTCCTGATGAAATCATTGAAGTCGATATTGAACATTGTGAATGCTTGACGAAATGCATCGGCATTGTTCTGTGCCCATGTTTCTACAGGCACTTCCTGAGCTCGCGCTGCTTCTATTACCTTAGTCGAGTGTTCATCCGTCCCGGTCAATAAGAATGACTCATTATTTTCGAGCTGCGCCGTGCGAGCTCCGATATCGGCGAGCAGGGTTGAAAATACATGGCCAATATGTGGGGCGTCATTCACGTAGTAAATGGGAGTTGTGAAATAGCGAGTTGATCTCATTGCCTACATCCGGGGGAGGTGGAATAAGGCAAGGTAGCGGGTAGGATGAACATAGTAAATAAACAGAATGTTTAGATTGCTTCGTATGATTTTTCCTATAAAAGCTCCTATATGCGCTTCTGTGGGTTGTTCACAGGCAGTTGGTGGCGCCCGGGCGCTGTATGAGCCTGCAGCATGCACTTCTCGATACCGCACCTCCCCGACACTCCGTTAAGGACCTTACTTTCATGGCCTGCTTCTTAAAATCGCCGGGTCGGATCTTCGCGGGCGTTGCATAAACCCTGAGTGGTGAGCCTCGATTCGGGTGTTCTGCACGGTCCTAGGACGCACGCTTGAGCTAAGCCATTGATTTGGCAGCATGTCATTTTTTGACACAACTGGCACAGCCTCTGCACCGATTACAGGGCAATGGACCTGTTATCAACAATAAAGGCGAAAACCTCATGATTCACTCTGCCGACTACCCGCATGTCGATTCCCAGAGCCGCTCAGGCGTGTCCTGGGCGGCCATCTTCGCCGGGGCAGCTGCCGCGGCGTCCCTTTCACTGATCCTGATGGTACTGGGTGCGGGGCTCGGCTTTGCCGCTACCTCGCCTTGGGCCGATGAAGGCGCCAGCGCCAAGGCACTGGGCATCTCGACCATCATCTGGCTATTGCTGACCCAGATTCTTGCTTCCGGGCTGGGTGGCTATATTGCCGGGCGCCTGCGGGTGAAGTGGGCGAACCTGCACGGTGACGAGGTGTACTTCCGCGACACGGCGCATGGTTTTCTCGCCTGGGCGGTCGCCACCCTGGTAGCGGCGATGCTGATCGTGAGTACCGCCGGGGGGCTGGCCAGTGCCGGTGTGCAGGCGGGCGCGAATGCCGTGGGGGCCGCAGCCAGCATGGCGCCCAAGCCTGACGCCAATGGCTATTTCGTCGACAGCCTGTTCCGCAGTGATGGCCCGGCGCCTGTGAGTGACGACGCCGCCAATGGCGTGGCAGCACGGATTATCGCCAGGTCCATTGCGCAGGGGACGCTCGCCGAAGATGACCGCGCTTACCTGGCGCAACTGGTGGCCCAGCGTACCCGCCTCAGCCAGCCTGAAGCCGAAGCACGCGTAGACCAGGTGTTCGCCCAGGTCGAGCAAGCCAAGGTCGAGGCAAAAAAAGCTGCCGACACCGCAGCCAAAGTGGCGGCATGGACCGCGCTGTGGACCTTCGTTGCGCTGTTGTGTGGGGCATTCTTCGCCAGCCTGGCAGCCCTGTACGGTGGTCGCCAGCGTGATCGCGTGATGTGGCTGGAAGGGGAAGGGGTTGATTACACCACGCGTCGTACTATTCAACGTTGAGTAAGGAGAAACATCATGCGCTCATTACTGCTGTGGATGCTTGGGGTGCCGATTCCGGTGATCATTCTGATCGCGATATTCATGCATTGAGTGGTTGGGGCCGCTGTGCGGCCCATCGCCGGCAAGCCGGCTCCTACAGGTACATCACCGTTCTCAGGAGCAGTGAACTACCTGTGGGGGCCGGCTTGCCGGCGATTGAGGCTATGCCGACCTAAAGAAACTGCTCGGCATAGTGACAGGCGACTTGCCTGGTCCCGACCTGGCGAAACGCCGGCACTTCAACACCACACCGTTCCGTCGCATACGGGCAGCGTTTGTGAAATGCGCACCCATCCGGCGGGTCGAGCGGGTTGGGCAGCTCGCCGGCGATGCGGATCTTCGGCTTCAACGGGTCCGGGTGGATCGCCGGTGTCGCTGAAAGCAGCGCCTGGGTGTACGGGTGCAGCGGCTTTTCGTAGATATCTTCCTTCGGCCCCATTTCCGCCGGCCGGCCCAGGTACATCACCAGCACCTGATCCGCCACGTGGCGTACCACTGCCAGGTTGTGGGAGATGAACACGTAGGCCGTGTTGAATTCCCTCTGCAGGTCCATGAACAGGTTCAGCACCTGTGCCTGGATCGACACATCCAGCGCCGAGGTCGGTTCGTCGGCCACCAGCACTTTGGGTTGCAGCATCATCGCCCGGGCCAGGGCGATGCGCTGGCGCTGGCCGCCCGAGAACATGTGCGGGTAGCGCTGGTAATGCTCAGGCCGCAACCCCACCTGCTCCATCATCTTCTGCACTTTTTCGCGCCGCTCGGCCTTGCTCAACGAGGTGTTGATCAGCAGCGGTTCGGCCAACTGATCGCCGATCTTCTGCCGTGGGTTGAGCGAGGCATAGGGGCTCTGGAACACCATCTGGACGTCGCGGCGCAATTGTTTGCGCTCGCTTTTGCTGGCGCCTTTGACCTCGGTGCCGTCGATCTGCAACGAGCCGGAAGAGGGCTCTTCGATCAACGTCAGTGCGCGCGCCAGCGTGGACTTGCCACAACCCGACTCACCCACCACGGCCAGTGTCTTGCCAGCTTCCAGCTCGAATGACACGCCATTGAGTGCGCGCACCAAGGCATGGCCCTTGAACAGCCCGCGGGACACTTCGTAATGCCGGGTCAGCTCCCGTGCGGTTAGAACGACGCTCATCACGCCACCTCCTGGTTCAGCGGGTAGAAGCAACGCACCAGGCTATGGGCCTGAGGGTCAAGGGGTGGGCGTTGGCGCCGGCAGTTGTCCTGCACGTACGGGCAGCGTGGCGACAGCAGGCAGCCGTCCGGGCGGTCGTACCGGCCAGGGACGATGCCCGGCAGCGTGGCCAGGCGTTCGGCGCCGATGCTGTGTTCGGGGATGGCCGCCAGCAGTGCTTCGCTGTAGGGGTGCGCGGGCACGTCGAACAGCTCAGGCACCTGGCCCACTTCCACGGCTTGGCCGGCATACATCACACAGACGCGTTTGGCGGTTTCGGCGACCACGGCCAGGTCGTGGGTAATCAGGATGAGCGCCATGTTGCGCTCTTTCTGCAGGTTGACCAGCAGTTCCATGATCTGCGCCTGGATGGTCACGTCCAGCGCCGTGGTCGGCTCGTCGGCGATCAGCAGCTTGGGCTCCCCGGCAATCGCCATGGCGATTGCCACGCGCTGGCTCATGCCACCGGACAGCTGGTGCGGGTAGGCGTCCAGGCGGCTTTCGGCAGCCGGGATCTCGACCTTTTTCAGCAGCTCCAGGGCACGCTGGCGCGCGGCTTTGCCTTTGAGGCCCAGGTGCTGGCGCAGCACTTCTTCGATCTGGTAGCCCACGGTGTAGCTGGGGTTGAGCGCGGTCATCGGGTCCTGGAAGACCATGGCGATGTCCTTGCCCACCACCTTGCGCCGCTGGCGGGAGCTGAGTTTGAGCATGTTGGTGCCGTCGAAGGTGAGCGTATCGGCGGTGATGCGCCCGGGGGCCTCGATCAGGCCCATCAGGGCCATCATGGTGACCGATTTGCCCGAGCCGGACTCACCGACAATGGCCAGTATTTCACCGGCGTCCACCGCCAGGTCCAGGCCGTCCACCACTGGGACTGCATTGGCGTCGCCGAAGCGCACGCTCAGGTTGTTGATCTGCAACAGTGACATGGCGCTCTCCTCAGGCGGCGTTCTTGAGTTTCGGGTCCAGCGCATCGCGCAAGCCGTCGCCCATCAGGTTGATTGCCAGCACACTGAGCAGGATGGTCAGGCCGGGCAGGCTCACCACCCACCAGGCGCGCTCGATGTAGTCCCGGGCCGAGGCGAGCATGGTGCCCCACTCCGGGGTCGGCGGTTGTACACCCAGGCCCAGGAAGCCCAGCGCAGCGGCGTCGAGGATGGCCGAGGAGAAGCTCAAGGTGGCCTGCACGATCAGCGGTGCCATGCAGTTGGGCAGCACGGTGACGAACATCAGCCGTGGCAACCCGGCGCCAGCCAGACGCGCGGCGGTCACATAGTCGCGGTTCAGTTCACCCATCACCGCAGCGCGGGTCAGGCGCACGTAGGACGGTAGCGACACGATGGCGATGGCGATCACTGTGTTGATCAGGCCTGGGCCGAGAATGGCGACGATCGCCACGGCCAGCAGCAGCGACGGCAGGGCCAGCATCACGTCCATCAGGCGCATGATCGACGGACCGAGCAAGCGCGGGAAGAAACCGGCCAGCAGGCCCAGCAGGATGCCCGGGATCAGCGACATCACCACCGACGACAGGCCGATCAGCAGCGACAGCCGGGCGCCCTGGATCAGCCGCGAGAGCAGGTCACGGCCCAGTTCGTCGGTGCCGAGGATGAATTGCCAGGTACCGCCTTCGAGCCATACCGGCGGGGTCAGCAGGAAGTCACGGTATTGTTCGCTTGGGTCATGCGGCGCCACCCACGGCGCGAACAGCGCACAGAACACCACCACGCACATGAAGGCCAGGCCCATCACCGCGCCCTTGTTGCGCGAGAAGGCGTGCCAGAACTCTTTGTATGGCGAGGGGTAGAGCAGGCTTTGGTCCACCGGGCTGGCCGGCGTCACGGATTTCGGAATAGGGCTAGTCATGGCGAAGGCCTCAGCGCTGATGACGGATGCGTGGGTTGGCCAGACCGTAGAGGATGTCCACGACGAAGTTGACCAGGATCACCAGGCAGGCGATCAACAGGATGCCGTTCTGGACCACGGGGTAGTCACGGGCGCCGATGGCTTCGATCAGCCATTTGCCGATGCCCGGCCAGGAGAAGATGGTTTCGGTCAGCACCGCACCGGCCAGCAGCGTGCCGACCTGCAGGCCGAACACGGTCAGCACCGGGATCAGCGCATTGCGCAGGCCGTGCACGAACACCACGCGGGCCGGTGACAGGCCTTTGGCGCGCGCAGTGCGAATGTAGTCTTCGCGCAGCACTTCGAGCATGGACGAGCGGGTCATGCGGGCGATTACCGCCAACGGGATGGTGCCGAGCACGATGGCCGGCAGGATCAGGTGCATCACCGCATCCTTGAACGCGCCTTCTTCGTCACTGAGCAGGGTATCGATGAGCATGAAGCCGGTTTTCGGCTCGATGTCGTACAGCAGGTCGATGCGCCCGGAGACCGGCGTCCAGCCCAGGCTCACCGAGAAGAACATGATCAGGATCAGGCCCCACCAGAAAATCGGCATCGAATAGCCGGCCAGGGAGATGCCCATGACCCCGTGATCGAACAGCGAGCCACGCTTGAGCGCAGCGATCACGCCGGCCAATAAGCCGACGATGCCGGCGAACAGCAGCGCGGCAAAGGCCAGTTCCAGGGTTGCAGGGAACAGGGTGAGGAACTCGCTCCATACGCTTTCACGGGTGCGCAGCGACTCGCCCAGGTCACCCTGCGCGAGCTTGCCCACGTAATCCAGGTACTGGACCGGCAGTGGCTTGTTCAGGCCCAGGCGCTCCATGGCCTGGGCGTGCATCTCGGGGTCGACCCTGCGCTCGCCCATCATCACTTCCACCGGGTCGCCGGGGATCAGGCGTATGAGCGCGAAGGTCAGCAAGGTGATGCCGAAAAACGTCGGTATCAGCAGGCCCAGGCGCCGGGCAATAAAACTCAACATTGTCAGGGTTACCTCATCAGCCGTTGTACGGCAGTGCCGCCGTTGCCCGTGTGGGTTGCCGGCGGTCGTTGTTGTTCTACTTCACCTGGGTGGTGGCGAAGTTGTTGTTGGTCAGAGGGTTGATCACATAACCCTCCACGTTGTCACGCATGGCAGTGAACATCTTCGGATGCGCCATGCTGATCCAGGGCTGGTCGTCATCGTACACCTTCAATGCCTCGGCATAGAGCCTGGCACGCTCGTCGTTGTCGATCACCTCACGGGCGCGGGTGATCAGGTCCTGAAACTTCGAGTTGCACCAGCGCGCGTAGTTCTCACCACTTTTGACCGCATCGCAGCTGAGCAGGGGGCTGAGGAAATTGTCCGGGTCGCCGTTGTCGCCGGCCCAGCCGGTGGAGACCAGGTCGGCCTCACCGTTTTTCGCCCGGCGCAGCATCTCGGCCCACTCCATCACACGGATGTCCAGCTTCAGGCCGATTTTGGCGAGGTCGGACTGGAGCATTTCCGCCGACAGCCGTGGGTTGGGGTTGGTCGCGCCGCCGCCATTGCGGGTGAACAGCGTGATGACCGTGCCTTGCGGCACCCCGGCCTGCTGGAGCAGTTCACGGGCCTTGGCCAGGTCACGGGGTGGGTTCTGGTTGGCACTGTTGTAGCCGATCATGGTTGGCGGGTAGGGGTTTACCCCCACCAGCGCATTGCCCTTGCCGAACAGCTGGTCGACGTGGGTCTGGCGGTCGAAGGCCATGTTGATGGCTTTGCGCACGCGCACATCGCTGAGGTATTTGTGCTCGGTGTTCATGGCGATATAGCCGGTGACCAGGGCCTCGATCTCGGCGACCTTGAGCTTGGGATCAGCCTTGATCGACGCCACGTCGTCCGGTTTCGGGTAAAGCGCCACCTGGCATTCATTGGCGCGCAGCTTCTGCAGGCGCACGTTGCTGTCGGTGGCGATGGCGAAAATCAGCGAGTCGGCCGGCGGCTTGCCGCGGAAGTAGTCCGGGTTGGCCTTGAAGCGCACCTGGGCGTCCTTGTTGTAGCGCTGGAAGATGAACGCGCCAGTGCCCACCGGTTTGCTGTTGAGGTCGCCGGTCTTGCCTGCCTTGAGCAACTGGTCGCCGTATTCGGCGGAGTAGATCGAGGTGAAGCCCATGGCCATGTCACGCAGGAACGGTGCTTGCGGGCGGGTCAGGGTGATGACCACGGTGTGGTCGTCGGTCTTGTCCACCGATTTGAGCAGGTCCTTGAAGGCCATGCTCTCGAAATACGGGTAGCCGACGCTGGTCTTGTCGTGCCACGGGTGGTTAGGGTCGAGCTGGCGACGCAGGCTCCACAGCACGTCGTCGGCATTGAAATCGCGGGTCGGTTTGAAGTAACCGGTGGTGTGGAACTTCACCCCTCGGCGCAGGTGAAAGGTGTAGGTCAGGCCATCGGCCGAGATGTCCCAGCGTTCGGCCAGGGCTGGCTGGATGTCGGTGGTGCCGGGCTTGAAGTCGACCAGGCGGTTGAACACCGTCTCAGCCGAGGCATCGGCGGTGACCGCCGTGGTGTATTGAACGATGTCGAAGCCTTCCGGGCTGGCTTCGGTGCACACCACCAGCGGCTTGGCCGCCAGGTTGCCGGCGGCGCCGAGTATGACCGCTGCCAGGGCAGCGCGTAGCGGTAGCGATGTCATGTGTCCTCCTTGCTTGCAATGATTCCAGCGTAGCCGCCCGGGCCCGCACTGAAGCGGACCTGGGCGTAAGCGGTCAGAGAATGTTGAACGGAATGGTGGTCACCACGCGGAACTCATCCAGGCTGCCATCGGCCTGTGCCTTGCTGGCGCGATGCGCGGTATAGGTAGCGCGGATGCTGGTGTCTTTCAGCGGCCCGCTCTGCACCGCGTAGCTGGTGCCGATACCCCACTCATAGTGGGTTTCGCCATCCAGGCCGTTCACGTCATAGGCCGTACCGCGGTAATGGGTGCCGTCGATGCCCCAGCCGCGGGCGTTGTACAGGTTGAACTTCAGGCCCGGCACGCCATACGGCGCCATGTTCAGCACGTAGGAAATCTGCAGGGATTTCTCGTTCGGGCCGTTGAAGTCCGAGAGCAGGGAGTTGGCCAGGTAGATGCCGTTGGTTTCGTGCAGGTAGTCGAAGTACTCGTTACCGTTGACCTGCTGCCACGAAGCGCTGAGGGTGTGGGCCTGGTGGGTCAGGCCGAACGACAGGCTGTAGGTGTCGTTGTCGATCTCGCCCATCTTCTGGCTGCCTGCGTCCACGGTCTTGTAGTAGTTCAGGCCGGTGGTCAGGCTCAGCACCGCGCTGTCGCCCAGCACGTGGCTGGCGCCGAAGTAGTACTGGTTCCAGAAGTCGTCGACCTTGGTGGCGTACAGGCTGGTGGTCAGGCTCTTGAGCGGCTGGTAGTTGACCCCGGCGGTACTGGCACGGTCGGTTTCCACGCCCGCTGCGCCATACTCGCTGCGAAACTTGCTCAGGCTCTGTTCGGTGCGCGGCGAGACACGGTCGAAGGTGCCCAGGTCGAATGACAGGTTGTCGAACTCTGCACTGTGCAGGAACGCGCCCTGGAAGCTGGAGGGCAGGGCGCGGTTGCCGATGTAAGCGATCATCGGCGTGTCCACGGACTGGCGGCCGACGGTGAGGGTGGTGTTGGACACCCGTGCCTTGAGGTTGGCCAGGCCCATCTTGCTCCACTGGCCGATGGGGTCGCCATCGCTATGGGTCAGGGTACGGTTGTTCGGCCCGGCGACTGCGGCGCGGCCTTGCTCCAGAGCGATGGCGTTGTAGCCGGCTGCCTCCACGGCAAAACCCACGGTGCCCTGGGTGAAGCCTGAGCTGTAGTTGAGGATGGTGCCCTGCAGCCAGTTGTCGCGGCTGTGGCTGTCGTGGCGTGTGCCGTCGCTTTTGTAGTACTTGAACAACGGCGCGCGGGTGGCGCGTTCGCGGGCGTACCAGTTGCGGGTGCTGCCGGACAGGCTCTGGCCGTCGATGAAACCTTTGGCCTCATCCTGCTCGCTGGTGCCTTTGAGGCTGAACGGGACGTAGTCCTGGCTTTGGGTGTCGGCCTGGGCCATGGCGGCGAAGGTGGCGATGGATAACGCCAGTGTGGTGAACGTGAATAGTCTCAAGATGAAAGCTCCCTTTCTGTTCTTTTAGTTATTGCCTGGCCTTGTGGGCCGGGTTGTTGCGGTGTTGCCAGGGTTGCCCGGGGTTGCCGGGCCAATCAGGGGGAGGTGTGTGGCCAGTGCTGGCCCTTTCGCCGGCAAGCCGGCGCCCACAGGAATCAATAAAGATCCCCAGGCTTGTGCCATTTTTGTAGGAGCCGGCTTGCCGGCGAGAGGGCCGCTACCGGCTAACGCTCAATCAACGCTCACTCCGGAAAAGTCGTTGCGGCCAAAGGGGCTCACCTTGAAGCCGGCCACCTTGACGCTGAGCGGCTGGTTCACCGTGGAGTGCGCCACCGGCGTGATCGGCACCTGCTGTTTGAGGCGTTGCTGGGCCTGCTGGTACAGCACTGTGCGCTGCTCGCGGTCGGTTACCTGCTTGGCTTGCTTGACCAGGCTGTCGTACTGCCGGTCGCACCACTGCGAGTAGTTGTTGCTGCCGATGGCATCGCAGCTGTAGAGGGTGCCCAGCCAGTTATCCGGGTCGCCGTTGTCACCGGTCCAGCCGATCAGGGCGATGTCGTGCTCGCCGCTTTTCATGCGCTTGAGGTATTCGCCCCATTCATAACTGACGATGCGCACTTTCAAGCCCAGCTTGCTCCAGTCGGCCTGAAGCATCTCGGCCATGAGCTTGGCGTTGGGGTTGTACGGGCGCTGCACGGGCATGGCCCACAGGGTGACTTCGGTGCCTTCCTTGACCCCGGCCTGCTTGAGCAGCTGGCGGGCCTGCTCAGGGTCGTAGGGTGCGTCCTTTAAGCTGTCGTCATAGGACCATTGGGTTGGTGGCATGGCGTTGACTGCGCGTTGCCCCGAGTCCTGATACACCGCCTGCAGGATCGCCTGTTTGTTCACTGCCATGTCCATGGCCTGGCGTACCTCCAGGCGGTCGAACGGCGGGTGCTGGGTGTTGTAAGCGATATAGCCGAGGTTGAAGCCTGGTTGTTGCAGCACCTGCAGCTTGCTGTCCTGCTTGAGGGCTGGCAGGTCGGCCGGGCGTGGGTGCAGGGTGACCTGGCATTCGCCGCGGCGCAGCTTCTGGATGCGCACCGAGGGGTCGGTGTTGATCGAAAATACCAGGTTGTCGAGTTTCACCTCGTCCGGTGCCCAGTAGTCCTTGTTGCCTTTGAAGCGGATCTGCGAATCTTTCTGGTAGCGCTGGAACACGAACGGGCCGGTACCGATAGGCTGCTGGTTGATGTCGCTGGGGCGCCCGCTCGCCATCAGATGCTCGGCATATTCAGCCGAAAGCACCGAAGCGAAGCTCATCGCCAGGTTTTGCACGAAGGCGGCATCGACCTTGTTCAGGGTGAACACCACGGTCATCGGGCCGGTCTTTTCGATACCGGCGATGTTCTTGTCCAGGCCCATGCTGACGAAGTAGGGGAACTCGGTGGGGTAGGCCTGGCGGAACGGGTGCTCGCGGTCGAGCATGCGGTTGAAGGTGAACAGCACGTCATCGGCGTTGAAGTCGCGGCTGGGGGTGAATGCCTTGTTGGCGTGGAATTTCACCCCCTCGCGCAGGTGGAAGGTGTAGCGCAGGCCATCGTCGGATACTTCCCACTTCGTTGCCAGGGCGGGATGCACTGCCGTACCGCCGCGTTGAAATTCCACCAGGCGGTTGTAGATCGGTTCTGCCGCATCGTTGTCGGTGGCACTGGTGTATTGGGCTGTGTCGAACCCGGCCGGGCTACCCTCGGAGCAGAACACCAGGCTACTGGCCTGAGGGGCTGATGCCTGGCTCAGCAGGCCCACGGCGAGCAGCGTGGAAAACAGTGTGGTGTGGCGCATGGCAAATCCTTTTTTCCGTCTGTTTTTGCCGCTTCGGGGTACGAAATGCGGCAACAGGGCCCCCAACCCCGGCGCGGGTAGCGCCGGGGGGAGTTCGAAGGGTGGAAGTGGGCGAGGGGTGGTGCGTGTGCCCGGTGCTATTTCTCCACACTGACGCCGTAGAAGGAGTTCAGTGCGAACGGGCTGATCTTGAAGCCCTTCACCTTGGCACTCATCGGCTGGTAGACCGTGGAGTGGGCGATTGGCGTGATCGGTACCTGATCTTTGAGGATATGCTGCGCCTGTTTATACAGCTCGGTGCGCTTGGCCTGGTCGGAAGTGGCCTTGGCCTGCTTGATCAGGTCGTCGTAGGGCTTGTAGCACCACTTGGAGAAGTTGTTGCCCTCGATGGCATCACAGCCATACAGGGTGCCTAGCCAGTTGTCCGGGTCACCGTTGTCGCCGCTCCAGCCGATCAGCATGGCGCCTTGTTCGCCGCCTTTGGAACGTTTGATGTACTCGCCCCACTCGTAACTTACGATTTTCGCCTTGATGCCGACCTTGCCCCAGTCAGCCTGCAGCATCTCGGCCATCAGCTTGGCGTTGGGGTTGTACGGGCGTTGCACCGGCATGGCCCACAGGGTGATTTCGGTGCCTTCCTTGATCCCGGCTTCCTTGAGCAGTTGCTTGGCCTTTTCCGGGTCGTACGGCACATCCTTGATGCTTTCGTCGTAGGACCACTGGGTCGGCGGCATGGCATTGACGGCGAGCTGGCCGGCGCCCTGGTAGACCGATTCGATGATCTTCTGCTTGTCGACGGCCATGTCCAGTGCCTGGCGCACCTTCAGTTGAGCCAACGGGTTGGGTTGGTCACTGCCCTTGAGCTTGTCCATCACGTTGTAGGCGATGTAGCCCAGGTTGAAACCGGCCTGGTGCGGCATCTGCAGCTTGTCGTTGGCCTTGAGCGGCTCGATATCGGCAGGGCGCGGGAACAAGGTCACCTGGCACTCGTTCTTCTTCAGCTTCTGCATGCGCACCGAGGCGTCGGTGGTGATGGCGAAGATCAGGTTGTCGATCTTCACGTCCTCGGGTTTCCAGTAATCCTTGTTGCCCTTGAAGCGGATCTGGGCGTCCTTCTGGTACTTGCTGAACACGAACGGGCCGGTGCCGATCGGTTTCTGGTTGATGTCTGCAGCCTTGCCTTCTTTGAGCAACTGGTCGGCGTACTCGGCCGACTGCACGGAGGCAAAGCTCATCGCCAGGTTCTGGATGAACGCGGCGTCCACCTGGTTGAGGGTGAACCTGACGGTGTGCTCGTCGAGCTTCTCCACCTTGGCGATGTTGTTGTCCATGCCCATGTCGGTGAAGTAGGGGAACTCAGTGGGGTAGGCCTTACGGAACGGGTGATTCTTGTCGAGCATGCGGTTGAAGGTGAACAGCACGTCGTCTGCGTTGAATTCGCGGCTTGGCTTGAAGTAATCGGTGGTGTGGAACTTGACCCCTTCGCGCAGGTGGAAGGTGTAGGTCTTGCCGTCGTCGGACACCTCCCATTTGGTCGCCAGGCCGGGGATAACGGCGGTGCCGCCACGTTCGAACTGGGTCAGGCGGTTGAACACGGTCTCGGCCGAGGCGTCGAAGTCGGTTCCGGTGGTGTATTGCCCCGGGTCGAAGCCGGCGGGGCTGCCTTCGGAGCAGAACACCAGGTTGGACGCGGCGTGGGCAAGCGGAGCGCCGGTCAGCAAGCCTGCGCCGAGCAGGAACGGAATGACTGCGTGTTTGAGCATGGTGGCCTCATTGTTGTCATTTTTCTGATTCGAGGTGGCCTCGTGAGCCGACCTGCGGATACTTATGCAGGGTGTGTTCCCAATGCAACACTGCGAAGGATAGTTGGCGTCAGAAAAGTAGTACGGGCGTACATGGATGTCGCATATGTATAAATTTCGAGGGAGTTGAACGTTTGCGAGGGCAAAATGATGGCTTTTTGCGGGATGTTTCGCGGGAGGGAATTTGTAGGAAGCACTATTTGAGTGCGTAGGAAATGTCTCTATTTGTGCTGCTGGGGCGCAATGCGCCCCTTGTATCGCCTGCGTTGATCAAGGCATCTGCACTTCGATCAGGCCGTCTGCGTTCATGCTGACTTCGCTGGTACCCGCCTCGATATCCGGCGCCGGTGCTGCTTCGTCGGCACCCATGGCTTTCATGGCCATTGGCGCGCTGCGCAGATAGGGGCGTGGGTAGCCGCTGCTGTTGAGGTTCAGGCTGACCACTTTATAGCCCTTGCCACCCAGGGCTTCGGTGGCCAGTTGCGCACGGGCCTTGAAGGCATTGACCGCATCCTTGAGCAAGGCGTCTTCGCTGGCCTTGCGCGTGGCCGGGGCGATGGAGAAATCCATGCCGCCCATCTTCAGGTCTTGCAGCAGGTCGGCACTGAGCTGAGAGAGGGCCGGGAAGTCGGCGCTTTCCAGGCGCACTTCGGCACGCTCGCGCCAGCCGGTGATCTTCTGCCCCTTGCTGTCGTAGACCGGGTAGCTGTTGCGGCTGCCCTGGCTGATTTTCACGTCCTTGACCTGGCGGGCCTGCTGCACGGCCTTGTTCATGGTTTCGGTGATCTGTTTGGCAAGCTTGCCCGGGTCGGTGTTCTGCGCTTCGCTATAAAGGGTCACGACCATCAGGTCGCGGGGCACTTCCTTGCTGACTTCTGCACGCAGCGATATCTGGTTGTAGCGCGGCTCATCAGCCGCCAGCGCCGGCAGGCTGGCGAGCAGGCCGCAGGACAGGATCAGGGCAGCGCCGCGACGAGGGTTAGGCATGTGATACTCCTTGGCAATGAAAGGCGTGGGTTCTGGCCATCCATCCCACGCATGGCCCATCAGACCGGGATCAGTGTAGTGGGTTCAAAAGTGCCATCATGAAGCTGTGACAAACTGTGGCGCTTTGCCGCATCGCTGCAGCTGGGCGCGCGCCTTCGGTATACTCCAGCCGATTGTCCTGGAGCACTCATCAGGAGAGCTCATGCTCGCCGCCGCACAACCGCTGTCCGCTACCCGCCAGAACCTCTGGCGCCTGACTGTCATTCGCGTTCTGGTCCTGGCCGCTCAGGCAGGCTCGGTGGGCGTTGCCTACTGGACCGAACTGCTGCCGCTGCCGTGGTTTTCCCTGGCCGCGACCCTGGCTCTGTCGTCCCTGCTGTGCGCCTTCACCGCGTTGCGCTTGCGCCTGTCGCTGCCGGTCACCGAACTGGAATACGCGCTGCAACTGGCCTGCGACCTGCTGATCCACAGCGCGCTGCTTTATTACTCGGGCGGCTCGACCAACCCCTTCGTTTCCTATTACCTGGTGCCGCTGGCCATTGCCGCCGTGACCTTGCCCTGGCTCTACTCGCTGATCCTGTCGGGTATCGCCCTGACCGCCTACAGCCTGTTGCTGGTCCAGTTCTACCCGCTTGAAGGCCTGCCGATGGCGCGGGACAAGATGCAGGTCTACGGCATGTGGTTGAGCATCGCGCTGGCGGCTGCGGTGATCACCTTCTTCGCCGCGCGCATGGCCGAAGAGCTGCGCCGCCAGGAAAAACTGCGCTCCGAACGGCGCGAAGAAAGCCTGCGCGACGAACAATTGTTGGCCGTGGCCACCCAGGCCGCGGGTGCCGCCCATGAGCTGGGCACGCCGCTGGCGACCATGAGCGTGCTGCTCAACGAAATGCGCCAGGACCACGCCGACCCGCTGTTGCAGGAGGACCTGCAGATCCTTCAGGACCAGGTCAAGCTGTGCAAGGAAACCCTGCAGCAACTGGTGCGTGCCGCTGAAGCCAATCGCCGCCTGGCGATGGTGGAGCAGGACGTGACCGAGTGGCTCGATGAGGCGCTGAACCGTTGGCACCTGATGCGTCCGGAAGCCAGCTACCGCTTCCAGCGTCTGCGCGACGGCCAGGTGCCCCGCCTGACCCCGCCACCGGACCTGACCCAGGCGCTGCTGAACTTGTTGAACAATGCCGCCGATGCGTGCCCTGACGACCTGGAGGTACGCCTGGACTGGGACGCCCAGGACATCGTCATCAGCATCCGCGACCATGGCCCCGGCGTGCCGCCGGCCATTGCCGAAGCAATCGGCAAACCCTTCATTACCACCAAAGGCAAAGGCTTCGGCCTGGGCCTGTTCTTGAGCAAAGCCAGCGTGACCCGTGCGGGCGGTTCGGTGAAACTCTATAGTCATGAGCAGGGTGGCACCCTGACCGAACTGCGCCTGCCCCATGGCAAGCGAGGAGATGAATGATGAGCGAAGAAAACCAGGTCGAAAGCGAAGAGCTGCCGCACCTGCTGCTGGTGGATGACGATGCCACCTTCACGCGGGTCATGGCCCGTGCCATGAGCCGTCGCGGTTTCCGCGTGAGCACTGCAAGCTCCGCCGAGGAAGGCCTGGTCCTGGCGCAGAATGATCTGCCGGACTACGCCACGCTGGACTTGAAAATGGAGGGCGACTCCGGCCTGGTGCTGCTGCCCAAGCTGCTGGAGCTGGACCCGGAAATGCGCGTGGTGATCCTCACCGGCTACTCGAGCATTGCCACGGCGGTCGAGGCGGTCAAGCGCGGGGCGTGCAACTACCTGTGCAAACCGGCCGATGCCGACGATGTGCTGGCGGCACTGCTCTCGGAGCATACGGACCTGGATACGTTGGTGCCGGAAAACCCCATGTCGGTGGACCGCTTGCAGTGGGAGCACATCCAGCGCGTGCTCAGCGAGCACGAGGGCAATATCTCCGCTACCGCGCGGGCGCTGGGCATGCACCGGCGCACGTTGCAGCGCAAGCTGCAGAAACGGCCTGTGCGGCGCTGAACTTATCCTGGCAGTACCGGCCCTATCGCCGGCAAGCCGGCCCACAGGTGCTCCACAGTATTCAGGCTTGATGGGGACCAGTGGGAGCCGGCTTGCCGGCGATAGGGCCTAACAGAAATTTCTTTATATTGCGGCTGATCCCCGCAACTCCTGACGCGTTGGCGTATCATTAGCCCCCTAACGGCAACCCTTCAGGATCGCTAGCGCATGCTCGCCCTTCTTATCCAGACGCTGAACATCACGGCGCCCGTCTTCGCCATGCTGTTCCTGGGCGTGCTGCTCAAACGCATTCACCTGATCGACGACAATTTCAACCGGGTTGCCTCGCAACTGGTGTTCAACGTCTGCATGCCTGCGCTGTTGTTCCTCGGCATCTACCATGCCGACCTGGCAACGGCGATCAAACCGGGTGTCATCCTCTATTTCGTCGCTGCCACCCTGGTCGGCTTCGCCGTGGCCTGGGGCCTGGCAATCTGGCGCAGCCCGCTGGCCGACCGCGGCATCTACACCCAGGGTGCGTTTCGCGGCAACAACGGCGTGATCGGCCTGGCCCTGGCCGCCAGCCTTTACGGGGACTACGGTATCTCGCTGGGGGCAGTGCTCGCAGGCCTGGTGATCCTCCTGTACAACTCGCTTTCAGCCGTAGTGCTGGCGGTATACAGCCCGGACCTGAAGTCCGACCCGTGGAGCATCTGCAAGAGCATTTTCAGCAACCCGCTGATCATCAGCGTGCTACTGGCCACGCCCATGGCCTACGGGCAGGTACCCCTGCCCAACTGGTTGCTCACCTCGGGCGACTACCTCGCGCAGATGACCCTGCCGCTGGCGCTGATCTGTATCGGTGGCACCCTGTCGCTCAACGCCCTGCGCGACAGCGGCAAGTTGGCCATCGATGCCAGCCTGGTGAAGATGCTCTGGTTGCCGCTGTTCGGCACGCTCGGTGCCTGGCTCTGCGGTTTTCGCGGGGCCGAGCTGGGCATTCTGTTCCTGTACATCGGCAGCCCCACTGCGGCGGCCAGTTACGTCATGGCACGGGCAGCCAACGGCAATCACGAACTGGCGGCATCGATCATCGTGATCACTACGCTAATGGCGGCGATCACCACCAATATTGGTATTTTCATCTTGCAGTGGGGCGGATGGATCTAGATCCTTGACTGCATACCTCAAAAAACACTGCCTCACTGAGCTTAAGGACACTTCATGCAAGACCAGAGCACGCCCGAGCGGTTGCAGCGCGGGCTGAAGAATCGCCATATCCAGCTGATCGCGCTGGGCGGTGCCATCGGTACCGGGTTGTTCCTGGGTATCGCCCAGACCATCCAGCTGGCGGGCCCCTCCGTTTTGCTGGGCTATGCCATCGCTGGCCTGATGGCTTTCTTCATCATGCGCCAGTTGGGCGAAATGGTGGTCGAAGAGCCGGTAGCCGGCAGTTTCAGCCACTTCGCACACCAATACTGGAGTGAGTTCGCAGGCTTCGTCTCGGGCTGGAACTACTGGGTGGTGTATGTGCTCGTGGGTATGGCCGAGCTCACCGCCGTTGGCATCTATGTGCAGTACTGGTGGCCGGAGTTTCCCACCTGGGCCACGGCGGCGATCTTCTTCGTGGTGATCAACCTGATCAACCTGACCCAGGTCAAGGTCTATGGCGAGATGGAGTTCTGGTTCGCCCTGGTCAAGGTGGTGGCCATCGTCAGCATGATCGGTTTCGGCGCGTGGCTGCTGAGCAGTGGCCACGGCGGCCCGGACGCCAGTGTGGCCAACCTGTGGCAATACGGCGGGTTTTTCCCCAATGGCGTCACCGGGCTGGTGATGGCGCTGGCGGTGATCATGTTCTCCTTTGGTGGCCTGGAGCTGGTGGGCATCACGGCCGCCGAAGCGGACAACCCGCGCCAGAGCATTCCCAAGGCAACCAACCAGGTGGTTTACCGTATCCTGATTTTCTACATCGGCGCGCTGGCGGTGCTGTTGTCGCTGTACCCGTGGCAGAAGGTCGTGCAGGGTGGCAGCCCGTTCGTGATGATCTTCCACGAACTGGACAGCGACCTGGTGGCGACCATCCTCAATATCGTGGTGCTGACAGCTGCGCTGTCGGTCTACAACAGTTGCGTGTACGCCAACAGCCGTATGTTGTTCGGCCTGGCCAGCCAGGGCGACGCACCACGCCAGCTGCTCAAGGTCAGCCGCAGCGGTGTGCCACTGACTGCGTTGGGCGTGTCGGCTTTCGCTACGGGCATGTGCGTGGTGATCAACTACCTGATGCCGGGTGATGCATTCGGCCTGCTGATGGCGCTGGCGGTGTCGGCGCTGGTGATCAACTGGGCGAGCATCAGCATTACCCACCTGAAGTTCCGCAAGGCCAAGCTGGCGGCAGGTATCCAGCCGTTCTACCAGAGCTGGGGGCACCCGTTCACCAACTACCTGTGCCTGGCATTTATCGTGCTGATTCTGGTGGTGATGTACCTGACCCCGCCGATTCGTAT
Source organism: Pseudomonas sp. Marseille-Q5299 (assembly GCF_943737035.1). Taxonomy (NCBI): domain Bacteria; kingdom Pseudomonadati; phylum Pseudomonadota; class Gammaproteobacteria; order Pseudomonadales; family Pseudomonadaceae; genus Pseudomonas; species Pseudomonas sp. Marseille-Q5299. The sequence continues at coordinate 307,477 of NZ_CALSFR010000006.1, forward strand.
TTCGGTGATGCTGATACCCGGGTGGATTGCGCTGCTTTGGGTAGCGTTCCGGTTGAAGAAAGCCCGGCAGGCTTGAGTCAGGGTGCATGTCTTGAGTGGTGCGGCGCGCCACCCAAGCCATGCACTTCGTCGCGACACTACCTTCCCGCCGTTAGTGCTGCCGCCGCCAGGCCCTCACAGTGGTGTACAACAGCACCAGGCCGAGCACTGGCAGAACGTAGAAGAGCATCAGCCGTTCCAGGCGGCCGGCCAGCGGCATGCCGATGGTGAACGCCACCACGTGCAGCCCGTAGACCAGGTAAAGGCCAAGTAATACCAACCCTTCGGCCCGGGTAATCCGGTACCCGGAGTAGAACACTGGCAGGCTCAGCGCCGCGACGCCGAGCATTACCGGTAGGTCGAAGCCCAGTGCGTTTGGCGATATGGTCAGCGGCTCGGGTGTAGTCAGTGCGGTCAGGCCTAGCACCGCCAGCAGATTGAACAGGTTGCTGCCGATCACCGTGCCCACGGCGATCTCCCGTTCCCCTCGCAGGGCGGCAATCAGCGCCGCAGCCAGTTCGGGCAGTGACGTGCACACCGCGACAACGGTCAAGCCGATGATGCGTTCAGACAAGCCCAGGTCGGTCGCGACTTCGACCGCCGCTTCCAGCAGCAAGTGGCCGGCCAGGCTGAGCAGGCCGAAGCCGAACGCCACTTGCAGCAGTGTGCCGGTCCAGAAGCGCCCGGCGCTGCTGGCCAGCGCACGCGGTGCAGGGTAAGTGCGGGCATAGTGGCGCGACTGGTGCCAGAGCATGACCAGATACCCCACGAGGCCTGATAGCAGCACCAGCCCTTCCACGCGCCCCAGATGGCCGTTGGCGGCCAGCGCATAGACCAGTGCGCTGGCGAGGATCATCAGTGGAATGTCCAGGCGCACCAGTTGGCGGGACACGCGTAGCGGGATGATCAATGCAGCCAGGCCAAGGATCACCAGAACATTGAAGATGTTACTGCCGATCACGCTGCCCACGGCCACATCGGGCGCGCCCTGATAGGCGGCCTGCAGGCTGACGGTCAGCTGTGGCGCCGTACTGCCGAATGCCACCAGGCTCAGGCCAATGATCAGCGGCCGTACGTGTACACGCTGTGCCAGGCGAAGGGCGGCACGCACCAGCAGTTCGGCGCCGGCCACCAGCAACAGCAAGGCTATGCCCAGTTGCAGGAGGCTGAAGGTGGGGAGGGTGGCCAGGTCGAAAATGGTTGGAACTCCGTTGCGTCAGTCGCTTAGACCTTGTACCCGCACGCGCGCCGTTCCGCTACGGATCATGCCGATTTTTTCTGCTGCAGCGCGCGACAGGTCGATCAGCCGGCCGCGTGTGTGCGGGCCGCGGTCATTGATGCGGACCACCACGCTGCGTTGGTTGGCGAGGTTGGTGACCAGTACCCGGGTGCCGAAGGGCAGGCTGCGATGCGCTGCGGTCAGGCCGTGCTGGTTGAAGGCTTCGCCGCTGGCGGTGCGTTTGCCGTGGTGGCGGGCGCCGTAATAGGAGGCGGTGCCGGTCTGGTTGTAACCACGGGGGTCGATGTCGTGGCTGGCGCAGCCGGCCAACAGGGAAAACAGGGCCAGGGTGGCGATGGATCTTTTTAGCAAGGTGATGCTCCGGTGCTGCCATTGGGCGCGCTTGGCGGCGCGGTGGCTGTAGGAGCCGCCTTGTGTCGCGAAAGGGCCGCAGCGCGGCCCCATGGCTAGGTCACTGCATAAGCCTTTGGGGCTGCTTTGCAGCCCTTTCGCGACACGAGGCCGCTCCTACAAAGCTCACCCTTCGAGCTTGGCCTTGAGCAATTGGTTCACTTGCCCCGGGTTGGCCTTGCCCTTGGAGGCTTTCATCGCCTGGCCGACGAAGAAGCCGAACATCTTGCCGCGCTTGGCTTCATCGGCGGCGCGGTACTGTTCGACCTGCTCGGCGTTGGCAGCAAGCACTTCATCGAGCATCTTGTCGATCGCGCCGGTATCGGTGACCTGTTTCAGGCCTTTGCTCTCGATGATGCTGTCGGCATCGCCTTCACCGGCGGCCATGGCCTCGAACACGGTCTTGGCGATCTTGCCGCTGATGGTGTTGTCGCGGATACGCAGCAGCATGCCACCGAGCTGCTCGGCACTGACCGGTGCCTGGTCGATCTCGATACCCAGCTTGTTCAGCAGGCTGCCCAGTTCGACCATGACCCAGTTGGCTGCCAGTTTGGCGTCGCCGCCAATCTTCACCACCTGCTCGAAGTAGTCCGCCTGCTCACGGCTGGAGGCCAGCACGTTGGCGTCGTAGGCCGACAGGCCATACTGGCTCTGGAAGCGCTCGACTTTCTGCGGTGGCAGCTCCGGCAAACCGGCACGGATGGTTTCGAGGAAACTGTCCTCGATCACCACCGGCAGCAGGTCCGGGTCGGGGAAGTAACGGTAGTCGTTGGCTTCCTCCTTGCTGCGCATGGAGCGGGTCTCGTCCTTGTTCGGGTCGTACAGGCGGGTTTCCTGAACCACCTTGCCGCCATCTTCGATCAGGTCGATCTGGCGCTGGATTTCGCTGTTGATCGCGCGCTCGATGAAGCGGAACGAGTTGACGTTCTTGATCTCGCAGCGGGTGCCGAACTCGGCCTGGCCTTTGGGCCGGATCGAGACGTTGCAGTCGCAGCGCAGCGAGCCTTCAGCCATGTTGCCGTCGCAGATGCCCAGGTAGCGCACCAGCGCGTGGATCGCCTTGACGTAGGCCACGGCCTCCTTGGCGCTGCGCATGTCCGGTTCGGAGACGATTTCCAGCAGCGGGGTGCCGGCACGGTTCAGGTCGATACCGGTGGAGCCGCTGAAGTCTTCGTGCAGGCTCTTGCCAGCGTCTTCTTCCAGGTGCGCGCGGGTTACGCCGATGCGCTTGATGGTGCCGTCTTCCAGGGCGATGTCCAGGTGGCCCTTGCCGACGATCGGCAAGTCCATCTGGCTGATCTGATAGCCCTTGGGCAGGTCGGGGTAGAAGTAGTTCTTGCGCGCGAACACGTTGCGCTTGCCGATCTGGGCATCGATCGCCAGGCCGAACATGCAGGCCATGCGCACGGCTTCCTGGTTCAGCACCGGCAGTACGCCGGGCATGCCAAGGTCAACCAGGCTCGCCTGGGTGTTCGGCTCGGAGCCGAAGGTGGTGGCGCTGCCGGAAAAGATCTTCGACTGGGTGGCCAGCTGGGTATGGATTTCCAGCCCGATCACAACTTCCCATTGCATGTGTGAATTCCTCAGAAGCCGTTGGGGGCGCGGGTGTGCCAGTCGGTGACCTGCTGGTAGCGGTGCGCGACATTGAGCAGGCGGCCTTCCTGGAAGTACGGGGCCAGCAGCTGTACGCCGACCGGCAGGCCATCGACGAAGCCGGCTGGCATCGACAGGCCCGGCAGGCCCGCCAGGTTGGCGGTGATGGTGTAGACGTCTTCAAGGTATGCCGCGACCGGGTCGCTGCTCTTGGCGCCGAGCTTCCAGGCCGGGTTGGGCGTGGTCGGGCCAAGGATCAGGTCGACGCCTTCGAAGGCGGCCATGAAGTCGTTCTTGATCAGGCGGCGGATCTGCTGCGCCTTGACGTAGTAGGCGTCGTAGTAGCCAGCCGACAGGGCGTAGGTGCCGACCATGATGCGGCGCTGGACTTCGGCACCGAAGCCTTCGCCACGGGAGCGCTTGTACAGGTCGGTCAGGTCTTTGGGGGCGTCGCAGCGGTAGCCGAAGCGCACGCCGTCGAATCGCGACAGGTTGGAAGAGGCTTCGGCCGGCGCGATCACGTAGTACGCAGGGATTGCGTGCTGCATGTTCGGCAGGCTGATTTCCTTGACCACTGCGCCGAGCTTTTCCAGCTCCTTGACGCTGGCCTGGACCAGTTCGGCGATGCGCGGGTCGAGGCCGGCGCCGAAGTACTCTTTCGGCAGGCCGATGCGCAGGCCTTGCAGCGAGGCATTCAGGTTGGCGCTGTAGTCCGGCACCGGCTCGTCAATGCTGGTGGAGTCCTTGGCGTCGAAACCGGCCATGCCTTGCAGCAGCAGCGCGCAGTCTTCGGCGGTGCGGGCCAGCGGGCCACCCTGGTCGAGGCTGGAGGCATAGGCGATCATGCCCCAGCGCGAAACGCGACCGTACGTCGGTTTTAGGCCTGTGAGGTTGGTCAGTGCTGCCGGCTGTCGGATCGAGCCGCCGGTATCGGTGCCGGTGGTCGCCGGCAGCAGGCGGGCAGCCACGGCCGCAGCGGAGCCGCCGGACGAGCCGCCTGGCACGTGCTCGAGGTTCCAGGGGTTTTTCACCGCGCCATAGTGGCTGGATTCGTTGGCAGACCCCATGGCGAATTCGTCCATGTTGGTCTTGCCCAGGGTGACCATGCCGGCCTCGGCCAGCTTGGCGACCACGGTGGCGTCATACGGCGCCTTGAAGTTGTCGAGCATCTTCGAGCCGCAGCTGGTGCGTACGCCGTTGGTGCAGAACAGGTCCTTGTGGGCGATAGGGGCGCCCAGCAGTGCGCCGGTCTCACCGGCGGCGCGACGGGCGTCGGCGGCACGGGCCTGGCCCAGGGCCAGCTCCTCGGTGACGCTGATGAAGCTGTTGAGTTGCGGGTCGAGCTGCTGGATGCGCGCCAGCAGGGCGCCGGTCAGCTCTTCGGAGGAAAACGACTTGTCGGCGAGCCCGCGGGCGATCTCGGCCAGGGTCAATTGATGCATGGCAGGCACTATCCCTTACTCGATGACTTTGGGAACCAGGTACAGACCGCTTTCGGTCTTTGGTGCGATGGCTTGGTAGGCATCGCGCTGGTTGCTTTCGGTGACCTGGTCGGGACGCAGGCGCTGGCTGGCCTCCAGGGGGTGGGCCAGGGGCTCGATGCCGGTGGTGTCGACCGCTTGCATCTGGTCGACCAGCCCGAGAATGCTGTTCAGTGCATCGGTAATGCGTGGCAGTTCGCCTTCATTCAGGCCCAGGCGGGCCAGATGGGCGATCTTTTCCACGTCGCAGCGTTCAAGCGCCATGGGTATCTCCAGGGGAAACAAAGAACGGAATAAGGTCCGTGATGAGGAACATGTCGGCATTCTGGCGGTCATACGGCCGCGATCATCTGCTGGCGTGCTCGGAAAAACGACCAATTTAACATATTGGCTCCTTGCCCAAAATCCCTGCCATTGTTAGAGTTTGCCGCACTTTTTTACCCACGCTTTCCCCAGGGTCACTTTCCCATGTTCAAGAAACTGCGTGGCATGTTTTCCAGCGATCTCTCCATCGACCTGGGTACTGCCAACACCCTTATCTACGTGCGTGAGCGCGGTATCGTCCTGAATGAGCCCTCGGTAGTTGCCATCCGTACCCACGGCAACCAGAAAAGCGTCGTCGCCGTCGGTACCGAAGCCAAACGCATGCTGGGCCGTACGCCCGGCAACATTGCTGCCATTCGTCCGATGAAGGACGGCGTCATCGCCGACTTCAGCGTTTGTGAAAAAATGTTGCAGTACTTCATCAACAAGGTTCACGAAAACAGCTTCCTGCAGCCCAGCCCTCGCGTGCTGATCTGCGTGCCGTGCAAGTCGACCCAGGTAGAGCGCCGCGCCATTCGCGAATCGGCTCTGGGTGCCGGTGCCCGTGAAGTGTTCCTGATCGAAGAACCAATGGCCGCTGCCATCGGTGCGGGCCTGCCGGTCGAAGAAGCCCGTGGCTCGATGGTCGTCGATATCGGTGGTGGTACCACTGAAATCGCCCTGATCTCGCTCAATGGCGTGGTCTACGCCGAGTCTGTCCGCGTTGGCGGCGACCGCTTCGACGAGGCCATCGTCACCTATGTGCGCCGCAACTACGGCAGCCTGATCGGCGAATCCACTGCCGAACGCATCAAGCAGGAAATCGGTACCGCCTACCCGGGCGGCGAAGTGCGTGAAGTCGACGTGCGCGGCCGCAACCTGGCCGAAGGCGTGCCACGTGCCTTCACCCTGAACTCCAACGAAGTGCTCGAAGCCCTGCAGGAGTCGCTGGCGACCATCGTTCAGGCCGTCAAGAGCGCCCTGGAGCAGTCTCCGCCGGAGCTGGCCTCCGACATCGCCGAGCGTGGCCTGGTGCTGACCGGTGGTGGCGCGCTGCTGCGCGACCTCGACAAGCTGCTGGCCCAGGAAACCGGCTTGCCGGTGATCGTTGCCGAGGACCCGCTGACCTGCGTGGCCCGTGGCGGCGGTCGTGCACTGGAGATGATGGACAAGCACGCGATGGACCTGCTCTCCAGCGAGTGATCGAGCGCCCGGTTTACAGGTGGCACGCGCAGTGCTACCTGTATGCGTTGGGCTGGCGTCCGTTGGGGCGCCGCTTCCGTCAACCCGCAACCAGGCTGGTGCGTTGTCCCATGTCCAATGACTTCCTGAGTCGTCCACGAGGAACGGCCCATTAAACCGCTTTTCTCCAAGGGCCCTTCGCTGGGCGTGCGCCTGCTCGTACTGGTGGTGCTTTCGGTCGCGCTGATGGTGGTCGATGCGCGCTTTGACCTGCTCAAGCCCGTGCGCAGCCAGATGGGCCTGGTACTGATGGAATCGTACTGGATCACCGACTTGCCTCAGCGGATGTGGCAAGGTGTTGCGGGCCAGTTCGGCAGCCGTAACGAACTGATCGCGGAAAACGAGAAACTCAAGACCGAAGCCCTGCTGCTGCAGGGGCGCCTGCAGAAGCTGGCGGCCCTGACCGAGCAGAACGTGCGCCTGCGCGAGTTGCTCAACTCCTCTGCACTGGTCAACGAGAAGGTCGAGGTGGCTGAGCTGATCGGCGTCGACCCCAACCCGTTCACCCACCGTATCCTGATCAACAAAGGCGAGCGCGACGGTGTGTTCCTTGGCCAGCCGGTGCTCGATGCCCGCGGCCTGATGGGCCAGGTGGTCGAGCTGATGCCCTACACCGCACGAGTGTTGCTGCTGACCGACACCACCCACAGCATCCCGGTACAGGTCAACCGTAACGGCCTGCGCGCGATTGCCAGCGGTACTGGCAACCCGGAGCGTCTGGAGCTGCGTCATGTTGCCGACACGGCTGACATCAAGGAAGGCGACTTGCTGGTGAGCTCCGGCATGGGCCAGCGCTTCCCGGCCGGCTACCCGGTGGCCACGGTCAACGAAGTGATCCATGACTCCGGCCAGCCGTTCGCCATCGTTCGCGCCATTCCTACCGCCGCACTCAACCGCAGCCGCTACATGCTGCTGGTGTTCAGCGACCGGCGTTCTCCGGAGCAGCGTGCCACCGACGCGGCGCTCGCCCAGGAAGAGGCGGACCGCAAGGGCGCAGCGAACCCTGCTCAGCCTGGCGCCAATGGCGAACAGGCTGCCCCCGGCACGCCTGCAGCGGCAGCGCCGGCCCCGGCCACGCCGGCGGTACCTGCCACAGCGGCCCCGGCCCCGGCCGCTTCAGCACCGGCCCCGGCACCCGCCAGCCCTGCCGCAGCGCCTGCGGCACCCGCCCAGCCTCGGAGGCAATGATGGCCAAAACGCGCCGTAACCACGGGTGGGTCATCTGGCTGACCTTCGCCATTGGCCTGCTACTCAGCGTCTCGCCCATGCCACCGTTTCTCGAGGTGTTCCGGCCCATGTGGCTGGCGATGCTGGTGTCGTTCTGGACGCTCATGGTCCCGAACAAGGTCGGCATGACCACTGCGTTCGTGCTGGGTCTGGCCGAGGACGTGCTGTACGGCACGCTGCTCGGGCAGAATGCCCTGGTCCTGACCCTGATCACCTTCCTGGTGCTGTCGCTGCAGCAGCGTCTGCGCATGTTCCCGATGTGGCAGCAGAGCCTGGTAATCCTGGTGATCTTCGGTATCGCCCAGCTGATCCAGTTGTGGCTCAGTGCGCTCACCGGCAACCGTTTGCCGACGCTGGCGCTGGTCTGGTCGGCGGTCATCAGCGCCTTGCTCTGGCCGTGGATCAGCTTCGCCCTGCGTGATCTGCGCCGGCGTTTGCATATCAACTGACGGCGCCGCCGCCACCGACAGGGAGATGTCTGCATGAAACCACTTTACCTGGCCTCCGGCTCGCCCCGTCGTCGTGAATTGCTGGCCCAGATCGGCGTGCCGTTCACCGTCACCAGCGCCCCCATCGATGAAACCCCGCTGCCAGACGAAAGCGCCGTGGCGTATGTCGAACGCCTGGCCCGGAGCAAGGCCGAGGCTGGCCTTGCCAGTCTTGCCGGCCCGGCCGTGGTGCTCGGCGCAGACACTGCGGTGGTGCTCGATGGTCGTATTCTCGGCAAACCGGAAAACCGTGAAGATGCCTTGGCCATGCTGGCCGACCTGGCAGGGCGCGAACATCAGGTGTTGACGGCGGTGGCGCTGAGCGATGGCCAGTGCTGCCTGAGTGTCTGCGTCACCAGCAACGTACGTTTTCGCGCCATCGACCCGCAAGAAGCACAGCGCTATTGGGCCAGTGGCGAGCCAGTGGATAAAGCCGGCGGTTATGCCATCCAGGGCTTGGGGGCGGTATTCGTGACCGGCCTTCAGGGCAGCTATTCGGCGGTAGTCGGCCTGCCCCTGAGCGAGACGGCCGAGCTGCTCGCCCAATTCGGTATCGCCTGCTGGCAGGTGCCGGCGCGTTCTCCTGAGGTAACAAAGCAGCAGTAGCCAGCTCGGCGCCCGCGATCCATGATTACCGAAGACCTTTGACGAGAGCCTGCCATGAGTGAAGAGATCCTGATCAACATCACCCCGATGGAGTCGCGTGTGGCGGTGGTGGAAAACGGGGTGCTGCAGGAAGTGCACGTCGAGCGCACCCAGCGTCGCGGCATCGTCGGCAATATCTACAAGGGCAAAGTGGTGCGGGTGCTGCCAGGCATGCAGGCGGCGTTCGTCGATATCGGCCTGGAGCGCGCCGCGTTCATTCATGCCTCGGAAATTTCCCAGCGCGAAGGTTCTGCCGTGGAGACCATCACCGCACTGGTACACGAGGGCCAGGCCCTGGTGGTGCAGGTGACCAAGGACCCCATCGGTAGCAAGGGCGCACGGCTGACCACCCAGCTGTCCATACCGTCGCGTTACCTGGTGTACATGCCGCGCAGCAGCCATGTCGGCATTTCCCTGAAGATCGAAGACGAAGCCGAACGTGATCGCCTCAAGCAGGTGGTCAGTGACTGCATGGACAGCGAAGACATCAAGAACGCCGGCGGTTTCATCCTGCGCACTGCTGCCGAGGGCGCAAGGGCCGAAGAGATCCTGCAGGACATCCGCTACCTGCGCCGCCTGTGGGAGCAGATTGGGAGCCAGATCCAGACCTGCGGCGCGCCGACGGTCATCTACGAGGATCTTGGCCTGGCCTTGCGCACACTGCGCGACCTGGTCAACCCCAAGATCGAGAAGATCCGCATCGACTCCCGGGAAACCTTCCAGAAAACCACGCAGTTCGTTGCCGAACTGATGCCGGAGATCGCCGACCGCCTGGAGCACTACCCGGGTGAGCGGCCGATCTTCGACCTGTACGGCGTCGAGGACGAAATCCAGCGCGCACTGGATCGCAAGGTGCCGCTCAAGTCCGGCGGCTATCTGGTGGTCGACCCCGCCGAGGCAATGACTACCATCGATGTCAACACCGGCGCCTTCGTCGGCCACCGCAACCTCGAAGAGACCATTTTCAAGACCAACCTCGAAGCGGCCACGGCAATCGCCCGGCAGCTGCGCCTGCGCAACATTGGCGGGATCATCATCATCGACTTCATCGACATGGAGGATGAGGACCATCAACGCCAGGTGCTGCGTACGCTGGAGAAACAGCTCGAACGTGACCATGCCAAGACCAACATCATCGGCATCACCGAGCTGGGTCTGGTACAGATGACCCGCAAGCGCACGCGTGAGAGCCTGGAGCAGGTACTGTGCGAACCCTGCACCGCCTGCCAGGGGCGTGGCAAGCTGAAAACCCCGGAAACTATCTGTTACGAAATTTTCCGCGAGATCCTTCGTGAAGCCCGCGCCTATCAGGCAGAAGGCTATCGGGTGCTGGCCAACCAGAAGGTGGTCGACCGCCTGCTCGATGAAGAGTCCGGCAACGTGGCCGAGCTGGAAACGTTCATCGGTCGAACCATTCGCTTCCAGGTCGAGTCGATGTACTCGCAGGAGCAGTACGATGTGGTGCTGCTCTGAGGCTTTCTGATACCCAGCCCAAGGTGCTCGGGCTGGCAAAACCGCTGCTTCGAGCCATCATGGATAAACGACCTGGAGGGCCTTGGCCATGGGACGTCTGACCCGCGTTCTTGTCGCCTTGACCCGTTGGGGGCTGGGCATCTGCGCCCTGCTGGCTGTGTTGGTGGCGCTCTATGTCAGCCTCGGCCGGGAGCTGGTGCCACTGGTGGCCGAATACCGCGCCGACCTTGAAAGCAAGGCCGAGCAGGCGTTGGGCATGCCGGTGCATGTGGGGGCGCTTGAAGGGCGCTGGAGTGGCCTGGCGCCGGTGCTGCGGGTTCGTGACCTGCAGTTGGGCGAGGGCGCTTCGGCGTTGCGCCTGGATGACGTCAAGCTGGTGCCGGACCTCTGGGCCAGCCTCACTGCCCGCGAAGTACGCCTGGCGCATATCCAGTTGGCGGGCCTGCAACTGATCCTGCGTGAGAACGAGCAGGGCGGTTGGGCGCTTGAAGGCTTACCACAAAAGGACGACGCGCCGCTGGACCCGGCCGAGGTGCTGCAGCGTCTGCAACAGTTGGGCCGTATCGACGTATTCGACAGCCAGATCACCCTGCAGCCCTGGCAGCGTGACCCGTTGACTCTTACCTATGTCAGCCTTGGCCTGCAGGCCGGCGCTTCACGCCAGGCGCTGGACCTGCGTGCGACCCTGCCTGATGGCCAGCCGTTGGCACTGAACCTGCGCAGCCGGGTAACGCCCCAGGCCTGGCGCGATGGTAAGGCAGAGGCTTACCTGAGCCTGCCGCAGAGCGACTGGGCGCGTTGGCTGCCGCCACGCCTGCTCGGCCAGTGGCAGGCCCAAGCCCTGCGCGCCGGTGGTGAGTTCTGGGTTGACTGGGGCGAGGGCCGGTTGCAGCAGGCGGTGGTCCGCCTCAATGCCCCTCAGTTGCGCGGCGCCTATGCCCAGCGCCAGGCGGTGACACTGGATAACCTGGCGGTCTCGGCCTGGTTCCAGCGTCGCGAGCAAGGGTTCGATGTGGTTGTCGATTCACTGGCTGCCAACATCGGCAAGGCTCGCTGGGAGTCGAAGCTGCAGGTGCGTCAGCGCGCAGGTGAGCAACCCGGTGGGGAAAGCTGGCAGGTACAGGCCGACCGCCTTGACCTTGCGCCGCTGACGCCTTTGATAGATGCACTGGCGCCACTGCCTGAAAAATTCATGACTGCGGTCGATGCGCTGAATGTGACCGGTGCCGTGCGCAACTTGCGCCTCGACTTGCGGCCCAAGGCCGAGGGTGATCAACGGCTGCAGTTCGCTGCCAATCTGGAAAAAGTGGGTTTTGACGCCTACCACGGCGCACCCGCTGCCGGCAATGTCAGCGGCAGCATCAGCGGAGACCTGGGCCATGGCGAGCTGCGCCTGGATACCGACGCTTTCATGTTGCATCTGTATCCGATCTTCGCCAAACCTTGGCATTATCAGAAAGCCAACGCCCGTTTGACCTATACCCTCGACAAAGAGGGTTTTACCTTGGCTGCCCCCTACCTGAAAGTGCTGGGCGAAGAGGGCAAGATCGCCGGGGATTTCCTGATTCGCCTGCTGTTCAATGAAGGCAGCGAGAGCTATATGGACCTGCGCGTAGGCCTGACCGAGGGCGATGGGCGCTACACCGCCAAATACCTGCCTGAAGTGCTCAGCCCGGCGCTCGATGAGTGGCTGCGCAGTGCCATCGTCAAGGGCAACGTCGATGAAGGCTACTTCCAGTACCAAGGTTCGCTGAACCACGGTGCCAGCCCCGAATCGCGCAGCATCAGCCTGTTCTTCAAGGTGCACGACGCCGCCCTGAACTTCCAGCCTGGCTGGCCACAGGTGCAAAACGTCGATGGCGATGTGCTGATCGAGGACAGTGGCGTGCGCATCAAGGCCCATAAAGGCCTGTTGCTGGACACCCAGGTAAGTGACGTCAGTGTCAACATTCCCCATGTGGAGGGTGGCGAGCAAAGCCGCCTGTACCTTGATGGCAATTTCGATGGCAGCCTCGGCGATGGCCTGAGGATTCTCAAGGAAGCGCCTATCGGCACGGGCGAAATTTTCGCAGGATGGGAGGGCGAGGGGCCGCTCAAGGGCAAGCTCAAGCTCGACATCCCCCTGGCCCGAGGACAACGCCCGAAGGTACAGGTCGACTTTGCCACCTCCGATGCACGCCTCAAGGTTGCGCCGCCAAGCCTGGAGCTGAGCCGACTCAAGGGCGATTTCAGTTTCGATCTCGACAAGGGGCTGAGCGGGAAGAACATCGCCCTGCAGGCATTTGGCAAGCCGGTGACCGCGCAGATAACCGCCGGGGGCCAGCCTGGGCAGATGCAGACGCGTATCAGCGCGAATGGCCACGTGGCGCTCCGGGCCTTGACCGACTGGCTGCAGTTCAAGCAGCCCTTGCCGGCGTCCGGTGACCTGCCCTATCAATTGCAACTCAACCTTGGCAGCCGCGACAACAGTCTGAGCGTGAATTCGTCGCTCAAAGGCCTTGCAATCGATTTGCCTGCGCCGTTCGGCAAGGCCGCAGCAGATACCCGTGAGAGCCGATTCAGCATGAGCCTGCAGGGGCCTGAGCGGCGTCTGGATGCTGCCTACGCCGACCTTGCCCGCTTTGCCTATGCCGCGCCCAGCCAAAACCTGGCGCAAGGTCGCGGCGAACTGCTGCTGGGGGCAGGGCAGGCGCAGGTGCCAGCTGGGCAGGGCCTGCGTGTGCGGGGGCGCCTCGAGAGCCTGGACCTGGCGCCCTGGCAGGCGCAGATGACGCAGATGAGTGGCGACGACCCTGGCGCAAGTGCCCGGCAGACTCTGCAGAGCGTAGACCTGAGCATCGGCCAGTTGAAGGCCCTTGGTATGGACCTGAACCAGGCGGTCGTGCGTCTGGCCCGGGGAGGCCCAGCGTGGGATCTGCGCCTGGACAGCAAGGAAGTCATCGGCAATGCACGTTTACCCGATGCCAAGGGCGCACCGATGACCGTGCGCCTGCAGACCTTGCGCCTGCCACCAGCGGACCCGGCGCAGGCACAGGCCGAGGAAGGCCCTGACCCGCTGGCCTCGTTCGACCCACGCAAGGTACCGGCACTGGACCTGACCATTGACAAGCTGTACCGCGGCGACGACCTGTACGGCAACCTGGCGCTGAAACTGCGCCCGACCGCTCGAGGGGTGGCAGCTCAGGATATCGACCTCGTCTTCAAAGGCCTGCACATCGACGGCCGGGGCGGCTGGGAAGGTTACAGCGGCGCCACCAGCAGTTGGTACAAGGGCCGCCTGGATGGCAAGAACCTGGCCGACGTGCTCAAGGCCTGGGGCTTCGCGCCTACCGTGACCAGTCGTGACTTCCGTCTGGATGTGGATGGCCGTTGGCCCGGTTCGCCAGCCTGGGTCGGCCTAAACCGTTTCTCAGGCAGCATGGATGCGGCGTTGCGCACAGGGCAGTTCGTCGAAGTGGAGGGCGGCGCGCAAGCCTTGCGGGTGTTCGGCCTGCTCAACTTCAACTCCATCGGCCGGCGTCTGCGCCTGGACTTCTCCGACCTGTTCGACAAGGGCCTGGCCTATGACCGGGTAAAAGGCTTGCTGGTAGCCAGTGACGGCGTCTACGTGACCCGCGAGCCGATCAGCGTGACCGGGCCTTCGAGCAACTTCGAGCTCGACGGTACGCTGGACCTCGTTCGCGACCGGGTCGACGCCAACCTGCAGGTCTCCCTGCCAGTGACCAACAACCTGCCGCTGGCCGCGCTGATCGTCGGCGCACCGGCGGTCGGTGGGGCGCTGTTTCTGGTCGATAGGCTGATCGGTGACCGGGTATCGCGCTTCGCCAGCGTGCACTATCGCATCGAAGGGCCGTGGAAAGAGCCTAGAATCACCTTTGTGAAACCGTTCAACAAGTAGTGCCAGGAGTGCCCATGAAGGTAGCGGTCATCCAGATGGTCAGCCAGGACGATGTGCTGGCCAACTTGCAGCGTGCGGGTACCTTGCTGGAACAGGCGGCATTCGGCGGCGCGAGGCTGGCGGTGCTGCCAGAAAATTTCGCCGCCATGGGGCGCAAGGACGCCGCTGCGCTCGGCCGGGCCGAGGCGCTGGGTGAGGGGCCGATACTGCCCTGGTTGAAACGCACGGCCCGCGACCTCAGATTATGGATTGTTGCCGGCACCTTGCCGCTGCCACCTGCCGATCAGCCTGATGCCAAGGCGCATGCCTGCTCGCTTTTGATCGACGAGCACGGCGAAGTGGTGGCGCGCTACGACAAGCTGCACCTGTTCGATGTGGACGTGGCCGATAACCGCGGCCGTTACCGTGAATCCGACGACTATGCCCATGGCGCGCAAGTGGTGGTGGCCGACACGCCGGCAGGGCGCCTTGGCTTGAGCGTCTGCTACGACCTGCGTTTCCCGGAACTCTACAGCGCGCTGCGCAGTGCCGGCGCGCAACTGATTACGGCACCTGCGGCATTTACTGCGGTCACAGGCGCGGCGCACTGGGAAGTGCTGATTCGTGCCCGGGCGATCGAAACACAGTGCTATGTGCTGGCCGCAGCACAGGGCGGTACCCATCCAGGCCCGCGGGAGACCTATGGGCACGCGGCGATCGTCGACCCCTGGGGGCGGATCGTCGCCGAACAGGCGCAGGGCGAAGCGGTATTGCTCGCCGAGCGCGACAGTGATGAACAAGCGTCCATTCGGGCGCGCATGCCGGTTGCCTCGCACCGGCGCTTTTTTTCGCAGGACGCCTTGCGGCCTGCGCACACCTCGGAGTGACTATGAGCCAGATGTTATCCACCGTCAGCGAGCAGCTCCTGGCCCCAGGCGGACTGACCCTGGACAGCCTGCAGGCTGTACTGGGCGAGTTGGCCGGGCCGGGCATCGACGCCGCCGACCTGTACTTCCAGGGCCAGATCTCGGAAACCTGGGCGCTGGAGGACGGCATTGTCAAAGAGGGCAGCTTCAACCTTGACCAGGGCGTGGGCGTGCGTGCCCAGTCGGGTGAGAAAACCGGTTTCGCCTACAGCAACGCGATCAACCTCGAGGCTCTGACTTCGGCAGCCCGTGCGGCGCGTTCGATTTCCCGCGCCGGCCAGAATGGCACTGTCCAGGCGTTCCGCAGCCAGGACGTGACGGCCCTGTATGCCCCGGACAACCCGCTGGACGTGCTCAGCCGTGCTGAAAAGGTCGAGCTGCTCAAACGTGTCGATGCCGCCACGCGGGCGCTCGACCCGCGTATCCAGCAGGTCAGCGTGAGCATGGCCGGGGTTTGGGAGCGCATTCTGATTGCTGCGGCCGACGGCAGCCTGGCCGCTGACGTGCGGCCGCTGGTGCGCTTCAACGTCAGTGTCATCGTCGAGCAAAATGGTCGGCGCGAACGGGGCGGGCAGGGCGGCGGCGGGCGTACCGACTACCGCTTCTTCACCGAGGAACGGGTCATGGGTTATGCCCGTGAGGCGCTGCGCCAGGCCTTGGTGAACCTGGAGGCCATTCCTGCGCCAGCTGGTACCTTGCCGGTGGTGCTGGGTTCTGGTTGGTCGGGTGTGCTGTTGCATGAAGCGGTCGGTCACGGCCTGGAAGGCGACTTCAACCGTAAGGGCAGTTCGGCGTTCAGTGGCCGGATCGGCGAGAAGGTGGCTTCGAGCCTGTGCACTATCGTGGACGACGGCACCCTCGAGGGCCGCCGAGGCTCGCTGAGTGTCGACGACGAAGGTACGCCGACCGAATGCACCACGCTGATCGAGAACGGCGTGCTCAAGGGCTACATGCAGGACAAACTCAATGCACGCCTGATGGGGATGGCCGTGACCGGTAACGGCCGCCGGGAATCCTATGCCCACCTGCCGATGCCACGCATGACCAACACCTACATGCGTGCCGGCGAAAGCGACCCGCAGGAAATCATCGCCTCGGTGAAGAAAGGCATCTACTGCGCCAATCTTGGCGGTGGCCAGGTGGACATCACCAGCGGCAAGTTCGTGTTCTCCACCAGCGAAGCCTATCTGATCGAAGACGGGAAAATCACCGCGCCGGTCAAGGGCGCGACGCTGATCGGCAACGGGCCCGAGGCCATGAGCCGAGTGTCGATGGTGGGTAACGATCTTGCGTTGGACAGCGGTGTGGGCACGTGCGGCAAGGATGGGCAATCGGTGCCGGTAGGGGTTGGCCAGCCGACCTTGAAGCTGGACGCGATCACCGTCGGTGGTACCGGCGCGTGATGCATGCCCCGGGGCTGCAGGGCAGCCCCAGGTGGCGGGGCTCAGCGCAGGCCGCGCTGAAGTTCGTCGAGGTCGCGGATGTACTTGAAGACCTTGCGCGCAGCGGCAGGCGGCTTGTTCCGCGCCTTTTCGTGCTGAGCGTGACGGATCAGCGAACGCAGTTGCTGACGGTCGGTGTCGGGGTATTCGTTGACGAAGCGTTCAAGGTCCTCGTCGTTACCGTCGATCAGGCGGTCCCGCCAGCGCTCCAGGTTGTGGAAGCGTTCGTTGTACTGGCGGCTGGAGCTGTCGATCTGCTCGAGCACCGCGTGGATGGCGTCCAGGTCCTGGTCGCGCATCAGTTTGCCGACGAACGACATATGCCGTTTGCGTGCGCCATGGGCGGTGTGCTTGCAGGCTTCGGCCAAGGCTTTGCGCAGCTCGTCGGTCAACGGCAGGCGCGCCAGGGTATCGGCCTTGACCGTGGTCAGGCGTTCGCCGAGTTCGACCAGCGCATGCAACTCGCGCTTGATCTGGGTTTTGCTTTTTTCGCCGTCGAAGGCGTCGTCGTATGAATCAACCATGGTGGCAGTCCGTTTAAGTTTTATGAAAAGTCGCCGCGCAGGCACTTTTCGTACAAGGCATAGAAATTGCCGCCATGATAACCACCCGGGGGCCGCTTGTCCGGCCCGGTCGTAGAATGACCCTCGCCGAACGCAGAATTTGAGTGGAGAAAACCATGAGTGCAGTCCAGAGCGTAGGCCCCAAGGACCTGCCAGCATTGCAGGAGCAGGTCGAAGCGATCATTGCCGAGGCGAGCCGGCAGGGTGCCAGCGCCTGCGAAGTGGCAGTATCGCTGGAGCAGGGCTTGTCCACCACGGTGCGCCAGCGTGAGGTCGAGACGGTAGAGTTCAACCGCGACCAAGGCTTTGGCATCACCCTCTATGTCGGCCAGCGCAAGGGCTCGGCCAGCACCTCGGCCAGTGGGCCGGAGGCTATTCGCGAAACCGTTGCCGCCGCCCTGGCCATTGCCAGGCACACCTCCGAAGACGAGTGCTCGGGGCTGGCTGATGCGGCACTGATGGCGCGCGAGATCCCTGACCTGGACCTTTACCATGACTGGGATCTGGAGCCCGAGAAAGCCATCGAGATGGCGCTGGCCTGCGAGGCTGCGGCGTTTGACGCTGACCCGCGCATTCTCAACGCCGATGGCACCACCCTCAATACCCACCAGGGCTGCCGTGTATATGGCAACAGCCATGGCTTCATCGGTGGCTACGCATCGACCCGGCACAGCCTGAGCTGCGTGATGATCGCTGAAGGTGAAGGCCAGATGCAGCGTGATTACTGGTATGACGTCAACCGCCAGGGCCACCTGTTGGCCGACCCGCGCAGCATTGGCCAGCGCGCGGCACAGCGAGCAGCCAGCCGACTCGGTGCGCGCCCGGTCAAGACATGCGAAGTGCCGGTGCTGTTCTCCGCCGAGCTGGCGGGTGGTCTGTTCGGCAGCTTCCTGTCGGCCATTTCTGGTGGCAACCTGTACCGCAAGTCGTCGTTCCTCGATGGTGCCATTGGCCAGCGTCTGTTCCCCAGCTGGCTGACGCTGGACGAGCGCCCGCATATTCCGCGTGCCCTTGGCAGCGCGGCATTCGACGGTGATGGCTTGGCGACTTATGCCAAGCCGTTTGTCGATAAAGGGGAGCTGGTGTCTTACCTGCTGGGCACCTATTCCGGTCGCAAGCTCGGCTTGCCAAGCACGGCCAACTCCGGTGGCGTGCATAATCTGTATGTCACCCATGGCATCGAAGATCAGGCGGCACTGATCCGGCGCATGGGGCGCGGTTTGCTGGTGACTGAGCTGATGGGCCATGGCCTGAACATGGTCACGGGCGACTACTCGCGGGGTGCCGCAGGTTTCTGGGTTGAGAATGGCGAGATCCAGCATGCGGTGCAGGAAGTGACGATTGCCGGCAACATGAAGGACATGTTCCAGCAGATTGTCGCGATTGGCAGCGATCTTGAAACCCGCAGCAATATTCACACCGGCTCGGTGTTGATCGAGCGGATGACCGTTGCAGGTAGCTGAGTTGCTTGAGCGTTAAGCAAAACCTAAAAGCCCGGCCACTGTGCCGGGTTTTTATTTGCTCAATCCGCGCTTGAAGTGATTACGTTTATCATTTAATAATGAATATCATTACCCAAAGCTTTGGTGATGATGTTCATGAAACCTGTCCTGCGCGAACTGCCCTACCTGGAAAACTGGCGCTGGCTCAGCCGGCGCATCCGCTGCGCGCTCGAACCCGACGAGCCGCGCCTGATCGAGCACTACCTTGCCGAAGGCCGCTACCTGGTGTGCTGCACGGATACCTCGCCATGGACGGTGGCTCTGACTTCCTTCCGCCTGCTGCTGGATACCGCTTGCGATCGCATGCTGCCATGGCATTGGCGTTGCCAGTGCCTGGACCAGGCCTGGCGCCCTCTGCTTGAACTGCGCAACCTGGACCGCCGCGAACAGAACCAGCGCTGGCAACCCTACGCTCTGCAACTGGCCAATTGCCGGTTGCTGCCGTCCATTTCCCCCGATGAACTGATGCAAGGATTTGATGATGAGTGATACCCGTATCGAGCGTGACAGCATGGGTGAACTGCAAGTGCCGGCCCAGGCCCTGTACGGCGCCCAGACCCAGCGCGCGGTCGACAATTTCCCGATCAGCGGTCAGCGTATGCCGGCCCAGTTCATTCGTGCCCTGCTGCTGGCCAAGGCTGCGGCAGCCAAGGCCAACATCGAGCTTGAGCAAATTTCCGCCGCCCAGGGCCAAGCCATCGTCAAGGCGGTCGAGCAGCTGCTTGCCGAGGACTTCATCCAGCACTTCCCGGTGGACGTGTACCAGACTGGCTCCGGCACCAGCTCGAACATGAATGCCAACGAGGTGATCGCCACCTTGGCCAGCCGCCTGCTCGGTGAGCCGGTCAATGCCAACGACCACGTCAACTGTGGCCAGAGCAGCAACGACATCATCCCGACCACCATCCACGTCAGTGCCGCACTGGCGCTGCATGAGCAGTTGCTGCCCGCCCTGGCTCACCTGGCTCAGGTGATCGAAGCCAAATCGGTGCAGGTGCATCAGTACGTGAAGACTGGCCGTACCCACCTGATGGATGCCATGCCGGTGCGCATGAGCCAGGTGCTCGATGGCTGGGCAGCACAGATCAACGGCGCCAAGGCGCATATCGAAGCGACCTTGCCGAGCCTGCAGGCCCTGGCCCAGGGTGGCACTGCCGTGGGCACCGGGATCAACGCCCACCCGCAGTTCGCCGCAGGCTTTGCCCGTCAGCTGAGCGGCCTCACCCAGGTCGAGTTCACCCAAGGACCGAACCTGTTCGCCCTGATCGGCTCCCAGGACACCGCCGTGGCGCTGTCCGGCCAGCTCAAGACCACAGCCGTGGCACTCATGAAAATCGCCAACGACCTGCGCTGGATGAACTCCGGCCCGCTCGCCGGCCTCGGTGAAATCGAACTGCAAGGCCTGCAGCCTGGCTCCTCGATCATGCCGGGCAAGGTCAACCCGGTGATCCCGGAAGCCACCGCCATGGTTGCCGCCCAGGTGATCGGCAACGACGCGACCATCGCCGTTGCCGGCCAGTCGGGCAACTTCGAGCTCAACGTGATGCTGCCGGTGATTGCCCGCAACCTGCTGGAGAGTATCGAGCTGATGGCCAATGCCAGCCGCCTGCTGGCCGACAAGGCCATCGCCAGCTTCAAGGTCAACGAGAACAAGCTCAAGGAAGCCCTGGCGCGCAACCCGATCCTGGTCACCGCGCTGAACCCGATCATCGGCTATCTCAGGGCCGCCGAGATCGCCAAGACCGCCTACAAGCAGGGCCGGCCGATCATCGACGTGGCGCTGGAGCATACCGACCTGTCGCGCGATCAGCTCGAGGCGCTGCTGGACCCGGAAAAACTCACCGCTGGGGGCATCTGACCCGCGTCATCGCCCAGGAGACGTGTCATGCAGCACTGGAAACGCACCACCGAGGCCGCCAATCGCCTGTTCGAACAGGGCGAGCTGGTCGATGCCCGGGAACTCTACCTGCAAGCCCTGGCTCTGGCCCAGGTGCTATTGGAGCGCTGGCATGACGTCGACGAAGCGGTGGCGGCGTTCGTCGTCGCCCATCACAACCTGGCCGACCTGCACCTGCGCCTGAACCAGCCGCAGGAGAGCGTCGACTACCTGTGCGCCGCTCACCAGCGCCTGCTCCAGGCCAGCCAGCAAGCGCGTTTGCCGCAGGCGCTGCGTGATGCCGCGCTGCGCCACAGCGGGCGCACTTACACCCAATTGCTGAGCTTCATTGCCGAGTACGGCCAGTATCCGCGCACCGAGCGTCTGCTCGATCGCCAGGCGCCCTTGGCCAGTGAACTGGCTGCCCAGCCGGACCTGCCGCCCACAACCCAAGCTTACGGAATCCATTGATATGCCTCATACCTTGCCTGCATTGCCCTATGCCTACGATGCGCTGGAACCGAACATCGATACCCAGACCATGGAAATCCACCACACCAAGCACCACCAGACCTACGTCAACGGCCTCAACGCCGCGGTCGAAGGTACCGAGTGGGCTGAATGGCCGGTTGAAAAGCTGGTTGCTGCGGTCAAGCAGTTGCCGGAGAACCTGCGAGGCGCGGTGACCAACCATGGGGGTGGTCACGCCAACCATTCGCTGTTCTGGAAGGTCATGTCGCCCACAGGCGGCGGCCAGCCACAGGGCCTGGTGGCCAAGGCCATCGAGGCTGAACTGGGTGGTTTCGAGGCGTTCAAGGAAGCTTTCACCAAAGCTGCGCTGACCCGCTTCGGCAGCGGCTGGGCCTGGCTCAGCGTGACCCCTGAGCAGAAACTCGTGGTGGAAAGCAGCGGCAACCAGGACAGCCCACTGATGCATGGCAACACACCGATCCTCGGCCTGGATGTGTGGGAGCATGCCTACTACTTGAAGTACCAGAACCGTCGCCCGGAATACATTGGGGCTTTCTACAACGTAATTGACTGGGCCGAAGTGGAACGTCGTTATCTCGAAGCCAGCCAGTGAGTCGGACCGGTATGCGCTCAGAGGTGATGTCGGTCAGTAGTGTGCGCCTGTTCCGGCTGGCGCTGGGTACTTTGCTGCTCTTGGTTGGCACAGCCCTGCTGGTGGCCCGGGGCATCGCCTGGCTGGACCTGGACCCACGCATGTTGCGTGCCCTTGAGGGCGGCGCATTGTGCGCGCTGGGAACAGCGCTGGGCGCGGTACCGGTGCTGGTGATTCGCAACATGCCGGTGGCCCTGGCCGATACCTTATTGGGTTTCGGGGCCGGTGTGATGCTGGCGGCCACCGCTTTCTCGCTGATCATCCCTGGGCTGGATGCCGCTCAGTCCATAGGTTTCAGCCCTTGGGGCGCGGGAGGCCTGATCAGTGCCGGTTTACTGTTCGGTGCGATGTGCCTGTTCGTGGTCGATCTGAAAGTCTCAGGTGCTTCGCCCGAGGCCTT
Source organism: Pseudomonas sp. Marseille-Q5299 (assembly GCF_943737035.1). Taxonomy (NCBI): domain Bacteria; kingdom Pseudomonadati; phylum Pseudomonadota; class Gammaproteobacteria; order Pseudomonadales; family Pseudomonadaceae; genus Pseudomonas; species Pseudomonas sp. Marseille-Q5299. Next base: position 329,307 of record NZ_CALSFR010000006.1, read on the forward strand.
GGTCGGCAACGAGAGGCAGCCGGTGATCGCGGCGCGAATCTGGCTGTTCGTGATCGCCATCATCGCCCACAACATTCCTGAAGGCATGGCTATCGGTGTTTCGGCGGGCGGTGGCATGGCCGACGCTGACAGCCTGGCCATGGGTATCGCCTTGCAGGATGTACCCGAAGGGTTGGTCATTGCGCTGGTGCTGGCAGGGGCGGGGATGCCGCGGTTCAAGGCGTTTCTGATCGGTGCCGCGTCGGGGTTGGTGGAGCCACTGGCAGCGGTGATCTGTGCCTGGCTGGTGAATGTCGCCGAATTGCTGCTACCGCTGGGCCTGGCCTGTGCGGCAGGGGCGATGTTGTTGGTGGTGACCCAGGAAATCATCCCCGAGTCGCGCAGCAATGGGCATCACCGTTTGGCCAGCCTCGGGCTGTGCGTGGGTTTTTGCCTGATGATGGTGATGGATACGGCGATGTCTTGAATTGGCATTGCCGGCGATGAGGCCAGCCTGGATTTGGGGTGGCTTATTCGCCTTCGTCGAAGTAGTTGTTGATCAACGCTACCAGCGCTTCCAGCGCATCGTTGTCCTGCTCACCCTCGGTGTGCAGGTGCACCTGGGTGCCTTTGCCTGCCGCCAACATCATCACGGCCATGATGCTCTTGCCGTCCACCAGCTTGTCGGGTGCGCGGCCCACCCGCACCTGGCAGGGGAAGCGCCCGGCTACGCCGACGAACTTGGCGGCCGCCCGGGCATGCAGGCCCAACTTGTTGATGATGGTGATTTCGCGGGCGGGCATCGTGGTGCGGATCCTGTGGGCTAGAGGTCGCGGTGGCGGACCTGGACGTTTTTCAAGGACTGTTGCAGCAGCTGGCCGAGGCGCTCGGTGATGTACACCGAGCGGTGGTGGCCACCTGTGCAGCCAATGGCGATGGTGACGTAGGCGCGGTTGCTGGCGGCAAAGCGGGGCAGCCATTTGAGCAGGTAGGTCGAGATATCGGTAAACATCTCTTCGACATCCGGCTGCGCGGCAAGGTAATCGATAACCGGCTGATCCAGGCCAGAATGCTCACGCAGTTCGGGCTTCCAGTAAGGGTTGGGCAGGCAGCGTACATCGAAAACCAAGTCTGCATCGACCGGCATGCCACGCTTGAAGCCGAACGACTCGACCAGGAATGCGGTGCCCGGCTCAGGCTGATTGAGCAGGCGCAACTTGATCGAGTCGCGCAGTTGGTAAAGGTTGAGGCTGGTAGTGTCGATCTTCAGGTCGGCGAGGTCGGAGATTGGCCCCAACAGTTCGCTTTCCACGCGGATCGCTTCGGCCAGTGAGCGATCCGCATTTGTCAGCGGATGACGCCGGCGCGTTTCGGAGAAACGCTTGAGCAGCGTGTCCTCGTCGGCGTCGAGAAACAGCACATCGCACTGGATATGGCGGCCACGCGCTTCGGCGAGCAGTTCGGGGAAGCGTGACAGATGGCTGGGCAGGTTGCGGGCATCAATGGACACTGCCACTTTCGGTTGCAGCAACTCTGTATGGATCAACGCGTTTTCCGCCAGCTGCGGCAGTAAACCGGCAGGCAGGTTATCGATACAGTAAAAGCCGTTGTCTTCCAGCACGTCGAGGGCGGTACTCTTGCCGGAGCCGGACCGGCCGCTGACGATGATCAGGCGCATGTTCAGTGCTCGTTCTGTGCGTCCAGGACTACCTGGTACAGGGCCTCGCTGCTGTTGGCGGCACGCAGGCGCTCGCGAACTTCCTTGCGATCCAGCATGCTGGCGATCTGGCGCAGCAGTTCCAGATGGGCGTCGGTGGCAGCCTCCGGCACCAGAAGGATGAACAGCAGGTCGACTGGCGCGCCATCGATGGCGTCATAGTCGATCGGAGCATCCAGGTGCAGCAGGGCACTGACGGGAGAGGTGCAGCCTTCGAGCCGGCAGTGAGGTATGGCGATGCCATTGCCGAAGCCTGTGGAACCGAGCTTTTCACGAGCGATCAGCTTTTCGAAGACGTCTTGCATCTCCAGCTCGGGTATTTGATCGGCAATCAGATTGGCGACCTTTTCCAAGGCGCGCTTCTTACTGCCACCCGGCACGTTCACCAGGGAACGGCCGGGGGTCAGGATGGTTTCAAGTCGGATCATGGATGAGGGGATCAGCGGGCGGCTGCACCTTGCAGCAGGCTTTGCTGTTTTTCCTTGTGTTTTTTCAGTTGGCGGTCGAGCTTGTCGGCCAAGGCATCGATCGCTGCATACATGTCTTCGTGTTCGGCGTTGGCAACCACTTCACCGCCTGGAATCTGCAGGATCGCTTCGACCTTCTGCTGCAGCTTCTCGACTTTCATGATGACCTGCACGTTGGTGATCTTGTCGAAGTGACTCTCCACCCGGGCGAGCTTTTCAAGCACGTAATCGCGCAGCGGCTCGGTGACTTCTACATGCTGTCCACTGATATTGACTTGCATACAGCTTCTCCTTTGTTGCCCGTGCATAAAGAGGCAGGTCTTGCACCTGCCCCACAAACGCTGTGGCAGATCCGAGGGGCTACATCAGTCGCTTGCGTTCGCTCGACGGTGCGATGCCGAGAGACTCGCGGTATTTGGCGACGGTGCGACGGGCTACCTGGATGCCTTGTGCCTCCAGTAAACCAGCGATCTTGCTGTCACTCAATGGCTTTTTCTGATTTTCCGCCGCAACCAGTTTCTTGATGATCGCGCGGATTGCCGTGGACGAGCATTCTCCGCCCTCGGAGGTGCTGACGTGGCTTGAGAAAAAGTATTTCAGTTCGTAGATGCCGCGTGGCGTGTGCATGAATTTCTGCGTGGTCACCCGCGAGATGGTCGACTCGTGCATGCCCACGGCTTCGGCGATGTCATGCAGTACCAGGGGTTTCATTGCCTCGTCGCCGTGGTCCAGGAAACCGCGCTGATGCTCGACGATCTGTGTGGCGACTTTCATCAGTGTTTCATTGCGGCTTTGCAGGCTCTTGATGAACCAGCGTGCTTCCTGCAACTGGTTGCGCATGAAGGTGTTGTCGGCGCTGGTGTCGGCCCGGCGGACGAAGCCGGCATATTGCGGGTTGACCCGCAGACGCGGGATCGCTTCCTGGTTCAGTTCGACCAGCCAGCGATCGCTGTCCTTGCGCACGATGACATCGGGCACCACGTATTCCGGCTCACTGGACTCGATTTGCGATCCCGGGCGCGGGTTGAGGCTCTGAACCAGCTCGATGACCTGGCGCAGCTCGTCTTCCTTGAGCTTCATGCGGCGCATCAGCTGGCTGTAGTCGCGCCCGCCGAGCAGGTCGATGAACTCGGTGACCAGGCGCTTGGCCTCGGCCATCCATGGTGTGCTGGCCGGAAGTTGGCGCAGTTGCAGCAACAGGCACTCGCCCAGGTTGCGTGCGCCGACGCCTGCAGGCTCGAACTGCTGGATACGGTGCAGCACCGCTTCGACTTCGTCCAGTTCGATATCCAGCTCCGGATCGAAACCGGCGCAGATCTCTTCGATCGTGTCTTCCAGATAACCTTGGCCGTTGATGCTGTCGATAAGGGTGACTGCGATCAGGCGGTCGGTATCGGACATCGGTGCCAGGTTCAGCTGCCACAGCAGGTGGCTTTGCAGGCTTTCGCCGGCTGATGTGCGGGTGGTGAAGTCCCACTCGTCGTCATCGTTGCTCGGCAGGCTGCTGGCGCTGGTCTGGTAGATGTCTTCCCAGGCCGTGTCGACCGGAAGCTCATTGGGGATGCGCTCGTTCCACTCACCGTCTTCCAGGGTCTCGGCACTGGCGGTGCTTTCCTGAAAGCTGTTGTCCTGGACTTCGGCGGCCGGCTTGCTCTCGGCGTTATCCGCCATCGGGTCGCTGTTGTCGAAGTCTTCGCCGTCTTCCTGACGTTCGAGCATCGGATTGGACTCCAGCGCTTCCTGGATTTCCTGCTGAAGGTCCAGGGTAGAGAGCTGGAGTAGGCGGATGGCCTGTTGCAACTGCGGGGTCATCGTCAGTTGCTGGCCCATTTTTAGGACGAGCGATGGTTTCATGGCAGGGGCTAATACCTTGTTCGCCGGCGCGCATGCGCCATCCACTACACGAGGGCGCCGGAGCGCCAATTTCAAGCAAGTTTTATGCCTTAAATTGTAGCGTTTGCCTAGAGCACTGTAACAACTTAAGCCCATTCAAGGCTGTAAAACCAGTGCTCCAGGCGCGTCCCTGAATCAGAGTCGGAACTCGTGACCCAGGTAAACTTCCTTGACCAGTTCGTTGGCCAGGATGGTCTGCGCATCGCCCTCGGCGATCAGTTGCCCGTCATTGACGATATAGGCGGTTTCGCAGATATCTAGGGTCTCGCGGACGTTGTGGTCGGTGATCAGTACGCCGATGCCCTTGGCCTTGAGGTGGTGGATGATCTGCTTGATGTCACCGACCGAAATGGGGTCGACGCCAGCGAAGGGTTCGTCCAGCAGGATGAACTTGGGGGCGGTTGCCAGGGCGCGTGCGATCTCGACACGGCGACGCTCGCCGCCGGAAAGGCTCATGCCGAGGTTGTCGCGGATGTGGCTGATGTGGAACTCCTGCAGCAGGCTTTCCAGCTCCTTGCGGCGGCCCTCACGGTCGAGCTCCTTGCGGGTCTCGAGGATGGCCATGATGTTGTCGGCCACCGACAGCTTGCGGAAGATCGAAGCTTCCTGCGGCAGGTAGCCGATGCCGGCGCGTGCGCGCCCGTGCATGGGCTGATGGCTGACATCGAGGTTGTCGATGAGCACGCGCCCCTGGTCGGCCTGGACCAGGCCGACGATCATGTAGAAGCAGGTCGTCTTGCCTGCGCCGTTGGGGCCTAGCAGGCCGACGATCTGACCGCTGTCGATCGACAGGCTGACGTCACGCACGACTTGACGCCCTTTGTAGCTCTTGGCCAGGTGCTGGGCTTTGAGGGTTGCCATTTACTCGGCCTTCTTCTTCGGCTGGATCACCATGTCGATGCGCTGACGTGGCTGGGTCACGTTGCCGCCGCGACCGGCGGTCGCAACCTGGGACTTGGTGTTGTAGACGATCTTCTCGCCTTCGGTGGTGTTGCCTTCGTTTTCGACCTTGGCGCGGTCGGTGAGAATCACGGTGTCCTTTTGCGCCTGATACTGGATGGTCACGGCCCAGCCTTTCATCTTGTCAGGCTTGGCGGCGCTCTGCTGCTGCTCGAAATAGGCCAGGTTGCCCACCGAAGTGACCACGTCGATGTCACCGTTGGCGGCGCGGGTCATGGTCACGGTATTGCCTTTGATCATCATCGAGCCCTGAGTGATGATCACGTCACCGGTGTAGGTGGCTACGCCTTGCTTGTCGTCCAGGTGCGCGTTGTCGGCCTGGATGCGGATAGGCTGGTCACGGTCGGTCGGCAGGGCGAAGGCGCTCGCGCTTCCCAGTGCTGCGCTCAGGCTGAGCAAAAGGGGGAGGGTTTTAACGAGCCTCATACTGTCCTCTTACGTTAGAGAGCAGGTCCATCCTGCCTTCTTTCAAATACGCTTTCATTCCTTTGCCCGTAGTTGTACCACCGGCGCCGTCGATTCTAACGGCTTGCTCGGTCTGCGCATATTGCTTCTGCGGGAACACGGTCATGCGTGAGCTGGTAATGATGGTCTCACGCTGCTTCTCATCGGTGCGGGCCACGCGCACCTTGTCGATCAGTTCGACCTCGGTGCCGTCCGGGTTGACCTCGGCGCGCACGCTCTGTATGTGCCAGGGGTATTCGGTGCCGCGGTACATATGCAGGTCGGGCGTGGTCACCAGTGTGACCTCGGTGGCCTTGAGGTGTTCGACCTTGTCGGCGGTCATTTCATACTGCAGCTTGCCATCGGGCAAGAACTGTACGCTGTGGGCGTTGATCGCATAATAGTCGATCGCGCTTTCGTCGACCTGCGCTACCGGCTTGTCGAGGAAGCTCTCGGGGCTGACATTCCAGTAGCCTATTGCCGCCAGCAGGGCGGCGATCACCGCGAGCAGCGCAATATTGCGGGCTTTCTTGCTGAACATGGGCAACCTACAGGTAGTTGGCGTTGGCAGCGTCCAGGGTGCCCTGGGCCTGCATGATAAGCTCACAGAATTCGCGAGCGGCACCCTCGCCGCCGCGTGCCTGGGTCACGCCGTCGGCATGCTGGCGAACGAAGGGCGCTGCATTGGCCACGGCGATACCCAGGCCGACCTTGCGAATGACCGGCAGGTCGGGCAGGTCGTCGCCCAGATAGGCGACCTGCTCATAGCTTAGGCCCAGTTCGGCGAGCAGGCCGTCGAGCACCACCAGTTTGTCCTCGCGGCCCTGAAACAGATGCGGGATGCCGAGGTTTTTTGCGCGACGCTCGACCACCGGGGTTTTGCGCCCGCTGATGATTGCCGTGGTCACGCCCGAAGCCATCAGCATCTTGATGCCTTGGCCGTCGAGGGTGTTGAACGTCTTGAATTCGCTGCCATCTTCGAGGAAGTAAAGGCGGCCATCGGTGAGCACACCGTCCACATCGAACACGGCAAGCTTGATGGCCTTGCCGCGCTGCATCAGGTTCTGGGTCATTTGCGTCGTTCTCATTTACATCACGCCTGCGCGCAGCAGGTCGTGCATGTTCAGGGCACCGACCGGGCGGTCGTCCTTGTCCACCACCACCAGGGCGCTGATCTTGTGGTCTTCCATGATCTTCAGTGCTTCGGCGGCGAGCATCTCGGCGCGGGCTGTCTTGCCGTGCACGGTCATGACCTGGTCGATCAGGGTAGTGTGCACGTCGATGTTGCGGTCCAGGCTGCGGCGCAGGTCGCCGTCGGTGAAGATCCCGGCCAGCGTGCCGTTCGCTTCGGCGACCACGGTCATGCCCAGGCCTTTGCGGGACATTTCAAGGAGGGCGTCCTTGAGCAGTGTGCCACGTTGTACCTGGGGCAGTTCGGTGCCAGCGTGCATGACGTTCTCGACCTTGAGCAGCAGGCGGCGGCCCAGTGCGCCACCGGGGTGCGAGAAGGCGAAGTCTTCTGCGGTAAAGCCGCGCGCTTCGAGCAGGGCAATGGCCAGGGCGTCGCCCAGCACCAGTGCTGCCGTGGTCGATGAGGTGGGCGCCAGGTTCAGTGGGCAAGCCTCATGGGCGACACGGGCATCGAGGTTGACCTCGGCGGCCTGGGCCAGCGGGGAGTCGGGGTTGCCGGTCATGCTGATGAGCTCGATGCCAAGGCGCTTGATCAGCGGCAGCAAGGTGACGATTTCGGCGGTGCTGCCGGAATTGGACAGGGCCAGGATGATATCGCCACGGGTGATCATGCCCATGTCGCCATGGCTGGCTTCAGCCGGATGCACGAAAAACGCCGGCGTGCCGGTGCTGGCCAGGGTTGCGGCGATCTTGTTGCCGATATGCCCAGACTTGCCCATGCCGACCACCACGACGCGGCCCTTGCTCGCCAGGATCAGCTCGCAGGCCTTGACGAAGTTGGCATCGATGCTGGCCGTCAAACCTTGTACGGCCTCGATTTCCAGGCGCAGGGTGCGCTGGGCGGACTGGATCAGCTCACTGGATTGGCTCATGTCGAAAAGCAATGCCTGATGAAAAGGCGGCGATTATAGCCGCAATGTAAGAAAGCCTCACCCTTTCGATTGTGCAATGAAAAGACATCGAAGCCTGTCGCTGGCCTGAACGACTCGCTCCATGGCCTTGGGGCCACCCTGTCAGCGGTGCTATAGTTCGCCGCTATTCGGCCCGCCAGGGGCGCGTGTGTCTTCAAGATGAGGGCCGGCGTCCATTAGGACATGGCTGTACTAGCAAGGAGTCTAGATGAGTGTGGATAGCGCCTACGCGGTCGAGTTGAAGGGCGTCACCTTCAAGCGCGGTTCGCGCAGCATTTTCAGCAATGTCGACATACGCATTCCGCGTGGCAAGGTCACCGGCATCATGGGGCCGTCGGGTTGCGGCAAGACCACGCTGTTGCGCCTGATGGGCGCGCAGTTGCGTCCGTCCATTGGTGAAGTATGGGTTGCCGGGCAGAACCTGCCGAGCCTGTCGCGCAGCGACCTGTTCGATGCGCGCAAGCAGATGGGAGTACTGTTCCAGAGCGGTGCCCTGTTCACCGACCTCGATGTGTTCGAGAACGTTGCCTTCCCGCTGCGCGTGCACACCCAGCTGTCGGACGAGATGATCCGCGACATCGTGTTGATGAAGCTGCAGGCCGTGGGCTTGCGTGGTGCCATCGACCTGATGCCCGACGAACTGTCCGGAGGCATGAAACGGCGCGTGGCGCTGGCCCGGGCGATTGCGCTGGATCCGCAGATCCTCATGTATGACGAGCCGTTCGTCGGCCAGGACCCGATCGCCATGGGTGTACTGGTACGCCTGATCCGGCTGCTCAATGACGCGCTGGGTATCACCAGCATCGTGGTATCCCACGATCTGGCCGAAACCGCCAGTATCGCCGACTACATCTACGTAGTGGGTGACGGCCAGGTGCTGGGCCAGGGCACGCCCGATGAGCTGATGGGCTCGGACAATCCGCGTATTCGCCAGTTCATGAAGGGCGATCCGGACGGCCCGGTGCCATTCCACTTCCCTGCGCCTGACTACCGCGCCGATCTGTTGGGGGCGCGTTGATGCGCAGAAAATCCTTGCTTGAACGTATCCGCCTGTTTGGTCGCTCGGCGATCGACGTGCTGGCCGTGCTCGGGCGTTCCTGCCTGTTCCTGTTCCATGCACTGGTCGGCCGTGGCGGCATCGGCGGCGGTTTTCAGCTGCTGACCAAACAGCTGTATTCGGTGGGCGTGCTGTCGCTGGCGATCGTCGCGGTGTCCGGTGTGTTCATCGGCATGGTGCTGGCACTGCAGGGTTACAGCATCCTGACCAAGTACGGCTCCGAGCAGGCGGTGGGGCAGATGGTCGCCCTGACCCTGCTGCGCGAGCTGGGCCCAGTGGTTACCGCACTGCTGTTCGCGGGCCGGGCAGGTTCGGCGCTGACCGCCGAAATCGGCAACATGAAGTCCACCGAGCAACTGTCGAGCCTCGAGATGATCGGTGTCGACCCGCTCAAGTACATCGTTGCGCCACGCCTGTGGGCCGGTTTCATTTCGTTGCCGCTGCTGGCGCTGATCTTCAGCGTGGTCGGCATCTGGGGTGGCTCGTGGGTCGCTGTGGACTGGCTGGGCGTCTACGAAGGCTCGTTCTGGGCCAACATGCAGAACAGTGTTTCCTTTACCGACGACGTGCTCAACGGGCTGGTCAAGAGCCTGGTGTTCGCCTTCGTCACGACCTGGATCGCCGTATTCCAAGGGTATGACTGCGAGCCCACCTCAGAAGGGATCAGCCGTGCCACCACCAAGACCGTGGTTTATGCCTCGTTGGCTGTACTGGGTCTGGACTTTATTCTGACCGCCTTGATGTTTGGAGATTTCTGATGCAAAACCGCACCCTGGAAATCGGTGTCGGCCTGTTCCTTCTGGCCGGGATCCTGGCGTTGCTGCTGCTGGCCCTGCGTGTCAGCGGGCTATCGGCCAGCCCGAGCAGCGATACCTATAAAGTTTATGCCTACTTCGACAATATCGCCGGTTTGACGGTCAGAGCTAAAGTGACCATGGCCGGTGTGACGATCGGCAAGGTCACCGCCATCGATCTGGACCGTGATTCCTACACCGGCCGGGTGACCCTGCAGCTGGACGGCAAGGTCGACAACCTGCCGACGGACTCCACTGCTTCGATCCTGACCGCCGGTCTGCTTGGCGAGAAGTACATCGGCATCAGTGTCGGCGGTGAGGAAGAGGTGCTCAAGGAAGGCGCAACCATCCATGACACCCAGTCGGCGCTGGTACTGGAAGATTTGATTGGCAAGTTCCTGCTCAATACCGTGGGCAAGGAACCGAAAGAAGCACAACCGGCTAATTAAGGAGTTTCCATGATTTCGATCCTGCGACGTGGCCTGCTGGTCCTGCTGGCGGCCTTTCCCCTCCTGACATTCGCAGCGCCCGGGCAGTCTCCGCACGATGTGGTGCAGGGCACGACCAATGAATTGCTGGGTGACCTCAAGTCCAACAAGGAGCAGTACAAGTCCAACCCGCAGGCCTTCTACGAGGCGCTCAACCGCATCCTTGGCCCGGTGGTCGATGCCGACGGTATTTCGAAAAGCATCATGACCGTGAAGTACTCGCGCAAGGCCACGCCTGAGCAGATGCAGCGCTTCCAGGAAAACTTCAAGCGCAGCCTGATGCAGTTCTATGGCAACGCCCTGCTGGAATACAACAACCAAGGCATTACCGTCGACCCGGCCAAAGCCGATGACGGCAAGCGCGCCAGCGTCGGCATGAAGGTGACTGGCAATAACGGTGCCGTCTACCCGGTGCAGTACACCATGGAAAACCTGGGTGGCGAGTGGAAGGTACGCAACGTCATCGTCAACGGTATCAACATCGGCAAGCTGTTCCGCGACCAGTTCGCCGACGCCATGCAGCGTAACGGCAACAATCTGGACAAGACCATCGACGGCTGGGCCGGCGAAGTGGCCAAGGCCAAGCAGACTGCCGACACTTCGTCTGACAAGGCTGTGCAATGAGCGAGGGCGGCGTGAACATGGCCGAGCCGGGCGTGTTGCGCCTGGTTGGTGTGCTGGACTACCGCAGCGGCCCGGCCTTGCGCAAGCAAGGCAAGGCGCTGGTCGAAGCTTCCCGCGAGCCACGCCTGATAATCGATTGCACGGCGGTGGAGAAGTCTTCCAGTGTCGGGCTGTCGCTGCTGCTGGCGTTCATCCGCGATGGCCAGGCCGGCGGCAAGGCCTGCGAGGTCCGCGGGATGCCCGACGACATGCGGGAAATTGCCGAGGTCTATGACCTCGATGAAGTGCTGGCGGGCTGATGGCTTGCCACTGATGGAGGCCCCTCGGTCAGCGCACGCCCTCGGTGGGCTTCGCAGGCGAGGGGCTTTTTTGTATGATGGCCGACCCGTGCGCATCGGGCGCCGATTGAGGTTGAGCATGCAGGCTGTAGAAGTTAAGAGCTTCCTTGAAGAAAAATTGCCGGGATCCCGGGTCGAAGTTGAAGGCGAAGGCTGCAACTTCCAGTTGAACGTGATCAGCGACGAGTTGGCTGGCCTGAGCCCGGTCAAGCGTCAGCAGGCGATCTATGCTCACCTTAATCCCTGGATCGCCAACGGTAGCATCCATGCGGTAACCATGAAATTTTTCAGCAGCGCAGCCTGGGCTGAGCGCACCTGAGCCAACTTGGCGGCGAGACTCCAATGGACAAACTGATTATTACTGGCGGCGCTCGCCTTGACGGCGAGATCCGCATTTCGGGCGCGAAGAACGCGGCCCTGCCGATTCTGGCAGCGACCCTGCTGGCTGACGGCCCGGTCACCGTGGGCAACCTGCCACACCTGCACGACATCACCACCATGATCGAGCTGTTCGGCCGCATGGGCATCGAGCCTGTGATCGACGAAAAGCTGGCGGTGGAAATCGACCCACGCACCATCAAGACCCTGGTCGCACCTTACGAGCTGGTCAAGACCATGCGCGCCTCGATCCTGGTGCTTGGCCCGATGGTTGCCCGTTTCGGCGAGGCCGAAGTGGCCCTGCCAGGCGGCTGCGCCATTGGTTCGCGCCCGGTCGACCTGCACATCCGCGGCCTGGAAGCCATGGGTGCAAAGATCGAAGTCGAAGGCGGCTATATCAAGGCCAAGGCACCTGAAGGCGGCCTGCGCGGTGCGCACTTCTTCTTCGATACCGTCAGCGTGACCGGTACCGAAAACATCATGATGGCTGCTGCCCTGGCCAAGGGCCGCAGCGTGCTGCAAAACGCCGCACGCGAGCCGGAAGTGGTCGACCTGGCCAACTTCATCAATGCCATGGGCGGCAACGTGCAAGGCGCGGGTACCGACACCATCACCATCGATGGCGTCGAGCGTTTGCACTCGGCCAGCTACCGCGTCATGCCCGACCGTATCGAGACCGGTACTTACCTGGTTGCAGCTGCCGTGACCGGTGGCCGCGTCAAGGTCAAGGACACCGACCCGACCATCCTTGAAGCCGTGCTGGAAAAGCTCAAGGAAGCGGGTGCCGACCTGACCACCGGCGAGGACTGGATCGAGCTGAACATGCATGGCAAGCGGCCAAAAGCCGTCAACCTGCGTACCGCCCCGTACCCGGCGTTCCCGACCGACATGCAGGCACAGTTCATCTCGCTCAACGCCATTGCCGAAGGCACCGGCGCGGTCATCGAGACGATCTTCGAGAACCGCTTCATGCACGTGTACGAAATGCACCGCATGGGCGCGCATATCCAGGTCGAGGGCAACACCGCCATCGTCACGGGCGTGCCGGCACTCAAGGGTGCACCGGTCATGGCCACTGACCTGCGTGCTTCCGCCAGCCTGGTGCTGTCGGCGCTGGTCGCCGAAGGCGATACCTTGATCGACCGCATCTACCACATCGACCGTGGTTACGAGTGCATCGAAGAGAAACTGCAGATGCTGGGTGCGAAGATCCGTCGCGTACCGGGCTAGTGCCTCGTCGGCGCAAGGATGCGCCCATTGAATTGAACACGGCCGGGTCGATGACCGGGTCGGTTGTAGCCGCTTAAGGACCGACGTTCCAATGTTGACCATCGCGCTTTCCAAAGGCCGCATCCTCGACGATACCCTGCCATTGCTGGCCGAGGCCGGTATCGTGCCGACCGAGAATCCGGACAAGAGCCGCAAGCTGATCATTCCAACCACCCAGGACGACGTGCGTCTGCTGATCGTGCGCGCCACCGACGTGCCGACCTATGTCGAGCATGGTGCCGCCGACCTCGGTGTGGCGGGCAAGGACGTGCTGATGGAGTACGGCGGCCAGGGCTTGTATGAGCCGCTGGACCTGCAGATCGCCCGCTGCAAGCTGATGACCGCAGGCGTGGTCGGTGCTCCCGAGCCCAAGGGCCGCTTGCGGGTTGCCACCAAATTCGTCAACGTAGCCAAGCGCTACTATGCCGAGCAAGGCCGCCAGGTCGACATCATCAAACTGTACGGTTCGATGGAGCTGGCGCCGCTGATCAACCTCGCCGACAAGATCATCGACGTGGTCGACACCGGCAACACCCTGCGCGCCAATGGCCTGGAGCCTCAGGACCTGATCGCCACGATCAGCTCGCGCCTGGTGGTCAACAAGGCGTCCATGAAGATGCAGCATGCCCGCATCCAGAGCCTGATCGACACCCTGCGTCACGCTGTCGAAACGCGACACCGCGGCTGACTCGAACGCGCGACCTCTGCTGTCGCGCCCGTCTATCCGCGTCATAGCCACTTTTCTCGGGTGCCCGCGCGGATGGACTGGTAGCCTAGGGCGCCTGAGCATTCGCTAATAATCGAGGCCCTCGCCATGACCGTGTCCACTGCAATTGCCCGTCTCAACGCCGCTGATCCGGATTTCGCCCGACATCTGGATCATCTGCTGAGCTGGGAAAGTGTGTCCGATGACGCGGTCAACCAGCGCGTGCTCGACATCATCAAGGCCGTGCGCGAGCGTGGCGATGCGGCGCTGGTGGAATTCACCCAGCGTTTCGATGGTGTAAGCGCTACGTCCATCAACGACCTGATCCTTGGGCGTGAACGTCTGGAACTGGCCCTGACCCGCATCACCGACGCCCAGCGTACCGCCCTGGAGAAGGCCGCCGAGCGGGTGCGTATCTACCACGAGCGGCAAAAGCAGGACTCCTGGCAGTACACCGAGGCCGACGGTACCGTATTGGGGCAGAAGGTTACCCCGCTCGATCGCGCCGGCTTGTATGTACCTGGCGGTAAAGCGTCCTATCCGTCGTCGGTACTGATGAACGCCATCCCGGCCAAGGTCGCGGGCGTGGCTGAAGTGGTCATGGTGGTGCCTACGCCGCGCGGTGAAGTCAACGAGCTGGTCCTGGCTGCAGCCTGCATCGCAGGTGTCGACCGCGTGTTCACCGTCGGTGGTGCCCAAGCGGTCGCGGCCCTGGCATATGGCACCGAGAGCGTGCCACAGGTAGACAAAATCGTCGGCCCAGGCAACATCTACGTGGCCACCGCCAAGCGTCACGTGTTTGGCCAAGTGGGTATCGACATGATTGCCGGCCCTTCGGAAATCCTCGTGGTGTGCGACGGCCAGACGGACCCCGACTGGATCGCCATGGACCTGTTCTCGCAGGCCGAGCACGACGAAGATGCCCAAGCCATTCTGGTCAGCCCGGATGCCGAATTCCTCGATCGTGTGGCTGCCAGCATCGACAAGCTGATGCCAACCATGGAACGCGCCGAGATCATCGAGAAATCCATCAATGGCCGGGGCGCGTTGATCCAGGTGCGCGACATGCAGCAAGCCATCGAGGTGGCCAATCGCATTGCCCCCGAACACCTGGAGCTGTCGGTCGCCGATCCGCAGGCCTGGCTGGGGCAGATCCGTCACGCGGGCGCGATCTTCATGGGCCGTCACACCAGCGAAGCGCTCGGCGACTACTGCGCCGGCCCCAACCATGTGCTGCCGACTTCCGGTACCGCGCGTTTCTCGTCGCCACTGGGTGTTTATGACTTCCAGAAGCGTTCGTCGATCATCTTCTGCTCCGAGCAGGGTGCATCCGAGCTGGGCCACACCGCCTCGGTCCTGGCCCGTGGCGAGTCGCTGACCGCCCACGCCCGCAGCGCCGAATACCGTATCCTGACCCAAGACAAGGGGAACTGAGCATGAGTCGATTCTGGAGCCCCTTCGTCAAGGGCCTGGTGCCTTACGTCCCCGGGGAGCAGCCCAAGCTGGCCCGGTTGGTCAAGCTCAATACCAACGAAAACCCCTATGGCCCGTCGCCCAAGGCGCTGGAGGCCATGCGCGGCGAGCTGAACGACAACCTGCGGCTGTACCCGGACCCCAATGGTGACCGGCTCAAGCAGGCGGTAGCCGAGTATTACGGTGTAACCACCGGGCAGGTGTTCGTAGGCAACGGCTCGGACGAGGTGCTGGCGCACATTTTCCACGGCCTGTTCCAGCACGGCGGCCCGCTGTTGTTCCCGGACATCAGCTACAGCTTCTACCCGGTCTACTGCGGCCTGTATGGCATCCCGTTCGAGCCTGTGGCGCTGGATGAACAGTTCCAGATCCGTGTCGAGGACTACCATAAGCCTAACGCCGGGATCATCTTCCCCAACCCGAATGCGCCGACCGGTTGCCTGTTGCCGCTGCAGGCAATCGAGCAGTTGTTGCAGGCCAACCGCGACTCGGTGGTGGTGGTCGATGAAGCCTATATCGACTTTGGTGGCCAGACGGCTATCAGCCTGGTGAACCGCTACGACAACCTGCTGGTGACCCAGACCCTGTCGAAGTCGCGCTCGCTGGCGGGCCTGCGGGTTGGCCTGGCGGTAGGGCACCCGGACCTCATCGAGGCGCTGGAGCGGATCAAGAACAGCTTCAACTCGTATCCACTGGACCGCATGGCGATCGTCGGTGCCGCTGCGGCATTCGAAGACCAGGCGTACTTCGAAGACACCTGCCGCAAGGTGATCGACAGCCGTGAGGCACTGGTGGAGCAGTTGACTGCCAAGGGTTTCGAGGTGCTGCCATCGGCGGCCAACTTCATCTTCGCCCGCCACCCGCAGGAGGATGCGGCGCAGCTGGCGGCACGTCTGCGTGAGCAAGGTGTGATTGTGCGCCACTTCAAGCAACAGCGGATTGCCCAGTTCCTGCGTATCACCATCGGTACGCCAGAAATGAACCAGGCGCTGATTGATGCGCTGAGCTGATATCCAGTGGGGCCGCATAGCGGCCCCACTGGTTTGGCCGGCGCGGTGATTTGATCTGCCCCCCACGCTGGCTTAACATACGCAAATTCGTCGGATGATTGGTTGATTAGGCATGGGCAGTGAATTGACCAAGCGATCCTTGGTAGAGCTCGCGGTGGAGCGCATGCGTGAGCGCATCCTCCAAGGTGACTGGCGGGTAGGGCAGCGCCTGCCCACCGAGCCGGAGCTGGCTTTGGAGTTGGGCATCAGCCGCAATACCGTGCGTGAGGCCATGCGCGTGCTGGCCTTCAGCGGCCTGGTGGAAATCCGCCAGGGAGACGGCAGTTACCTGCGTACTTGCCAGGACCCACTGCAGGCGGTGCAGGCAATGTCCCGCTGCACCCTGGAGCAGGCGAGGGAAACGCGGCACATCCTCGAAACCGAGGCGATAGGCCTGGCAGCACTGCGGCGTACCGATGACGACTTGCATGCCCTGCGCATCGCGCTAAAAGGCAGCGCCGAACATTTTCATGGTGATGTGGATGCTTATATCAGTTGCGACCTGGCGTTCCACCAACGCCTGATCGACGCTGCACACAACCCGGCGCTGAGCGAGTTGTACCGCTATTTCTCGGGTGTCGTGGCTGCCGCGTTGCAGCACAACATGGCCACTGTCCCGCGCTGTCAGGCCACTTTCGATCTGCATGGCCAGATCCTCGACGCCATCGAACAACGCGATCCGGAGCGGGCCAAGGGCCTGAGCCGGACCCTCATCGAATCCTGACCACGAGAAGGCCATGGCTGAACCAATGACCCGTGACACACCTGCCCGCGAGCGCGAGCTGGATGAACTGCTGATCGATGCCGAAGCCGATGATGCGCAAGTGCAGGGCCAGCCTGTGGTGCTGCAGCGGCCCTGGTTGCTGCTGTTGGGCCTGGTACTGGTCGCCCTGAACCTGCGCCCGGCGCTGTCGAGCATGGCCCCGGTACTTGGCCTGGTCAGTGAAAGCCTTGGCCTTAGTGCCTCTCAGGCGGGGCTTCTGACGACCTTGCCAGTGCTCTGCCTTGGGCTGTTCGCGCCGCTTGCACCGCTGCTTGCGCGGCGCTGGGGCAGCGAGCGGGTGATCGTCGGCATCTTGCTGACGCTGGCGCTGGGCATCGTTCTGCGCAGTGCTTGGGGGGCGACCGGGGTATTTCTTGGCAGCATCATGGCCGGTGCCAGCATTGGCATCATCGGTGTGCTGTTGCCTGGCATCGTCAAACGTGATTTTCCCAAGCATGCCGGCACATTGACGGGGGTCTACACCATGGCCCTTTGCCTGGGCGCAGCCATGGCGGCAGGCGCCACCGTACCGCTGACCGAGCATTTGCACGGCAGTTGGGCTTTGGGCCTGGGTTTCTGGATGATCCCTGCATTACTGGCCATGCTGGTCTGGTTGCCCCAGGCGCGCCAGGGGCATGGCCTGCACAAGGTGGCTTACCGAGTGAGAGGGCTGTGGCGCGATCCACTGGCCTGGCAAGTGACTTTGTACATGGGGTTGCAGTCGTCGCTGGCGTATATCGTTTTCGGCTGGTTGCCGTCTATCCTCATTGGCCGTGGTCTGAGCCCGACCGAGGCGGGCCTGGTGCTCTCCGGCTCGGTGATCGTGCAACTGGTCAGCTCGCTGAGTGCACCCTGGCTGGCCACGCGGGGCAAAGACCAGCGGCTGGCAATCGTGCTAGTCATGCTCATTACCCTGGCCGGCCTGTTCGGCTGCCTGTATGCGCCGCTGTCTGGCCTGTGGGGCTGGGCGGTGCTGCTGGGCCTGGGGCAGGGCGGTACTTTTGCCTTGGCGCTGACGTTGATCGTGCTGCGTTCGAAAGACGCCCACGTGGCGGCCAACCTGTCGAGCATGGCCCAGGGCGTGGGTTACACCCTTGCCTCCATGGGCCCCTTTGCGGTGGGCTTGGTACATGACATGACGGGCGGCTGGGCCGCAGTGGGCTGGATCTTTGCCGTATTGGGTGTGGGGGCCATCGTGTTCGGCCTCGGGGCAGGGCGGGCGCTGCATGTCAAAGTCAGTAGCGAAAGGCTCTGAAGCCTGCATGGAGCCACCTGGCATTCATGTTGTAAATGGGCATGGCATTGCCTGTGCCCACGGATTATCGTGCAGCTTTCCATTCCCAGGACGGGCCTGCCCATGAGCGACGCCAACCGTGACCTGATCACCCGCTTCTATCAAGCTTTCCAGCGGCTGGACGCCGAAGCGATGGTGGCTTGCTACAGCGATGACATCGTCTTCAGTGACCCGGTTTTCGGTACCCTGCGCGGCCGTGATGCCGGTGACATGTGGCGTATGCTCACCACCCGCGCCAAGGACTTCTCGCTGACGTTCGACCAGGTCCGCGCAGACGAGCGCAGCGCCTGTGCACATTGGGTGGCGACCTACTTGTTCAGCCAGACCGGCCGTACCGTGGTCAACGATATCCAGGCGCGCTTCGTCATCCGCGACGGGTTGATCTGCCAGCATGACGACAGCTTCGACCTGTGGCGCTGGTCGCGTCAGGCGCTGGGTGCACCCGGTGTGTTGCTGGGGTGGTCGCCCATGCTGCAGAACAAGGTGCGCCAGCAGGCGTTCAAAGGGCTGCGTGCGTTCCAGCAGGCGAACTGAGCGGTTAAGCTGTCGGCTTTGCAGCCAGGCACAAGCATCGTGAGCGACGTATCCGAGAACCCCATCTGCAAACCTTGGTATGTCTACCTGGTGAGGGCTGCCAATGGTTCGCTGTACTGCGGCATCAGTGATGATCCGCAGCGGCGTTTCATGGCGCATCAGAAAGGGCAGGGGGCGCGTTATTTCAAGACCAGCCCGGCGCAGGCGCTGGTCTACGTCGAGCAATGGCCGGACAAGGGCGAGGCATTGCGCCAGGAGCGCCTGGTGAAGAAGTTGCGCAAGGCCGCGAAGGAGGCTTTGGTCGCCTCCTATGCCAGCGGTTGATCAGTCCTTGCGGCGCTTGAGCTGGTCTACCAGCTGCGTCGGCAGGCCTTTGATGATCAGTGTGCCCGCCACCTCGTCATATTCCACCTTGTCCCCCAGCAGGTGCGCTTCGAAGCTGATCGACAGGCCTTCGGCGCGCCCGGTGAAGCGGCGGAACTGGTTGAGGGTGCGTTTGTCCGCCGGGATCTCTGGCGACAGGCCGTAGTCCTTGTTGCGGATGTGGTCGTAGAAGGCTTTAGGCCGGTCTTCG
Source organism: Pseudomonas sp. Marseille-Q5299 (assembly GCF_943737035.1). Lineage (NCBI taxonomy): Bacteria > Pseudomonadati > Pseudomonadota > Gammaproteobacteria > Pseudomonadales > Pseudomonadaceae > Pseudomonas > Pseudomonas sp. Marseille-Q5299. The sequence goes on from NZ_CALSFR010000006.1 coordinate 348,210, forward strand.
TCGATCAGGCTGGACAGCTCTTCCAAGGTTACCGGCTCGCCCAGTTTGGTCTGGGTGGTGGCGTAGTCGACCAGGGTTTGGGTCTTTTCGCGTGCGGCTTCTTCTGGCAGGTCCTCGCTTTCGACGAAGTCGCTGAAGGCTTTGAGCAGGGTGCGGGTTTCGCCTGGGCCGTCGACGCCTTCCTGGCAGCCGATGAAGTCGCGGAAGTAATCCGAAACCTTCTTGCCATTCTTGCCCTTGATGAACGAGATGTACTGTTTGGAGTTCTGGTTGTTCTTCCACTCCGACAGATTGATGCGTGCCGCCAGGTGCAGCTGGCCGAGGTCCAGGTGACGCGAGGGTGTCACATCCAGCTCGGCGTTCACCGCCACGCCTTCGCTGTGGTGCAGCAGGGCGATGGCCAGGTAGTCGGTCATGCCTTGCTGGTAGTGGGCGAAAAGGATGTGGCCGCCGGTGGACAGGTTGGATTCTTCCATCAGCTTTTGCAGATGCTCGACGGCAACGCGGCTGAAGGCGGCAAAGTCCTTTTCCTGTTCCAGGTACTGCTTGAGCCAGCCGCTCAGCGGGTAGGCGCCGGATTCGCCGTGGAAGAAGCCCCAGACTTTGCCCTGCTTGGCGTTGTAGCTGTCGTTGAGGTCGGCCAGCAGGTTTTCGATAGCGTCCGATGCACCCAGCTCGGTATCCCGTGCGTGGAGCACGGCGGGGCTGCCATCGGGCTTCTTGTCGATCAGGTGAACGATGCAATGACGGATTGGCATGGAATTCTCGGTCAGTCGTGGGCGGCCAGGCGCCGCGCTGCAAAAGTCGTCAAGTTTACCCCAGACGACAGGTGATGCAGTGGCCGGATGTTGGCAGAAATGCCGGTTGTTGTTTTTTTGTTCAATTTTTTGCGAATTTGGCTAAAACCCCCGAAAAACCTGCACTAAATTGAAGCGGGCAGCGGATATTTATCCATTCCTGTGGTAGCTTTGCGCGGTCTTGCGCACCTCGGGTGGCGCATTGCTGGCAGCGCGCTCGTTCCGTGTCGAACCAAACGCCGATTTACGCATCTACATGCCCGATTGGCGCGGCCCTCCAAACTTCAGGGGCTGGCCCGATAACGTCGTAGAGCGCTGCATAACCACTGAATTTGATAGGGAAGGAACACCACCATGGCATTGACCAAAGACCAACTGATTGCCGATATCGCCGAGTCGATCGCTCAGCCGAAAGCCACCGCCAAAAACGCTCTGGAGCAACTGGGCCAGATCGTTGCCGACCAGCTGGAAAACGGCGCTGAAATCACCCTGCCAGGCATCGGCAAGCTGAAAGTCTCCGAGCGTCCTGCCCGTACCGGCCGCAACCCTTCGACTGGCGCCGCCATCGAAATCGCTGCCAAGAAAGTCGTCAAGTTCGTGCCGGCCAAGTCGCTGACCGACGCTATCAACAAGTAATTCGTTGATGCATTGACCAAACCGCGCCCGGCTTGCCCGGGCGCGGTTTTTTCATGCCTGTGATTTGCGTCGCTCGTTCCAGGCCTGGCGTTGGCCAAGGTCGTGGAAGCTCCATGCGACCATACGGCTCTGTTTCTGCCCCTGGCCCATCTCAACGATACGTACGGCCTTGGCGCCGGCCTTTTTCAGCGCCGCTTCGATGCCGGGCAGGTTGCCGGCCTTGGACACCAGGCTGGTGAACCACAGCACTTGCAAAGCGTACTGCACGCTTTCGCCAACCAGCTGGCTGACGAAGCGGATCTCGCCACCTTCACACCACAGCTCGTTGTTCTGCCCGCCGAAGTTGAGCACGGGCAGCTTGCGCTTGGGGTCCTGTTTGCCGAGGTTCTTCCACTTGCGCTGGCTGCCACGGGTGGCTTCCTCGCGTGAGGCGTGGAAGGGCGGGTTGCACAAGGTCAGGTCGAAGCGTTCGTCTTCCTCGAGCAGGCTGCCGAGAATGAGCTTGGCGTTGTTCTGCTGACGTAGTGCGATGGCTTTGCTCAGGTTGTTGGCCTGGACGATCGCCTTGGCCGAGGCCAGTGCCACCGGGTCGATGTCCGAGCCGAGGAAGCGCCAGCGGTAATCGCTGTGGCCGAGCAGCGGGTAGATGCAGTTGGCACCCACGCCAATGTCCAGGGCGCGCACCTGAGCGCCTTTGGGCACTTCGCCAGCGTTGTCCTCGGCCAACAGGTCGGCGGCGACGTGGATATAGTCGGCGCGGCCGGGTATCGGCGGGCACAGGTAATCGGCGGGAATGTCCCAGTGCTGGATGCCGTACTGGGCCTTGAGCAAGGCGCGGTTGAACACCCGCACGGCTTCGGGGTTGGCGAAGTCGATGCTGGGTTTGCCGTGGGGGTTGGTGATGGTGAAACGGGCCAGGTCCGGGTGGGCCTTGATCAGGCTGGGGAAGTCGTAGCGCCCCTGATGGCGGTTGCGCGGGTGCAGGGTGGGTTTCTGGGTCATGCTTGAATCCAAATGGGCATCGCTGGCCTGGGGCCGCTGTGCGGCCCTTTCGCGACACAAGGCCGCTCCTACAGGAAGCGGTGCCGTTGAATCCGGCATCGAATCTGTAGGGGCGGCCCTGTGTCGCGATCGGGGGCGAAGCCCCCGCCGGTCAGTCAGCGATGTAACTGTTACAGCGCAGCGATCCGCGCATGCTGCTCGGTGAAGTTGGCCAGGGCCTGCTCGGACTCGGCCAGCTTGGCGCGCTCCTTCTCGATCACCGCAGGCGGTGCCTTGTCGACGAAGGCGGCGTTCGACAGCTTGCCGCCGACGCGTTGCACTTCACCTTGCAGGCGCTGGATTTCCTTGTTCAGGCGAGCCAGCTCGGCGTCCTTGTCGATCAGGCCGGCCATCGGCACCAGCACCTGCAGATCGCCCACCAGTGCGGTGGCCGACAGCGGCGCTTCGTCGGCCTCGCCGAGCACGGTGAACGACTCGACCTTGGCCAGCTTCTTGAGCAGGGCTTCGTTTTCCTGCAGGCGGCGCTGGTCGTCGGCGTTGGCGTTCTTCAGGAACAGTGGCAGGGGCTTGCCCGGGCCGATGTTCATTTCGGCGCGGATGTTACGCAGGCCGACCATCAGCTCCTTGAGCCATTCGATATCGCCTTCGGCGGCGGTATCGATGCGGCTTTCGTTGGCCACTGGCCACGGCTGCAGCATGATGGTCTTGCCGTCGATGCCTGCCAGCGGCGCGATGCGCTGCCAGATTTCTTCGGTGATGAACGGCATGAACGGATGAGCCAGGCGCAGCGCCACTTCCAGCACGCGCACCAGGGTGCGACGGGTGCCGCGGGCGCGCTCTACCGGAGCGTTTTCGTCCCACAGTACCGGCTTGGACAGTTCCAGATACCAGTCGCAGTACTGGTTCCAGATGAACTCGTACAGGGCCTGGCTGGCCAGGTCGAAACGGAACTGCTCGAGCTGGCGGGTCACTTCGGCTTCGGTGCGCTGCAGCTGCGAGATGATCCAGCGGTCGGCCAGCGACAGTTCATAGGCTTCGCCGTTCTGGCCGCAGTCCTCGCCTTTGTCCAGCACATAGCGGGCGGCGTTCCAGATCTTGTTGCAGAAGTTGCGATAGCCTTCGACGCGGCCCATGTCGAACTTGATGTCGCGGCCAGTGGAGGCCAGCGAGCAGAAGGTGAAGCGCAGGGCGTCGGTGCCGTAGCTGGCAATGCCTTCCGGGAACTCGGCCTTGGTCTGCTTGGCGATTTTCTCGGCCAGCTTGGGCTGCATCATGCCGCTGGTGCGTTTTTCCAGCAGGGCGTCCAGGGTGATGCCGTCAACGATGTCCAGCGGGTCGAGCACGTTGCCCTTGGACTTGGACATCTTCTGGCCCTGGCCGTCACGTACCAGCCCGTGCACGTACACGGTCTTGAACGGGACCTGCGGCGTGCCATCCTCGTTCTTGATCAGGTGCATGGTCAGCATGATCATCCGGGCAACCCAGAAGAAGATGATGTCAAAGCCTGTGACCAGCACGTCGGTGGAGTGGAATTTCTTGAGGAATTCGGTCTGCTCCGGCCAGCCGAGGGTGGAGAAGGTCCACAGCCCCGAGCTGAACCAGGTGTCGAGCACGTCGTCGTCCTGGCGCAGTACCACGTCGGCGCCCAGGTCGTGCTTGGCGCGCACTTCGGCTTCGTTGCGGCCGACATAGACCTGGCCGGCCTCGTCGTACCACGCCGGGATCCGGTGGCCCCACCACAGCTGACGGCTGATGCACCAATCCTGGATGTCGCGCATCCAGGAGAAGTACATGTTTTCGTACTGCTTGGGCACGAACTGGATGCGGCCATCTTCAACGGCGGCAATCGCAGGTTCGGCCAGCGGTTTGGTGGAAACGTACCACTGGTCGGTCAGCCATGGCTCGATGATGGTGCCGGAGCGGTCGCCCTTCGGTACTTTCAAAGCGTGGTCGTCGATGCTGACCAGCAGCCCCTGAGCGTCCAGGTCGGCGACGATCTGCTTGCGCGCGACGAACCGGTCGAGGCCGGCGTACTGGGCGGGCAGGCGAGTGTCCGCTTGCTCATTGACGCTGCCATCGAGGTTGAATGCCTGGGCGGCGGGCAGCACCAAGGCGTTCTTGTCGAAGATGTTGAGCAGCGGCAGGTTGTGGCGCTTGCCCACTTCATAGTCATTGAAGTCATGGGCCGGGGTGATCTTCACGCAGCCGGTACCGAACTCGGGGTCGCAGTAGTCATCGGCGATGATCGGGATGCGACGGCCGACCAGTGGCAGCTCGACGAACTTGCCGATCAGTGCCTGGTAGCGCTCATCGTTCGGGTTGACCGCTACCGCAGCGTCACCCAGCAGGGTTTCCGGGCGGGTGGTGGCAACCACCAGGTAATCCTGGCCGTCGGCAGTTCTGGCACCGTCGGCCAGCGGGTAGCGCAGGTTCCACAGGTGGCCCTTCTCGTCATGGTTTTCCACTTCGAGGTCGGAGATGGCCGTGTGCAGCTTGGTGTCCCAGTTGACCAGGCGCTTGCCACGGTAGATCAGGCCGTCTTCGTGCAGGCGTACGAAGGCTTCCTTGACCGCTTCGGACAGGCCGTCATCCATGGTGAAGCGTTCGCGGCTCCAGTCCACCGACGAGCCCAGGCGACGGATCTGCCGGCTGATGTTGCCGCCAGACTGCTCTTTCCATTCCCAGACCTTGTCCAGGAAGGCGTCACGGCCAAGGTCGTGACGGTTCTGGCCCTTGGCTTCGAGCTGGCGCTCGACCAGCATCTGGGTGGCGATACCGGCGTGGTCGGTACCTGGCTGCCACAGGGTGTCGCGGCCCTGCATACGACGGAAACGGATCAGGGCGTCCATGATCGCGTTGTTGAAACCGTGGCCCATGTGCAGGCTGCCCGTCACGTTCGGTGGCGGGATCATGATGGTGTAGGACTCACCTGCACCTTGTGGAGCGAAATAGTTTTCGGACTCCCAGGTGTTGTACCAGGAAGTTTCGATGGCGTGCGGCTGGTAGGTCTTATCCATGCGCGGCGGGACCCTGTGCATTTATTCGGGAAAGCCGGGAAGTATAACGGAGCTGCGAGCTTCAAGCGACAAGCTGCAAGACCTATGGGCACTCTTCGCGGGGTAAATCCGCGAAGAGTGCGCCGCGTTTGTCAGGCTTATTCAGAACGCTTGATCAGCCGCTCGATACGCGCATCGAGCCGGCGCTTGATCTCGGTTTCGATATGCGGGGTGAAGTCGTTGATCACGTCCTGCATGATCAATTGCGCTGCGGCGCGTAGCTCGGCCTCCAGGTGCAGCAGTGTGTCCTGGCGGCGGGTCTGCGGGTCTTCTTCGGGTTCTGCTTCGGCGGGTGCGGCAGCCGGTTCAGGTGCTGGCAGGGTGTTGCCGGCCGGGGTGTCGAGTAGCAGCGGAATCTGTTCCACCGTCTCGGTGAGCAGCGGTGGTTGCAGGTCGGCGTCGCCCAGCAACTGGCGAATCGACTCGAGGTCGTCGAGCAGATGGGCGGAATCGGGTAGGGCGGAAGGCTTGTCCATCGTCGTCAAAGTCGCTGTAAGCGGTGGTCTTGCAGAGCATAGCCCTGTTCGCGGTAGAAACGGAATCGTTCGCGGGCCGATTGGCGGATATCCGCTTGCTCGACAACGATTTCGGCAACCCGCTCGAATTGCCCGACAAAGCCGGGCACATCAGCGCCCAGGTTTATCAGAAGGTCCCGATGCTCGCCGGCGTTGTCGGACACACCCAAGGCCACTGTGGCGTCGGCATGTGCCTCCGCCAGGTCGTGGGGTACGAACGCTTCGCCCTTGAAGCGCCACAGGCGTTGGTCCAGCTCGCTGCGCTGTTCGGCGTCCTGGCAATGCAGGTAGACCCGGTGGCCGAGGCGCCAGGCCTTTTCGCACAGCTTGCAGGCGAAATCCAGCCGTGCCGACAGCGAGTCGGTGGGCAGGATGTAGAAATCGACTTTACTCATGGTTCGCTCTGCCGGCCGGTGACGCCTTGGGGCATCACCGGCCTCACGGCATCAGGCGCTGGCGCGGTCGAGCAGGTACTGGGTCAGCAGCGGAACCGGGCGGCCGGTGGCGCCCTTGTCCTTGCCCCCGCTGACCCAGGCGGTGCCGGCGATGTCCAGGTGCGCCCAGTTGTAGGCTTTGGCGAACCGCGACAGGAAGCAGGCGGCGGTGATGGTGCCGGCCTTCGGCCCACCGATGTTGGCGATGTCGGCGAACGGGCTGTCCAGCTGCTCCTGGTACTCATCGAACAGCGGCAGCTGCCAGGCGCGGTCGTCGGCGCGCTTGCCGGCGTCGAGCAACTGGCCGATCAGCTCGTCGTTGTTGCCCAGCAGGCCTGCGGTGTGGCTGCCCAGGGCAACGATGCAAGCGCCGGTCAGGGTCGCGATGTCGATCACCGCTTGTGGCTTGAAACGTTCGGCGTAGGTCAGTGCATCGCACAGCACCAGGCGGCCTTCGGCGTCGGTGTTGAGGATTTCAACGGTCTGCCCGCTCATGGTGGTGACGATGTCGCCCGGCCGGGTGGCGTTGCCGCTCGGCATGTTCTCGGCGCAGGCCAGGATGCATACCAGGTTGATCGGCAGCTTCAGTTCAAGTACGGCGCGCAGGGTGCCGAACACGCTGGCGGCGCCGCACATGTCGTACTTCATCTCGTCCATGCCGGCACCGGGCTTGAGGCTGATGCCGCCGGTGTCGAAGGTGATGCCTTTACCGACCAGCACGAACGGTTTGTCGCTCTTCTTGGCGCCCTGGTATTGCAGGACGATCAGGCGTGGCGGCTGTTCGCTGCCCTGGCCGACCGCGTAGAACGCGCCCATGCCCAGGTCCTTGATCTTCTTCTCGTCGAACACTTCGACCTTGAGGCCTTTGTGAGCCTTGCCCAGCTCCTTGGCCTGCTCGGCCAGGTAGCTCGGGTGGCAGAGGTTCGGCGGCAGGTTGCCCAGGTCGCGGGTGAAGGCCATGCCGGTGGCGATGGCGGTGGCGTGGTGTGCCGCGCGCTCCACTTCGGCCAGGCCGGCCTTGTCGGCCAGCAGGGTGATCTTTTTCAGCGCGCGTGGCTCGGCTTTCTGGCTCTTGAAACGGTCGAACACGTATTCGCCATCGAGCAGGGTTTCGGCCAGCAGGCGGTATTTGCCGTAGTGGGCATCACGGTTGCTGACGGCGATGTCGTCCAGTGCCAGTACCGCGTCGCTGCCGTTGAGGCCTTTCAGCACGCCGGCAACGCTGGTGACCAGTTTGCGCCAGGCGCGGTCACCGAGGGCTTCGTCCTTGCCGCTGCCCACCAGCAGTACGCGCTCGGCCTTGAGGCCAGGCAGGTTTTGCAGCAGCAGCGTCTGGCCTGGCTTGCCGGCCAGGTCGCCACGCTTGAGCACGGCACTGATGGCACCGTCGGTGGCCAGGTCGACAGCTTTGGCAACGGCGCCGAGCTTGCGCCCTTCGCCGACCGGTACGACCAGGGTGGCGGTTTTTACGGATGCAGCAGCTACGCTTTTTACAACCAGTTCCATGTCAGGGTCCCCGAATGATCTGTGCAGTTGGCGCTTTGAGTTCTTGCGCTCTGGGCGGGCCTGGCCGCGTGGTCGCGGGCCAGTGGAAAAGCTGCCAGTTTGAGCCTGCGGCAAGCGTGCTGACAACCCCGTTGTCAGCCTTGATGCGCGGCCAAGTGACAGGCGCGGCCAATCACAGGATAATGCGCGCACTTTACAAGGAGGTTCGCCCCCGGCGAACCGGCATTGGTCTTGGCTGTCGTAAGCCTTTGTTTGGCAGTCCGCCCCTGACAACCCAGGAGTGTCTGGTTTGATCGTCTTTCGTTATCTCTCCCGCGAGGTCCTGGTGACCTTGAGCGCCGTCAGCGCAGTGCTGCTGGTGATCATCATGAGCGGGCGTTTCATCAAGTACCTGGCCCAGGCGGCCCAGGGCGTGCTCGACCCGAGCGTGCTGTTCCTGATCATGGGCTTCCGCCTGCCCGGTTTCTTGCAACTGATCCTGCCATTGGGGCTGTTCCTCGGCATCCTTCTGGCCTATGGCCGGCTGTATCTGGAAAGCGAGATGACCGTGCTGTCGGCCACCGGCATGAGCCAGCAACGCCTGCTCGGCCTGACCATGGCACCTGCGGCACTGGTCGCCTTGCTGGTGGCCTGGCTGAGCCTGAGCCTGGCGCCACTGGGCGTTGCCCAGGTGCAGCAGATCATTGGCCAGCAGGATGCCCTGACCGAGTTCGATACCTTGGTGCCGGGCCGCTTCCAGACCCTGCGCGACGGTTCGCGGGTGACCTACACCGAGGAGCTGACCGATGATCGCAGCAACCTCACCGGTGTGTTCATCTCCGAGAAGCGCTTCAACCAGGACAAGACCAAGGACCGTGCACCGTCCGTGCTGGTAGCCGAAAAGGGCCATCAGGAAGTGCAGGCCGACGGCAATCGCTATCTGGTGTTGCAGAATGGCTACCGCTATGACGGCAACCCTGGCCAGGCCGATTACCGGGCGATCAAGTACGACACCTATGGCGTGCTGTTGCCCAAGCCTGAAGTCAGCGAGGAAGTGACCGAGCGTGAAGCCATTCCTACCTCCCAACTGATCGGCAATGCCGGGCTACGCGAACGTGCCGAGCTGCAATGGCGCATCTCCTTGCCGATCCTGGTATTCATCGTGACCCTGCTGGCAGTGCCGCTGTCCCGGGTCAATCCACGCCAGGGCCGCTTCCTCAAGCTGCTGCCGGCGATTCTTCTGTACATGGCCTACCTGACGATGCTGATTTCCGTACGTGGCGCTCTGGAGAAAGGCAAGCTGCCGATCGCCCTGGGCATGTGGTGGGTGCATGGCCTGTTCCTGCTCATCGGCCTGGGCCTGATGTACTGGGAGCCGCTACGGCTCAAGCGTGCCGCCCGTCGTGCGGAGGTGGCCCATGGTTAAGCTGGACCGCTACATCGGCCAGAGCGTGCTGATGGCCATCATGGCCGTACTGGGCATCATTCTGGGCCTGGCTTCGTTGTTCGCCTTCATCGACGAAATGAGCGACCTGAGCGATACCTATACCGTCATGGATGCTGGCTGGTTCACGCTTCTTACAGCGCCCCGCCGGCTCTACGACATGTTGCCGATGGCGGCACTGATCGGCTGCCTGATCGGCCTGGGCAGCCTGGCCAGCAGCAGCGAACTGACCATCATGCGTGCCGCCGGGGTTTCCATCGGGCGCATCGTCTGGGCGGTGATGAAGCCGATGCTGGTGCTGATGCTGGTCGGCCTGCTGATTGGCGAGTACGTGGCGCCAATCAGCGAGAACAAGGCCCAGGCCGACCGTTCCCTGGCCCAGGGCGGCGGTGAGGCGCAGAGCTCCAAGCGCGGCATGTGGCACCGCCAGGGTGATGAGTTCGTGCATATCAACTCGGTACAGCCCAATGGCCTGTTGCTGGGTGTGACCCGCTACCGCTTCGACGACGAGCGCAAGATCGTCACGTCGAGTTTCGCGCGCCGGGCGCGTTATGAGAGCGATCATTGGGTACTCAGCGATGTCAGCACCACCTACTTCCGTGGCGATCACACCGAAGTGGTGAAGAGCTCGGAAGAACGCTGGGATGTCTCGGTGACCCCACAACTGCTCAATACCGTGGTGCTGGCCCCGGAGTCGCTGTCGATCACCGGGCTGTGGGACTACATCCACTACCTGTCCGACCAGGGCCTGAACAATGCCCGTTACTGGTTGGCATTCTGGACCAAGGTGCTGCAGCCGGCGGTGACCGCGGCGTTGGTCCTGATGGCGATTTCGTTCATCTTCGGGCCGCTGCGTTCGGTGACCCTCGGCCAGCGTGTGTTCACTGGCGTACTGGTGGGCTTTGTGTTCCGTATTGCCGGCGACCTGCTTGGCCCTTCGAGCCAGGTGTTCGGCTTCCCGCCGCTGTTGGCGGTGGTGATCCCGGCCGGTGTGTGTGCACTGGCCGGCTTATGGTTGCTGCGTCGGGCGGGATGATGGCCTGATGACACGAGAAACCCGACCTCAGGGTTAATACCAGTCAGGTAATCGTTTTGCGGCCCATCGCCGGCAAACCGGCTCCCACAGGTACAGCGCAGACCTCAGCAATTGCGCGGCCCCAGTGGGAGCTGGCTTGCAGGCGATGGGCTGCAAAGCAGCCCTGACAACGCCAACTGACTGGCTTATTTCTTCTGTTTCGGTACCCGCACCAGCTGTGTCTGCGAATAAATGTCATGCCAGCCGCGCTTGCGCTTGTCGATCAGCGACCAGAAGAACCCCAGCCCCAGGCACAGCCATGAGGCGATCGACACCATAAAGCGCAGCAGCGCCTGCCACAGGCTGATTGCGCTGCCATCAAGGTTTTGCACGCGCACGCCCCATACCTGCATGCCCAGGGTCTGCCCGCCGTGGGTCCAGAACTTGGCAAAGAAACCGAACAGCGCAAACAGCAGGATCGTCGACAGCAGCGGGTCGCCGTCCAGCGCACCAGCCTCGGTCAGCTCGCGCATGCGTGCCTCGCCGATGATCGCCATCTGGATCATCTTGTAGGCCCCTGCGGTGACGATCAGCAGGGCCGTACACAACAGGAAGTCGTAGAACATCGCCGCCAGGCGCCGGCCCAGGCCGACCGGCGGAAAGTCACCTTGGGGTGAGAGCAGAGGCTTGGGCATGCAGGACAGCTCCGAATGGCGAAGCCGCCATTCTACGGGCAAAAAAAAACCCCTGCACTGGGCAGGGGCTTTCTTCGAAGTCGCGACCGGCTTAGCCGAGGACTTGAACCTTGTCAGCTTGCAGGCCTTTTTGGCCCTGAACTGCTTCGAAGGTAACCTTCTGGCCTTCTTTCAGGCTCTTGAAGCCGTTGCCCTCGATGGCACGGAAGTGCACGAACAGATCAGCACCGCTTTCTGGGGTGATGAAGCCGTAACCTTTCTCGTCATTGAACCACTTGACGGTACCGTTCTGACGCTCAGCCATTGTCTTATTTCCTATGAAGCTTAAATTTTAATGACAGTTACTTTCACGTTATCAAGAGTGAAAGAGTACTGGGCTGGGTTGCAGGAAAGTAAGTCACGTCCAACGGGTTGTAGCAGATTGCGGCTACTGGCCCAGGTCACGAACTGTTGCGACCCATGCAAACACAGTGCAATGACTCTACGCCAACTCCCGAGAAAAAAACAAGCCCTTGGTCAGCTGGAAAATCGGGCTTTTTTCGATAACTGAACAATTCATCGCAAACGGCATGGCGCCTGGCCTGGCGCCATGTTCATAAGTTATGGGGCAGGTTCGAAAACGAATAAGTCGACCTGCTCGCAAACCTCATGTACCGCGTTCAACCGCGATAGTAACGTTGCGCCACAAAAGGCGTTTTGCTGACTTTCAGGGCAACCTTCTTGCCGCGCACCAGGGCAAACAGCGGAGTGTCCAGCGCGCCATGTTCGATATCGACATAACCCATAGCAACCGGTGCGCCAAGTGTCGGGCCGAAGCCACCACTGCTGACTTTACCCACGGGCTTGTCAGCTGCATCGACAATCTCTGCGCCTTCGCGCACGGGCGTACGTTCCTGTGGCAGCAGGCCAACACGCTTGCGGGCCACGCCGGCTTGCTGCTGGGCAAAGATCACCTCGGCCCCGGGGAAGCCGCCAGCGCGCGCACCGTCGGCGCGGCGGACCTTGGACACGGCCCAGAGCAGGCTGGCCTCGACCGGCGTGGTGGCGGTGTCCATGTCGTGGCCATACAGGCACAGGCCCGCTTCCAGGCGCAGAGAGTCGCGCGCGCCCAGGCCGATCGGCTGCACTTCAGGCTCGGCCAGCAGGCGTCGGGCCAGGGCTTCGGCAGCCTTGGCCGGTACCGAGATCTCATAACCGTCTTCGCCGGTGTACCCCGAGCGGCTGACGAAGCAGTCTTCGCCCAGCAGGGTGACTGGGCGCAACTGCATGAAGGTCATGCCGGCCACTTCCGGGGCCAGCCGCGCGAGCACGGTGACTGCGGCCGGGCCTTGCAGGGCGAGCAGGGCACGTTCCTCGAACAGTGGCTGAATCTGGCAACGGTCACCGATATGCTGCTGCAGGTGGGCCAGATCCTGCTCCTTGCAGGCGGCGTTGACCACCAGGAACAGCGTGTCGTCGCCCAGGTTGGCAACCATCAGGTCGTCGAGGATGCCACCTTGCTCGTTGGTGAACATGGCATAGCGCTGCATGCCCACCGGCAGGTCGATGATATCCACTGGCACCAGGCTTTCCAGGGCTTGGGCGGCATCCTTGCCGCGCAGGATGATCTGGCCCATGTGCGAGACATCGAACAGGCCGGCCTGCTCACGGGTGTGCAGGTGCTCCTTGAGCACGCCCAGCGGGTACTGTACCGGCATGTCGAAGCCGGCGAATGGCACCATGCGCGCGCCCAGTTCCAGGTGCAGGGCGTGCAGCGGGGTCTTGTGCAGTGTTTCGGACATCGATGACTCCTTGGTTTTGTTGTCGGGTCAACATTCAATGATGTTGACGGCCAGACCGCCGCGGGCGGTCTCCTTGTATTTGCTTTTCATGTCGGCGCCGGTCTGGCGCATGGTGCGGATGACCTTGTCGAGCGACACGTAGTGCTGCCCGTCGCCACGCAGGGCCATGCGCACCGCATTGATGGCCTTGACCGAGCCCATGGCGTTGCGCTCGATGCAGGGCACCTGTACCAGCCCACCGATCGGGTCGCAGGTCAGCCCCAGGTTGTGCTCCATGCCGATTTCGGCGGCGTTTTCCACCTGTTGCACGCTGCCGCCCATCACTTCGCACAAGGCGCCGGCTGCCATCGAGCAGGCCACCCCGACTTCGCCCTGGCAGCCGACCTCGGCCCCGGAGATCGAGGCGTTTTCCTTGTACAGGATGCCAATGGCTGCGGCAGTCAGTAGAAAGCGCACGACGCCGTCTTCACTGGCGCCGGGGACGAAGCGCATGTAGTAGTGCAGTACTGCTGGCACGATGCCTGCCGCACCGTTGGTCGGTGCAGTGACCACGCGCCCGCCGTAGGCATTTTCCTCGTTGACCGCCAAGGCATACAGGTTGACCCAGTCAAGTACCGACAACGCGTCGCGCAGGTTGGCCTCCGGGTGCTGGCTGAGTTGGCGGTACAGTGCCGGTGCCCGGCGTTTGACCTTGAGCCCGCCCGGCAGGATGCCCTCGTGCCGGTAGCCGGCTGCGACGCAATCCTGCATCACCTGCCAGATCCGCAGCAGACCCGCACGGGTTTCGGCCTCGGGGCGCCAGGCCGCCTCGTTGGCCAGCATCACCTGGCTCACCGACAGCTGATGCGCGGTGCAATGCCCGAGTAGTTGCTTGGCAGTCTTGAACGGGTAGGCGAGTACGGTGCTGTCCTCGACGATGCGGTCTTGCCCGGCGGCCTCTTCGTCGACCACGAAACCGCCGCCCACCGAGTAGTACTCCCGGCTGCGGATTTGCAGGCCGGCGGCATCGAAGGCGCGGAAGATCATGCCGTTGGGGTGGTATGCCAAAGGCTTGCGGATCATCGCCAGGTGCTGCTTCTCGACGAAGGCGATGGTGTGTTCACCGAGCAGGTGCAGGTGGCCGCTTTCACGGATTGCCTGCAGGCGGGCGGGAATGGCTTCGGTGTCGACGGTATCGGGGTGCTCGCCTTCCAGGCCAAGCAGTACCGCCTTGTCGCTGCCATGGCCTTTGCCCGTGGCACCCAGTGAGCCGTACAGCTCGGCCTTGACGCTGGCGGTGCTGGCCAGCAGGCCGTCACGGCGCAAGCCTTCGGCGAAACGTGCGGCAGCGCGCATCGGGCCGACCGTGTGGGAGCTGGAGGGGCCGATGCCGATCTTGAATAGGTCGAAGACGCTCAGTGACATGGTGCTTGCTCCTGACATATCCGGTTAACCCTTTGGGGCTGCTGCGCAGCCCATCGCCGGCAAGCCGGCTCCTACAGGTACAGTGCAGGCCTCCAGAGCTGTGCGGTCCCGGTTGGAGCCGGCTTGCCGGCGATGGGCCGCGAAGCGGCCCCAGGCGGTCAGGCGTCCTGATAGCTCTCGATCGACGGGCAGGCGCACACCAGGTTGCGGTCGCCGAACACGTTGTCGACCCGGCCCACAGGTGGCCAGTACTTGCCTTCCACCAGGCTTGGCAGCGGGTACACCGCCTGTTCGCGGCTGTAGCCGTGGGCCCACTCGCCAGCCAGCTCGGCAGCGGTGTGTGGAGCGTTCTTCAGCGGGTTGTCGTCCTTGTCCAGGCTACCGTTCTCCACGGCGCGAATCTCTTCGCGGATCTGGATCATCGCATCGCAGAAGCGGTCTAGTTCTTCCTTGGCCTCGCTTTCGGTCGGCTCGATCATCAGCGTGCCGGCTACCGGGAAGGACATGGTCGGGGCGTGGAAGCCGAAGTCGATCAGGCGCTTGGCCACGTCGTCGACGCTGATGCCGCTGGTGTCCTTGAGCGGGCGCAGGTCGAGGATGCACTCGTGGGCGACCAGGCCATTGCCGCCGGTATACAGAACAGGATAGTGCTCTTCCAGGCGGCGGGCGATGTAGTTGGCATTGAGGATCGCCATCTGCGAGGCACGCTTGAGGCCGGCACCACCCATCATGCGGATGTACATCCAGGTGATCGGCAGAATGCTGGCGCTGCCGAACGGTGCGGCGCATACCGCCCCGTCACGGTTCTGCAACTGAGCGTGGCCGGGCATGAACGGCGCCAGGTGCGACTTGACGCCGATCGGGCCGACGCCTGGGCCGCCACCGCCGTGCGGAATGCAGAAGGTCTTGTGCAGGTTCAGGTGCGAGACGTCGCCGCCGAACTTGCCCGGTGCGCACAGGCCGACCATGGCATTCATGTTGGCGCCGTCGATGTACACCTGGCCGCCGTTGTCGTGAATGATCGCGCAGATCTCGCCGATCGCTTCTTCGAACACGCCGTGGGTCGACGGGTAGGTGATCATGATCGCGGCCAGGCGCTCGCGGTGCTCGATGGCCTTGGCGCGCAGGTCCTCGACATCGACGTTGCCACGCGCGTCACACGCGGTGACCACGACGCGCATACCGGCCATGTGTGCGGTTGCCGGGTTGGTGCCATGAGCCGAGGAGGGGATCAGGCAGATGTCGCGATGGCTTTCGCCGCGGCTGCGGTGGTAGGCGCGGATGGCCAGGAGGCCCGCGTATTCGCCCTGGGAGCCGGCGTTGGGTTGCAGCGACACGGCGTCGTAGCCGGTGGCGGCGCAGAGCATGGCTTCCAGCTCGGTGGTCATCTGCAGGTAACCCTGGCTTTGCTCGGCCGGGGCGAACGGGTGCAGGTTGCCGAACTCGGCCCAGGTCACCGGGATCATTTCACTGGCGGCGTTGAGCTTCATGGTGCACGAGCCCAGCGGGATCATGCTGCGGTCCAGCGCCAGGTCCTTGTCGGCCAGGCGGCGCAGATAGCGCATCAGCTCGGTTTCGCTGTGGTAGCGGTTGAACACCGGGTGTTCGAGGATGGCCGACTGGCGTAGCAGGGCGGCAGGCAGGCGCGAGCCGGTGCTGGCGGCCAGGGCGGCGAAGTCCGGTTGTGCCTGTTGGCCACCGAACAGCTGCCACAGCGCCTCGACGTCAGCCTGGGTACTGGTCTCGTCGAGCGACAGGCCCAGGTGGGCGGCGTCGATCTGGCGCAGGTTGATGCGCTGGGCGCGTGCCTTGTCGTGCAGGCCTTCGGTAGCGCTGCCGGTGGCCAGGGTCAGGGTGTCGAACGCGGTTTCTCCGACCACTTGCACGCCGAGGGTTTTCAGGCCGGCAGCGAGGATCGCGGTCAGCGCGTGGGTGCGTTCGGCGATGCGCTTGAGGCCCGCAGGGCCGTGGTACACGGCGAACATGCTGGCAATGTTGGCCAGCAGCACCTGGGCGGTACAGATGTTGCTGGTGGCCTTCTCGCGGCGGATATGCTGCTCGCGGGTTTGCATGGCCAGGCGCAGGGCAGTCTTGCCGAAACGGTCGATCGACACACCGACCAGGCGGCCCGGCATGTCACGCTTGAATGCGTCGCGGGTGGCGAAGTAGGCCGCGTGCGGGCCGCCAAAGCCCAGTGGCACGCCAAAGCGCTGGGCGCTGCCGATGGCAACGTCTGCTTCGAACTCGCCCGGAGGGGTCAGCAGCGTCAGGGCCAGCAGGTCGGCGGCCACGGCGACAAGGGCGTTGGCGCCGTGCAAGCGCTGCACCAGCTCGCGGTAGTCGAACACCTCGCCATTGCTGGCTGGGTATTGCAGCAGCGCACCGAAGAAGGCGCTGACGTCATCGAGTTCACGCTCGTCGCCCACCACGATCTCGATACCCAGTGGTTCGGCACGGGTACGCAGGACGTCGAGGGTCTGCGGGTGGCAATGCACCGAGGCGAAGAAGGCATGGCTGGCCTTGTTCTTCGACAGGCGCTTGCAGAAGGTCATGGCCTCGGCTGCCGCGGTGGCTTCGTCGAGCAGGGAGGCGTTGGCGATCGGCAGGCCAGTCAGGTCGCTGATCAAGGTCTGGAAATTGAGCAAGGCTTCCAGGCGGCCTTGGGAGATTTCTGGCTGGTAAGGGGTGTAGGCGGTGTACCAGGCCGGGTTTTCCAGCAAGTTGCGCAGGATTGGCGCCGGGGTGTGGGTGTTGTAATAACCCTGCCCGATATAGTTCTTGAACAGCTGGTTTTTACCGGCGATAGCTTTAAGCGCGGCGAGGGCATCGGCCTCGCTCTGGCCGTCTTCGGCGCCCAGTACGCTGGTGCCCTTGATGGTGTCGGGGATGACTGCGGCGGTCATGGCCTCCAGCGAGTCGAAGCCCAAGGTGGCCAGCATGGCCTGCTCGTCTGCGGCGCGTGGGCCGATGTGGCGGGCGATGAATTCGTTGGCGGTGCCGAGGTTGATGGTCATCTTCGGGTTCCTCAGGCGTCGTCGTTGGCTTTGATCAGGCGGTCGTAGGCATCCTGGTCGAGCAGGGCAGCCACTTCATTCATGTCGGCCGGAATGAAACGGAAGAACCAGCCTTCGCCCAGCGGGTCTTCGTTGACCAGCTCAGGGCTGTCGTTCAGGCCGTCATTGACGGCGACCACTTCACCGCTCAGAGGCATGTACACGCCGCTGGCGGCTTTGACCGACTCAACGGTTGAGGCTTCGGCACCTTTGTCGTATTGCTGCAACTCCGGCAGTTGCACGTAGACCACATCGCCAAGGGCGTTCTGGGCGTAGGCGGTGATGCCTACGGTGACGCTACCGTCAGCTTCGACGCGCAGCCATTCGTGATCTTCGGTGAAACGCAACTCGCTCATGGGGAATCCTCGGAAAGCAGGGCGTTGGGCGCGGTGGGTTCGCGCTCTTGGGTTGGATTTCCCTAAGCAAAAATGCGGCCATAAGATAAAAATGCATTTAAATCAGTAAGTTACGTTTTTTGCGTAATAATGGACTCTCTTTCTTGGAATGAAAACGCTACAGATGTATGCGCTGGCAAAAGGTTTGGAGGATCAAACCCTTGCAAGCGGGGGCGGGAATGGCACTGTATCTTATTCGATACACTGTATTTAAATCGTTACGGTTCCTTGCGAGGAATGGCAATGCCAGGCAATTCAGGACTTGCCTGCAATTCCGTACTTGCGCAACCGCTGTGCAATTGCGGTATGCGATGTTTGTAGCCTGCCTGCCAGCTGCCGGGTCGAGGGATAACTGGCGTACAGCCGTTGCAGCAGTTCACGCTCGAAATCCCCCACCGCCTGTTCCAGGCTCGCAACCTCGCCATCCTGCCCACGCGCCACTGAGGTGCCGGCGATGTCCAGGTCGCCGATATCCACCAGGTTGCTTTCACAGATGGCCGCCGCGCGGAATATCACGTTTTGCAGCTGGCGTACGTTGCCCGGCCAAGGGTTGGCCAATAGTGCCGAGTGCGTGGCCGGGGTCAGTCGGCAGGATGGGCGCTGGATCTGCGTGCAGGCCTGCTGCATGAAGTAGTGCGCGAGCATCAGAATGTCCTGGCCACGGTCGCGCAAGGGCGGTACTTGCAGGTTGAGTACGTTGAGGCGGTAGAACAGGTCTTCTCGGAACGTTCCCTCGGCAACCATGCGTTCAAGGTCGCGATGGGTGGCGCTGATGATGCGTACATCAACCTTCACCTCACGGTCGCCGCCCACCCTGCGGAAGCTGCCGTCACTGAGAAAACGCAGCAGCTTGGCTTGCAAGTACGGCGACATTTCGCCGATCTCGTCGAGAAATACCGTGCCCTGGTTGGCCAGCTCCATCAGCCCGGGTTTGCCACCGCGCTGGGCGCCGGTGAAAGCGCCTGGGGCGTAGCCGAACAGCTCGCTCTCGGCCAGGCTCTCGGGCAGCGCGGCGCAGTTGAGGGCCAGGAAAGGCGCCGCTTGGCGGCTGCTGATGGCATGGCAGGCGCGGGCCACAAGTTCCTTGCCGGTGCCGGTTTCGCCGTGTACCAGCAGTGGGGCATCCAGGGCCGCCACGCGCAGGGCGCGGGCCTTGAGGGTGCGGATGGCCGGGGACTCGCCGAGCAGCCCATCGAAGCCTTCGGCGTGGTCGTGGTGCAGGGCAGACAGGCGCTCGCCCATGCGGTTGGGCGGGTACAGGGTCAATAGGCCGCCGGCGTTGGTGATAGGCGTGGCATCGAGCAGCAGGCTCTGGCCGTTGAGTTGCATCTCGCGCATCGGCAGGTGGAAGTTGTTGTCCAGCAGGGCCTGCAGCAGGGCGGGGTCACCGAACAGTTCGCCAACAGACCGCCCCGCTGACTCACGCCCGCACAGGGCGATCAGCGCGGGGTTGGCCAGCAGCACCAGGCCTGCACTGTCGACGGCCAGCACCGGGTCGCTCATGGCGGCCAGCAGGGCATCGAGCTGCAGGTGGCGGCGCTGGCCAGGGAGGATATCGACCACGTCCACCGACTGTACCCCACGTACTTCGAACAGCGCGTCGTGCAGTTCTTCGAGAACGGCGGGGCTGAGGGTCGGAGCGTCGATGTAGACGTTCGGCGGGACCATCTCTACGGCGTCCAGGTTGAGGTTGCGGGCACCGAGCAGGGCGAGGACTTCCTGGGTGATGCCGACGCGGTCGATGAAGCTGACGTGGATGCGCATGGGGAGGCGGGGGGTTATGGCCGGGGAGGGCAGTAGTATGCCTTGGGAGCAGTGTTAAACCCAATCGCCGGCAAGCCGGCTGCCACAGGTACTCCGCAGAACCTGAGGCAGCGGGGTACCTGTGGCAGCCGGCTTGCCGGCGATTGGGTTCACTCTAAATGTTCAGGCTTGATCGAGTCGCCGGACTTCACATCCAGCTTGGCGCGGATGTCCTCGAACATCTGGTCGTAGATCTTGTGCGGTGAACCGAGCGTTTCGAATTTCTTGTGCGGTGGCAGGTGTGACTGGGCCTTGCGGCTTAGCACCATCAAAAAGCTCGGCAAGACCTGATCTTTGGGCAGGTAAAACTTTTCATCCACCGGCTTGCCTTCGATGCTGCCATGCAAGCGGAACTGGATACCTCGGCCTTCCCTGGGATCCTGAGTCGCTTCGTACTCGATGTTGAGGTCGTAGCTGTGGTCATTGGCGTTCAGCGCAGTGCGCTCGATATGCACGTGACCAGGTTGGTACTGGGCCATGGCGGAATCCTCCGGAGGGTCGAAAATGGCGGGCGCCCTGCGCCCGCCTACTGCATTCAACGGTAGCTGATGCCTGGCTTGGCCGTTGAAACACGGGTGCCGGCGGTGCCTTTGACGATGTCCTCGATATTCTCCAGCGAGCTGATCACTGCGACCTTGCCGGTGGCGCGGGCGAAATCGCTGGCGGCCTGTACCTTCGGCCCCATGGAGCCGGCGGCGAAGCCCAGGCGTTCGAGTTCGTCGGGGTGGGCCTGGGCAATGGCTTTTTGCGTGGGTTTGCCCCAGTCAATGTAAGCCGCGTCGACGTCAGTGGCGATTATCAGAAGGTCGGCTTCCAGTTGTTCGGCCAGCAGTGCCGAGCACAAGTCCTTGTCGATGACCGCTTCGATGCCTTTGAGCTTGCGGTTTTCATCGTACATGGTGGGGATGCCGCCACCGCCTGCGCAGATCACGATGCTGTTTTTTTCCAGCAGCCACTTGATCGGGCGGATCTCGAAGATGCGCTTGGGTTTGGGGCTGGCCACCACGCGGCGGTATTTGTCGCCGTCGGCTTTGACCACCCAGCCTTTCTCCTTGGCCAGGCGTTCGGCTTCTTCCTTGCTGTAGACCGGGCCGATGAACTTGGTCGGGTCCTTGAAGGCCGGATCGTTTGCATCGACTTCGACCTGGGTCAGCAGGGTGGCGAACGGCACTTCGAACGCCAGCAGGTTACCCAGTTCCTGTTCGATCATGTAACCGATCATGCCTTCGGTTTCGGCACCGAGCACGTCCAGCGGGTAGGCTTCGTCGGGTTTGTACGACAGCGCCTGCAATGACAGCAAGCCAACCTGGGGGCCGTTACCGTGGGCGATGACCAGCTCGTTGCCGGGGTGAATCTTGGCGATCTGCTCGGTGGCGGTGCGGATATTGGCACGCTGGTTGTCAGCGGTCATGGGCTCGCCGCGGCGCAGCAGGGCGTTGCCGCCCAATGCAACAACGATACGCATGGGAATGTCCTTTGCGAAGATGGGGGGAGCGCCTCGTTTCTGTGTGGGAGCCGGCTTGCCGGCGATCACCGGCGAAGCCGGTGCCATGCACCGTGTTGCCTTCATCGCCGGCAAGCCGGCTCCCACACTACCGAGGTGCTTATCAGAGATCAGCCAGGGTCGACACCAGGATCGCCTTGATCGTGTGCATGCGGTTTTCCGCCTGTTCGAAGGCGATGCAGGCGGGCGACTCGAACACGTCGTCGGTCACTTCGATGCCATTGGCCAGGTCCGGATACTGTTCGGCGATCTGCTTGCCGACCTTGGTCTCGGAGTTGTGGAACGCCGGCAGGCAGTGCATGAATTTGGTCCGCGGATTGCCGGTGGACTTCATCAGTTCCGTGTTCACCTGATAGGGTTTGAGCTGCTTGATGCGCTCGCCCCAGGCTTCGATCGGCTCACCCATCGACACCCAAACGTCGGTGTGCACGAAGTCCACACCTTTGACCGCAGCTTTCGGGTCCTCGGTAAGGGTGATGCGTGCACCGCTTTCCTCAGCGTACTGCTTGCAGCGCTCGACCAGGTCGTCATGCGGCCACAGCGCCTTGGGCGCAGCGATCCGCACGTCCATACCGAGCTTGGCGCCGATCAGCAGCAGCGAGTTGCCCATGTTGTTGCGGGCGTCGCCCAGGTAGGCATAGCTGATGTCGTGCAGCGGCTTGTCGCTGTGCTCACGCATGGTCAGTACGTCCGCGATCATCTGGGTCGGGTGGTACTCGTCGGTCAGGCCGTTGAACACTGGTACCCCGGCGAACTTGGCCAGCTCTTCGACGATTTCCTGTTTGAAGCCGCGATACTCGATGGCATCGTACATGCGCCCGAGTACGCGGGCGGTGTCTTTCATGCTTTCTTTGTGGCCGATCTGCGAAGAGTTGGGGTCGATGTAGGTGACATTGGCGCCTTGGTCATAGGCGGCCACTTCGAAGGCGCAACGGGTGCGGGTCGAGGTTTTCTCGAAGATCAGGGCGATATTGTTGCCCTTCAGGTGCTGCTGTTCGGTACCGGTGTATTTGGCACGCTTGAGGTCGCGGGACAGGTCCAGCAGGTACTTCAGCTCGCGGGTGCTGTGGTGTTCGAGGCTGAGCAGGTTGCGGTTATGGATGTTGAACGCCATGGTGATTCTCCTTGAGTTCGGTAATCGGCCCGGCCACCGCCTTGTGGGGGTAGCCGGGGAAATGGTCGTTAGTAATCGATGGGGTCGCGCACGATCGGGCAGGTCATGCAGTGGCCGCCGCCCCGGCCCCGGCCCAGCTCGCCGGCGCTGATGGTGATGACCTCGATGCCGGCCTTGCGCAGCAGGGTGTTGGTGTAGGTGTTGCGGTCGTAGCCGATGACCACGCCAGGCTCCACCGCCACCACGTTGTTGCCGTCATCCCACTGTTCGCGCTCGGCGGCGAAGCTGTTGCCGCCGGTCTCGACCACGCGCAGCTTGACGCCCAGTTGCTCGCCCACCACTTCGATGAACGACTTGTGCTCGCGGCGCACGTCCATGCCGTAGGGCTTGCTTTCGTCCGGGCGGATGATGAATGGCACGATTTCTTTCACCACTTCGGGGAAGATCGTGACCAGGTCGCGGTCGCAGAAGCTGAACACGGTATCCAGGTGCATGGCAGCGCGGGACTTCGGCAGGCCGGCGACGATGACCTTTTCCACTGCGCCCTTGGCGAACAGGTTTTGCGCCAGCTGCCCGATGGCCTGGCGTGAAGTGCGCTCGCCCATGCCGATGAGCACGATGCCTTTGCCGATCGGCATCACGTCACCGCCTTCAAGGGTGGCGTTGCCGTGGTCTTTGTCCGGGTCGCCGTACCAGACCTTGAAGTCGGCACCGGTGAATTGCGGGTGGAATTTGTAGATGGCAGTGGTCAGCAGCGTTTCCTGGCGTCGCGCCGGCCAGTACATCGGGTTCAGCGTGACGCCGCCATAGATCCAGCAGGTGGTGTCGCGGGTGAACTGGGTGTTCGGCAGCGGTGGCAGAATGAAACTGGAGTGGCCCAGGTAATCGTTGTACATCTTGACCACGTCGGCGCCTTCGCTCTGCGGCAGGTCCTGGCCGGCCACACCGCCGATCAGGAACTCGGCCAGGTGGCGCGGCTCGAGGCCTTCGAGCCAGCTGCGCACTTCGTTGGTCAGGCCCACACCTACGGTGTCAGGGGTGATCTTGCGGTCAAGGATCCACTTCAGCGCGTCTTTGTTCTGCACGATGTCGGTCAGCAGGTTGTGCATCTCAAGCACATCCACGCCGCGCTCGCGCATCTTGGTGACGAAGTCGAAATGGTCGCGTTTGGCCTGGTCGACCCAGATCACATCATCGAACAGCAGTTCGTCGCAGTTGCTCGGGGTCAGGCGCTTGTGCGCAAGCCCTGGGGCGCAAACCATTACCTTGCGCAGCTTGCCGGCTTCGGAGTGCACACCGTACTTCTGTTTTTCAGCGGACATGGTTCTTTCCTCCAATTGAGCGAAGACGTGGGTCACAGGGTCAGGAAGCCGTCATACAGGCCATAGGCCGCCACCAGGGCGCCGATGACCACAGCTGCGAAGATCAGTTTTTCCACGTTGGTGAAGATCGGTTGGCCAATTTCACGCTTGGCCTTGGCAAACAGGATGACCCCAGGGGCATACAGCAGGGCGGAGAGCAGCAGGTACTTCATGCCGCCTGCATACAGCAGCCAGATGGCGTAGATCAGTGCGATGGCGCCGATGAGCAGGTCTTTGCTGCGTTCGCTGGCAGCCTGCTCGTAGGTTTCACCGCGCATGGCCAGCAGGAAGCCATAGGCTGCCGACCACAGGTAGGGCACCAGGATCATCGAGGTGGCGAGGTAGATCAGTGACAGGTAGGTGCTCGCGGAGAACAGCGTGATCACCAGGAAGATCTGCACCATGGCGTTGGTAAGCCACAGGGCGTTGGCCGGCACCTGGTTGGCATTCTCGCGGCGCAGGAACTCCGGCATGGTGTGATCCTTCGCAGCGGCGAACATGATCTCGGCGCACAGCAGCACCCACGACAGCAATGCGCCGAGCAGCGAGATGATCAGGCCGACGCTGATCAGCACCGCGCCCCAGTGGCCGACCACATGCTCCAGCACGGCAGCCATCGACGGGTTTTGCAGTTTGGCCAGTTCCGGTTGAGTCATCACGCCCAGCGAGAGCACGTTGACCAGCACCAGGAACAGCAACACGGTGATGAAGCCAATGACTGTGGCCTTGCCCACGTCGGCGCGTTTTTCCGCCCGTGAGGAGAAGATGCTCGCACCCTCGATGCCGATGAACACCCAGACGGTGACCAGCATCATGTTGCGCACCTGGTTCATCACGCTGCCCAGTTCCGGCGTGCCGGTGGCCCAGATGTCGGCAGTGAAGATGTCGAGGCGGAAGGCGAACACGCAGATCAGCGCGAACAGCACCAGCGGTACCACCTTGGCAACGGTGGTGACCAGGTTGATGAACGCCGCTTCCTTGATGCCGCGCAGTACCAGGAAGTGCACCGCCCACAGCAACACCGAGGCGCCGATGACGGCAGCGGGGGTGTTGCCTTCACCGAAAATGGGGAAGAAGTAGCCCAGGGTACTGAACAGCAGCACGAAGTAACCGACGTTGCCCAGCCAGGCGCTGATCCAGTAGCCCCACGCCGAGGAGAAGCCCATGTAGTCGCCGAAGCCGGCCTTGGCGTAGGCGTATACCCCGCCGTCCAGATCAGGTTTGCGGTTGGCCAGGGTCTGGAACACGAAAGCCAGGGTCAGCATGCCGACTGCGGTGATCGCCCAGCCGATCAGTACGGCGCCAACCCCTGCGCTGGCGGCCATGTTTTGCGGCAGCGAGAAAATACCGCCGCCAATCATCGAACCGACGACGAGTGCAACGAGTGCGCCGAGTTTTAGTTTTCCGGAAGAATCAGACATTTAACAACTCCGTACCAGGAGAAAGTTGACCACAGAATAAATCCGTCGCCTGGGCCATGATCTGACTTGGATCAGTTCATGGCGTTGTGAAGTAGGAAATTTCCTTCACTTGACTCCTGGAGAGTGCCGACAGCCCTGTTGCAGGCCCCGTGCGCTGGCACCTCCATGTACAACCAGAGCAAACGCTCTGTTCAGCCTGCGAACTCTGAAGCTAGCCGCTTTTGCCGTTTTCGCAAACTTTTCTCAATAAATTCCATGGGTAATCGAGCTTGACAAAGTTGCACGTCGGACAAGCGTTTATCTGGAGCGATCGGTATAGACAAAAGAGTTATTAGTGCTATAGCTTTAATGGCTTTGTCTATTATAAGTAGCCGTATCTATATGCAGATAAAGCTGTTTCAGCGATGTGACAGCACGCACAAAAGACGAGGAATCGCATGAGCGAACCAGGACAGAAACTGCGCCTCGGCGCGTTGATCGCACTGGTGGTCGGTTCGATGATTGGTGGCGGCATCTTCTCGTTGCCGCAGAACATGGCGGCGCGCGCGGATGTTGGTGCTGTGCTGATTGGCTGGGGTATCACCGCAGTGGGCATGCTGGCGCTGGCCTTCGTGTTCCAGACTTTGGCCAACCGCAAGCCTGAGCTGGATTCAGGGGTGTATGCCTATGCCAAGGCAGGTTTTGGCGATTACATGGGCTTTTCCTCGGCCTGGGGCTACTGGATCAGCGCCTGGCTGGGCAACGTCGGCTACTTCGTGCTGCTGTTCAGTACACTGGGCTTTTATTTCCCGGTGTTCGGTGAGGGCAATACGCCCATTGCCATCGGCTGTGCCTCATTGCTGTTGTGGTCGGTGCACTTTCTGGTGCTGCGTGGCATCAAGGAAGCGGCGTTCATCAACCAGGTAACCACCGTGGCCAAGGTGGTGCCGCTGCTGATCTTCATCGTCATCGCCGCCTTCGCCTTCCGCGCCGACATCTTTACCCGGGATATCTGGGGCGTTAGCAACCCGCAGTTCGGTAATGTGCTGGACCAGGTGCGCAACATGATGCTGGTCACCGTATTCGTGTTCATCGGCATCGAAGGCGCCAGTGTCTATTCGGGGCGGGCGCTGCGCCGCACGGATGTGGGCAAGGCCACGGTGATCGGTTTTCTCGGCGTACTGGCGCTGCTGGTGCTGGTCAACGTGCTGTCGCTGGGGGTGATGACCCAGCCGGAACTGGCCGGGCTGCAGAACCCCTCACTGGCATCGGTGCTTGAGCACATCGTCGGGCCCTGGGGCGCGTTGCTGATCAGCATCGGCCTGGCAGTTTCGCTGCTCGGCGCCTTGCTCTCGTGGGCACTGCTGTGCGCCGAAATCCTCTTCGCCACGGCACGGGACAAGACCATGCCGCGCTTTTTGGCCAAGGAAAATGCCAACCATGTGCCGGCCAATGCCCTGTGGCTGACCAACTGCATGATCCAGGGGTTCTTGCTGATCACCTTGGTTTCGGCGGGTACCTACACCAGCCTGATCTACCTGGCGTCGTCGATGATCCTGGTGCCGTACCTGTGGTCGGCCGCCTACGCGGTGCTCTTGGCGCTGCGCGGGGAGAGTTATGCCGGGCAAGAGGGGCTGCGCCGCAAGGACCTGTTGGTGGCGTTGGTGGCGCTGGTGTATGCGCTTTGGCTGTTGTATGCCGGTGGGCTCAAGTACCTGCTGCTGTCGGCATTGCTGTATGCGCCTGGGGTAATCCTGTTCGCCCGGGCCAAGCGTGAACAAGGCCAGGTGCTGTTCACCACGTGGGAGAAGTTGATCTTCGCGGCGGTGCTGATTGGCGCTGCTCTGGCAGCGTATGCGCTGTATTCAGGGCTACTGAGCCTGTGACGCAGGCGGGCATGCCTGCTCTGGCCGTGACCAGATCCACAGGTTGCCCAGGGCCATGCCGGTGATGGCCAGAAATACCGGCCAGCGATGGTCAAAGAAGGCCAGCATCAGGCCTGCGCACACCAGCATGCTCAGAGTTGCGCTGACCTTTGCCCGGCGCTGGATCACCTTGCCATTGCGCCAGTTGAACAGGATAGGCCCGAACAGCCGGTGGTTCTCCAGCCATGCCGACAGGCGCGGCGAGCTGCGTGTCGCTGCCCAGGCGGCCAGAAGGATGAACTCGGTGGTCGGCAGGCCAGGAATGACGATGGCGACCAGGCCGATACCCAAGCTTACGTAAGCCAGGATGCCATACAGCAGGCGCGACAGTTTCGAGCGGGCAGGTCGGGTCATGGTCTCACTGCACAAAACGGTCCGGCCACCGGAAGGGTGGCCGGGTTAAGCGTATCAGGCCAGCGCGCTGTCGGCGGCGTAGGCATGCTTGAGCAGTTCGGTGAAGCGCTCGAAGGCGGCCACTGCGCCGCGCTCGGCAGCAGCGTCTTCTTCGGCAGACAGCGCCAGGCCATCGAGGGTTCGGGTGAACTGCTTCCAGCCCTCGGCGCGGCCACCGGCCGGTTCGCCCAGGTGGCGGGCGCCAAAGCTGTCGGACAGCTCCAGGGCCACGGCCCGCTTGATCAGAAACGCGGCGCCCAGTTTGGAGCCTTCGGAGACGAAGATCCAGCCCAACGCTTCTGCCAGGCTTGGGTCGTGCAAGGCGCCGGGTACTGCAGCCGGTACTTCGGTATCGAGGTCGGCGAGGTCCAGGCGGGCTTGATCGGCGCGGCAGCGCTGGGCCAGGTCAGGCACGATGGCGATCAGTTTCGGGTCGTTGTACAGGGCCTGCAGTTCGGACTGGAACAGGTACTGGGCGACGACGAAACGGGCGAAACTCTCGCGGCTGTCGAACGGTGCGTGGGATTTGACCAGGGCGTCGAGCTCGGTGTGCGGGGCGTGGGTGACCTGGTTGAGGCGTTGCGAGCGCAGGGCTGGGCGGTCGGTCATGGGGTGTCCTTGGGAATTTGGGGCGTCTAGTGACAAGACGAAACAGAGGGGTGGGGAGAGTAAAAAAACCGGTTTTTTGTGTTGTCAGTACCGGCCCTATCGCCAGCAAGCCGGCCCCCACAGGGTACCCACTGCCCTCAGGTTCAGTGGCGTAGCCGTGGGGGCTTGCCGGCGATAGGGCCAGTAGCGATTGGCTCAGTCAGATATCCCACACCACATTGATGGCGAAGTTGCGCCCTGGCATGGTCAGGCGGTCGAGGTTGGCAGGCTGGGTCACGCCCGCCTCACCCTGGCCGTCGTAGCCGCGCACCGAATCCCACTGCCAGTATTTCTTGTCGGTCAGGTTGTACAGCCCAGCGTTGACCGTTACGTCGTCGGTCACCTTGTAGAAACCGCTCAGGTCCAGCACGCCGTAGCCAGGGGTACGGAATTGCGAGCTTTGGCCGTCCGGGGCGAAGAACGTGGTGTCGTCGACGCGGGTCTTGCGCTTGACAACGGTCCAGCTCAGCAGGCCGCCGTAGTTCGGTTGCTCGTAACCCAGGCCGAACACGCCGGTCAGTGGGTTGACGCTGTTCAGCGGCTGGCCGTTGTCATCGTTGCGGCCGTTGGCGTAAGCGATCGAGCCTTGGGTGTAGAGGCCGTCTGGCGCACCGAAGTGGTCGAGGTTGAGGCGGCCTTTGACCTCTGCGCCCTTGATGGTGGCGTGCTTGATGTTGTTGGCCTGGAAGGTGGTTTCCAGGTTAGCCGACTGCACGGCGTCTTCGTCGATGAAGTCGCGGTACTTGTTGTAGAACACCGCAGCGCTGAAGTTACCGGCATCGAAGTTGCCGCGCAGGCCGGTCTCGTAGCTCTTGCTCTTCTCCGGCTCAAGCCCGGGGTTGCCCTGCACGCTGTAGCCCAGTGTCGGGTTCTCGAAGCGGCCGTACATCGACTTGGCTGTCGGCGTGCGGAAGCCTTCGGCGTACTGGCCGTACCAGGTGTAGTTGTCGTTGAAAGCGTAGGTCAGGCCAAACTTGGGCGACACGCGGTGCCACTTCTTGTCCGAGTCGTCGAGGGCGCCTGGCGCTGCGCCCGAGCCCTGAATGCCACGCAGGAACGCGTCGGTGAACTTGGGCTCCATGCGCGTGTAGTCGTAGCGGGCACCGGGCATGAAGGTCCAGTTGTTCCAGCGGATCTCATCCTGTAAGAACAGGCTGTAGGTGTTGATGGTCGGGTCCGGGAAATCGCTGACCAGGGCCTGGCCGTCGCGCGAGCTGTCCTGGCCGATGGCGGTGCAGCTACCGCCAATGGCCACACAGGTGCCGGAGCCGCTGCGTGAGCCGGTCACTTCTTCATGCTTTATGGTGGTGCCGTAGGTCAGCAGGTGATCGGTCTGGCCGATGCTGAAGGCTTTGTCCAGCTGGGCATCGAACACCCATTGGCGGTCCTTGTAGGTGGTCTGGCGGTCGCGCAGCACCTGCCGCCCCGACGCGACATACAGCTCATCGGTGCGCTGGTCGGTCTTGGCGATCTGGTAGTTCAGGCTCCATTTCACATGGTCGGCGACCAGGCTGTCGAGGCCGAACTCGTGGTTGATGCCGAAGCGCTCGCGGGTGACGGTGTCGTTGCCCTGGCGCATGCGGTAGGAGTTCATGGCACCTAAGCCTGGAATGAACGGGCCGCCCACGGCACTGAGGATGTTCTGGTCGCGGTCATCCTTGTAACGCTCGTAGGTGAAGCCCAGGCGCGCGTCGTCGGCGTAGTTCCAGCCAAGCTTGGCCAGCACGTTGGTGGTGCGCACGTCTTCCGGGTTGGCTTCGGTGCGCGACAGGCCGCTGCCGCCATGCTCGCCGTAGGATTCGGTTTCGTGGCCGTTGCGCTGGCTGACGTGCAAAAGGCCGTCGAAGTCGCCCTGGCGGCCGGCCACGGTGGCGGAGGTCAGCCAGCTGTCGTCGGCCGAGCTGTAGCCGGTCTTCAGGCGCGCGCCGACATCCTTGCCGGGCTTGATGATGTCGTCCGGGTCCAGGGTGAAGTAGCTCACCGCACCGCCGATGGCATTGCTGCCGTACAGCACCGAGGCCGGGCCGCGGAGGATTTCCACGCGCTTGACGATCTCGGGGTCGACGTAGTTGCGCTGGGTCTGGGCGTAGGGGCCGTAGAAGAAGCTGTCAGGGATCGACACACCGTCGATCTGGGTCAGCACGCGCTCACCGTCGATGCCACGGATGTTGTAACCGTTCAGGCCGCTGCGCTGGCCGGTGCCACCGACCGACACGCCTGGCTCATAGCGCACCAGTTCCTGGATGTTATTGACGTTCTGCCGGTCCAGTTGCTCGCGTGTCTGCACACTCACGGTGCTCGGCACCTGGCTGACGTCCTGGGCGCTGCGCGTGGCGCTGACGGTCATCTGCTGCAGGGCGATGGCATTGCCCGCCGATTGGCGTTCGAGCACCACATTGCCGTTGCCGATCTTGCGATAGCCCAGGCCGGTACCTTGCAGCAGTTGTTTCAGTGCCGCTTCCGGAGGCAGCGAGCCGCGTACACCTGGCGAAGCCACACCGTCGGCCAGTTCGGCGCTGAAGCCCACCTGCCAGCCGGTCACCTGGCTGAAGGCGTTGATGGCCTCGACCAAGGGCTGCTGGGCGATGCTGAAGCGGTAGTCGCCCATGCGTGGGCTTGTCGCGTGCGCAGGTTCTGCGGCCAGCGCCGGCAGGCCGCAGGCGCCACTGGCGAGCAAGGCCAGGGTCAGCAGGGACAATTGGCCGGTACGGCGGGGAAGGGGGGACGGGCGAGTTGGACCTGTGGACATCGAAAGCGCTCCCTGACGCGCGAACTGTTATAGGTGATGACCGTTCCTGTTTTGAAACAAGAATCAGTTGCATTGGCTATAACGAGACGGACGGGGAAGCGCGATCGCGTAAAAATAGTTTTCAGGTCAGTTGAGAATGACCAGCGCGGGATACTCGTGCAGCCGCGTTGACGTGATGTGCGCCAGGGCGCGCAAGGTCTCCAGCGGCTGGTCGAGGCGGTAGTTGCCGGTCACCGCCATGTCTTCGAGGTGGGCGTTGCGGTTGATGATCCAGCCTGGGTAATAGCGCCGCACTTCGGCCAGCACCTGGCTAAGCGGGCAGTTCTCGAACACCAGGCGCCCATCGACCCAGGCCAGGTCCTTGTGCATGTCCGGGCGCTGGCGCTGGCCGAAGCCTTGCGGGCCGACGCTGATGCTGTCGCCAGCGCTGAGGCGGATACGCTGGTCGCTGGCGGCCTGCAGGTCGACGTCGCCGCGCTGCACCCGGACCTGTGCCTCACCATCGAGGTAGCGCACGGCAAAATCGGTGTCGCGCACCTGTGCCCGCAGCGGGCCGGCCTGAACTTCCAGTGGTGGTTGGGTGCCACCGGGTACCTGGAAATACGCCTCGCCTTGTAGCAACCGCGCCACCTGACGGCCTTCGCGCACGTCGCTGGCGAAAGCCGAGTTGGTGTTGAGCAGCACCTTGGCCCCGTCATCGAGCTGCAGGCGCTGGCGTTCGCCCACCACGGTCAGGTGGTCGGCCTGCAGGCGCATCGGCAAGTTGCCCACGGTGAACAGCCCGACCAGCAGTACTGCGGCGGTCGCCAGGGGTTTCCAGTGAGCCCGCAGACGCCCGCGTACAGAGCGGCGCCGCACCTGATGCATTTGTGTGGCGGCCTGGCGCACCGGCGTGCCGTTCCAAAGGGCTTCGGCTTCGACGTAGGCCACGGCGTTTTCCGGCGCGGCGCTGAGCCACTGCTCGAAGGCCAGCGTGTCCGCTTCGGTGGCGCATTGCAGGCGGACCAGCCAGTCCAGCGCCTCGTCCATCGCACGGGCGCGGGCGTCGGGCCCTGCGGTCGGCGGGCGAGGGGCGGGGCTGTCGGTCACGGTGAATCCTTGAAATGATTTTCCCGAATGATCAAGGCTAAGGCGGGGCGTGGCAAGCGCTTCGCCGAGCTCGGGTGGCCAGCGGTCGTCTTACTTCAGGCGTTCGGCCACACCCATGCAGATTGCCATGATCAGTTTCAGCTCCTTCTGGACCGTGCTGGCCGAGACATTGAGTTGCCCGGCAATTTCCACGTAGCTGGCACCGTGCAGGCGGCTGAGGATGAAAATACGCTGCTGACGCTCACTCAACTGGTTTAGGCTGACGCTCAGGTGCTTGAGCAGTTGCTCGGCGTGTGCGGCATCCTCGCTGCTGCTCAGCGGCGCGGCGACGTTGTGCAGGATTTCTTCGGGCACATCGTCGACCAGCATGCGCGCTTGCACCCGGCGCGTGCGCAGATGGTCCAGGGCCAGGTTTCGCGCGGTCTGGAAGACGAAGGGCTCGAGGTGTTCGATGGGCCGCTCCCCCAAGGCGCGGGACACCCGCAGGTAGGTTTCCTGAAGCAGGTCCTCGGCGGTGCTGGGGTTGCCGACCATGCGCTGCAAGGTCCGCAATAGGGGGAGGCGCTGAACGAGGAAGACAGAGTTGAACCGGGACTGACTCACAGGGGGACCTGGCCGACGAAAGGTGAATGATAATGCTTATCATCTTGCCTGAAGGTCAAGCCTGGAAGTGTTAGGAAAAGGTAAAGATTGTCGGTAGGAGCGGCCTTGCGTCGCGAAAGGGCTGCAGAGCAGCCCCAAGGTTTTCTGAGCGCCAGAGATATAGTTGGGGCCGCTGCGCGGCCCTTTCGCGGCGCAAGGCCGCTCCTACCGCAGCAAGTGCCTGCGCTCAGCGGGCGCTGCACAATGCCAGGCAGTTATCCAGCATGCGGTTGGAGAACCCCCACTCATTGTCATACCAGGCCAGCACCTTGAGCATCCTGCCGTTGGCGCGGGTGTGGTTGGCATCGAATATCGACGACAACGGGTTGTGATTGAAGTCGCACGAGACCAGCGGCAGGGCGTTGTAGCCGAGCACCTTGGAATGCCGGCTGGCTTCGAGGAACAACTGGTTCACCTGCTCGGCCGTGGCCTCGCGCTTGAGGTTGACGGTGAGGTCGACCAGCGACACGTTGATCACCGGTACCCGTACCGCCATGCCGGTCAGCTTGCCGGCCAGTTCCGGCAACACCAGGCCCACGGCTTCGGCGGCGCCGGTCTTGCTCGGGATCATCGACTGGGTGGCCGAGCGCGCCCGGTACGGGTCGCTGTGGTAGACGTCGGTCAGCACCTGGTCGTTGGTGTAGGCATGGATGGTGGTCATCAGCCCCTGCTCGATGCCGAACTCGCGGTGCAGTACCTGGGCGATCGGCGCCAGGCAGTTGGTGGTGCAGGAGGCGTTGGAAATGACCTGGTGCGACGCGCGCAGAATGTCATGGTTGACGCCGTATACCACGGTGGCGTCGGCGCCCTTGGCCGGTGCCGAGACGATCACCTTGCCAGCCCCGGCCGCCAGGTGCGCCGCGGCCTTGGCGCGGTCGGTGAACAGCCCGGTGCACTCGAACACCACGTCGATCGCTTCAGCCTTCCAGGGCAGCTCGGCCGGATTGCGGATGGCGCTCACCGCGATACGGTCACCGTTGACCGTCAGGCTCTCGTGATCAGCTTCCACCGACGCATCGAAAGCACCGTGTACGCTGTCGTATTTGAGCAGGTGGGCGTTCATGGCACTGTCGCCCAGGTCGTTGATGGCGACGACCTGCAGGTCGTGGCGGTAGCCTTGGGTATACAGTGCGCGCAGGACATTGCGACCAATGCGGCCGAATCCGTTGATGGCGATACGTAGTGTCATGGCAGTACCTCTGGCAGTTCGAGTGAAACCTGTGGCACAAATGAAGCTTCACTGAAACGGTTTTGTTGTTGGAATTACAAGATTATTCACTCAGCGATAGAAAACAAGCCTTTTTACTGGCAGTATTTTGTTTAAATATACAACGAGTGGTCGGGCAAGCCGCCGCCTCGATGCGCAGGGTCTCTTACACAGGAGCCTAGGCCGCAATCGTTTGGAGGGGAAATGCCCGGTAAACCGCCCTTACCGCTAGCCTGGAGTCCAGTACATGCACCCGCGCATCCTTGAGGTCACCCAACGGCTGACCGAACGCAGCCGTGCCACCCGTGAACGCTACCTGCAGCTGATTCGCGGCGCGGCCAGCGACGGACCCATGCGGGCCAGCCTGCAGTGCGCCAACTTCGCCCATGGCGTGGCCGGGTGTGGCGCTGACGACAAGCAGAGCCTGCGCCTGATGAATGCCGCCAACGTGGCCATCGTCTCGGCCTACAACGACATGCTCTCGGCGCACCAGCCGTATGTGCATTTCCCCGAACAGATCAAGAAGGCACTGCGCGAAGTTGGCTCCGTCGGCCAGTTCGCTGGCGGTGTGCCGGCCATGTGCGATGGCGTGACCCAGGGTGAGCCTGGCATGGAGCTGGCCATCGCCAGCCGTGAAGTGATCGCCATGTCTACTGCGGTGGCGCTGTCGCACAACATGTTCGACGCTGCGCTGATGCTGGGTATCTGCGACAAGATCGTCCCCGGCTTGATGATGGGCGCGCTGCGCTTCGGTCACCTGCCCACCATTTTCGTACCGGGCGGGCCAATGGTTTCCGGCATCTCCAACAAGCAGAAAGCCGATGTGCGCCAGCGCTATGCCGAGGGCAAGGCCAGCCGTGAGGAACTGCTGGAGTCGGAGATGAAGTCCTACCACAGCCCGGGCACCTGCACCTTCTACGGCACTGCCAACACCAACCAGCTGGTGATGGAAGTGATGGGCCTGCACCTGCCGGGGGCCTCGTTCGTCAACCCATACACCCCGCTTCGCGACGCGCTGACCGCCGAGGCCGCACAGCAAGTGACACGCATGACCAAGGCCAGTGGCAGCTTCATGCCGCTGGGCGAGGTCGTCGACGAGAAATCGCTGGTCAACTCCATCGTCGCCCTGCATGCCACCGGGGGGTCGACCAACCACACCCTGCACATGCCGGCGATCGCCCAGGCGGCAGGCATCCAGCTCACCTGGCAGGACATGGCCGACCTGTCCGAGGTGGTGCCGACCCTGTCCCACGTTTACCCCAATGGCAAGGCCGACATCAATCACTTCCAGGCCGCCGGTGGCATGTCCTTCCTGATACGTGAGCTGCTCGATGCCGGCTTGCTACACGAGGATGTCAACACTGTCGCCGGCCACGGGTTGCGCCGCTACACGCAGGAACCGTTCCTCGACAACGGCAAGCTGGTCTGGCGCGAAGGCCCGCAGCAGAGCCTGGACGAGACCATCCTGCGCCCGGTGGCGCGGCCGTTCTCGGCCGAAGGCGGCTTGCGGGTGATGGCAGGCAACCTTGGGCGTGGCGTGATGAAAGTGTCCGCGGTGGCCCCTGAACATCAGGTCGTCGAGGCCCCGGCACGGGTTTTCCAGGACCAGCAGTCGCTGGCCGATGCGTTCAAGGCCGGCGAACTGGAGCGCGACTTCGTGGCCGTGGTGCGTTTCCAGGGGCCACGTTGCAACGGCATGCCGGAGCTGCACAAGCTGACGCCGTTCCTCGGTGTGCTGCAGGACCGCGGCTATAAAGTGGCACTGGTCACCGATGGGCGCATGTCAGGTGCATCGGGCAAGATCCCGGCCGCAATCCATGTCTGCCCTGAAGCCTTTGATGGCGGACCGCTGGCGCGGGTGCGCGATGGTGATATCGTGCGGGTCGATGGTGTCGAAGGCACGCTGCAGCTCAAGGTGTCGGCCGAGGAACTGGCCCGCCGCGACCTGCCACCTGCGCCACAGGGCAACGACCTGGGCTGTGGGCGCGAGCTGTTCGGCTTCATGCGCATGGCGTTCAGCTCGGCCGAGCAGGGCGCCAGCGCCTTTACCTCGGCCCTGGAGAACCTCAAATGAAGGACCTGCTGGTTGGCGACATCGGTGGCACCAATGCCCGGTTTGCGTTGTGGCGTGACAACCAGCTGCATCAGGTGAAAGTTTTCGCCACCGCTGACTACACCAGCCCGGAGCAGGCCATCGAGGCCTACCTGCAGAGCCAGGGTATCGAGCGTGGCGGGCTGTCGGCAGTGTGCCTGGCGGTGGCCGGGCCGGTCGACGGTGATGAATTTCGCTTCACCAACAATCATTGGCGGCTGAGCCGCAGCGCATTCTGCAAGACGTTGCAGGTCGAACAGCTACTGCTGATCAACGACTTCACGGCGATGGCCTTGGGCATGACCCGCCTGCAAGAGGACGAGGTGCGCCAGGTCTGCCCCGGCCAGGCCGACCCGGCGCGACCTGCACTGGTGATCGGCCCGGGTACCGGCCTTGGCGTCGGTAGCCTGCTGTGCCTCGGTGAGCAGCATTGGCTGGCGCTGCCCGGTGAGGGAGGGCATGTCGACCTGCCGGTGGGCAATGCCCGCGAAGCGGCGATCCATCAGCAGATTCATGGGCAGATTGGCCATGTCAGCGCTGAAACCGTGCTCAGCGGTGGCGGCCTCGTGCGTTTGTACCAGGCCATCTGTGCGCTGGACGGTGATACGGTACGGCACAAGACACCCGCAGAAATTACCGATGCCGCCCTGAGTGGCGAGCCACGGGCATTGGCGGTGGTCGAACAGTTCTGCCGCTTCCTGGGGCGCGTGGCAGGCAACAATGTTCTGACCCTGGGTGCGCGCGGTGGTGTTTATATTGTTGGCGGCGTCATCCCGCGGTTTGCCGAACTGTTCATGCGCAGCGGGTTCGCTGCAAGTTTTGCCGACAAGGGCTGCATGAGCGGTTACTTCGCCGGTGTGCCGGTGTGGCTGGTGACGGCAGAGTTTTCTGGACTGCTGGGCGCCGGCGTGGCATTACAGCAGGCTCTGGATCATTGATAGGGGGCCGCTTTGCGGCCCTCACAGCAGGCAAAAGACCTGTGACAACAAGAGGGCGGGATACCTTGAGCACTGCCGGAAAATCGATCCTGATGGTCGACGACGATCAGGAAATCCGCGAGCTGTTGCAAACCTACCTGAGTCGCGCCGGTTTCCAGGTGCACGCCGAAGCCGATGGCCAGGGTTTTCGCCACGCTCTGGAAAACACTCACTGCGATCTGGTCATTCTCGATGTGATGCTGCCCGACGAGGACGGCTTCAGCCTGTGTCGCTGGGTGCGCCAGCACCCGCGTCAATCGCGGGTGCCGATCATCATGCTGACCGCCAGCTCCGACGAGGCCGACCGGGTCATCGGCCTTGAGCTTGGTGCGGACGATTATCTGGGCAAACCGTTCAGCCCGCGGGAACTGCAGGCGCGAATCAAGGCCCTGCTGCGTCGCGCGGAATTCGGCCAGGCCGCGCCAGCCACAGCGGTACTGGCCTTCGACGACTGGCGCCTGGACACGGTCAGCCACCGCCTGTTCCACCGCGATGGCGAAGAGGTGATCCTTTCCGGTGCCGATTTCGCCCTGCTCAAGCTGTTTCTCGATCACCCTCAGCAGATCCTCGACCGCGATACCATCGGCAATGCTACCCGTGGCCGCGAGCCGATGCCGCTGGACCGTATCGTCGACATGGCGGTCAGCCGCCTGCGCCAGCGTCTGCGCGACACCGACAAACCGCCACGGCTGATCCGCACTGTGCGCGGCAGTGGCTACCTGCTGGCTGCGCATGTCTGCTGTGCTTCCTGAGCGGCGCTGGCGCCTGGTGCCGCGCTCGCTGCTGGGGCGCATGCTGCTGTTGACCTTGCTGGTGGTGTTGTTGGCTCAAGGTTTGTCCAGCGTCATCTGGGTCGCGCAGTTACGTGCCAGCCAGCTTCAGGGCTTGCGCGCCAGTGCCGGCAGCCTGGCCCATTCGATGAGTGCCAGCGTCAGTTATTTCCGTTCCTTGCCGGTGGCTTATCGGCCGATGGTATTGGACCAGTTGCGCAGCATGGGTGGTACGCGTTTTTTCGTGTCGCTCAACGACAAGCCGCTGGACATGCCGGTATTGCCCATAACACCGCGCAAGCAGGCGGTGATCGATGTGTTCCAGCAGGTACTGCATGAGCGGCTGGGCGCGCAGATGGAAGTTTCCGTCGAGTTCGTCGCCCCCGATGACCTGCGCATCTTCAACAGCGGCCTGAAGCTCGATGAGCTGCCGCGTTCCTGGGCGCATTACTCGCTGACCCTGGAACCACTCAATCCGCCTGTACTGGTCACGCAGATTCGCCTGGGCCAAGACGAGTGGCTGTACATCGCCTCGTTGCTACCTGAGCCCTACACCAGCCTTGAAGCCGAGCGCCTGCCACGCCAGCAGATCGGCTTCATCGTCCTGACCACCGCCTTGCTGCTGCTGTTCATCGGCCTGCTGGTGCACTGGCAGAGCTGGCCGCTCAAGCGCCTGGCGCGGGCCGCGCGGGACCTGTCGCTGGGCGCCGATGTGGCGCCAGTGCCCGAGGGCGGTGGCAGCGAGGTGGTCGAGGTGGGGCGTGCGTTCAATAGCATGCGTGAACGCATCAGCCGCTACCTCACCGAGCGCAGCCAGTTGTTCAGCGCCATTTCCCACGACCTGCGCACGCCCATCACCCGGCTGCGGCTGCGCGTCGAACTGCTGGAAGATGAGCGCCTGCAGGCCAAGTTCAGCCAGGATCTGGATGAGCTGGAGCTGTTGGTCAAAGGCGCCTTGCAATGCGTGAAAGACACTGACATCCACGAGAACATCGAGCCGGTCGACCTCAACCAGGTCCTGGAGATTCTCGCCGAGCCGTATCTGGGGGATGGCCGCATCACCGTCGAAGGCCAGGCCCTGGCGCCGTACCCCGGCAAGCCGCTGGCCTTGCGCCGCTGCATCGGCAACCTGATAGACAATGCCATCAAGTACGGCGAGCGGGCCCGCCTGCGCATCATCGACAGCGCACAGGGCTTTGTCCTGCAGGTGGATGACCACGGGCCGGGTGTGCCACAGCAGCAGCTTGAGCAGGTGTTCGAGCCGCACTTCAGGCTCGCCGGGCAGCAGCAAGGGTATGGCTTGGGGCTGGGGATCGCCCGCAACATTGCCCATAGCCATGGGGGTGAGGTGAGCTTGCTCAATTTGCGCGAGGGTGGGTTGCGCGTGACCCTTTATCTGCCGCGTGGCGTTGAGTGAAGGTATGTCACCGACCGGTGACATAACCGCAAGCCTTCGTGACATCCCAGCCAGGACGGCTGGCTAGAATCTGCAAACCTCATACAGGGAAGACGCGGGCGCATGGACTACATCGATTCCCCGGAACATACCGCCTGGCTCACAAGCGAGGGCCAGCGGCTGCTCTCTTTCGCCAAGGCCTCGCAAGCCGCCGAAGGTTTCGGCAATCTCGACGCCCGCGGCAAATTGCCCCCTACGGCTGTCGCCGAAACCATGAACACCGCACGCATGACCCACAGCTTCGCCCTGGCCCACCTTCAGGGCGCGCCAGGCTGCCTGGCATTGGTGCAGCACGGTGTGCAGGCCTTGTGCGGGCCTTTGCGCGACGCCGGGTACGGCGGTTGGTTCGCCCGCCCGTACGGCCAGGGCGACAACGGCAAGGCGGCTTACCTGCATGCCTTCGTCGCGCTTGCCGCCAGCTCTGCCGTCGTGGCGGGCGCTGCGGGAGCACAGGGGTTGCTGGCGCAGGCGATACGGGTCATCGAGGAGCGTTTCTGGAGTGAGCAAGAGGGTGCGATGCGCGAGTCCTTCTCCAGCGACTGGCAGCAGCCTGAAGCCTATCGTGGTGCCAACAGCAACATGCACGCCACTGAGGCCTTCCTCGCCCTGGCCGATGTGACGGGCGATGTACTTTGGCTGGAGCGCGCCCTGCGTATCGTCGAGCGCATCATTCACGGCCCTGCTGGCGCCAGTGACTACCGAGTGATCGAACATTTCGATGTGCACTGGCAACCGCTGCCCGAATACAACCGGGACAATCCCGCAGATCACTTCCGCCCATACGGCACAACGCCTGGCCATGCGTTCGAGTGGTCCCGTCTGGTCCTGCACCTTGAGGCTGCGCGGCGTCAGGCCGGGCTTCCTGCCCCGGCATGGCTGCTGGCCTGCGCGCGGGGCCTGTTCGCCAATGCCTGTCAGCATGCCTGGAGCGTCGATGGTGCCGAGGGCATCGTCTACACCTTGGGCTGGGACAATCAGCCCAGGGTGCGCGAGCGCCTGCACTGGGTGCATGCCGAAGCGTGCGCCAGTGCCGCAGCGCTGCTGCGGCGAACCGGCGAGCAGCAGTACGAGCAATGGTACCGGCGCTTCTGGACGTTCATCGACACTCATTTCATCGACCGCGCAGCCGGAAGCTGGCACCACGAACTCGGCCCGGACAACCAGCCAGCGGCGACGATCTGGGCAGGCAAGCCAGACCTTTATCACGCCTACCAGGCTGTAATGCTGCCAACGCTGCCCCTGGCACCCAGCCTGGCGAGCGCACTGGCGCGCAATGTAACCAAACGATGACATTCACGCATCGCTTCGTTACCTGACGCAGCGGGCACTCTGATTAGACTCCATGCAATGCAAGCGCTCGACTTGCCCGGCATAACAACAAGAAAGGTACTCCGATGAATTCGACTCTCCGCCTCGCTGCCGCGATTTCCTTCGCCTCCCTGTTCCCGCTCAGTGCTCTCGCCGCCGACACCAAAGGCAGTGTCGAAGTGGTTCACTGGTGGACATCCGGTGGTGAAAAAGCGGCAGTCGATGTGCTCAAGGCCCAGGTCGAGAAGGATGGCTTCACCTGGAAGGATGGTGCGGTTGCCGGCGGTGGTGGCGCCACGGCCATGACCGTGCTCAAGAGCCGCGCCGTGGCCGGCAACCCGCCCGGCGTTGCCCAGATCAAGGGGCCGGACATCCAGGACTGGGCTGCCACCGGCCTGCTGGACCCGGATGTGCTCAAGGATGTGGCCAAGCAAGAAAAGTGGGACTCGCTGCTCGACAAGAAGGTCGCCGACACCGTCAAGTACGAAGGTGACTACGTGGCCGTGCCGGTGAACATCCATCGCATCAACTGGCTGTGGATCAACCCCGAAGTGTTCAAGAAGGCCGGCATCGACAAGGCGCCGACCACCCTCGACGAATTCTACGCCGCCGCCGACAAACTCAAGGCCGCCGGCTTCATCCCGCTCGCCCACGGCGGCCAGCCATGGCAGGACAGCACGGTGTTCGAGAGTGTGGTGCTGTCGGTGATGGGGGCGGACGGTTACAAGAAAGCGCTGGTCGACCTCGATGAAGCCACGCTGACCGGGCCGCAGATGGTCAAGTCGCTGACCGAGCTGAAAAAGGTCGCCACCTACATGGACCCCGACGGCAAAGGCCAGGACTGGAACCTGGAAGCAGCCAAAGTCATCAATGGCAAGGCCGGCATGCAGATCATGGGTGACTGGGCCAAGAGCGAGTGGACCCTGGCCAAGAAGACCGCCGGCAAGGACTATCAGTGCGTCGCGTTCCCTGGTACCGACAAGGCTTTCCTGTACAACATCGACTCACTGGTGGTGTTCAAGCAGAACGACGAGGGCACGGCCGCTGGCCAGCAGGACATCGCCAAGAAGGTGCTTGGCCAGGACTTCCAGAAGGTCTTCAGCATCAACAAAGGCTCCATTCCCGTGCGTAACGACATGCTCGCCGACATGGGCACCTACGGCTTCGACGCTTGCGCCCAGACTTCTGCCAAGGACTTCATGGCCGACGCCAAAACCGGCGGCCTGCAGCCGAGCATGGCGCACAACATGGCCACCACGTTGGCCGTGCAGGGCGCCTTCTTCGATGTGGTGACCAACTACATCAACGACCCCAAGGCCGACCCTGCCGATGCTGCGAAGAAGCTGGCGGCGGCGATCAGATCGGCCAAGTAACCAAGCTCAAGGCAGGCACGATCGCTCTTGTAGGAGCGGCCTTGTGTCGCGAAAGGACCGCGAAGCGGTCCCCAAGCCTGCAAGCCAGGTTCGACGGTCTGTCTTTGTTCTCGAGCCCCTGGGGCTGCTGCGCAGCCCTTTCGCGACGCAAGGCCGCTCCTACAGCAGATGGGCAGTGCCTTCAAGGTGAATCATGACTACAGCAACCGCCCGACTGCGGGCCTCTCCCCTGGACGCTCTGCAGCGCTGGCTACCCAAGCTGGTGCTGGCACCCAGCATGTTCATCGTCCTGGTGGGTTTTTACGGCTACATCCTGTGGACGTTCGTCCTGTCTTTCACCACCTCGACCTTCCTGCCGACTTACAAGTGGGCGGGCCTTGCGCAATACGCCAGGCTGTTCGACAACGATCGCTGGTGGGTGGCCAGCAAGAACCTGCTGGTGTTCGGCGGGCTATTCATCGGTATCAGCCTGGCCATCGGCGTACTGCTGGCGGTGCTGCTCGACCAGCGCATCCGCCGCGAAGGTTTCATCCGCACGGTCTACCTGTACCCAATGGCCTTGTCGATGATCGTCACCGGTACCGCCTGGAAGTGGCTGCTCAACCCTGGCATGGGCCTGGACAAGCTGTTGCGTGACTGGGGCTGGGAAGGGTTTCGCCTGGACTGGCTGATCGACCCCGACCGGGTGGTGTACTGCCTGGTGATCGCTGCCGTGTGGCAAGCCTCGGGCTTCATCATGGCGATGTTCCTGGCCGGCCTGCGCGGGGTCGACCAGTCGATCATCCGTGCTGCGCAGATGGATGGCGCAAGCCTGCCACGCATCTACTGGACCGTCGTGCTGCCGAGCCTGCGCCCGGTGTTCTTCAGTTCGCTGATGATCCTCTCGCACATTGCGATCAAGAGCTTCGACCTGGTGGCCGCAATGACCGCCGGTGGCCCGGGCTACTCATCCGACCTGCCGGCGATGTTCATGTATTCGTTCACCTTCAGCCGCGGCCAGATGGGCATGGGCTCGGCCAGCGCCATCCTCATGCTCGGGGCGATCCTGGCGATCCTCGTGCCTTACCTGTACTCGGAGCTGCGGAGCAAACGCCATGCATAGCCCTGTCGATAAAGCGGTGCCGAGCATCAGCCGCATCGCGATTTACACTGTATTGCTGATGGCCGTGCTGCTTTACCTGGTGCCGCTGGTGGTGATGCTGCTGACCAGCTTCAAGACCCCGGAGGACATCAGTACCGGCAACCTGCTGAGCTGGCCGACCGTGGTCAGCGGCATCGGCTGGGTCAAGGCCTGGAGCACGGTCAG
Organism: Pseudomonas sp. Marseille-Q5299; assembly: GCF_943737035.1. Lineage (NCBI taxonomy): Bacteria > Pseudomonadati > Pseudomonadota > Gammaproteobacteria > Pseudomonadales > Pseudomonadaceae > Pseudomonas > Pseudomonas sp. Marseille-Q5299. The sequence goes on from NZ_CALSFR010000006.1 coordinate 391,039, forward strand.
CGGGTACTTCTGGAACTCGATCATGATCACCGTACCGGCGGTGCTGATTTCGACCACCATCGGTGCGCTCAACGGTTATGTGCTGTCGATGTGGCGCTTCCGCGGGTCGCAGCTGTTTTTCGGCTTGCTGCTGTTCGGTTGCTTCCTGCCGTTCCAGACCGTGCTGCTGCCAGCCTCGTTCACCCTCGGCAAGTTGGGCCTGGCCAGCACCACCAGTGGCCTGGTGCTGGTGCATGTGGTCTATGGCCTGGCCTTCACCACGCTGTTCTTCCGCAACTTCTACGTGAGCATTCCCGATGCGCTGGTCAAGGCCGCACGCCTGGACGGTGCCGGGTTCTTCACCATTTTTCGCCGCATCATCCTGCCGATGTCGACACCGATCATCATGGTCTGCCTGATCTGGCAGTTCACCCAGATCTGGAACGACTTCCTGTTCGGCGTGGTGTTCTCCAGCGGCGACTCGCAACCGATCACCGTAGCCCTGAACAACCTGGTCAATACCAGTACCGGGGCCAAGGAATACAACGTCGACATGGCGGCGGCGATGATCGCCGGCCTGCCAACCCTGCTGGTCTATGTGGTGGCAGGCAAGTATTTCGTTCGCGGGCTCACAGCCGGCGCCGTCAAGGGGTAAGTCATGGCAACGCTTGAACTTCGTAATGTGAACAAGACCTACGGCAGCGGCCTGCCGGATACGCTCAAGGACATCCAGCTGTCGATCAAAGACGGCGAGTTCCTGATATTGGTCGGCCCTTCGGGGTGCGGTAAGTCGACCTTGATGAACTGCATCGCAGGCCTTGAGAACATCACCGGTGGCGCGATTCTCATCGATGACCAGGATGTCAGCGGCATGAGCCCCAAGGACCGTGATATCGCCATGGTGTTCCAGTCCTACGCGCTGTACCCGACCATGAGCGTGCGCGAGAACATCGAGTTCGGCCTGAAGATCCGCAAGATGCCGCAGGCTGCCATCGACGAGGAAGTGGCGCGTGTGGCCAAGCTGTTGCAGATCGAACATCTGCTTTCACGCAAGCCGGCGCAATTGTCCGGTGGCCAGCAGCAGCGGGTGGCGATGGGCCGCGCCTTGGCGCGGCGGCCGAAGATCTACCTGTTCGACGAGCCGTTGTCCAACCTCGACGCCAAGCTGCGCGTCGAGATGCGCACGGAAATGAAACTGATGCACCAGCGGCTCAAGACCACCACGGTGTATGTCACCCACGACCAGATCGAGGCCATGACCCTGGGCGACAAGGTTGCGGTGATGAAGGACGGTATCATCCAGCAGTTCGGTACCCCGCAGCAGATCTACAACGACCCGGCCAATCAGTTCGTTGCCAGCTTCATCGGCTCGCCGCCGATGAACTTCATACCGGTACGCCTGACCAGGCAGGACGGGCGCCTGCTGGCCCTGCTCGACAGCGGCCAGGCACGTTGTGAGCTGCCGTTGGGCGTGGCCGGCGACGAGCTGGACGGGCGCGAGATCATCCTCGGCATCCGCCCGGAGCAAATCAGCCTGGGTACGGGGGAGGGCAACGGCCTGCCGGGCATTCGCGCCGAGGTGCAGGTAACCGAACCTACCGGCCCTGACCTGTTGGTCTTCGTTACCCTCAACCAGACCAAAGTGTGCTGCCGCCTGGCGCCGGATGTGGCGTGCCGGGTCGGTGACAGCCTGAACCTGCAGTTCGACCCGGCACGGGTGCTGCTGTTCGACGCCGCCAGCGGCGAACGCCTGGACTTGAATACTGCCAACGCTTCACTGAAGGGCAACGTGACTCACCTCAAGAGCCGTTGAATCGTCGATACCATCAATAAGAAAAAGAGGACGCAAAGGGATGGAACAGCGCAATCGCATAAGGACCTTGGGCTCGCTGGCCCTTCTGGCCATGGTTGGGAGTAGCGGGGTGCAGGCCGCCGAGGCCTTCTCCAGCGAATCGAAATGGATGACCGGCGACTGGGGCGGTACCCGCACCGAACTGCTGGAAAAAGGCTATGACTTCACCCTCGACTATGTGGGCGAGGTCGCCGGCAACCTCAATGGCGGCTACAACGACGACAAGACCGCACGCTACAGTGACCAGTTCGCCCTCGGCGCGCACCTGGACCTGCAGAAGATCCTTGGCTGGCACGATGCCGAGTTCAAGCTGGCGATCACCGAGCGCAGTGGCCGCAACCTCTCCAATGATCGCATCAGCGACCCGCGTGCTGGCCAGTTCAGTTCGGTGCAGGAGGTGTGGGGCCGCGGCCAGACCTGGCGCCTGACCCAGATGTGGATCAAGCAGAAGTACTTCGACGGTGCCCTGGATGTGAAATTCGGCCGTTTCGGCGAGGGCGAGGACTTCAACAGCTTCCCCTGCGACTTCCAGAACCTGGCCTTCTGTGGATCGCAGGTGGGCAACTGGGTCGGCGGCATCTGGTACAACTGGCCGGTCAGCCAGTGGGCGCTGCGGGTCAAGTACAACATCACGCCGGAGTTCTTCGTGCAGGTCGGCGCGTTCGAGCAGAACCCCTCCAACCTGGAAACCGGCAACGGCTTCAAGCTCAGCGGCAGCGGCACCAAGGGTGCGATCCTGCCGGTGGAGGCCGTCTGGTCGCCCAAGGTCAACGGCCTGCCGGGCGAGTACCGCCTGGGCTATTACTACAGCACGGCTGACGCCGAAGACGTCTACGAAGACGTCAATGGCAACCCGCAAGGGATCAGCGGCGCCGGTTTCAAATCACACTCCAGCAAGCACGGCTGGTGGGTGGTTGCGCAGCAGCAGGTCACCGCCCACGGCGGCGACGTCAGCCGCGGTCTCAGCCTGTTCGCCAACTTCACCGTGCACGACAAGGCCACCAACGTGGTCGACAACTACCAGCAGGTGGGGTTGGTGTACAAAGGTGCCTTCGATGCCCGGCCCAAGGATGATATCGGCTTTGGTGTCGCCCGCATCCACGTCAACGATGATGTGAAGAAGCGCGCCGAACAGCTTAACGCCCAGAGCGGCATCAATGACTACGACAACCCGGGCTTCGTGCCGCTGCAGCGTACCGAGTACAACGCCGAGCTCTATTACGGCTTCCATGTGACCAACTGGCTGACCGTGCGCCCGAACCTTCAGTACATCAAGAGCCCGGGTGGCGTGGATGAGGTGGACAACGCGCTGGTCGCAGGGTTGAAGATTCAGTCGTCATTCTGAGCACATTTGTTGTAAATTTACGCCAATCCAAAAACGGCTCCCGGCATCCACTGGCTTGCAGTGGTTGTCGGGGATAGGCCGAGACAGCGCTATCTCAAACAACAAGAGCTTGGAACCATGCCTGAACATCCGCTACATCGCTTCTTTTCCGTACAGAGGCCGAGGCCGACATTCGAGTGGGAGCGTTACCAGCAGCGCGATGTGCTGATCATCGATCACCCCTGCTGCCAGGCGGTTTTCAGCCGCCAGGGCGCACAGTTGCTGCACTTCCAGCCGGCCGGCGAGCGGCCATGGCTATGGTGCGCCGAACAGTGGCCGCAGGTGGGGGCAATCCGTGGCGGCGTGCCGGTGTGCTGGCCGTGGTATGGCCGCCACCCCAGCGAGGACCTGTGGCCGGCCCATGGCTGGGCGCGCCTGCTGGACTGGAAGCTGGTGGACAGCCGGGAGGACGAGGAGGGCGTGAGCCTGAAGTGGCGGCTGGACTTGTGCGACTGGCAGGTCGACCTGCATGCCCGCCTGGGCAGCCGCATGGAACTGAGCCTGAGTACCGAGCACCAGGACAGCGAACCCTGCCAGTTGAGCCATGCACTGCTGGCCTACTGGCGTATCAGTGACGTTTCCGAGATAGCGCTGTCCGGGCTTGAAGATATCGAAGGCTATGACCGTCTGAGCCGGCAAGCCTGCCGCGAGGAGGGCGCATTGAAGCTCAAGGGCGGCTGCCAGAAGGTCTACCCCGGCACGCCACGCGTGCAGTTGCAGGACCCCGCCTGGCAGCGTGAACTGTGTATCGATACGGGTGACAGCGACGATACTGTGGTGTGGCACCCAGGCAACCGCCCGTTGATGGGTGTGAGCGGGCGCGAGAGCCAGGGTTTCGTCTGTGTCGAGGCGGCCAGCGGCAGTGGCGAAGGCTTGAGCCTGGCGCCGGGGCAGCGCGCTCATTTGCGGCTGCAGGCGCACCGGCTCAGCTGAGTTCGTCGTCCTCGATCGGGTAGCGGCTGGCGTTGAGGCTTTCCTTGATCTTGCGCAGGTGCGGCTGGAAGTCCACGCCGCGGCGCAGGGTCATCCCGGTGGCGAGTACGTCGAGCACGGTCAGTTGGATGATCCGCGACGTCATCGGCATGTAGATGTCGGTGTCTTCCGGCAGCGGGATGTGCAGGCTCAGGCTGCACGCTTGGGCCAGGGGTGAGCCAGCGGCGGTCAGGCCGAGCACCGAGGCGCCGTTTTCCCGGGCCAGGCGCGCCACCTCCACCAATTCGCGGGTGCGCCCGGTGTAGGAGATGATCACGAACAGATCGCCAGTGTGAGCCACCGAAGCCAGCATGCGCTGCATCAGCACGTCGGCGTGGGCCGAGACGGCGAGGTTGAAACGGAAGAACTTGTGCTGGGCGTCCAGGGCTACCGGGGCAGAAGCGCCCAGGCCGAAGAAGTGGATCTGCCGGGCCTGGATCATCATGTCCACGGCGCGGCTGACCTGCTGCGGGTCAAGCTGCTGGCAGGCACTGTCGAGCGAGGCGATGGCACTGGCAAAGATCTTCTGGGTGTAGGCTGCAGGATCGTCATCGGCCTCGACGGCGCGGCTGACATAGGCCGCGCCACTGGCCAGGCTTTGCGCCAGCTGCAGCTTGAGCTCGGGGTAACCGCTGACGCCGAACGAACGGCAGAAACGGTTGACGGTCGGTTCGCTGACCTTGGCCGCCTGGGCCAGTGCGGCAATGCTGAAACGGGTGGCTTGTTGCGGGTTGAGCAGGATGACTTCGGCGACTTTGCGTTCGGCCTTGTTCAGCTCGTCGAGGCGTCCCTGGATCTGCTCCAGGAGGTTTCGCACGCGGTCCATGGGTGTGTCCTTGGGTCGGGAAGACAGCCGGCTGGCGAAGCAGCAGGCTTTTTGCACGGTCGTCTATCGTACTGTCGGTACGGGTGGCGCACCACTTATCTGTAACACTTGTGTGTAATGTTGTGGTTTTTACTACATTTTCTCTTGAAAACCGTATGTGAAAGCGGTATTCCTAGGCCAACTTTAGGAAAGAACCAACATCATGGCTGCGATCAGTGTTGAACCTTGCACCTTTGCCCTGTTCGGCGCCCTGGGCGACCTGGCATTGCGCAAGCTGTTTCCTGCGCTCTACCAGCTCGACCGCGCCAATTTGCTGCACGCCGATACTCGCTTGCTGGCGCTGGCCCGCGAGCCTGGCAGCGTGCAGGAGCACCTGAATACCATCGATGCACATCTGCGCAAACATGTGGCGGAGGCCGATCTGGAACCTGCGGCGCTGGGGCGTTTTCTGGGGCGTCTGAGCTACCAGCACCTGGACTTCCTGCAGCCGGAGGGCTACCAGGCCCTGGCCGAGCAGGCACCTGCCGAGCTGCCGTTGATTGCCTATTTCGCCACCGCAGCTGCCGTGTATGGCGCGATCTGCGAAAACCTCGACAAGGCGGGCCTCGCCGCGCGCACCCGTGTGGTGCTGGAAAAGCCCATCGGGCACGATCTTGAGTCGTCGCGCCGGGTGAACGACGCCGTGGCGCGGTTCTTCCCGGAAAGCCGTGTTTACCGCATCGACCATTACCTGGGCAAGGAGACGGTGCAGAACCTGATCGCCCTGCGCTTCGCCAACAGCCTGTTCGAAACCCAGTGGAACCAGAACTCCATCTCCCACGTGGAAATCACCGTGGCCGAGAAGGTCGGCATCGAAGGCCGCTGGGGCTATTTCGACAAGGCCGGGCAGCTGCGCGACATGATTCAGAATCACCTGCTGCAGCTGTTGTGCCTGATTGCCATGGACCCGCCCAGCGAGCTGTCGGCTGACAGCATCCGCGATGAGAAGGTCAAGGTGCTCAAAGCCCTTGCGCCGATCACCGGCGAGGGCTTGAGTACCCGCGTGGTGCGCGGCCAGTACATTGCCGGCTACAGCGACGGCCAGCCGGTGCCGGGTTACCTGGAAGAAGACAACGCCAACGCCCAGAGCGACACGGAAACCTTCGTCGCCCTGCGTGCCGACATTCGTAACTGGCGCTGGTCGGGCGTACCGTTCTACCTGCGTACCGGTAAGCGCATGCCGCAGAAGCTGTCGCAGATCGTCATCCACTTCAAGGAGACGCCGCACTACATCTTCGCCCCGGAGCAGCGCTTGCAGGTCGGCAACAAACTGATCATCCGCCTGCAGCCGAGTGAAGGCATCTCTCTACGTGTGATGACCAAGGAGCAGGGCCTGGACAAAGGCATGCAACTGCGCAGCGGCCCCTTGCAATTGAATTTTTCCGACACCTGGCGCACCGCGCGGATTCCGGATGCCTACGAACGCCTGCTGCTCGAGGTGATGCGCGGCAACCAGAACCTGTTCGTGCGCAAGGATGAAATCGAATATGCCTGGAAGTGGTGCGACCAGTTGATCGCGGGCTGGCAAAGCGCCGGCGATGCGCCCAAGCCGTATGCGGCTGGGTCTTGGGGGCCGATGAGCTCGATCGCACTGATTACACGGGATGGGAGGGCGTGGTATGGGGATATCTGAATTGAATTTGCCGACATCGGTCAAGGCGCATCAGCTGAATGATGCCCGCGTACTTTCGGCAACATTGGCGGCTGATGTGGCCGAGCGCTTGCGCGCAGCCATCGCCGCGAAAGGGCGGGCTTGCCTGGTGTTGTCCGGTGGCCGCAGCCCGGTGCCGTTCCTGGAGAAGCTGGCGACCGAGGCCCTGGACTGGTCCAAGGTCACCGTCAGCCTGGCCGACGAGCGTTGGGTGCCGGTGGAGCACGCCGACAGCAATGCCGGTTTGCTGGCCCGCCATCTGTTCCAGGGGGGCGCTGCCAAGGCTCGTTTTGTCGGGCTGTATCAGCAGGCCGAGAACCTCGACGCGGCGGCTGCCAAGGCCGACCAGGCACTGGCCGATCTGCCGGCTATCGACGTGCTGGTACTGGGCATGGGCGACGATGGCCATACGGCTTCGCTGTTCCCCAACAGCCCGAATCTCGCCGAGGGCCTGGACCTGAACAGCAAGCGCCGTTGCCTGCCGTTGCTGGCCCCGAGCGTGCCGCACCAGCGCCTCTCGCTGACCCGTTCGCTGCTGGCCAGCGCCGCTTTCATCGCGCTGTCCGTGCAGGGCACGGGCAAACTCGCTACCCTGCGCGCCGCGCTGGCGGGCAACGACTTCAATGAAATGCCGATTCGCGCCTTTCTTCACGACCCCCTGGACATCTACTGGTGCCCATGAGCAAAGGATCCACTGTCATGACCACCCTTGAACGCCCCCAGCCTCTGCTCTCGATGGCCGAGAAAGCCGCCCGGATCGATGCGATCTGTGGGGCGGCGCGCATCCTGCCGGTGATCACCATCGCCCGTGAGGAAGACATCCTGCCGCTGGCCGATGCCCTGGCCGCTGGTGGTATCCGCACCTTGGAAGTAACCCTGCGCTCACAGTATGGCCTTAAGGCTATCCAGGTGCTGCGTGACCAGCGTCCGGAACTGTGTGTCGGTGCTGGTACGGTGCTCGATCGCGGCATGTTTGCCGCAGTCGAGGCGGCGGGCGCGCAGTTTGTCGTTACCCCGGGGATTACTCAGGACATCCTCGAAGCTGGAGTCGACAGCGATATCCCATTGTTGCCGGGCATCAGCACGCCTTCGGAAATCATGATGGGTTATGCCTTGGGTTATCGCCGCTTCAAGCTGTTCCCGGCGGAAATCAGCGGTGGCGTGGCAGCGATCAAGGCCTTTGGTGGCCCGTTCGGTGATATTCGATTCTGCCCTACCGGTGGCGTCAACCCGGCCAACGTGCGCAACTACATGGCGCTGCCCAATGTGATGTGCGTGGGCGGCACCTGGATGCTCGACAGCAGCTGGATCAAGAACGGCGACTGGGCGCGGATCGAAGCGTGCAGCGCCGAGGCGATGGCTTTGCTGGACTGATACTGAATTTGTTGTGTGCTTTACGGCTTATGGGGCGCTTGGTCGGCGCCCCTTTTTTTGCCCGGCGTTTTTGAATTGCCAGTGCCGACCCTTTCGCGGGTAAACCCGCTTTCACAGGCATTGCACAGCGTTCGAATTCTGTGAAGTCTCTATGGGAGCGGGTTGACCCGCGAAAGGCCGGTATAGGTTAAAAAAGCCCGCATCAAATATGCGGACTTTCTCGTTCATCGCGGCACCGCTTAAGTCGACTTGGCTTTCTCCCGGCTCAGCGACTGTGACAGTAGTTAAAGGTAGTCAATCGCGAGAATTTGTGAATCCGGTTCAAGTTTATAGAAACAATGAGGAGTCCATTCTTCAATGAAAATGGAATCTCCCTCATTTAGTACCTCGTTGTGAAGATGTGGATGACTTCCCCATTTAACCCCTACTGTCCCAGAGAGAATGTATACGAATTCTCTAGCCTTATGTCCGGCGTTTAGTATTGCCTTCTCGGCCGATGGGAATAGAGGGGTAGTCCTGAGTACCAGCAGATTTTTATCTGAAGTTGTCTTGAGTAAGTGGCGGTAAAAATAGGCAGGCTCACCCTGCACGTGCCGTAGGCGATCGAATCGGATGAGTCCGCCGAAAACGCAGCTTTGAGATTTATCGTACTCGCCGCCTAATTCGTCAATCACATAGGCTGCTGTGACGTTAAGATGTTGGGCAATATTTTTAAGCTGCGTAGAGTTAATTGTAATGCCGTCGATGGTTCTATCATAGAGGCCTCGAATATTATCTAAAGTCATTTTTCGTTTTTGTATTAATTTCTGAAGGTCATCGAGTCTTGCTGTGATGTTAAACTCCATGTTGCCTTCCTTTCTTTATAGTGGAGCAAAGCATGGCCACATCGGTAAGAGTTATGGCACTTGATTTAATCATGGATGCCTCTCTTACCAATTGCAGCAATTGCTGGACTTCATCATCTGAGCATGTGATTTGCAATTGGTCCAATGCGTATTTTATTGAGGCGCGTCCAGAATGTTTACCGACGATAATGTGACGTTCGCGCCCCATCACGCTTGGGTCGTAAGGCTCGAATGACTTGCCGTTGTTGAGAGTACCTTTTGTGTGAATACCTGACTCGTGAGAAAAAATGTTGCTGCCCACGATGGGCTGCCAAGGATTGATTTGAGAGCCAGTTGCATTGGCGACAATCTCAGAGAGTGTTTGAAGCTTTTCCGGCTTAACACCAAGGTCAATCCCGTATTGAATTTTTAGGGACATTACCATTTGCGCCAGGTCAGGCATTCCCGCTCGTTCACCAATACCGTTTACAGTGGCATGAAAATATTTTGCGCCTGCCTGCAAACCGGATAATGTATTGCTTACACCGAGGCCGAAGTCGTTATGAGCATGGCACTGGGTATCAATCTCCACTGCGGATACCACTGTACGGATGATGGAGTGGTACTGTTCAGGCGTAAGCACTCCAATCGTGTCAGAGAGCCGTAACCTATCGGCTCCCGCTTCGCAGATGTGGCCGGCATAATCAACGACAAATGACAAGTCTGAGCGGGCAACATCTTCAGCGCTGATTGAGACAAATACATCGCGTTGCTTTGCACAGTCTATTAATTCGCATGCCTGTCTGACAAGCCAGTCCTTTGATTTGTTTATGCTGTGCTTCAGGTGGACCTCTGAGGTGGGTAACCCGATATGTATGTATCGGTAGCCTGCGTCGAGTGATGCTTCTACGTCTGCACGTATCCCTCTATTCCAGCCTACCAGTCGAATATCAGTTCCCTGTGTGCGCTCTAGCATCTCACTTAATGTTCGGCTCTCAGTGCCGCCCATCGCATATATACCGCCTTCAATCCAGCGTATGCCCGCGTCGATAAGGGCATCGAATATCTTTAGTTTAGTTGCTCTTCCAAACGAAATGCCAGGTGCTTGCTCGCCATCTCGTAATGTCGTGTCTTCGACGATAATATCTTGACGTGGATTCATGATGTAACACTCCGTCGTTGAGCGAGTAGTGAAAAGTATTGGCATTGGTCAACGTCGTCGCCAAAGGCGTGTCTGGCGTCGATGAAGCATTGGATCGCCATCGCTGTTGCTGGATAAGCCTTAAGGTCTGGTAATTGAGATTGCGCCAATTCCAAATCTTTACAGCGGACGGCCAGCGTCACATGACTAGTTGTCAACCCTGAGAGAATATAGTTCAGCGATACATGCATGTAGGCAGAACGACCGCGGCAGGAAGTGAATACCTTCACCATTGATTCGAGATCCAAGCCCAACGCCTGCCCTTGATGAATAACTTCCAGGGCCCCTGCTAGATTGATAGACTCTGCCAGATTGTTGAGGATTTTAAGTTGCTGTGCCTTTCCAGGTTGTTTAACGTAGTTGATTGTTTTGCAGATTTTTATGAGTATGGGATGTGCCGATGAGTAGGCTTGTTCATTGCCTGAGACAATAGAGCATAATTTTCCCTGGAGAGCGCCCATTACTCCCCCAGAGATCGGGCATTCGATATAACTCACACCGATATTTCCGAACGCTTCATGTAGGTTGACCGCAGAGTCCGCTGATAAGGTGCTGAAGTCAATTACGACGTTTCCTTCTTGGAGCGAATAAAGCAGTCCGTCAGTATCTGAGTAATAGATTGCCCGTAGTGCACTTTCTCCGCTAACACATACAAGAATAATGTTTGCGTTAGCTGCGAGCTCTCTCAAGTTGTTTTTCCAAAGTGCCCCTCGGTGTATCAGTTTTTCAGCTTTTTCGTACGTGCGGTTGTGGATTAATACCTCGACGCCAGTGTCTAGAAGTCGATGGCATATGGCATGACCCATTTGACCTAGGCCAATTAATCCGACGGTGATAGTCATGGTTTGATCCTCTATAATTCACAAGGCATGCATACCTGCAATTTCAAGTAGATAAAGGAGTGCAGCACGGCATGCTTGATGCCTGCCGGTGGAGCTTGCGTCAGTGACTAGTTTTCTAGAAGGTGGCTAGTGTGAAAATTATCCTATGCCACCTGGTCTGTTGTTTTCAATGCTAGCCATAGTTGATGGCGATAATTTCTGATTTCTCACCAGGTACATTGCTGACAAACCCGTGAGGTACATCGGGGAGAATGAAGATGGAGTCGCCCTCGTTCAATATCCCTTCTTTAAACTCATTGTCAGAGTCCAGCCACCGAACCCGTACGCTCCCTTTAGTTACGTATACAACTTCCTTTGATGAGTGTCCGTCATTCAAAGGCATGCATTGGAAGTCGTTGGCGCGTACATCCAGTCGTAGAGCCATTAATCGAGGGTCTTGATTGGTTGTAACCAAATGCTCATAAGTGTAGCAATGAGTACCATTTCTGATTTCTTCACGCTTGAAGCCAGTTCCTCGCCTAGCTATTTTTACGCCATTATCCAAGTCGGTAATAGTAAAACCTAAAAAAAAGATCGCTCAGTGGCAAGGCCAAGTAGCTAGCAAGCTCTCTCAATTGCTCAATACTTTCGAAGTAAGCGAATTTGTCATCGAGCTCCACATCACAAACGTGTGACATGGTCATCTTTCTCGAAGCAAGGAGTCTCTCAAGGTTGTTTTTGCAAATAGTTATTTTGTTGTTCATGGTTCCCTTCTCTCTGTGTCGGTTTGGCGATGGATCCTAGCCAAAGCAGTTAAACGCAATGAGTCGCGATCCGGTTCGTGCGTTGTGTGATGGCTGTGCAGCCATTTTTTCAGGGTGAGTGGACTGTGCGTGTTATCTTCATTTATAAGTGTTTTACAAGCGCCTATGGATATGAATGAGTGAGAATCAGACCCTCCTGTAGTGTCGAGATTTAATGTCGATGCTAATGTCAAGTATTTATGTATGTTAGTGAGGTCTTTGGCCGGGACCTCGATCGCGTTTATGCAGCGTTTTAAAGCTTCAAGATCTGAGCATGTCTTACCTGGCCAAAAAATATGGTGCGCTACTAGTTTAAAAGGTCTGCCTCGCTTCTCTAGCAGTCCATGAAGCGTATCCAGGGTATACGCGCTCGCTCGTCGATCAAGACTCAGCAGTGTTTCCAGGTCAGCATGCACGCCAATGTTCATATTGTTCGCGAGATGTAGCTCTGCACCGGGTAACACAAGGACACCGTTACAGATAACTGAGCCATCTCCCTGCGTGCTACCACCGAGGCGATTGCTGCAGAATAGACCCAGCATCAGTTTTTCGTAAGCATTAGCTTCGATGTGTTCGGTGATGCAGATTGCATCGAGTTCATTAAAGTTTGCTACTTTCAGCGTCTGGCTCACTGAGTTCCAATCCGGCTCTGCTTGCTGCTTCCACATGAGCAGATGCACATGAGCATCCAATATTGTCCTTTTCATTCATCACCTCATTACGGCCATGATGATTTTTTCATACCTTGAATACGCATTCACGAATCCATTGTCATACGGCGTGTCATCAAATTTTCGGATGGATAGCGCGTCATGGTGGTATGGCTGGTTTTGAAACGCCAAGATTTCTTCGCTTGTCATACGTCCCCCTTGGTTAAGTAAGCTTGACAGTGATCCCGAACTCAGTTGATCGTTGTAGTTTTCATTAACGGTGATTAAGTATCGCTTTGCATCGATATGGAGTTGAATGGGGATGCAGACTGACTGAGGGAACCATCGGTTTAGCCATTGGGCACCCAGATCAGCATGCTGGCAGTCCTTTTCATATGGAGTCATTTCCGGGTCACTGTTGCATAGGAAATGGCCAATGTCGTGGAACAACGCTGCGACAATCACTTCTTCCGCACAGCCCTCAGTCAATGCTTGGTGAGCACTCCAAAGCGAGTGCTCCAAGAGTGTCTCGCCGTTGCTAAGCTTTACTTCTTTACATTCAAGCATGATTGTTTTGAGCATGTGGCAGGCAGCCCGCATGCTAGCTTTCTTGTCGAGCATAAATCAGCTCCGCATCCTTTAGTTCGTCGTAGTTCAAAAGTTGAAATACTTCGGAGAGCGAACAGATGTTATTGTCGATGTTGCAGATGCTATTGTCTGCCTGAATTTGTGCTGCTGCATTTCGCATTGCAAGCAATGAGGCCCGCATCATTTGGTTTGCACATATATACACCGAGACCCCAACTTCCTGTAGTAGCTCCGTCGACACGTTTTTATAGGTTGTTGGGGCAACTATCAAAGGGCAGCGTCCTGCCCAGCACTTACTGGATTCCAATATGTCGAATCCGTCTGTCTCTTTGGAGTGTATAAAAATTCCATCGGCACCTGCTTCGTAGTACTGCTCCGCTCGTTTCAAAGCCGCCTGGACACTCATTCCGGCTACCAATGCTTCTGTACGAGCAATAACAATAAAGTCATCATCCCGTTTCGAATCCTGCGCAGCTTTAATCTTTCCGCAAAATTCATCCACGCTACTAAGTGCGTGCTCATGGCTGACGAACGAGTTCATTTTAGGAAACTGTTTGTCTTCTAAAGAAACTCCAGCTATCCCATAGTGCGACAGGCGCTTAACTATGTGCCTTACATTATTGAAACTCCCGAAGCCTGAATCTCCGTCGAAAAGAACAGGGATATTTACTGCGTCAGCTATGCATTGAGCGACCTCCATGACCTGACTCCATGATGCCTCATTGCAATCGCGAAGCCCCGTCGCTGAGGAAATAGCGAGTCCCGACGCCCAAATAGCTGGATAGCCCGTCTCCTCGACTATTCTAGCGGAGAGCCCATTGTGGGCCTCCAGAATCAGGTCGAGCCTGCCGTTGAATAATAGTTTTCGGAAACTTCCTACAGTTTTTTTCTTGACATCACAAACTCCGTTTTTTGTTGTTGTGGATGAGTTGCTGATTCAGTCTTAGTCGCACTTGGTGAAAAACTCAATGCCCTGTATGGTTTTTTTACATTTGCTCTTCCATAGATAAAATTGTCACTGTCAGGTGACAATTCAACCTAATCTGCTGGTTGACGGTAGATTGGCCGCGATTTACGCTTCGTTAATTGATGTGTAACTAGTTAATTATGAACAATCAATCAAAGGCAATAACATGTCTGCTTCTTGCTTTCTTTGTCGAGGCGTGTGCAGCGCAGGTGATTTTTATCTACGTACCGCTAAGCATGCTAAGTGGGTCGGGGGATGAAGTTTTCTCAGCGCTGCTAAGAGCGACCGTTTATTTAGGTCCAGTTGCCTTTGGTTATTGGGCTGGGAGACTTGTGGATGGAGTTCGCTCGCGAGCCTTAGGTTTCTTGGTCGCGCTGGGGCTATGCTGTGATGTGGCGTTGTATGCGATTCGGCGAGGGGGATGGACGTTGTTAGAGACGTTTGTTCTATTAAGTGTGATTTCCATCGGGATATATATACTCAGCAATCTTCGTGCTTGCCTGATACCCCGTATCCTCCATAAAGATTTACTCCCGCGCATGAATGCAGGATTACTTATCGTCGAGCACTGTGCGCTCATCCTATCGCCCGTCGCCGTCTCATATTTTTTGATGTTGAAAAATCCGGTGGTAGTATTTTATGGTGCTTCCATTTGTTTTTTGCTTTCAAGTTTTCTGTATCGCTACTCCTCTTTGGAACTCCCGCCTCGCATCGCTCCGGTTGTCCCCACTTCCTTTATCTCCAGCTATAGGGCGCTTGTGCAAAACAAGCCGCTGGTGCATGTTGTTTATATCGTCGTGGGCAATAATGCCTTCACAGCTATTTATCTTTTTTTCGTGCTCCTGAGTGCTGCGGACAGTGGGGTATTCAATATCAGCGAAACACCATTCCTTTTGGTTTCATATGCTTTGGGTTCCATTTTTTCCGGATTAGTCGCACCGAGGATGATGCGTGCATTAAATACCCGCATTGCTGTGTGTACATGCAGTGCTGGAATGGCTGCATCAGGGGTGTCGCCACTTGGACTAGGAACGGTTGAGTCTTACTATGTGTCAGCCTTTTTCGTGGGCTTCTTTGGGGCCTATGTGATCATTACAGCTTGGACATTGAGACAGGCGCTGGTACCCGCGGCTTTGCTTGGCAGAGTCACCGGAATTACCAGTGCACTCTTCAAAGTTTCGATGCTGCTTTCTGTCCCATTGGCAGGGTTGATAAGCAGTTCTTTTGGCAGTGCTGTAGCCATACTTGCGGGTATTGTGCCCGTAGGGTTAGGGCTCGCACCTATGGCAGTCGCTTCGTTGAAAGTGAAAATGGGTAGTCCTCATACTGACTGACGGGCCTGATTTTTCTTAAACTGTTGTTTAAGCTGGC
Organism: Pseudomonas sp. Marseille-Q5299; assembly: GCF_943737035.1. Taxonomy (NCBI): domain Bacteria; kingdom Pseudomonadati; phylum Pseudomonadota; class Gammaproteobacteria; order Pseudomonadales; family Pseudomonadaceae; genus Pseudomonas; species Pseudomonas sp. Marseille-Q5299. The sequence goes on from NZ_CALSFR010000006.1 coordinate 406,341, forward strand.
TGACAAGTCCAACTGGTGAATCCAGGGTAAAAAAAAGCCCGCATCAAAGATGCGGGCTTTTTTGGGGGGGCAAGTTACGCGGCCTTGGCCTCTTGCTGGCTCAGCGAGCGGTTCAGCGCGCTGAACAGTGCCTTGAAGCTGGCCGTGGTGATGTTCTCATCGATACCCACGCCGTGCACCGGGCGGCCACCGGCCACGCGCAGTTCGATGTAGGCCGCGGCCTTGGCATTGGTGCCGGCACCGATCGCGTGCTCGTTGTAGTCCATGATCTCCACCGCAACCGGCAGGCCGGCTACCAGGGCTTCGAGGGCGCCATTGCCCTTGCCGCGCCAGTGCAGGGTAGTTTCGCCTTCACCGGCGACTTCCACTTCCACGGCGCTGTGGCCGTTTTCTTCCTGCAGGCGGTGGCTGACCAGTGCGTACGGGCTGTTGGCCTGGAGGTATTCCTTGTGCAGCAGGCTGTAGATCTGCTGCGCGGTCATTTCCAGGCCAAGGCGGTCGGTTTCACCCTGAACCACCTGGCTGAACTCGATCTGCATGCGGCGCGGCAGGCTGATGCCGTACTCCTGCTCGAGCAGGTAGGTGATGCCGCCTTTGCCCGACTGGCTGTTGACGCGGATCACGGCCTCGTAGCTGCGGCCGATGTCGGCCGGGTCGATCGGCAGGTACGGCACTTCCCACAGCTCGCCTTCCTGCTGCTTGGCGAAGCCCTTGCGGATGGCGTCCTGGTGCGAGCCGGAGAACGCAGTGTGTACCAGGTCACCGACATACGGATGACGCGGGTGAACCGGCAGCTGGTTGCATTCTTCGACCACCTTGCGCACGCCGTCGATGTCGGAGAAGTCCAGTTGTGGGTCGATGCCCTGGGTGTAGAGGTTCAGTGCCAGGGTCACCAGGTCGACGTTGCCGGTACGCTCGCCATTGCCGAACAGGCAGCCTTCGGCACGGTCGGCACCGGCCATCAGGCCCAGTTCTGTGGCGGCGATGCCGGTGCCACGGTCGTTGTGGCAGTGCAGGCTGATGATCACGCTGTCGCGGCGGCTGATGTTGCGGCAGAACCACTCGATCTGGTCGGCGTAGATGTTCGGCGTGGCAACTTCCACGGTGGCCGGCAGGTTGAGGATGACCTTGTGCTCAGGCGTCGGGTTCCACACTTCGATGACCGCGTCGCAGACTTCCTTGGCGAAATCCAGCTCAGTGGCGCTGAAGGTTTCCGGCGAGTACTGGAACGTCCACTGGGTTTCCGGCTGCTGGGCGGCGTACTTGACGAACAGCTTGGCCGCGTTCACCGCGATGTCTTTCACGCCTTGCTTGTCCTGGTTGAAGACGATGCGGCGGAACGACGGGCTGGTGGCGTTGTACAGGTGGACGATGGCCTTCTTGGCCCCGCGCAGCGATTCGAAGGTGCGCGCGATCAGGTCTTCACGGGCCTGGGTGAGCACCTGGATGGTGGTGTCATCCGGGATGTGACCCTCTTCGATCAGGGTGCGCACGAAGTCGAAATCGGTCTGCGAGGCGGACGGGAACGAGGCTTCGATTTCCTTCACGCCAACCTGCACCAAGGTCTTCCAGAACCGCAGCTTCTTCTCCGAGTCCATCGGCTCGATCAGCGACTGGTTGCCATCACGCAAGTCCGAGCTGCACCAGATCGGCGCTTCGGTGATGGTCTTCGACGGCCAGGTACGGTCTGGCAGGTCGATGGTCGGGAAGGCGCGGTACTTCTTCGAAGGGTCTTTGAGCATGGTCATGGAAGCAATCCTTTTGTGTGCGGCCGAGATCGGGCCTGCCGAGCGATAACGAGATGAAGAGGCGAGGCGACGCGATCAGCCTGGTAGTCGGGCGCTGACCAGGCAGAGGCTGCGATGTTGTCGGAGCAGGATGAGGGTGCTGAAGGTTTTCATGCCTTCAACCCTAACCAGTGGGGTGAGGGATGGCAAGCACTGGCGAAAAATTGAGATAAATGCTTAAAAAAAGCTAAATAGCGAGATTTTATGGCTGTTATTTCTCTCGGGATTCGAGCTTATTGCGCTGTATTTTTTGATTGCGCAAATCAAGCTAACGCAGGCGAGGGTGCTGGCCTCTTCGCCGGCAAGCCAGCTCCCGGAAGGGGTTGGCAGCCGGCTTGCCGGCGATGAAGGCGCTACGGTATCAGGGCTGGAACGCACCAATGAAGATGGCCGGGTCCACCCGCGCATCATTCAGGCTGACATTCCAGTGCATGTGCGGCCCGGTCGCCCGCCCGGTCGAGCCAACCCTGCCCACCACATCGCCGCGACGCAGTTGCTGCCCCACGTTCACATCAACCTTCGACATGTGGCAGAACATGCTGATGAAGCCCTGCCCATGGTCGACGAACACCGTGCGGCCGTTGAAGAAATAATCACCCACCAGGATCACCTTGCCATTGGCCGGTGTCTTGATCGGCGTGCCCGCAGGCACCGCGAAATCGAGCCCCGCATGGGGGTTGCGCTCTTCACCGTTGAAGAAGCGGCGTACGCCGAACTTGCTCGACAGCGGGCCGCTGACCGGCTTGTCGAGGACCAGGTTGCTCGGCAGGTTCGGGCTGAAGCTGCGGTAGGCCGTGATCTGCTCGGCCAGCTCACGGTCGATGCGCTTGAGGTCGGCTGGGTTGGGGTTGACCTGGCGCTTGTTCTTCAGGGTGATGTGCTGCTCGGGGTACTTCTTGTTGCCCACGCTGAACGGCAGGCTGCGCCCGCCCTGGGTCAGCAGGGCCGGGCCGGGCTTTTGCGTCAGCGGAATGCCGACGATGGCCAGCCAGTTGTCCTGCTCTTTCACCACCAGCACCGGTTTGCCGTCGAAGCGTGCGCTCGGCGCCGTGGCCGCCCGGCCCAGATCGACCACGGCAACGCCGCCCGGGACAGGCTTGTTCAGGGTGCGGGTGATGTAGCTGGCCTGGGCACCGCCGGCCAGCAACAACAGGGATAGGGCAAGCAGAGGGGCGAACAGGCGGGGCATGTGTCAGTCCAGTAGAGAAAGGGTGACCGGAGTCAGGTGGTTATCCTCGACCCGCACCTGCAATTCGCCTTCATTCAGGCGGGCAGTCAGGCGCTGGCCATTGCGGGTTTGCTCGGCACTGCGGATGGCCTGGCCACGCTCATCGAGAAGGATGCTGTAGCCGCGTGCCAGGGTAGCCAGCGGGCTGACCACCTGCAGCGTCTGCAACTGCGCCTGAAAGCGCTGGCGGCGGTCCTTGAGCACCTCGCGCATGGCCCGCGGCAGCCGCTCGGCGAGGCTGTCCAGGCGTTGGCTGAGCAGTTTCAGCGTACGCCCCGGATGCTGCGCGGCCAGGCGTGTGTCGAGGCGCGCCAGGCGTTCGCGGCGCTGGTTGAGGCTCTGCAGGAAGGCGCGGCGCAGGCGCATGTCCAGGTCGTCCAGGCGCTGGGCCTGCTGGCGCAAGCGCTCGCCGGGGTGGCGCAGGCGCCGGGTCAGCGATTCCAGGCGCAGGCGGTCGTGGGCCAGGCGGTTCTGCATGCGCAGCAGCAGGCGCCGCTGCAACCCTTCAAGGCGCTGCTGCAGCCCGCTGCTGTCGGGGGCCAGTAGCTCGGCGGCGGCAGAGGGCGTAGGGGCGCGCACATCGGCGACAAAGTCGCTGATCGACACGTCGGTCTCATGGCCCACGGCGCTGACGATCGGCGTGACGCAGGCCGCTATTGCACGCGCCACGGCTTCTTCGTTGAAGCACCACAGGTCTTCCAGCGACCCGCCGCCACGGGCCAGGATCAGGGCATCGAAACCGAGGCTGTCGGCCAGGCGGATGGCGCGCACGATCTGCGCAATGGCTTCGCGGCCCTGTACTGCTGTTGGGATCAGGTTCAGTTCGACCTGCGGGGCGCGGCGGCCGAACACGCTGATGATGTCGCGGATGACCGCGCCGGTGGGCGAACTGATGATGCCGATGCGCTGCGGGTGGGCGGGCAGCGGCTTTTTGCGTTCGGTGCTGAACAGGCCCTCGGCGCCGAGCTTTTCCTTCAGTGCCTCGAAGGCCAGGCGCAGAGCGCCGTCACCGGCCGGTTCGACGGTGTCGAGAATCAGCTGGTAGTCGCCACGGCCTTCGAACAGCGAGACCTTGCCGCGCACACGCACTGCCAGGCCATCGCGCAGGGCCTGGCGGACACGTGTGGCGTTCTGCCGGAACAGCGCGCAGCGCACCTGGGCGCCGCTGTCTTTGAGGGTGAAGTACATGTGGCCGGAGGCCGGGCGGGCGAGGTTGGATATCTCGCCTTCCACCCAGACGCTGCGGAACACGTCTTCCAGCAGCACACGGGCGCGGCCGTTGAGCTGGCTGACGGTGAGAACCTCGCGGTCCAGGCCGAGTCGTTCGAAGGGGTCTTTGATCATGGGGGCATGAT
>NZ_CALSFR010000007.1:0-385188 GCF_943737035.1 Pseudomonas sp. Marseille-Q5299
AAACTCAGCCCACAGGCTTTCGTCGGCGGCTGCAGATGTGTAAAAGAGACGGGGAAAGCCGTATGCAAAATCCCGTCGCGGCGGGCCAGAGCGTGACGCTGAACAACAGCGACCCGCCGAGACTAGAACGCAGCCCAAGCGACCGCAACGGAAAAAGTGCGGCGAGAGTATGTTTGGGAAATGGACTACAAGGAAGAGGGAAAATCTGATTTCTTGGTGTTTCCAGTGCTCAAAATGTGGGGGTAGTGATCGGTCTATGTCAACCAGTCTCGTGATGAATCGATGTTACTGAAACGACGGCCATCCGGCGCTGGACGTCACCACCCTGGCAGGATCTTGTTCGACGGGAAGGTCATCGTTGCGGTGGGCGTGAGCACCCCGGTAGGGGCCCACGATGATCCGATTTCGGTGGCAGGTGCACACGCGTTGGACGCCGCTCGCAAGCTGTTGTGGTGTCTCACCCAGCGCAACGCAGCCGGTCGAGCCGTTAACGCTACGCTGTAGTGGACCACCGAAAGATCGATAGCGGTCACCCCTGACTGCTATCGATAGCTGCCCATGGTAGTGGGCTGCTGGCGAACGCCGAAGTACTTGATTTCGTCAGACGTGATGCCGTGTTTTTAGAATTTCACTGTGTAATCTACATTGACTCTCGTTTCGTTGTCGTCTCTGAAGGTTGCCGCTGAGCTCAGATCGTTTCGGTAAAATGCATGCCGGACGCGAAACGCTAAATCTCTGGCTGGTCCAGACTGTACGACGTAAGAAAGCTCCAGGTCTTTCGATGACTCTGTAAGGTCGCTGCCTCCGAGATGGGGCAAATCAATATTCGTTCCCCTTAGATAGCGGATCATGCCCGTGAGCCCCGGAATACCCATCGCCACAAAGTTGTAATCGTATCGCAGAAGCATTGTGCGTTCTTTGGGGTTCACGAAATCCGCGCTCATGGTCCCATCACTCAGAACGACAGGCTCGCCTCCAGCGAGATAGGCGAAGGCCGTATCTCCGGTTTGATACATGTAGCCCATTCCAAACGTATGCCCACCCGTTTGGTAGCTCATCGTCAGGCCGGCATTAAGGTTGTCTACTTTGCCAGCCTCTGCACGCCCGTTCTCCCGGCTGTCGAACACTCGCAACTCCGTTTTCAACTTACCCCGCCCAGCTGCAATAGAATGAATACCTCCAATGAAGTCTTGCTCGTAGATATTTTCAAGATTTGCGTGGTAATAACGCGCTGTGAAATTTTCTGAAACGCGGTATTCGCCACCCAGGTAGTCGAAGCGATCAGAGAATACGCCAGGCTTGAACCGTCCGTTCGGTGAAGCCATTGCGATGAGCTGGTTGTTTGTCGAGTCCCGAAGGTTGACTCGATCCATCCGCCCGGCCTGTAACGTGAGGTGCTCAATTTCTGAGCTCGTTATTGACGCGCCCCTGAAAGTTTGAGGCAGGAGGCGTGCAGGGCTAGCAGTGATCACGGGAAGCGCGGGAAGTTGCGTGCCTACTGAAAGGTTCGTTTGTGAGAATCGAGCTTTCACCGCAACGCCGAGTTCAGAGTACGCGTCTTGTGCTCTGCGCGTCTGTGGATCTATAGGCAGCAGTTGGGTGCCCGATCGTTCAGGTGACGAATCAAGTTTCACCCCAAGCATCCCTGTGAGATCCAGGCCCAAGCCTACGGGGCCATCGGTGTAGCCAGAGTTCGCTTTGATAATGAAGCCTTGAGCCCATTCACGAACTGCCGAAACGGATGAGTCCCCTTTGTAATCTCGATCGAGATAGTAATTCCGGGTGGTCAGGGCAACCGTACTGTCTTCAAAAAAAGCTGCTGAAACAACATTGCTCATGCACAGAGATGGCACGCCTAGCGCAAACAGCGGCAAGCAATCGGCAAAACGTCGCATCGGATTTACCTTCTTGTTATGGTTTTTTGGTATTTCAGAGGCTTGTGGCAGCGTGTAGTGCTTTGGGTGGAGTTATTTTCAGCAGGGCGACCGCTATAGCGGCGAGAACGAACGTCATTGCGAACAGCATGTACAAATCAGAAGGGGTCCATTGCGCGTCGATCAGACGTCCAGCTACAAGAGGGGAGGCAATTGCTCCCGCACGACCGATGCCGATACCCCAACCCAAGCCAGTCACACGCTGGCTAGCGTCGTATATGGAAGGTGTCACCGCGTAAAGCCCCGCCACACAACCATTCACGAAAATGCCGATCAGGATGGCCAGCGCAAATGCCAGGTTCAGCGTGTTGGTAAATTTGACAAAGACGGCCAGCAGCAAGGCGTTTGCAAGGAGGTAGATCATCAATACTTTGGACAACCGGAAGCGTGCGGCCAATAGCCCTACCAACGCGGTGCCGAATATACCCCCCACGTTGAGAAGCACGCCTCCGGTGATACCTTGCTCATTGGACAGCCCCGCAGTGACAAGCAATCTTGGGGTCCAGCTCATTACAAAGTAGAAACCGAACATGACCAGAAAGAATGACGCCCAGATCAGCAACGTTGAGCGCAAGAGGGCGGGGGAGAAGAGCTGAGCGAACGATGCTCGCAGTGATGGGCGCTCAACCTGGCTCGTTTCAGGTATTTCGGTAAGTGGTGCGAGTTTCACCTTGAGGCGCAAGTGGTTGATCCGCTTGATTGCGCTTTCGGACTTGCTCGACATCAAAAACGCGAGCGATTCTGGCAGCCACAAAAACAACGCGGGAAGGGTTGCGAGCGTGACGAACCCACCATAAAGAAACACGGACCTCCATCCCAGCGCAGGAATCATTTTTGCTGCGATTAGCCCACCAATGGTGGCGCCAAGTGCATAGGCAGTCGATTGCAGGCTGATTGCGAGTCCCCGCCAGCGCTTGTTGGCGTATTCGCCAGCGATGACATAGCTGCTGGCCAAAATGCCACCGATCCCCAGGCCGGTCACGAAACGGAAGGCTGCAAGCATCTGTGGGCCGGTGGCCTGCGAGGATAGAACCATGCCAGTCCCTGCCACGCCTACACAGACAAGAATCAGCGGCCGACGGCCGAAGCGGTCAGCCCAAGGGGCAATGAACAGTGAGCCAATTGCCATGCCGACCAAGCCAGCGCTCAGCAGATAACCAAGTCGCAGTCCGTTGAGCCCCCAGTCAGCGGCGACGGAGGAGGCTGTGAAGGCCATCACCAGAACGTCGAAGCCGTCTAGCATGTTGATTACGAAGCAGAGCGTGATGACCCACCATTGGAAGGCGGACATCTTTTTCTCATCGAGCTGGTGCCCGGCGTAGTTACTCATGACGGCAGGCCTCTTGACTGATGAAAGGCCTGTACGTCAGGTGCGCGGACAGGCTCTGCAGCATTGCCTGGGCGGCGAGTAGGAGAGACATGGAGTAATCATTTTTTTGTACCTCAACCTTACTGGTCCCGAGATACACAACACCACGATTTCCGGACATAGCTAGGCCTCGCTCTCTTGTAGTTATCATTGAACAAGTTGCACGCTGGTGCAGGGTGTTTCAGAGCGCCCCAAGAGGGGCGGTATTGCGTTTGCGGCGTGTAAAAAAAGTGCATAGATACCCGCACGATATAAATGCACTGCGCACTCAACTAACGGAGTTGCAAAGTTTTTCGATGATGCGACGGGCTCTGTTGGCGCCAGCATCGACATGGATGTCGATCATGGGCCGCTCACCGAACCGGCACATGTTCTTGTATTGAGACTCGATGACGACCTTGTCTTCATCGAACGTCATCATCGTTTGCTGGACGACCTTCGCCTTGACCTCTTCGTGATTGCTTTTCGGGTTGGTGGCGATTGTCCAGAAGTAGTGGCTGGTGGTCTCGGTTTCTGGGGTCACGCCGTGGAAACCGCGCATATGGAAGCCACCACGTTGTGGATTGTCCAACGACTCGGTCCCCGCGTCAGTGGCACCTGTCCAGATACGCAAGTGGCTGACATGGAATTCAATTTCCTGCCATCGGTCGACAGTGTCTTTGAACGGATAAGCGGCCACGTACGTCGGCGGCGGCACAGAGCCGGGCATGTGCCGAACCACACGAACATGATTGTCGTCACTTTCTACTGTCATTTTCGCATTCATGTGAATGCTGGCATTCCCGCCAATCGTGCGTAGGTGCACATAGCCCAAATGGCTCAGATCCATCAAGTTGTCGTGAATGAGCTGATACGGGGCATCGTAGTGATACACATCACCGTCAAAAAGATAGTCTCCACTGCTGTGGATATCGTAAGAGGGTGGTTCAGTAGTAGGCTCAGGATGTTCGGGGCTTGCGAACCAGATCCAGACAATCTGATCTTTTTCCACGACGTGGAAGGCTGCCACCTTCGCTTTACTCGGAATTTTGTCTTGCCCAGGAATCTCGATGCATTTGCCTTCATCGTTGAACAAGAGGCCATGATAGCCACAGCGAAGTCCCCCCGCCTCAAGTGTGCCGTCGGAGAGAGGCAACGCCCGATGGCAGCAGCGGTTCTCAAGGGCCGCTACCTTGCCATCCGCGGTGCGGAACATGACGACTGATTTATTCAACAAGGTTCGGCCTACGGGGCGATCCTTGAGTTCCCAACCCAAAGCAGCCACATACCATTGGTTGAGCGGAAATGTGGAGGGTTTGGCAGGCAAAATGTCCTGGGCCAACGACTGGAGAGAAGAGGCAGTCATAGGAGTCTCCGTTAAACAGTTAGTTTTTGTCTGACACTAGAGATCAAGCACGAGTCGATGGGACTTCGCCCGAGAGCAACACGGGGTGAAACAATCATTTCTGGCGTGCTCATCGGCCGTCATGAATTGATCCCTGTGATCGGGGATACCTTCCAGTACGCGTGTCACGCACGTCCCACAGACGCCTTGTTCACAGGACGTTTCTACTTCGACTCCCGCTTCGTCCAATACCTCGAACACGGTGCGGTCTGCCGGAATATCGAATGATCTGCCGCTGCGGGCGAGCACGACTTGGAAGGGTGCATTGGCACCTTGGTCAATGACTTGTCCGGCGAAGAACTCTCTGTGCATCCGCTCTTGCGGCCAGCCGGCGGCCTCACCTATATCAAGGATGTGATTCATGAAGCCGGAGGGGCCGCAGACGTAGAGATGGCGTCCCTCATCGACTGCGTCGAGAATTGCTGCCGCATTCAGTTTTTGCTGTTGTGGACCGTTGTCATCGTGCAGCACTACGCGGTCGGCGAAGGGGGCGTCAGCGAGTGCCTTGACGAAGGCTGCGCGGTCGCAGGAGCGAAAGCAGTAATGAAGCTCGAAGTCAGCTTTGCGATGGGCAAGTTCATACGCCATGGCCAGGATCGGGGTAATGCCGATACCACCTGCAAAAAGCAGATGACGTGCAGCGCCATGATCCAGTTTGAACAGGTTGCGCGGCGCACTGATGGTCAGTTCATGGCCTTGGCCGACAATCGAATGCATTGCCTCTGATCCGCCACGGGAGTTGGGTTCCTTGAGGACACTGATCAGATAACGATTGCGCTCTCGGGGGTCATTGCACAGCGAATACTGGCGAATGAGCCCACCCGGGATATGGACATCGATGTGAGCACCGGCCTCGAAAGGTGGCAGGGTTTCACCCTTCACGGGGCTCAATTCAAAGCTGCAAACACCTTCAGCTTCGTTTGCCTTGCGGCTAACGTTTACTTGAAGCATTACTCATCCCCCCACAGTTAAGTGGCTACAAAAAGAATACGGGTGGTTAATTCAACTGGGAGGAGGTCAGCCTGGAGCGAAGGGCGGCCGCTCAGGTTTGCAGCTAGACACGCGGAAGGCGAGTGGATCGCGGATTTTCATGGCACTACCTGATAATTATTTTTGTGAGGTGCTTTGACGGCATATCATGCTGGGCTGGCCCCAGCTATTGGTTGAGTTAATCCTCGGATCAATTAGTTGCGGTGTCAACTAATTTTTCGAGAACTCGATTGGAGGTGTGCGCTCAATGGCCTCGGAACCCCAGCTGGACCTCGCTCGCTACGTGCCAGCGCAGCTGAATTTTTTATCCAACAAGCTCTCGTCAGGCGCTTCCCAGTGCTATCGCAAACACTTCGAGATTGGTGTTGTGGAGTGGAGGATGCTGTCCATGCTGGCTGTGGAAAGCGGGATCACTGCCAATCGGATCTGCCAGGTGATCGGTCTGGACAAAAGTGCTGTGAGCCGCGCGCTGCACGCGTTAGAGGTGGCAGGGCGAGTTCGCACAGAGGCGGATCCTGCTGATGGACGACGCTACACCGTGTCGCTTACAGAGAGCGGTACGCAGTTGTACAAGCGGGTCTTGAAGGTTGCGCTTGAGAGAGAGCGCCGTTTGCTCAGTGGCCTTTCACCTTCGGAAGTGGACACGCTGATCGACCTGCTCGGTCGCCTGAACGCCCAGGTCGCCAACGTCAATGAGTACGATCCAGATAAACCGTGAATCGATGATGGTTGCGGCGAGGCATGGCTGTAGCTTTGCGCGCAACGATGGCCATGAGATTCGTTTCATTTTAATCCTGGGCTAACCGCCGTGACGCTCATTGGCTACGGCAGCGCATCGGGCAGACGTTCGCGTGGAAACCCCACATCAAAAGACATCAGCTTGGAGTTTGCGAGGTGGCAATGGGGTATGTTGTCGCCGCCCCCTCCAAACTGACCTGTCACTCCTGCGTGAGCACTCAATGCTGATCTCTACCCTTATCGACGGCCGACTGATATCGCCAGCCTTGCCGGACGAACCCCTCGTGCCCTGGTGGAGTTTCACGAAAACGGTGTTAGCCGCGACCGCCCTGACATTGGTGCGCGACGGTAGGCTCGACTTGGATGCTTCGCTTCCCGAAGGTGTTTTCACTCTGCGCCAACTGCTGCGTCACGAGGCGGGCCTTGCGGACTATGGCGAACTTCCCGAATACCACGCCGCCGTAGCCAACCATGAGTCCGCATGGCCCGCAGGCGAAATGATGCAGCGCCTGGATGGACACCGACTCCGATACAACCCGGGAACGGGTTGGCATTACTCGAATGTTGGTTTCATGCTGGTAGCCCAAATCATCGAGCGTGCCGCCGATCTGCCGCTCGCAGACGCTATCAGGCAGCAAGTCCTGAGTCCGCTTGGCATATCGACGGTTCGCTTGGCAACGGAGCGTGCTGAGCTGAATGGGAGGCTCCTCGGCAGGTCGTTGAATTACGACCCCGGCTGGGTCTACCACGGATTGCTGATTGGCCCTGTCTCACAGGCTGCCCGGCTGCTGGATGGCGTGCTCGCTGGAGGCCTCCTACCCAACAATCTGCTTCAGGAAATGCAGACGACGCGGGTACTGGGTGGCCCGATAGCAGGCCGGCCTTGGCTCGCGCCCGGTTACGCACTCGGCATGATGCGAGGTGGAATCGAGGGTGACTTGATGTTGGCTGGGCATACCGGATTGGGCCCGGGAAGCGTTATTGCGGTCTATCGGTGTGTCGTTGGTGACTGCGCCGCATGCTGTGCAGCTCACTCGATTGGGGCGGATGAGGCAGGTATCGAAAAGCTGGTAGTTCAAGAAATACGAGAGGCGCTGGAAGCGACACGCTGAAGCTTCGCGTGCCCCTCGGGGCGCTCTCTCTGCTCAATGTCCGCAATGGCTCCACAGCAGCCGGTCGCGACCGACTGACCGCTTTCGACCCGAGGCAGGCAGCGATAAAGCTCCGTGGTCAGTACTGGCCTCATCGCCGGCAAGCCGGCCCACAGAATGGACTCTCCCCAGAGAATCACCAGCCTTCAGGCATGCGCTGTACCTGTGGGAGCCGCGCTTGCCGGCGATGGGCCGCGAAGCGGCCCCGGTTACAGATGTCCGCCATGGTCAGGCAGTTCAGCCCTTAGTGCATCATGCCCAGCTCGGCATCATCCATCAGTGCTTTGGCCAACGCACTCAGGTAGTGGGAAGCCCAGATCAGCTGTGGTTTATCTTCCATCAAGCCTTCGATGGTCAGGTCCCGCACATAGCCCATCAGCTCTGAAGCCTGTTCGCGGGCATTTTCACCCTGGTAGAACGTGGTCTTACCGACAGTGACTTTGGTGTCGTCTGGGGTCATTGCGTATTCTCCCCGAAGGTTTAGGGCCTGGGCGTCATGACGGGCAACCCGCCTTTAGCTCAGCACCGGTCTCACGCAGCGCGCTGTGCGTATGGGCTTGCTGGCGACAGCGCCCACCCAGGCAAAACAGGCTTAACGGCCTAGTGCAGGGTGCGCGGCTCGGGCGGCAACGGCAGCTGGATCAGGGTTGATTCGAGCAGCACGCGTAGCGACTCGAGCTCATGCATCGAGGTCATCATCAGAATCGAGGCGGGCGTTCTGGGCTGTAGCGAAACAGCCTGCTGCGCCACGCTCTGCGTACACAGGGCGAACTCCGCAGCCTGGATGATGGTGTCTTCGAGGGAGTGGTGGTTGTGGGGTGGATCGGGGACGACCTTTAACATAATGATTTTACCGTTAGCGGGGCCGTCACCCACCTGCTGTCAAACAGTGGGGTGGCAGCTGTACGTGGGTTGACAGACCGGCGGTAAAATCACGAAAAGCTCCGGCGCACGCAAGCGTGCCCACACGCACAGCCACCATAAAAAGGAGACCGTCTGCGTGATTTACCGTCACAGCCTGTCAAAGCTGTATCGTTGATGAGCAACGACCCGCCGAGACTAGAATGCAGCCCAAGCGACCGCAACGGAAAAAGTGCGGCGAGAGTATGTTTGGGAAATGGACTACAAGGAAGAGGGAAAATCTGATTTCTTAGTGTTTCCAGAGCTCAAGATGTGGGGGTATTGATCGGTCTATGTCAACCAGCCTCGCGATGAATCGATGTTACTGATGCTGGGAAAGCGATGATCGAAACATAAGTATGTGAAGGATTCCCCAGGCTGGAGTGTCGGCCTCACGGTCCCTCTGACTCAGAGATGGTCTGCCCGCACCGTCAGGAAATGTTTCTTGAAGAGGGCGGAGTCTTGAAACACCACAGGTCATGGCTCAGCACTTTCACCGATGGCTGGAGGAGCGGCTCGGTGACGGTCGGTATTATGGATTCAAGCTCTTGGACCTTGACCAGCCGGCCTACCGCCGCCGAGGCCTAGCCTTGGCCTTGATGCAAGCTGCTGATGCCGAGTTCGCTCGCCGGTGACCTCTCTATATCGCTGGAGACCACGCATGCGGTAGTTGTGCCAACGCCGGCATGATGTGCGACCTCATTTTTCAGTGCTGATCGTAACGTCAATTTGATCCAATCGTTCTGGCCAAGCGCCTGCTGGACTGTGCGCTGGATGGCCAGCTTCAGATCAATTTGCCCGATCTGGGAACTGCATGATATAAATGATATTCACTATCAATTGGATGCCGTCATGGCCTCGACTGACAACGATCTCTTGCAAGCCTTGGCCTTGCACTATGACGATCTGGTCGAGCATATCCGTCGACGCTTTTCCAACCAGCATTTCGCCCGTGACGTGGTCCATGATGTTTGCGTGCAGATCCTGGAAAAACCCCCGGTCAAGGCCATCAGCGTACCCATCGCCTTTCTGCGCCGTGCCACGCTCAACCGCGCCATTGATCGGCGCCGCGCCGAAAGCACCCGCTCGTTGTACATGCAGAGCCAGATAGCCGTGGTCGAGCAGCATCGCGACGACCTCGACGGCGCGCTGGCACTGGAGTTCGAACAGCGCCTGAAGGCGTTGCTGGCGGTGATCGAGTCGTTGCCAGCGCGCCAGCGCCACGTGTTTCTTCTGCACCGCATCCACGGCATGCCTCAACATGACATCGCAAACGAGCTAGGCATTTCCGTCAACATGGTCGCCCAGCACTTCATGCGGGCCATGCGCACCCTTGCGCAGCGCTGGCAGCCGGAGACCTGACCATTGCAACGCAAAACCCCACCCACCGCCCCCATCAGTTCTGATGACCTAGAGCCTTACGCCAAGTCGCTGCGCGCCCTGGTGCCCAGTCGCGAAGCCCTGCTGGCCGAAGCCAGGGCGCAGAGCACACGCAATGCCAGTCGTCGGCGCAAGGCTGCCGGCACAGCCTTGCTGCTGGCTCTGGCCGGCTGGGCCTGGCTGGCCGACCCGGCGCTCGGCTACCGCCAGATCGAAGTCGCCAGCAGTGGACGCGAAGTGCTGCACCTGAGTGACGGCAGCCGAATCGAGCTGGACGCCGGTAGCGTGCTGCGCATCGAGTACCGCCTGCGCAGCCGGCAGTTCGAGCTGCTCGACGGCGAAGGTCTGTTCAGCGTGGCACATCAACCCAAGCCCTTCATCGTGCGCAGCCAAGGTGTGGCAGTGCGCGACATCGGCACGGTGTTCGATGTGCGCAGCGACCTGCGCGGTGTGCGGGTGGCTGTTCTGGAGGGTGCGGTGGAAGTGGACAACGGCGAGGCCCGCAGGCAGCTCACCGCCAAGGAGCAGTTGCTCGCCAGCCCGCTGGCCCTTGGCCCGATCGAAGCGACAAGGCCCGGTGAACTGGAGGCATGGCGGCGTGACCTGTTCCACTTCGACGGCACGCCGCTGGACGTGGTTGTCGCTCAACTACGGCGCCATCGCGCCGCGCCGATTCAACTAGAAGGTGCACCCGCTGGGGCGTATCGACTAAGCGGTGAGTTCCTGACTGGCAACGTCGAACAGCTGATCGACACGCTCCCCCGGCTGGCTCCGGTAACCGTGCACCGCGAAGATGGCGGTGTGGTGAAGGTAGTTGTGCGTCACTGATAATTATTTTCAGCCACACATCAAAGTTCGCCATGGCACAAACGCCAATCCCTATGAAACTCATTCTCATTACATTTCGATAGGGATTCCATGACGCTCTTTGTCTACCCGCTGCGCCAGACGATGTTCCTGGCGACTTTTGGTTTCCTGGCAGCCGGCCCCTTGCAAGCTGAACAGGCACACTACCGCATCGACCTGCCTGCACAGCCGCTGGACCAATCGATCAGCGCCCTGGCCCGACAGACTGGCACCCGTATCCTTTTCAACACAGACGCCGCCCACGCCGTGCAGGCGCCGGCGTTGCACCAGCAGTTGAGCGTCGAGCAGGCACTGCGCCAACTGATCGCTGGCAGCAACCTGACCCTTGGCCAGACTGCCGACGGCCAGTTTCTGATCGCCCTGCCAAGCGAGCCCGGCAACGGCGCGCTGGAGTTGGAGGCCTCCAGTGTCATCGGCCGCGCCCCACTGACTACAACCGAGGGCAGCCATTCCTACACCTCCGGCGCCGTGACCTTGGGCAAGGGCGTGCAGAGCCTAAAGGACATCCCGCAGTCAGTCACCGTCATGACTCGCCAGCAGATGGATGACCAGAACACCCAGACCATCTCCGATCTGGTCAGCCGAACGCCTGGCCTGACCGCTACCAAGTCACCAGGTTCGGGGTTGTTCATCTACTCCCGCGGCTTCAGCATCGACACGCTGCAGTACGATGGCGTGCCTGTACCGCGCAATACTTACTCGCTGGGCAGCTATCTGACCGAAGATCTGAGTTTCTACGACCGCGTCGAAGTGCTGCGGGGCCCGGCCGCGCTGCTGCAAGGTGGCGACAGCCCGGGCGGGGCGATGAACCTGGTGCGCAAGCGTGGTCAGGAAAAGGCCACTGTCAGCCTCACTGGCAAGGCCGGCTCCTGGGACCGCTACGGCCTGCAGCTGGACGCCGGCGGTCCGCTGAACGCCGAGGGCACCCTGCGTGCACGCACCGTTATCAGCCAAAATGACAGCGGCTCGTTCATCGACTACGTGCGTGGCTGGAACCAGACTGTCTACGGTGCAGTCGACTACGATTTCACGCCCGACCTTACGGTAGGCCTGGGCGTTGCCAACCAGAAGGGCCACTCTCGTCCAGCCATGCTCGGCTTGCCGCGCTACGCCGACGGAGGCAACCCGGACTGGTCGCGCTCGACCTATGTCGGCGCCGACTGGAACCGAGCTGAGAATGACCAGACCAGCGTGTTCCTGGATGCCACCTATCGGCTGAGCAACGATTGGCGGCTAAAGGCTGCCGGCGTGTATATGAGCGAACACAATGGTGCCACCTACCAGGCGCTGTGGGATGCCCTGCCGGCCAATGGTTCTACAGATAACACCTATATAGACTGGAGCACTGATTTCACCACCCACAGCAAGGGCCTGGACCTTTACCTGGATGGCAGCTTCACCGGTTTTGGCTTCGAGCAGACCTTCCTGATTGGCGCCAACTACTCACGCATCAACACTGATGACCGCTGGGCACGGGCACCCACCTTCGGTGCGGACTCGTCGAATGTCGATCATCATCGACCCATGCCGAGCATCTACGAACTGGCCAGCCGCGGCCGTGGCCAGTTGACCGAGTACCAGGTAGAGCAGAAGGGTTTCTATACGCGCTGGTCGATCAATCTGACCGACCCGCTGAAGCTTATTCTCGGTGCCCGCACCAGTTGGTACGACTTCAGCTACGCCGCCGAATTCTTTGACCACAGCGGTTACAGTGAGTCCACCACCAGCAGCAGCGGCAAAGTATCGCCCTATGCGGGGCTGGTGTATGCGCTGGACAAACAGTGGTCGATCTACGCCAGCTACACTGACGTGTTCCAGCCACAGACCGCGCGCACGGTGTCGGGCTCGGTGGTCGAGCCGATCATTGGCAGCAACTATGAACTGGGTCTCAAAGGTGAGCTGTTCGATGGTGCGCTGAACACTTCGATTGCACTGTTTCGCTATGACCAGGAGCATCGCGCGGTGCTCAACCGCAGCGGCCCTATGGACTGCGATGGCTGGTATTGCTCCACGGCCTCGGGCAAGGTGCGCAGCCAGGGCCTGGAAGCGCAGGTCAGCGGCGAGGTACTGAGTGGTCTGCAGGTGATGGCCGGCTACGTCTACAACACCACACGCTACTTGGAAGATGGAGACTACAAGGACAAGGTGTACAGCACCTGGACGCCAAAGCACCAGTTCAAGCTGTGGGCCGACTACACCTTGCCGGGTGACTGGAGCCGCACTTCGGTGGGCCTCGGGACCACGGCGGTCACCGGCACCACCTCCTACGACCATGTGTTCGACCTGCCGGGCTATGCGGTGTGGGATGCGCGGGTGGCGTACAAAGTCAGCGACGAAGTCACCGTGGCGGCGAACCTGAACAACCTGCTGGACAAGAAGTATTACGTGCCGGCTTACAACACCATTGACTACAACAACTACTATGGTGACCCGCGCAACGTGATGTTCAGTGTGAAATACACGCCCGAATTCTAGTTAGGTTGCGTTGTGGAAGGACCCGCTGTGATTGGCTCAGCGAGCCTGGCGCGAGCAGGCGTTCGGCATAGCCCGGAAAAGGTCACTCATGTGTGGCCGTTTTCGAGCCTGCCTTCTGGCAGGTAGTGAATAGCGCTTTCGACCCGAAGCTGCCCCTCACCACAGAAAACAAACGGCCAGAAGTGGATCCGCAAACCACGCCTCCACAAATCTCACTCTGGACGTGAGTGCTGCGTTCAGACTGGGTCACTGGCCAGCTCATTGCATGTTCACCCTCAGTGCATGCGTCAATGCAAAAAAAGAGGTCGCTGCGACTTGGTTGGCTCATCAACCCTCCAGCACATTGCAAACCATGGCCCGATCAGTATTGATCGAGACCGGAGGTGATCACTACCACGATGCATTGAAGACGGTATTTTCTTCTATCCCTGTGCACTTGTTAGCGGAGAGCGCTCCCGAGCTGAATGGGATGTGCCTGACTGGGCGATAGCACAGGCGACCAGCATGACCATCATGCCTGAGGTGGGCCATCTGATGATGCTTGAGCAGCCACAGGTACTTGCACAGGAGATTGCCCAAATACTCCATAGGGTTTGATCGGACTCGCGAACGACTTCCTGGGACACGATCGGCAAACTTCGACCCGAAGCAGACAGCGATCCAAAGCTCTGTGTTCAGTACTGGCCTCATCGCCAGCAAACCGGCCACAGAATGGACTGCCCCCAGGAAATCACCAGTCTTCAGGCATGCGCTGTACCTGTGGGAGCCGCGCTTGCCGGCGATGGGCCGCGAAGCGGCCCCGGTTACACATGTCCGCCAGGGTCAGTCAGTTCAGCCCTTAGTACCTTCAATTAGGCGGTCACCTATCCGCTGTCAAACAGAAGGGTGGCAGCTGTACATGGGTTGACAGACCGGCGGACTATGCAAGTTCCGGCGCACGCAAGCGTGCCCGCACGTACAGCCGCCATTGAAGGCAAGCCGTATGCATAATACCGTCGCTGCCTGTCAAAGCCGATCGCTGAACAACAGCGGCCCGCCGAGACTAGAATGCAGCCCAAGCGACCGCAACGGAAAAAGTGCGGCGAGAGTATGTTTGGGAAATGGACTACAAGGAAGAGAGAACATCTGATTTCTTGGTGTTTCCAGCGCTCAAAATGTGGGGGGACTGATCGGTCTATGTCAACCAGTGATCGCGATGAGTCGATGTTACTGATGCTGGGAAAGCGATGATCGAAACACAAGTATGTGAAGGATTTCCCAGGCTGGAGTGTCGGCCTGTTGATCCCTCCGACGCAGAGATGGTCTGCCCGCATCGTCCGGAACATCTGTAACCGGGGCCGCTTCGCGGCCCATCGCCGGCAAGCGCGGCTCCCACAGGTACAGCGCATGCCTGAAGGCTGGTGATTTCCTGGGGCAGTCCATTCTGTGGGTGCCGGCTTGCCGGCGATGAGGCCAGTACTGACCACAGAGCTTTGGATCGCTGTCTGCTTCGGGTCGACAGCAGCCTGTCGCGATTGACCGCTACCGACCCGAAGCTGCCCGTCACGAAGGCTAAGATTCGGCCAAAAGCAAACACTCAAGCTTATATGCCGCATAGGGAGATTGCGATGTACCCCAACAAGGCCTGTCCCGTAGTTCTCTCGACTTCGCTACCCATCAAGATTCTCCTATTCAGGCACCCTTTGGCAGGCACGCAACTGGTGAAGGGCACTATCGAGAATGGAGAAACACCTGGTGCGGCTGCATTGCGTGAGCTGGAAGAGGAGTCCGGTATCAGTGACGCAGTGATCGGGCTTGATCTGGGATGCTGGAAGTCTGACCACCAAGATCAGGTATGGTCGTTTCACCTTTGTCGCTCTGGGAGGGAGCTGCCTGAGTGCTGGGTTCATCAGACGCTGGATGACCATGGCCACCTCTTCGAGTTTTTCTGGGCGTCGCTCCACAATCTTCCCTATGCCGACTGTCATCCGGTCTTCCAGCGGGCACTGGAGTTTTCATGCGAAACACTGAAAACGTCCGGTCATTGGGGGGGAGGGGCGAATGGACCGTAATCGTTCCCACGATTCAATTGTTCTCGCTCAATCTGCTTCCAATTAACGAATGCCGCTAATGCTGGTATAGAGACTGCTGCAAACGTATTTGCCAGCAGGAGCCGTCCCATGCAACTCAGCCGTGCCAATCTGGCCGACTTCGTCTACTTCCTGGCCATCGTCCGCCACCAGAGCTTCAACCGGGCCGGGCTTGAGGTGGGCATCAGCGCATCGGCGCTTAGTCATGCGATCAAGGGGCTGGAGACTCGCCTTGGTGTTCGCCTGCTAAACAGAACCACCCGCAGCGTAACGTTGACCGCCGCCGGCGAAGAGTTGCATACGCTGATCAGTGGGCCTATCGATGAAATCGGCCAGGCGATGGAGGTGCTCAATCGCTACCGCGATGAGCCTACCGGGCGTATTCGTTTGAACACCTTGAGCGATGGCGCGGACTTTCTGCTCGGCCCCGTATTACCCCTTTTCAATGACCGCTACCCCGACATCGAAATCGACCTGACGGTAACCAACCGTTTGGTAGATGTGATTGGTGGTGGGCATGACGCGGGCATTCGTTACGGTGGAACGGTGCCGGAAGATATGATTGCCCAGCGCCTGTCACCGGACATCCGCTGGGTGGTGGCGGGCACTGCCAACTACCTTCAGCGCTTTGGCGAGCCGAAACATCCGCAGGACTTGCTTAAGCACCGTTGCTTACGCATTCGCCTGGGCAATGACCGTATGTACGACTGGGAATTCGAGAAAGATGGTGAGCAGTTGTCCATCGCTGTTCCGGGTGCGATCACCATTGATGAGACGCGCATTGGCGTGTCATTGATTCGTCATGGCGCGGGGTTGATGTACGCACCGGAGCCAGTGATTGCGCCGCTGGTGGCCAGCGGCGATTTAGTAAGGGTGCTGGATGACTGGTCCAGCGTTGCGCCGGGTTTTCACATGTATTACTCGAGCCACCGGCAATTGCCGGTGGGCTTGCGGCTGTTGATTGACCTGATTCGCGAGGTTCAGCCGCTGGGGCCGATCAGCCCCTGATCAGGCCGGTTTGGTTTTGCTGAAACACCGCAAGTAGGTGGGGCGCGCCTGTCATCAATGAAAAGAGTCATTGCCCGGCTTACTCCCGGCACCACGAGGCCCTGCCAAGCGCGCCCGGCGAGTAAGCGGTAGCGTTTTTGAGGTCAGCCTTTGTTACGGGTGGCGAACACATCTTTGACGACTGGCACGGCAGAAAACACGTTTGGCCAGCCTGCATAGAACGCCAGCTGGGTAAGCATTTCAGCGGCCTCTGGCTGGGTCAGGCCGTTGTCCATTGCGCGATTGAGATGGTAGGTCACCTGGGCCACCTGGCCGTTGGCAATCAGGGCGCTGACGGTGATCAGGCTGCGGTCGCGGGGCGCCAGATCGGGCCGCAGCCACAGGTCGTGGAACAGCGCGTCGCCGGTGTAGTGCACCAGCCCAGGTGAGACGGGGCCGACATTGTTGGCAACCGCTTGCGCCCGCACGTTCTCGGCGGCTTCGTTGATGGGCAGCCGCGTAGGTGCAACCGGCGGTAACTGATCAGCCCCGATCCCTCGGCTGGCAAATACCGCTTTGGCAGCTGCCACGCTGGCAGTGGCATTGGCCCAGCCGGAATAGAAGGCCAGATGGTTGATCAGTTCGGATAGCTCAGCCGGTTTCACGCCGTTATCCAGGGCTAGATTCAAGTGATACGCCAACTCTACAGTCTGGTTACGGCTGATCAACACCGCGAGTGTGATCAGGCTGCGGTCGCGGGGTGAAAGGCCTGGTCGCTTCCACACTTCGTCCAGCAGCAACATCTCGGTGTTGTGCGCCAAGGCGGGCGAGACTGCGCGAACGTCGTCCAGGCTCGGTGCGCCGGGGCTTTGCGCAATGCCGGTGGGTTTAGTTTTGTCGGCGGTGGAGCAGGCGGCCAACAACAGGGAAAACGAGGCGAGGGCGGTCTTAAGCAGTTTCATTCGGCGGCCTCGTATTGCGCCTCGCTGACGGGTTCCAGCCATTCGACGTTCTTGCCGTCGAGGGACTCTTGAATGGCCATATGAGTCATGCCGGTGGTAGCCGTTGCGCCGTGCCAGTGCTTGACGCCTGGGGGCGTCCAGATCACATCCCCCGGTTTGATCAGCTGTTTTTTACCGCCCGCTTGCTGCACCCAGCCGGTACCGGCGGTAACCACCAGGGTTTGCCCCAGCGGGTGGGTGTGCCACATCGAGCGTGCGCCCGGTTGGAAATTGACGTAACCAGCGGAAACCCTGGACGGCGCACGGGCTGGAAAAAGCGGGTCTATGCGTGCGCTGCCGACAAAGCTTGTGGCCGGCCCGTTGATGGAAGGCTGCTCACCGTTCCTTACAACCAGCATCGTTTGATCGGGTGCAGGGTCGGAGGCGATGGCTGCCGCCGGGATCAGAACAGTAGCCAGGGCAAACCCAGCAACGATTTTTGGCATCAGCAGGCTCCTGAGGTGATGGCCGATTCAGTGGCCAAGTTAGTGCAGCGCAAACGCGGTGACTACCGGCCTCAGGTCGCATGAAGTTGTGAGTAGGGCTCATCAATTGCTGAAACGGTCTGATTATAAGCCCACTCATTCATGAGCTTGGCTCATCGGAACATCCTGCCTTCTCCGGCTAGTCCGCACGCCCTTGACGGAATATGCTGCTAACCATCTGGTTAAATTTTTGTAACGGAGATCATCCATGAGCTTTGAATTTCGCAACCAAGTCGCACTGGTCACCGGCGCGGTGTCCGGCATTGGCTTGGCCACCGCCAAGATCGCTGCCCACAGCCACTGAGGAAACAGGATGAAAATTCCGACCTTGATAGGGGCCTGCGCAGTGGCTTGCTTAACCGCCGCTCAAGCGCTTGGAGAAGACATGCAGACGGTAGTGCGCATTGCCCAGCTTGAAATAGACCCAGCCAAACTGCAGGAATACGAGGCGGCGGTTAAAGAGGAAATGGCCGAGTCGATCCGCCTTGAGCCTGGCGTGCTGGCCATCTATTCGGTGGCGGAGAAAGACCAGCCGAACCGGCTGCACTTCTTCGAGATATACGCGAGCGATGAAGCCTATCGGAGCCATATTGCCTCAGCGCATTTTCAGAAGTACGCGGCGGCGACCCAGTCGATGATTCTTTCAAAGCGATTAATCGAGACCACGCCCGTTCAACTGAGCGTCCAAGCTGGAAAGTGAGGGTAGGGTGGGTTCGCAGAAGCGAGAACGGCCAGATTCCCTCATCCCCACACGCCAAATGACAGGGCCCCGCAATAGTGCACATGAACATCTGGACGATCATGAAGCCAAGGGCTGCTCCCAGAAATGCAATGCCTGCAACAAGCCTTGGTAAGGTCGCGCTCATGCGTTACTCCAATAGCCATGCAGACATGCCTGCGCCCAGCAACATGCCGGGCATGGAAAACAGGTGCCCAAGTGCAAGTAGCCCATCGAGGCTTGTCAGGCTGTTGATTTCAATATTTTAACTGGAGTCAAGAGGAAAACTTCTCATCCGCGTCTACTCTCTCTAAGCGACATGAAATCCTGGCTGGTAGTTGCCGAATCGGTACAGCGCATTGGTCAAAAGGAGCTGGCAATGACTGTGTTCGTAAAAACGTTCAGAAACCAAGGCCGCACTGCCTCGGTGGGCAGAATCTGGAAGCTTAGCTCTACCTTCTTTTTAGCCACCGCCATCACGATGGCATCACAGACGTGGGCCGAAGAGAAAGCGAAACCCGCAACAGCAGCAACCAAAGAAGCCAACGATGCGTTGCTCAAAGAGTTGCCGTTCAATGACAAGACCTCCTTCGAACTGGCCCATAAAGGGTTTATCGCCCCGCTTCCGAAAGAGCCGATCAAGGGCGCCTCGGGCAACCTGATCTGGGACCCGGCCAAGTACAACTTCATCAAGGAAGGCGAGGCCGCACCCGCTTCCACCAACCCCAGCCTCTGGCGGCAGTCACAGCTGATCAATATTTCCGGCCTGTTCGAAGTCACCGATGGCATCTATCAGGTACGCAACTACGACTTGTCGAACATGACCATCGTCGAGGGCAAGGAAGGCATCACCATCTTTGATCCGTTGATTTCGGCGGAAACTGCCAAGGCCGCACTCGACCTTTACTATCAGCATCGGCCGAAGAAACCCGTGGTCGCAGTGATTTACACGCACAGTCACGTCGACCATTACGGCGGTGTTCGTGGTGTGATCGACGAGAAGGATGTCAAGGCAGGCAAGGTCAAGGTCTATGCCCCCAAAGGCTTCCTGGAGCACGCCGTTGCCGAGAACGTGATGGCCGGCACCGCCATGAGCCGCCGGGCCAGTTACATGTACGGCAACCTGCTGCCGCCGAACGAAACGGGCCAACTGGGCGCAGGGTTGGGCACCACGACTTCTGCCGGCACGGTCACCCTGATCCCGCCGACCGACATCATCGAGAAAACCGGCGAGAAGCGCACGATCGATGGGCTGACCTACGAGTTTCTCTACGCGCCGGGCAGCGAGGCGCCAGCCGAGATGCTCTATTACATCCACGAGAAAAAAGCCCTCAACACGGCCGAAGACTCCACCCATACCATGCACAACACCTATTCGCTGCGCGGAGCAAAAATTCGCGAGCCGTTGCCGTGGTCCAAGTACCTCAACCAAGCGCTGAAGATGTGGGGCAAAGACGTCCAGGTCATGTATGCCATGCACCATTGGCCGGTGTGGGGCAACAAGGAGGTCAAGGAGCAACTGTCGTCGCAGAGGGACATGTACCGCTACATCAACGATGAAACGCTGCGCTTGGCCAACAAGGGCCTGACCATGACCGAGATTGCCGAGCAGGTGAAGCTGCCGAAATCGATCGCTTCGCGCTTCTCCAACCGTGGGTATTACGGGGCTTTGAACCACAACGTCAAGGCCACCTATGTGCTGTACATGGGCTGGTTCATCGGCAACCCGGCGACGCTGCATGAATTGCCGCCTGAAGAATCGTCCAAGCGCTACGTCGAGATGATGGGCGGCGCCGACGCGGTGCTGAAGAAGGCCAAGGAGTACTACGACAAGGGTGACTACCGCTGGGTAGCCGAGGTGGTCAACAAAGTGGTCTTCGCCGACCCCAACAACCAGGCAGCGAAAAACCTGCAAGCCGACACACTCGAGCAGTTGGGTTACCAGGCTGAAAGTGGACCATGGCGCAACTTCTACCTCACCGGCGCCAAGGAATTGCGCGATGGCGTGAAACAGTTGCCGACGCCAGACACGGCCAGCCCCGATACGGTCCGGGCGATGGACCTTGACCTGTTCTTCGACTACCTGGCCATGCGCCTGAAAGGGCCGGAGGTCGAAGACAAGCACATTACCCTTAACTTCGACTTCACCGACCTTAAGCAGAAATACCTGGTGGAAATGGTCAATGGCGTGCTCAACCACACCGAAGGCTCGCAAGCCGAGAACGCCGACGCCACGGTCAGCCTGACGCGCGACACCTTGAACAAACTGATGCTCAAGGAAACCACGCTCAAGGACGCGGTGGGCGCAGGTGACGTCAAAGTCGAGGGTGCCGAAGGCAAGCTTGAGGAGCTGATGAGCTACATGGACAACTTCGACTTCTGGTTCCCGATCGTTACACCTTGATTGCTCCCTTGGCGCAGGTTGCGTCAAGCAGGACATCGAGCCATCGGTGTCCTGCTCTTTTCAAAGTGAGGAGTCAGGGACTATGACCACGACGAATCGTATGGATCACACCAAATGGTGGATGCCTGCAACGCTTATTCTGTTGTTTGCTCACAGCACCAACGTGTCTGCCGGAGGCATCTTCATTTATGAAGCCGGCCAGGAAAGTAACGGCCTGGCCAATGCTGGCTCGGCTGCGCTCGCCACCGACCCCAGCGTGTTGATGTCCAACCCCGCAGGCATCGCCCTGCTGCCTGGCACGCAGATCAGCGCCAATGCCCAGGTTATCCTCGGCGACCTGCGCTATTCACGTGACAGCAGCAACCAGTTCGATGGCAACGAGGGCGGTAACGCTCTGCAATACCTGCCGGGCGCCAGCTTGTTCATCAGCCACCAGCTCGATGACCGCTCAGCCATCGGGTTCGGCATGTACGGTAACTTCGGCTTGGCGCTGGACTACGACGATGACTGGGCCGGGCGCTACTTCACCCAGGAATCGGCGGTGATTGGCGTCTCGTTCCAACCCACCTTTGCGTACAAGTTCACCGATGACCTTACCGTCGGCATCGGCCCACGCATGATGCTCGGCTATTACCGCACCGAGGTGGCCATCAACAACAGCCTGCTCGGGTTGGTCGAGCGCCCCGATGGCCAGCTCGAATACAAGGACACTGACTTCGGCATTGGCGTGAACCTGGGCCTGCTCTACCAGCTCGCCCCCCGCACACGGATTGGCCTGGCCTACACCAGCAAGGTGAAGCTGGAGTTCGAGGACAGTCCACATGTCAGCGATATCAACAACCCCCTCATCAATGCCGCACTCAACCGCCTGGCGGTGGACACGCTGGAACTGGACATGAACGTGCCGCAGACCGCGACATTCAGCGTGGCCCACCAGCTGGACGAGCAGTGGACATTGCTGGGAAGCCTGGGTTGGCAGGACTGGAGCGAGTTCGGTGACATCGGGGTAGAGGTGGATGCCAATGCCGCCGGGGTTAGCCGCACGGTCGATCGCAAGTACAAGGACACCTGGCACGCCTCGGTGGGTGCCCAGTATCAGGCGACCCGCCAGCTGCGCTGGAGTTTTGGGGTGGGGTATGACAGTTCGGCCGTGGATGACAAGGATCGCACCGTGGACAACCCGATGGGGGAGGCGTGGCGCTTCGCAACCGGGGTGAACTATCAGGTGGAAGAAGGATTGGACCTGCATCTGGCTTACACATTGGTCTGGCTCGGCGACATGGACGTGGAGCAGACCAAGGCACGCTCCGGCGACACGTTGTCAGGTACTTTCGATAACGCCGCCTTGCACATCATCGGTGGCGGTGCGACTTGGCGATTCTGAAGGTTTTGATCCTTGGACAATGCTTATACGTGGAAGGAGAAGTTGCATGAAAAGTAAGGCGCTTATTGCAACGGTGTGTCTCACATCGCTTTTACTGCATGGTTGTGCGAGCAAATACGTTGAGCCCGACGAATACTCCGGGTTTCTGAAGGACTACAGCAAGCTCAAGGAGGATGAATCGCCTTCGGGCGCGAAGGTTACGCGCTGGATCAAGCCTGGCATTGATGCCAACCAATTTACCAGCGTGTATGTCGAACCCAGCCAGTTTTACCCCAAGCCGCAACCAACCGCGAAGATTCCGCAGCAAACCTTGCAAGGCATAACCCAGTATTACGATCAGTCGTTGAAAAACCAGTTTTCCAAGGTCCTGCCGCTTGCTACGAGCCCCGGGCCAGGTGTACTGGTGGTGCGCCCGGCGATCACTGGGGTGAGTGCCAAAACCAAGGGGCTGCGCCCGTATGAGGTGATCCCAATCGCGCTTGTGGCAGCCGGCATCAGTACGGCCACGGGTATTCGCGACCAAGACACCAGCGTGGCTACCGAAGCTGCATTCCTTGACGGGAGTACCAATGAGGTGGTGGCCGCAGTGGTGCGCAAAGGTGCAGGCGCTGAACTGGACAATTCCTCGCAAATCATGCAGGCCTCGGACGCCCGCGCCGTGCTCGATGGCTGGGCCAGGGACATGGTCAGTTCATTCCAGGCCCTGAAGAAGTAGCCCCCAGGTTCCCCCTGCCGTGGATGTGCGCCAGGGGGAACCGGAATTTGATGCCGAGATTTGATGGCCTAAGGATGCCCCGATGAATACGGTCATGCTCAAAATTAAACATGAATTCCTGAAAGTGCTTCCTCCCACCGTGTTTTTCTTCGTGATTCTGCACATCGTTGCCCTGATCCGCGCGCTCATGATCAAAGGGTCAGGGGTGGAGCTGCCTGTCTCAGCGTCGGTACTGATCGCCGCTCTCATATTGGGCAAGTCTGTTCTGGTTGCCGATATGCTGCCCTTCATCAATCGGTTTCCCGACAAGCCGCTGATCTGGAACGTCACCTGGAAAACACTCATGTATGCCTTGGTCGCACTGATCGTTCATTACTTGGAGCGTCTGTATGACTACTGGAAAGAGGCGCCCGGCCTGCTCGATGCGAATGCGCTGTTATGGTCATCGATGAACTGGCCTCGTTTCTGGGCAGTTCAGATCTTACTGATCACATTGATATTCATGTATTGCGTCATCGCGGAACTGGCACGCGTCATTGGCCGCAAGCGCTTAAAGCAAATGTTCATTGGCCCGCTGCCGCCAAAGCAGACCGAGATGTCGAATCACGCTTGATCGCCGAAAACCCGGGCCGCTCAAAACGACGTGGCTTTCAGTTGACGGGAGATACAATGTTGAAAAGGAAATGCTACCCGCTTTACGCACTTGCGTTGCTGGGGCACACCGGGCAAGGGCAAGCAGAGGACTCGGCAGAGCTTGCCAAGAAAGCGCTGAACCCGGTTGCGGCCATGTACAGCTTGCCGGTGCAATATAATTGGGACCAGAAAATGGGCCCCGACGGCGATGGCAAGCGCAGCCTGACCAACATCCAGCCCGTTCTGCCTTTCAGCTTGAATGATGACTGGAACCTGATCTCCAGGACTATCCTGCCAGTCGTCGACCAGCACGGCCTGGGTGGCGCGGCGGACACCTCTGGCGTAGGCGATGTCACCCAGAGTTTTTTCTTCTCACCGAAACAACCCACTGCCAGTGGCTGGATACTCGGCGCAGGCCCGGCGCTATTGATACCAACGGGCAGCAACGACGTGCTGAGCAGTGAACAATGGGGGCTCGGACCAACTGCGGTAGCCTTGAAGCAAGCCAACGGTTGGACGCACGGGATACTGGCTAACCATATCTGGGGGCTAGAGGGCAGCCCCGCAGATGGTAAGGAGAAGGTAAACCAGACCTTCATGCAGCCGTTTCTTTCATACACGAACAGCTCGTTGACCACATTTGGCATCAACAGTGAATCGACCTACGACTGGCAATCCAAAGAATGGGCCATTCCGGTCAACCTGACGGTAACCCAGTTACTGAAAGTTGGTGGCCACCCCATCACCCTCCAAGCCGGGCCACGTTACTGGCTCGATTCACCGGATAATGGCCCGGAAGGTTGGGGCTTTCGCTTTGCTGTGACGCTGCTGTTCCCGCGCTGATCCTGAAGCACGCACTGCTTTGCTTTTCCTCAAGCTCCCCAATCAGCACAGGTGCGTCCTCTATGGCCAGCTGCCAGTCGTGACCGCCCGCTTTCGGCCCGAAGCAGACATCTGTAACCGGGGCCGCTTCGCGGCCCATCGCCGGCAAGCGCGGCTCCCACACGTACAGCGCATGCCTCAAGGCTGGAGATATTCCAGTGGGAGCCGGCTTGCCGGCGATGAGGCCGGAACTGACCACAGAGCTTGGGATCGCTGTCTGCTTTGCGTCGAAAGCGGCCGGTAGTGGATGGCCTCTCCCGATCCAGTGCTACGGTTGATGGAGAGCGGCTAACGACCTGTCGATCGATTCAATCGGGGCGATTTCGCTGGCTTACTTACGGTCGCACGCAGAGGCATCCGCGTATGCGCCGCCAGCTGACAACTGTCCACCCCGCAGAGCGTGATGACACAACTCAACCAGCTAGAGGTTCGTCATGACTAAAAACATCGATCTGACGATCACCCCGGATTACCTCAATCCATTTGCCTCGCCGGACAATCCCAAGCTAAGCCCCGAGCTGGTGGAATACCTGTCAGATAGCGCCTGGTATCACCCAGCGCTGAGTCTGCAGATCCGCTGCCCGGAAGAGGAGCGAGAACGCCTGCAGCAAGCCATCAGAAATACCTTTGCACAAAAGAGCGAACAGCTCAGAGGGGATATCCGCACGCAGCGGCTGGTAGCGCTGACACTCCTGGGCTTGGCGCTAGCCTTGGTGCTCGCAGGCACGGCGCTGGGCATTGAAGGCACCATCCCCGTGGGAGTCGTTACCGTCACCGCTTGGATGCTGCTATGGCGCAGCGCAGAGATATTCTTTCTGGATATCCGCAGCGTCAACCGGCAGCTGCGTAAGTACCAGCGTATCGCCAGCGCTTCACAGCAGTTTCGATAGAGGTTGATCGCTCCCACACTACTACTGGGCGTATCTCTTTGCCCCGGCAACACAGATGACAGCACCCAGCGTTACGACGAGCATCACCCAGCTGACTTGCTCGTGCAGAAGCAACGCGGCCAGTCCAAGCCCCATGAACGGCTGAAAGAGTTGCAGTTGGCCCACTGCCGCAATGCCGCCCTGAACGAGCCCTTTGTACCAGAACACAAACCCGATCAGCATGCTGAACAGTGACACGTAGGCGAAGCTGAACCACGCAGGGGCGCTAACTCGGGCGAAGGCATCGGGTGCTGGGAGATTGACGATAGTCAGCAGCAGCATGAACGGCAACGCTACCAGCAATGCCCAACTGATCACCTGCCACCCTCCGAGAGTCCGTGACAGACGCGCCCCTTCCGCATAGCCCAACCCACAAACAACTACCGCAGCCATCATCAGCAGGTCTCCTAGCGCCGACGCATCTCCTCCATTCATCAACGCATAGCCAACGACTAGCCCAGCACCGAACAACGAGAACAACCAGAACAGTGGCCCAGGTCGCTCGCCGCCGCGCAGAACGGCGAACCCTGCGGTACACAATGGCAGCAGCCCGACAAAAACGATGGAATGGGCAGAAGTGACGTGCTGTAGGGCCAGTGCCGTCAGCAGCGGAAAACCGATAACGACGCCAAGCGCTGTTACAGCCAGTGACGACAGGTCACCGCGCTTGGGTCGCGGCTGGCGTAGCACGATCAAGAACAGCGCACCCAACAGCGCGGCAATGGTTGCCCTGGCACAGGTCAGAAACGTAGGCTCGAAGGCCGTCACTGCCACGCGGGTGGCCGGCAACGAGCCGGCAAAGATGGCGACGCCTATAAAGCCGTTTATCCACCCGCTTGTTGTTTTTTCCATCGGTGCGTCCTCGATAAGCCAGGGCTCAGTACATCACTGACGGGCTCACCAAGGCCATGTACACTCCACTACAATTCAACCGAACTGTTATGCATATGAATCCAGCACAGTTGGGGGTGCGATGAAACGGGACGGAACGCGAATTCGAGCTGTGATGGGGGAGGTCCAGGCCAGGATAGCCTCTCGAAGCTACACACCAGGTGCGAGAATTCCTTCAGTTCGCGCAATGGCTCAGAGCATGCAAGTATCGGTTTCTACCGTCTTGGAGGCTTATGAACGGTTAACCGCAGAAGGTGTACTTAGCGCTCGCCCTGGCTCCGGTTTTTACGTAGCTGGGCCAGTTGCGCCATTGGCACTGACCGAGCTCGGCCCCAAACTTGATCGTGATGTCGACCCGCTGTGGATCTCGCGCCAGTCGCTGGAAACTTCCAGTGATGCGTTGAAACCAGGATGCGGGTGGCTGCCCGCATCCTGGCTGTACGAAGCAGGCTTGCGTAAAGCTCTTCGAATGGTTGCGCGTTCTGACACGTCGAAATTGACTGAGTACGCTTCACCGCTTGGGCATCCGCCTCTCAGGCAATTCTTGTCGCGACGACTGGCAGGCGTTGGTATCGAAGCCCCTCTGGAACAGATCATGCTCACTGAGTCCGGCACTCATGCTATCGACCTGATCTGCCGTTTTCTGCTGCAACCGGGTGACACTGTCCTGGTCGACGATCCCTGTTATTTCAATTTTCACGCATTACTCAAAGCACATAGGGTGAACATCGTCGGAGTCCCCTACACCGCAACGGGTCCAGACATCGAGGCGTTCGGCGCTGCCCTGCGCGAGCACGCGCCGCGGTTGTACATAACGAACTCCGGCATCCACAACCCGACCGGGGCCACCTTGTCACCAGTCACAGCACACAGGCTGCTAAAGCTGGCCGACACCTCCAGCCTGGTAATTGTCGAGGACGACATCTTCGGCGATTTCGAGAATACCCCCGCGCCACGACTGTCTGCCTTCGATGGCCTCGCTCGTGTGATCCAGATCGGTAGTTTTTCCAAGACCATCTCCGCTTCAATCAGATGCGGCTACATCGCTTCGCGCAGGGAGTGGATCGAGAGCCTGGTCGACCTCAAGATTGCGACCACATTCGGGGGTGGGCGCATGGCTGCGGACATCGTTCATCAAGCCATTACCGATAGCGGGTACCGAAAGCACATGGAAGGTGTCCGCTTCAGGTTAGCCCAGGAAATGGGCAAAACAGTAGCGAGGCTTCAGGCGATTGGTATCAAGCCTTGGATGGTTCCCCAGGCAGGCATGTACGTGTGGTGCCAACTCCCTCAGGGTAAGGATGCAGCGACGCTGGCCAGAGCTTGTTTGAAGGACGCAGTGGTGCTCGCGCCCGGAAATGCTTTCAGCCAGTCCATGACTGCGGGAGATTTTCTGCGTTTCAACGTCGCTCAATCTGGCGACAGCAAGATCTACGAAGTGTTGAAACGGGCTCTGAATGCATAGTCTCGGGACCGATCCAGCGGCGACTCATCCTGTTCTAGCTGCTTTCAAGGCGTGCATGGCATATCCTTACGCCACGCAATCAACTTCGAAGCAGTGAATTGAACGATGGGTTTTGAACAACTAGCAGAGCTACGTGACCGTCTCCGGTCGGAAAAAGAGCAGGTAAAGGCTGAGGGTGGGAAACACCCCAAGCGTAAGCCTTCCCCGCAGGCGAAGCCTCGCGACCTTGATCCGGCAGTGCAAGCGATCTGGCCCTTGCAGAAGCATTTTCCCTTGGCCTTCCCCGTCAATCCGGCGCCCAAGGTGCCGCTCAAGGAGGGTATTTTCAAGGATGCCGAGCAGCACCTCGAACTGCTCGGCTTGACCCGCGAACAGCTCAAGCTGGGTATTTCTACCTGGTGCAAGGGAGCTCGATACTGGGCAGCCATGGTGGAGAATGCGCCGCGCCTGGACTTGAATGGGCAACCGTCTGGCATTGTGACCGCCGCTCAGGCGCTGCATGCCAAGCAACAAGCTTCGCGCCAACGTAGCCAGGGCCGACGCAAGCGTGTGAAGTCAGAAGCGAGTGCCCCGGCCTCTACCGCCGATAGCACAGCGGAGCAGGTTACCGACTGAGGCCGGTCGGGCTCTGCCCAGGGCTTTCAGGACTCGCGTGAGAGTGCTTGTGAAGGGGAATGTGCGGCCTGCATGGCAGCGTCGACCAGCCGACGCAAGCCGTCATTGTGTTCAAACGAGGCGATCGCCGCCGCCGTGGTGCCATTGGGCGAGGTGACTGCGGTGCGCAACTCTACAAAGTCTGTGCCTGGCTGGGTTTGCAGCGTCGCGGCACCCAGCGCTGTCTGCGCTGCCAGGGGCCTTGCCAGTTCCGGGCTCAGGCCCAACGCTACACCTGCGGCGGAGAGGGCTTCGCTGAACAGGTGGTAGTAGGCAGGGCCGCTGCCGGGCAACGCCGTCACGGTATCCAGCAGGCCCTCGTGCTCCACCCAACTTGCGCTGCCGACCGCTTCGAACAGCCGAGTCACCCACTCGCGCAGGTTTTGACATGAACCAGTCCGTCGCTGCCGCCACGGATCAGCAACGTGCGGTGGTTGAGTCGATCGGTCGGGAAGTGGGCGAAATCGTCACGCTCAATCAGCATGTGCAGGCGGGCCAAGAGCAGACGTTGGGAGTGTGTGAAAAGCTGGATGGGCGTTCGGGGGAGTTGCGTCGATTGGTGGCGAGCTTCTGTATCGAGAAATAGTCCAGAGGCTTGTGTGGTCGTTGGGATGTTGACCTGCGGTTTGCGGTGCTGCGCGAGTCGAGCGCCTGTGCGGCGCTCGATCTCAAGGGTGCGCAAGAAATTGGCCTGTCAGGCGACCATCACCCCAGCGCCGGTGTCCGTGGCGGGATCATGCGGCGTGAGCCGGTCGCTTCGAAGGCTGCCGCAAAACTCAACAGCGCATTGTCGCTGTAGGCACGCCCGGCGAAGGTCAGCCCCACCGGCATGCCGATGTCAGCCATCACGCCCATTGGCACGGTGACGGTCGGTACGCCCAGGTGGCGGATGGCGAGGTTGCCGTTGGCTACCCAGATGCCGTTGCTCCATGCGATGTCCGCCGAGGCCGGGTTCACGTCGGCATCGGCCGGGCCAACGTCGGCCACGGTCGGGAACAGCACCGCATCGAGGCCTTGGGCGTCCATCCAGTCTTCCAGGTCCAGCTTGCGGGTCTTTTCCAGCCCGCGCAGGCCGTCGGGCAGGGTTTCGATCTGGTCCCAGCGCTTCAGGCCGCGTTTGGCCATGTTGACGTACTCGTCCATGCCGGCAGCCAGATCGTCCTCACGGTTGGGCAGGGTGCCTGGGTCGTGGGGGAAGATTTGCGGGCCGTCGACATCGGCCAGGCGGTTGAGCTTGGGGTCGTTGTTGGCACGCAGGAAGTCGTCGAAGCCCCAGCCGGACAGTTCCCACAGCTCGTCATGCAGGAACGCCTTGCTGACGATACCGCGGTTGTAAACGGTCGGTGCGCCGGGCCGATCGCCTTCGCAGTTGGAGACCAGTGGGAAGTCCACTTCAACCACTTCAGCGCCCGCTGCTTCCAAGGCCTGGCGTGCCTGTTGCCACAGGTCGATGACCGTGGCTCGGGTGTTGATGCGCTGGCCGGTCGGGCCACCGATGCCAGGTTTCTCGGACGTACCGGCCTCGGGGTCGGCGTTGATGTACATGCGCGGTACGCCGAAACGCTTGCCCTTGAGCGCGCTGGCGTCAACCGCCAGGTCCAGGTAGGACGCCGGGCGTACCGAAGAGGCGGCCGGGATTGGCACCCAAGGTTGCAGGCGCCAGAGGTCGCCACGCTTGTCGGCATCGTCGGCAACCACCACATCCAGCACTTCCAGCAGGTCGGCCATGGTGCGGGCGTAGGGCACTACCACGTCCATGGTCGGTGTCAGCGGCCAGTTGCCGCGTACCGAAATGACCCCGCGCGATGGGGTGTAGGCGCACAGGCCGTTGTTAGAGGCCGGGCCACGGCCACTGGACCAGGTTTCCTCGGCCAGGCCGAAGGCGCTGAAGCTGGCAGCGGTGGCGGTGCCGGCACCGTTGGATGAGCCGGAGGCGAACGGTGCGGTCAGGTAGTCGGCGTTGTACGGGCTTTCGGCACGGCCGTAGACGCCGCGCTGCATGCCACCGTTGGCCATGGGCGGCATGTTGGTCTTGCCCAGGCAGATGGCGCCGCCGGCGCGCAGGCGCTCGACGGTGAACGCGTCGCGCTGGGCCACCAGGTCTTTGAACGCCGGGCTGCCGGATGCAGCGGTCAGGCCCTTGACCAGGTAGCTGTCCTTGGCGGTGTAAGGGATGCCATCGAGCGGGCCGAGCAGTTCGCCACGGGCGCGGCGCGCGTCGGAAGCCTCGGCCTCCTTGAGCGCCTCTGGATTGCGGACTACCACCGCGTTCAGCGCGGTGGGGGTATCGGCTCCATCGTAGGCATCGATGCGCGCCAGGTAGGCCTTGACCAGCTCGACCGCCGTCGTGCGGCCCTTTTCGAGCGCGTCGCGCAGCTCGGCAATGGAAACCTCGGTTACCTCGATCATGCTTTCACCAAAATTTTGTGCAGGTGGGGGCTTTTGCGAGGAGTGTACAAGAAGGGCTGGGCGGAAGCAGGTTTGCGCAGGGGCAAATGGTTTTTTGCAGCGGGGCATTGTCTGGCCCTGCGGCTGCCGGCTTGCTGGGCAAAGGGCCGCTTGGCGGCCCATACGCGCTTAATCCAGATCTGCCGCCCAATGGCGCTCGGGCACCTGGCTGGCTTCATCTCCCCAGGTGCGGTTGACCCGGGTGCCCCGCTGCACGGCCGGCCGCTGCGCGATTTCTTCGGCCCAGCGCTGCACCTGCGGGTATTCATGCACGGCAAGGAACTCTGCTGCGCCATACAGGTTGCCGCGCACCAGTTGGCCATACCACGGCCATACGGCGATATCGGCAATGCTGTACTCATCGCCACCC
Source organism: Pseudomonas sp. Marseille-Q5299 (assembly GCF_943737035.1). Classification (NCBI taxonomy): domain Bacteria; kingdom Pseudomonadati; phylum Pseudomonadota; class Gammaproteobacteria; order Pseudomonadales; family Pseudomonadaceae; genus Pseudomonas; species Pseudomonas sp. Marseille-Q5299. Next base: position 31,224 of record NZ_CALSFR010000007.1, read on the forward strand.
AGGTAGCGGCTTTGCGCAAGGCGCCGCTCAAGCACATCCAGCTGGCGCTTGGCTTCCATGGTGAACCGGTTGATGGCGTATTCGAACTTTTCCGGGGCATACACGTAGAAGTGGCCAAAGCCCCCACCCAGATAAGGCGCCGAACCCATCTGCCAGAACAGCCAGTTCAGGGTTTCGGTACGCGCGGCCGCACCGGTGGGCAGGAAGGCTGCGAATTTCTCGGCCAGGTACAGCAGGATCGAACCCGATTCGAATACCCGAACCGGTGGCTCGACGCTGCGATCGAGCAGGGCGGGGATCTTCGAGTTGGGGTTGACCTCAACGAACCCGCTGGAGAATTGGTCGCCTTCGCCGATGCGGATCAACCAGGCGTCGTACTCGGCGCCGCTGTGGCCCAGGGCCAGCAGTTCTTCAAGAAGGATGGTGACTTTCACGCCGTTGGGGGTTGCCAGCGAGTACAGCTGCAACGGGTGCTTGCCAACAGGCAGCGCCTTGTCGTGGGTAGGGCCGGCGATCGGGCGGTTGATACTGGCGAACTGGCCGCCAGAGGCTGACTCATTGCGCCAGACCTTGGGCGGAACATAGGGGGACTTGCTCATGCAGGGGCTCCTTGAGTGGCGCAGACGGTCACATACAGGCGTTGACCCGCATCTATGCCACGGGTTCGCAGAAAAGTGCAAATCCGGTGGCGCCGGCCAGGGTATCAACGCGTTTAGCGGCCACGCCGCCGCGACACGCGCGCCTCGATGTTCTTGCGGCCAATCAGCAGCGGCGGTTTTTCCACTACCGGCTCGTCGGCCAGCCATTTGTACATCACCAGGCAGTCCACCAGGCCCAGGCGGGCGTGGCGGTAAGCCTTGGGCAAGCGGCCGACGGTCTCGAAGCCCAGTTTGTGCCATAGCGCCACGGCCACTTCATTGCTGGCCACCACCGAGTTGAACTGCAGCGCCAGGAAGCCTTCCTGACGCGCCAGTTTCTGTGAGTGTTCGCACATCAGCCTGGCCACGCCGCGACCACGGGCGGCTTCGGCGACCATGTAGCCGCAATTGCCAACATGGGCACCGGGGCCGGCGGCATTGGCCTTGAGGTAGTATGCCCCCAGCAACTCACCGTCCTGCTCGGCCACCAGCGTGTGCAAAGGCAGCTCCAGCCATAGCTGGCGTGCCTGTTCGAAGCTCAGGGCAGGGTCGTAGGCGTAGGTTTCGCGGGCCTGGACAACGGCCTGGAAGGTGGGCCAGAAACGCTCGAAGTCCTCGGGCGTCATGGGGCGGATGTGGATCATGGCGGCAAAAGGCTCCCGGCCTGCTCAGATATAGATGAAGGCCAGCACCAAGGCCGCCACCACCAGCCACTTCTCCAGGTAGTAGCGCATGCGGTTGCGTTTTTTCAGTGCCTTGCCCCGTTCACGAATCTTGTAGATCCGGGTGAACAGGCGGTTGATGCCGCCAGTCTTGTCATTGGCATTGTTCGGCGCTGCCGCGGCAGCCATCACATTGCGGCTGAACCAGCGGTTGAACGCAGTCGCCCAGCGGTATTTCAGCGGGCGCTCGATGTCGCAGAACAGAATGATCCGGTTGTGCTCGGTGGTGTTGGCGGCGTAGTGGATGTAGGTCTCGTCGAACACCACGGCTTCGCCGTCACGCCAGGAATACTTCTCGCCATCCACATCGATGTAGCAGCCATCGTCGTTCGGTGTGTCAAGGCCCAGGTGGTAGCGATAGGAGCCGGCATAAGGGTCGCGGTGGCGCACCAGCTTGGCGCCCGGCGGCAGGGTCGCGAACATGGCTGCCTTGACCGTGCCGATGCCCTGCAGCAACTCGGTGGTGCGCGGGCACAGGTTCATCGCAGACGGGTGGCTTTCGCCGTACCATTTCAGGTAGAAGCGCTTCCAGCCGGTCTTGAAGAAGGAGTTGAAGCCAACGTCGTCGTAATTATCGGACTTCTTGATCTCGCCCACATGCAGCAACTGCTGGGCCTCCTGGCGGATTTCCTGCCAGTGGTCCTTGAGCGGCTGCAGCTCGGGGAACGCTTCTACCGGCAGATAGGGTTTGGCCGGGTGCCTGGAGAACAGGTAAAGGAAGCTGTTGACCGGGGCCAGGAAACTGGAGTGGTCACCCAATTGGCGGGTGAGCTTGTGGCGTACCCGACCGCGCAGATGAACATAAGCGATCGAGAGGGCAAAGATCAGTACGAGTGCAATTTTCATGGACGATTACTTGTCGAAAAATGGCCATGCGCCATGGCATAAGCCCGCCAGCATAAACAATCATGGGGGGAGTTTGTACAGATAGTTTGTACCGAGGTTGGCGAGATTTGCGGCCGACCAAGGTGTAATGGCCGTAGTTTGCGCAAACGTTTAAGGTAAAGGAGCACGCATGGTTCAGGACCCGCGCCGCAGTGGCGCCCCCTTCAAACGGCTGTTTTTTGCCCTGCCGGTAACCGACGCCCAGCAGCGTGCGATAGCCCAGTGGCGGCGTGGCCTCCAGCTGCGTAGTGGCAAACCGGTGCCCAGTGCGAACTTCCACCTGACCCTGATGTTTCTAGGCGATGTGGATGCAGCGCAGGTACCGGCGATTTGCGCTGCGGTGGACAACCTGGCGCGCCCTGATGCCCCCCTGCGCTTGCTGCTCGATCAGCTCAAGGTCTGGCCGCGGGCAAACGTGCTGGTGCTCGAGCCGCAGCAGGCCCCGGCTGCGCTGCGCCATCTGGCCTATGGGCTGCAGCAGGCACTGCTGCCCATGGGCTTTGCCGAGCAGGCCCATGATTACCGGCCACACCTGACCCTGTCACGGGACTTTCGCGGCCAGGCGCCCGAGGCCAGCGTGGCGCCCGACTTCTTCATCGTCGCCCGGTACTTCGCGCTCTACGAGTCGCGCAAAGGCCAGTACCTGCCGCTGGCGCAGTGGCCGTTGACAGCGTGAAGCGGGTTCAGCGCGTATCGATGTCTTGGTCGACGGCCTTGGCTGGGCCCGCTTGTCGCCCGTACAGTCAGGCAGGCAAACTCTGATAGGCCTGCTCATCCCCCGGGCTACGGGCAAACTGGCGTTTGTACTCGCGGCTGAACTGTGAGGTGCTCTGATAGCCCACCCGGTGCGCCGCCTGCGCCACGCCCAGCCCTTCGCCGATCAGCATCTGTTGCGCCTTGAGCAGCCGCAGGCGCTTGAGGTACTGCATCGGCGCCATGTCGGTGCAGCGCTTGAAGTGCTCGTGGAAGGTCGACACGCTCATGTTCGCCCGCGCAGCCAATGCCTCGACGCTCAGCGGCTCGGTGTAGTGTTCACGCAGGTGAGCGAGGGCGGCGCCGATGCGCGCGAAGTGCCCCTGCTGCTCGACCAGCGCCCGCAACACCCCGGCCTGGGGCCCACGCAGTGCGGTGTACAGAACCTCGCGCACCCGCGCCGGCCCGAGCACCTTGGCGTCTATCGGGTCCTGCAGGCAGCGTAACAGCCGCTCGACGCATTCGCGCATGGGCACATCCAGCGCTGCCGAGGTCATCGACTGCGGTGTCTGCGCCTGCACTGCGGGGTCAGGCGCCAACGCCATGCTCTGCACCAGTTCACCCAGCACGCCACGGTCGATGTCCACAGCCACGCCCAGCAACGGCGCTTCGGCGGTGGCGAAGGTTTCGCACATGAACGGCACCGACAGCGCCTGCACCAGGTAATGCCCGGCGCCGTACTCTAGCGTGCGCGGGCCAAGGCGCGCCAGCTTGCTGCCCTGGGCCAGGATCATCAGGCTGGGCTCGTAGATCTGCGGGCTGCTGGCCACGTAATGGTCCCAGCTCAAAACCTGGACCTGTGGCAGATGAGTGGGCACGAAGCCCGGGCGTGTGGCCAGGCTGCGGATCAGGGCGCACAGCGTGGCGTTGGCGTCGACGTGGCGGGTCAGTTGCATGATGGACCATGGGCAGAGAATCAGACACTTGCATCATCTCAGATTTGAGGCTTGGCGCCAGGTGGCTCTGGCCAGGTTCGGAGAATCAGGCATTCACCTCGGAGGATCTGCTGTGGCCGGGGAGGGCGAGGATGCGGAAAATGTATCGACTGAATCGTTTCACTTTCACCTGAGGTCTTGTATGTACACTGCTATCGGTTACGCCGCCCAAACCCCGACCAGCCCCTTGGCACCCATGACCTTCGAGCGTCGCAGCCCGCGCCCGGACGATGTCGCCATCGAGATCCTCTACTGTGGCGTTTGCCACTCCGACATCCATCAGGCCCGCAATGAGTGGGGCATTGCCGTGTACCCGCTGATGCCCGGGCACGAGATCGTCGGCCGCGTCACTGCGGTGGGCGAGAAGGTATCGGCGCACAAGGTCGGTGACCTGGTCGGCGTTGGCTGCATGGTCGATTCCTGCCGCCACTGCGAGGCCTGTGCCAAGGACCTGGAGCAATACTGCCTGGAAGGCCCGACCATGACCTACGCCACCCCGGACCGGGTCGATGGCAGCAATACCATGGGCGGTTACTCCAGCAGCATCGTGGTCAGCGAGCACTTTGTGGTGCGCATCCCGGCCGGGATGGACCTGCCCAGCGCGGCGCCGATTCTCTGCGCCGGTATCACCACCTACTCGCCGCTCAAGCACCATGGCGTCGGCCCTGGCCACAAGGTCGGCATCCTTGGCATGGGCGGCCTGGGGCACATGGGTATCAAGCTGGCCAAGGCGTTGGGCGCTGAAGTGACATTGTTCACCCGCTCGCAGGCCAAGGCCGAGGAAGCCCGTCGCCAAGGCGCCGACCATGTGATCGTGTCCACCGATGCCGAGCAGATGCGCGCCGCTGCCGGCCGCTTCGACTTCCTGCTCGACACCATTCCGGTGCAGCACGACCTGAACCCGTACCTGGAGACGCTGAAGTTCGATGGCGTGCATATCCTGGTGGGCCTGATCGAGCCGATCGACCCGGCGCTGCACGCAGCCAACCTGGTGATGAAGCGCCGAGTGCTGGCCGGCTCGCTGATTGGTGGTATCGCCCAGACCCAGGAAGTGCTGGATTTCTGTGCCGAGCACGATATCCGTTGCGATATCGAGATGCTGGATATCCGCAATATCAACCAGGCTTACGAGCGCATGATCGCCGGTGATGTGAAGTACCGTTTCGTCATCGACATGGCGACGCTGCAGGGCTGACCCATCCCAGCCAAGCGTTGCCCCCCAGACCAGATGGGCGATCTGGTCTGGGGGCTGCGCCCATTCCCCTGCGCACGTCTGCGCGTCTGGTTGTGAGGCGCGCTGTTGACGCGTACCATGCCGGCATTCCCTCCAATAACAAACCCGTGCCTCAGCGCGGCCGATACTTGGCCCCTGACGCGCGTCCTTTCGCCTTGCCTGCGGAGAATAGAATTCGCCCCATGAACGGACCTGTCCCCACCAACCTTGCGCCAACCACCGGTGGCGGCAGCTGGCTGAGTGTGATCGCCCTGGCCCTCGCGGCTTTCATCTTCAACACCACTGAGTTCGTCCCGGTGGCGCTGCTCAGCGACATCGGCCGCAGTTTCGACATGAGCACCGCTCAGGTCGGCCTGATGCTGACCATCTATGCCTGGGTGGTGGCCTTGGCCTCGCTGCCGATGATGCTGCTCACGCGCAACATCGAGCGTCGACGCCTGCTGTTGTTCGTGTTTTTGGTGTTCGTGGTCAGCCACCTGCTGTCGTGGCTGTCGCAAAGTTTTGCCATGCTGCTGCTGAGCCGCATCGGCATCGCCCTGGCGCATGCCGTGTTCTGGTCCATCACCGCCTCGCTTGCGGTGCGTGTGGCGCCGCCAGGCCAGCAGGCCAAGGCGTTGGGCTTGCTGGCTACCGGTACGACCCTGGCAATGGTCCTGGGCATCCCGCTGGGGCGCGTGGTGGGCGAGGCGCTGGGCTGGCGGGTCACCTTCCTCAGCATTGCCGGAGTGGCGCTGGCCACCATGCTTTGCCTGATGAAATCGCTGCCGCTGCTGCCCAGCCAGAACTCCGGTTCGCTGCGCAGCTTGCCGATCCTGTTCAAACGCCCTGCACTGGTGATCACGTATGTGCTGGTGACCCTGGTGATCACTGCGCAATTCACGGCGTACAGCTACATTGAGCCGTTTGCCCTGCAGGTGGCACAGATCAGTGGTGAGCGCATCACGTTGTTGCTGCTGCTGTTCGGCGGTGCAGGGGTGTTTGGCTCGGTGCTGTTCAGCCGCTACAGCGACCACTTTCCGCATGGCCTGCTGGTAGGCTCGATCGGCTTGCTGGCGGCTTGCCTGCTGCTGCTGTTGCCGCTGGCGAGCAACTTCTATCTGTTTGCCGGGCTGAGCATGTTCTGGGGAGTCGCGATCCTGAGCTTCAGCCTGTCGCTGCAGTCCAAGACCCTGAAGCTGGCGTCCGATGCCACGGACGTGGCGATGGCGCTGTTCTCGGGCATCTATAACATCGGCATTGGCGGTGGGGCGTTGCTGGGCAGTATCGTCAGCAGCCAGATGGGGGTGGCCTCTGTCGGGTGGGCCGGCGGCAGTGTGGCGGTGGTCGGCTTGCTGCTGGCAATGGCCAGTACCCGGCGCTTTCGCGAGGCCCTGAGTCATTGATCGCCGTTATCGGTCCTATCGTCGGCAGCTGCCGACAGGGCCGGTACCGCCCACCTTCAACTCAGCCAAGCAGTGCAGCCCAGGCCGACACCAGCAACATGCCCGCCAACCCCCGGTTGAACCATAGCAACCGCCCCGGCGCCTGCAGCCAGCGGGCACTGCCTACCCCCAACAGTGCCCAAGTTGTCATGCACGGCAGGGCGATCAATAAAAACACCAGTGCCAATTGCCACACCGGCAGCGACGGCGCTGCAAACACGCCGATCACCGCCACAGCCATCATCCACACTTTCGGGTTCACCACTTGCAGCGACGCTGCGCTGAGGGCGTCGAAAGGCTTGGCTGCGCTGACATCCAGGGGCTGCCCCGCGCTGCGCAAAATGCGCCATGCCAGCCAGCTCAACCACAGCACTCCGGTCCAGCTCATCACCTGCTGGGCCAGCGGGTGACGCACCAGCAAGTCACCAAGGCCCAGGCCGACCAGCAACACGACCGCTGCCGCCGCGCCGCAACCCGCCAGGATCGGCGCCACGCTTGCGCGCAGGCCCTGCCGTGCGCCATGGGCAAGGATCAGCAGGTTGGTAGGCCCGGGGCTGATACTGGCTACCAGGGCGAAGAGCATGAACGGCAACAACGAATGCGACATGGTGAACGGCTCCTATTGAACAGGGCACCATGCTCGGCGATTGCTGCGTGTCAGTCTGGAAGGTTTGAGCAGCGGCGCCGGTAGTCCGCTGGGGTGAGCCGGTAGGCACGGCGGAACCAGCGCCCCAGGTGGCTCTGGTCAGCAAAGCCGAGCGCCATGGCCACTTCGGTCGGTGTCTGGCCTTGGGCAAGCAAACGCCGGGCACGGGCCAGGCGCAGCTGGATCAGATAGGCGTGCGGCGCCAGGCCGAATGCGGCCTTGAACGCACGGGTCAGGCGGAAGCGGTCCACGCCGCAGGCCAGTGCCAGGTCGTCCAGGCCGATGTCTTGGTCGAGGTGGGCATGCAGGTAGTCGCGCGCCCGCTGTGCCGTCAGCGGCAGGCGCGGGTCGGGGTTCAAGCGCTTGCGCCAGTGCAGGTGGCCGGTGAGGCAACTGAGCAGGTCATCGGTGGCAGTTTGCCGCACGATGCGCATTTCGCCACCATGCACCGCCTGAAAGGCGAGGGTAGTTGCGCGGGCAAGCTGGCGATCATCGCACAGCGTATCGGCGAAGCTTGGCAGGCTGTCACTGGGCGCCTGCTCGAACAGCACGCGTAGCTCGGCCTCAAGCCATTTTGGCTCCAGGTACAGGGTCGAATAGGTAAAGCCTTCCGCCGTTGGCGCATCGCCGTCGTGAATGTCGCCAGGCTCGAGCAGAAACACCTGCCCGGGCGTGCTGTGATGGCGTGTACGGCGGCAATGGAACTGCTGCACACCCTGCTCGGTGACCCCTACCAGAAAGCTGTCGTGCCAGTGCGGGTCGTAGGCGTGGCCAACGAAATGCGCACGCACCGACTCGATGCCGGTGTCGGCGTCTTGCTTGAGGTCGATCCAGTCGGGCATGGCGGCGAGGCTGCAGAGGGTAGGGCAGTTCACCTTAACGCAGAACCCCACCTGCGTTTAGAACAATTGTGCACCGCAGGCTTCAGTGCGGCTGCTGTGCCGCGAAACGCTCCCGCAGCCACAGGTGCAACTGCGATACCGCAGGCGACAGCTGCTTGCGGTGTGGGCACACCAAGGTTACCGGGCTCAGTTCGCCCGGGTGCTCCGGCAGCAGCACTTCCAGTTCGCCAGTCGCCACATTGGCGCTGACATCCAGCCACGACTTGTAGGCAATGCCCTCGCCGAGCACGGCCCAGCGCCGCACCACATCGGCATCGTCGCTGAACAGCGGGCCGCTCACCTGCACGGTACGGTTGCCCAGCCGCCACTTGTCGTAGGTTCGCCCCTGTTGCAGGTAAAGCAGGCACGCGTGCTGCTGCAAGTCATCCAGCATCTGCGGCCGCCCATGACGCGCCAGGTAGGCCGGCGAGGCCACCAGCACGCGGCGATTCCACGGTGCCAGTGGCAGGGCGATGTAGTTGGCTTCTTCGTTCAGGCCATAACGTATGGCCACGTCCACCGGGTCGCGGAACAGGTCGGCAACGTGGTCGGACAGGTGCAGCCGCAGGGTCAGCTCAGGATGCTCACGGCGAAAATCACTCAACCACGGCAGCAGGATGTTGCGGCCAAGGTCCGAGGGCGCCGACACCTGCAGCACCCCACGCAGGGTGCTGTGCGCGCCGTGCAGGTTATCGCGGCCCTGGCGCAGGCTCTGCAGCACGCTGAGCGCGGTGGGCAGGTACAGCTCACCCTCGGCTGTCAGGCGCAGGCTGCGGGTGGTACGTGCGAACAGGCGCACGTCCAGGTCGCGCTCCAGGCGTTTGATGGCGGCTGCGACCTGCCCGGGCAGCAGGTCTGCCTCGTGGGCAGCGGCGGTGAAACTTCCCAGTACGCTGCTGCGCACGAACAGTTCGAGGTCGGCGATGCGGAGCATTTTCACTCCATGGGTGAAAGTGTTGCTGCATTTTGCCGCTTTTTCTGGTTTGTAGGAAAGATAATATGCGCCACACGTCCCGTTCCGCTTAAGGAGTTGCAACATGGATACCGTTTCTCTGGCCAAGCGCCGCTACACCACCAAGGCGTACGATGCTGCCCGCAAGATCCCTCAGGCCACCATCGACGCCTTGCTCGAGCAGCTGCGCCACAGCCCATCCTCGGTCAATTCGCAGCCATGGCACTTCATCGTGGCCGACAGCGCCGAGGGCAAGGCACGTCTGGCCAAGAGCACGCTGGACGGTTTTGCCTACAACACGTCGAAGATCCTCGATGCTTCCCATGTGATCGTGTTCTGCACCCGCACCGACATGACCGAAGCACACCTGGACGCCGTGCTCGACCAGGAAGCGGCTGACGGACGTTTTCGTGATGATCAGGCCCGTGCCGGCCAGAACCAGAGCCGTCGCCATTATGTGAACCTGCACCGCTACGATCAGAAAGACCTGCAGCACTGGATGGAGAAGCAGACCTACCTGGCCCTGGGTACTGCGTTGCTCGGCGCTGCCGCCCATGGCCTGGACGCAACGCCGATCGAAGGTTTCGACAGCAAGATCATGGATGCCGAACTGGGCCTACGTGAGCAGGGTTACACCAGCGTGGTGGTGCTGAGCCTGGGTTACCGTAGCGAGTCGGACTTCAATGCCGGGCTGAACAAGTCGCGCTTGCCGGTTTCGAAGGTATTTACCTTCCTTTGAGGCAGGCGTCGTCGACCCGTCCTCTTCGCGGGCAAACCCGCGAAGAGGACGGCTCAGCAAACGGTAAAGCCCAGGTTCACCACAAGGCCAGCGAAGCCCCCGCAACTGTGCGTTCGAACACCTCAATCGCTTTGTCTACCTCGGCTTCGCCGGTAAACCGCCCGATGCTCATGCGCACGCTTTTGCGCGCCTGCGCCTCATCCAGCCCCAACGCCAGCAGCACATGCGACGGCGCGTGGCTCGCCGAATTGCACGCCGAGGTGGTCGACAGCGCCAGCTCACCGGCCAGCGCCATGCTGTTGAAGCCCGGGGCCTCGATACACAGGTTCAAGGTATGCGCAATGCGCTGGTCGGCGCAGCCGTTAAGCTTGACCCCTGGCACTGCCAGCAGCCCCTCGCGCAGCCGCCTGGCAAGCCGCTCGATGCGCTGGTGCTCGCTGTCGCCAGGCTGGCCGGCCAGGGCGAAGGCGCTGCCCATGCCAACGATCTGATGGGTAGGCAGGGTGCCTGAGCGCAGCCCACGCTCATGGCCACCACCGTGAATCTGCGCACGCATCAAGGCACGTGCGCGAGCCCCGACATACAGCGCACCGATGCCTTTTGGCCCATAGACCTTGTGGGCAGAAAACGACATCAAGTCTACCGCCATCGCCCGCAAATCGATGGCCAGCTTGCCCACCGCCTGGGCTGCATCCACGTGCAGCAGGGCGCCATGGGCGCGCACACGTTCGCCAATGGCAGCGAAATCGGTGACGGTGCCCAGTTCGTTGTTGACCGCCATCAGTGACACCAGGCGGGTATCGTCGCGCAGGGCCGCTTGTACGTCATAGGGTTGAATCAGGCCGGCAGCGTCCGGTGCCAGGCGGGTGACTGCCCACCCTTGGCGCTCCAGTTCGCTGACGGTATCGAGCACGGCCTTGTGCTCGAGCTGACTGGTAATCAGGTGGCCTGGCTGGCCCATGCCCTGGGCGATGCCTTTGAGTGCAAGGTTGTTGGACTCGGTGGCGCCCGATGTCCAGACCAGGTCCTGCGCGCTCGCCCCGACGCAGTCGGCCACTTGCTGGCGAGCTTGCTCGACGGCATCGCGGGCGCTCTGGCCGTAGGCGTGACCGGAGGAGGCGGGGTTGCCGAAGTTCACCTGGCGGCCGAGGCAGGTGAGCATGGTTTCGATGACGCGCTCGTCTACCGGTGTGGTGGCGGCGTAGTCGAAATAGAGTGGGGAGCTGGGCATGGCGGTGGGTCCGTCGCTGTCGCCGCGGGTTCGGCGATCCTGACAGCAAGCGTACCCTCGGCGCTGCGAAAATTTTTGCCCTTGATTTCATGATTTAACAGGTTTTGTAGAAAAATATTCTCCAAAGGCGGTTGATCGTAGGCCATTTAGAGGGTGCCGGAGGGGTCACACGGGTTCCGGCGCCCGTTCTTCTTCCGCTACCACCCGTTGGCACAACTCGATGATCTGCTCGCGCATCCAGCGGTTGGCCGGGTCCTGGTCGGTGCTTTCATGCCAGTACAGGTGCGTTTCAAGCGCAGGCACTTCCACCGGCAAGGGCTGGTAGCGCAATTGGTGGCGACGGGCAAACCGTTCTGGCACGGTCATCGCCATGTCGGTCTGTTGCAGCACCTGTGAAGCCATCAGGTAATGTTGCGAGCGCAGGGCGACCTTGCGTTGCACGCCCATTTTGCCTAGCGCCAGATCGACATAACCCAGGCCGTTTCGACGGCTGGAAATATGGATATGGGTCATGCCCAGGTAGCTCTCGACGGTGAGTTTGGCGTCGGCCAGCGGGTGGCCCTGGCGCAGGGCGCAGACGTATCGGTCCTGCATCAGCTTGACATGGCGCACCTGCGGATCTGTGTTCAAGGGTGCGTCGACGGCGAAGTCCAGGCGCCCTGCAGCCAGCTCCTTGGTAGTTTCGCGGCGCTTGCACAGGAAGCTCTCGATCAGCACCGCAGGCGCCAGCCGCCGCAGGCGCTGGAACAGCGGGGGCAGGATCACCGCTTCGGTAAGGTCGGTCATGCTGATGCGGAAGGTCTTGTTGGCCTGCTGCGGGTTGAAGATGCGGCTTTCCTGCACCGAGGTGCGCAGCAGCGCCAACGCGTTGCGCACCGGGCCGATGATGTTCTGCGCCATGGGGGTGGGCACCATGCCCTGGGCGGTGCGCACGAACAAAGGGTCGTTGAAGGTTTCGCGCAGGCGCGAGAGAGCGTTTGACACCGCTGGTTGGGTAATGCCGACGATCTGCCCGGCGCGGGTCAGGTTGGCTTCGGTGTAGATCGCATCGAAGACGATGAACAGGTTCAGGTCGACCTTGCTGAGGTTCATGGGCGCCGCTCTTTGTTGGAATTATCGGCCGATCATATATCGGTTATGAATGTTTATACACGCAGAAAATAGACTAGGTGGATTGAGTTGCACTGCTCTAGGCTCTGCCCATGTACTTCGAACCGTGAAGGTAGCCCCGATGGATTTCGCCTATTCACCCAAGGTCCAGGCTCTGCGCGAGCGCGTCACTGCGTTCATGGATGCCCATGTCTATCCCGCTGAACCGGTGTTCGAGCGCCAGGTCGCCGAGGGTGACCGCTGGCAGCCCACCGCAATCATGGAAGAACTCAAGGCCAAGGCCCGCGCCGAGGGCCTGTGGAACCTGTTCCTGCCCGAGTCGCAGTACGGTGCCGGCCTGAGCAACCTGGAATACGCGCCCCTGGCCGAGATCATGGGCCGCTCGCTGCTGGGGCCGGAGCCCTTCAACTGCTCGGCGCCGGACACCGGCAACATGGAAGTGCTGGTGCGCTATGGCAGCGAGGCGCAGAAGCGCCAGTGGCTGGAGCCTCTGCTGCGGGGCGAGATTCGCTCGGCTTTTGCCATGACCGAACCGGACGTGGCCTCCTCGGACGCCACCAACATGGCCGCCACTGCCGTGCGTGACGGTGATGAGTGGGTGATCAACGGCCGCAAGTGGTGGACCTCCGGGGCCTGCGACCCGCGCTGCAAGGTGATGATCTTCATGGGCCTGTCCAATCCTGATGGCCCGCGCCACCAGCAGCACTCGATGGTGCTGGTGCCGACCGACGCAGCGGGGGTGAAGATCGTTCGTCCGTTGCCCGTCTTCGGCTACGACGACGCACCCCATGGCCACGCCGAGGTGTTGTTCGAGAACGTGCGTGTGCCCTACGAAAACGTGATCCTTGGTGAGGGGCGCGGCTTCGAGATCGCTCAGGGGCGCCTGGGCCCAGGCCGTATTCACCACTGCATGCGTTCGGTGGGCATGGCCGAACGGGCGCTGGAGCTGATGTGCAGGCGCTCCGTCGAGCGCACCGCGTTCGGCCGGCCGCTGGCACGGCTGGGCGGCAATGTCGACAAGATCGCTGACTCACGCATGGAAATCGACATGGCGCGGCTGCTGACCCTCAAGGCGGCGTACATGATGGACACGGTCGGCAACAAGGTGGCGCGCAGTGAGATCGCCCAGATCAAGGTGGTGGCGCCGAATGTCGCATTGAAGGTGATCGACCGTGCGATTCAGCTCCATGGTGGGGCAGGGGTGAGTGGGGATTTCCCGCTGGCGTACATGTACGCGATGCAGCGTACCTTGCGCCTGGCTGATGGGCCGGATGAGGTGCACCGGGCGGCGATTGGCAAGTATGAGATCGGCAAGTATGTGCCGGTGGATATGTTGCGTAGCGGGCGGTGAGGGCCCGCTCGACGAACTTTTTCTGGGTGTCTTTGTAAGTAAGGTAAGCGGCAGATGTAGGAAGCGTCTCGTTTTCAGTTTCAGGCACTGGAAGCCCTGTTGCAGGTGTTAGGTTTCGAAACCTCACCAATGCACAGGGAACTTGCCAATGCGTTTCAACCTGGATGGGAAAGGCCAGGCGGTAGATGGGGACACCACTACCACTGGCGCTGTTTGTATCGCTACCGGGGCCAGGTCTTTGACTAATGGGCGCATGGTCCTCAGGGTGGGAGACAGCACAACACCCTGCCCCCTCTGCGGCGAGGCAGGGACCGTCGCCGAAGGTGTGTGGCATTTCATTTCCGACGGTCGTGCCGTGGCCATGGATGGTGCACGGGTCAATTGCGGCTGCCCGCCCGGTAGCAATCGGGTCGTTGCACCGCTGGGCGAGGCACCCTCAGCCAGGCAGGCATATGCCGCCAATCGCGGGCTTTCCCCCGCAGTATCGCCTGCTGCTTACTCGCAGAGCTTTTCGCAAAGTTTTGCAACTGCAATGCCCGGTTCACTGGAACCAGGTTTCTTTATCGTCCCCCGAAGCATGTCGTTCTCCCAGGTGTTGCTCAAACTGTTCGAGCATGACGCTACGTTGCCGATTTCCCGTCTGCAGCGGCTGAACCCCACGTTCGAACAAGGTTTCAAGGCCGGAGAAATCTTCGTCATCGCAGACCCGGACAATGGTGATGCCTGTACCCGCGAGGAAACCACACTGATGGCGGCCGCTCAACAGGTGCGGCACGCGTTAGCGGCACTTGATTTTGCGGAGTCGGATTTCATGGTGCAGCACCAGGCTGAGATTGCCGGGTTGCTCAGTAGCGCGAGCCAGTCGATGGGGGTGGGCAAGGACATGCTGGACCAGGGATTGAAACAGGTAAGGAATACTCTGACCCAGATAGAGCAATTGCACCAACGCGAATTTTTGCGACATGGGCATTTGAACAGTCGAGAGTTTTTTGCGTCGCGGCGCCAGTTGTTGCAGCAGTTGGACAATCAACTGAAGGTGGCGTTTCTAAATAAACAGCTGAATCTTGGCAGTTACGAGCGGCTGAAGAAAAGCCTGAATATTTCGACGAAAAGTCTTGTTCATCATTGGTCGAAGGCGGGTGGGGCCGGGCAGATACCGGGGTATGCAACGCATCTGGACAAGGTGGCGAAGCTATCCAAGTATCTCAAGCAAGGTGGCAATGTAGCCATTGGGCTCGGTGCGACATCGTCGTACCTCAACGTGAGGGAGGTCTGCCAAGCCGGGAGCACTGAGGCGTGCAGGAAGGCCCGCTTCGTAGAGTCTGGAAAGTTTGGCGGCGGGGTAGGGGGTGGAATGGCGGCTTCGGCACTGGCGACATGGGCTGCCGGAGCAGTATGTGCTGGATTTGCCGTTGGGACCGGCGGATTAGCGGTGCCACTGTGCGGTGTTTTAGTAGTCGGAGGAAGCGGTTTTGCTGGCGGAAAGTTAGGTGAGTGGGCCGGTGAGGGTATTGGCGAATACATTTTTGAGTCTTCAGATGATGAGTTTTGATGCTTGGCCCGTAGCCGTAAAACTAACATTCTTGATTATGCCGTTTGTGATTTCTCTGGCCGGAATTGCGATGAATGCATATATCACTTTGACGCGCGACTATGATGTTGTTTGCTCTTCCATTACAAGCAATTCATATGTTGAGGCCTTAAAGGTTACTTGGGGTACTTCCAGTTTCAAGTGGCGTTTTTTATTGGTGTGTACGATCGGCAATCTGATCAACTTCCCAGGTTTTGTATTGCGTCGCGGGCAGGTGGATGCTGAGGAGCTAAAAGCATTCCCCGCCGCGCTAAAACGCCGGCTGGCCATATCTGCATGGCTGACCATCATTGGTTTCGGTTGGTTAACAGTTGCAGCGTTAGTGATGAAGTTTTCCAAAATGAATTGATCCGGCTGTCCTGAGTTTATCGAGGAAACTCAGGGGAAAGGGGAAGGTCAGACCCGCAATTGCGGGTCTTCTTCCTTCTTGGCGCTCTTGGTCTGTGCGGATGGGGGCTGTTCCCCTTGCGCTTCATCCATGACCGCTTTCTGCCCACGCGTCTTGATCAGCGACACCACCACCCCACCGAGCAACAACCCGAACGTCACGCCCAGCGACAGCAGTGCTGGCACCTTGCCCACCATGCCGTGGTAGAAGATCTTGCAGCCGATGAAAATCAGCACCAGCGCCAGTGCGTACTTGAGGTAAACGAAGCGGTGCATCAATGCCGACAAGGCAAAGTACAGTGAACGCAAACCGAGAATGGCAAAGATGTTCGAGGTGTAGACGATGAACGGATCCTGCGTGATGGCGAAGATTGCAGGCACGCTGTCGACGGCAAACACCAGGTCGGCCAGCTCGATCAGCACCAGCGCCAGGAACAGCGGTGTGGCATAGCGCAATGCCTTGCTCTCGCCTGGCGGGGTGAGGCGCACGAAGAAGTGTGAACCGTGAATCTGGTCGGTCACGCGCATGTGCCGCCTGACAAACTTGAGCACCGGGTTGTTGGCCAGGTCGGGGTGGCTGTCTTCTTTCGAAAACGCCATTTTTACCCCGGTAAACAGCAGGAATGCCCCGAAGATGTACAGCACCCATTCAAAGTTCTGTACCAGTGTTGCGCCCACGCCGATCATGATCGCACGCAGGAACACCACCCCCAGGATGCCCCAGAACAGCACCCGATGCTGGTAACGACGGGGGATGGCGAAGAAACCGAAAATCATCGCCATGACGAACACGTTGTCCATCGACAAGGACTGTTCGACTAAAAAACCGGTGTAGAACTCAAGCGCCGACTGCGCGCCTAGTTGGTACCAGACCCACGCGCCGAACAGCACGCCCACGCTGAAATAGCCCGAGTACAGCAGCAGGCTTTCGCGCATTTCGATTTCACGTTCTTTGCGGTGCAGCACGCCCAGGTCGAGTACCAGCAGGCCGATGACGATGGCCATGAACACCAGCCACAACCAGGTGCTGGTACCGAGGAATGGTGTTGTGAGAAATGTGTGTAGAGCTGTCATGAGCCCCTCCTTGATTGTCGACGTTGCATGGCAACAGTGATCCGACATGGCGGCGCGGTAGCCGTCAGAGGGGCCCGGTATCACATGGGTTTGAGCCTAGACCCATTTCCCCGTGATGCCGAATGGCGCGCTGTTACAAATTTTTGCCTGAGCCTGTGCGCGGCTGCCTGCCTCAGTACACCCAAACCTCCACCCGGCGGTTACGCAAGCGTCCCTGTTCCAGCTCGTTACCCGCAACCGGCAACTCGTCGCCCATGCCGGTCACCTCCAGCACTTCGACGCCATCGCGCGCCAGCTCACGGCGTACCGCCTGTGCTCGCAGGCGCGAGAGCAGGGCGGCACGGCCCGGTGTTGCCTTGGTGTCGCCAAAGCCGACCAGCACCGCCTTGCTGTGCAGCTTGCCGGCCTGGCGCAGGTAGTCGGCGACGCGCTGTATGTCGCGCAGCGCTTTGTTGTCGAGGCTGGCACTGCCTTCCTGGAAGCGGAAGTTGACGCTCAGGCGCTGGGCCTTCTGCGCCAAGTTGCGGTAGCGCGGCGGCATGTCGACCTGCGCCGGTACGGCCAGGGACTTGACCTGCTGTGAGACGAACCCTTGCTCGGCGACGATGGCCTGGCCGGCAGGGCTTTGGGCGAATTCTGCCAGGGCCTTGGCCTGTGATTTGGCGTTGGCGGGCAAATAGAAGTACAGCCGGCGTGACAGGGGGTAATCCTCGCTCGCCACCAGCGGGCGGTCCGGCAGCATAGCTGGCGCATCGCCTTCGGCGATCGCCAGCACCTTGGCTCCGTGCACCGCTGCCAGGCTGCTGAACCCGATGGCCTGGCGATCTGTACGTACCCGATCGGCCAGCTCATCACTGGATTCGAAACGCTGCGCCTGCTGGGCCAGTTCACTGCGGTGCGGTTCCAGCACCAGTGCCTTGAAGGTCTCGAAGGTCCCGGAGCGGTCGTCGCGTGCATAGAGGTGTATCGGGCCGCCTGCCAAGCCCAGTTGCTCCCAATACTGGATGCGCCCCGAGAAGATGTGTGCCAATTGTTCGGTGGTGAGCTGTGGCAGGGGATTATCGGGGTGGACGAACACTGCAACACCATCCAGACCGATCACTTGCTCGGCACCGGCTGCACGCAGGTCACCCAGCGCCTTGAGCTGGCGCACCTCGGCATCGTTGATGGGGCGAGACGCTGCGGCCAGGTCGGCCTCGCCACGGCCAAGCGCGATAAAGCCGGTGCTCGAGCCGTGCGCCGCGATGTCGATGCGCAGAGGCTGGCCTTGGGCATCAACGGCGGTTATCACGGTCTCGTTTGCCACAGCGCCTGGCCGTTGCTCGATCGCCGTTGCCTGCTGTGCCCAAAGATGCCCCTGCACCAGCGCAGGCAGCAGGGCCGCGCCGATGGTGTTGGAACCTTGCACGCGCAGCTGCACAGGCTCGGCCACGGCCGTCAGGGGGAGCAGGGGAAGCAGCAAGAGCAACAGACGGAGCATGCCGGGCGACCTTTGGCACAGAGTTGCCCGGCAGATTACGACAGTGGCGTGACCGAAATGTGACCATGGGCGTGCCAGCGCTAAGCTGTCGGGCTGCCTCAGGTGTGCGGAGCCTGCTTGGGCACTGCACCACCGGCATACTGCGGTTTCAGGTGCCCTTGGTCATCCAGCAGGTAAGCATCCATCACCTCGCGCACGACCGGCCCGGCCACCCGGCCGCCGGCCTCGCCGTTCTCGATCATCACGGCCACCACCACGCTCGGGTGCTCGGCAGGTGCAAAGCCGACGAACAGGGCGTTGTCGCGGTGGCGCTCCAGGGTCTTGTTGCGGTTGTAGCGCTCCCCCTGCTTGATCGCCACCACCTGCGCGGTGCCGCTCTTGCCGGCGATGCGGTATTGGGCGCCGGCGGCGGCGGCGCGGGCAATGCCGCGCGGGTCGTGCATGACCATCTGCATGCCCTGGCTGACCTGGTCCCAGGCATGCCGGTCGTGCAGCACGATGTCGGGCATCGGGTTCGGGTCCACCGGGGTTTCACCCCCCACGGTCATGGCCAGGTGCGGGCGGTGCCAAACGCCCTTGCTGGCCAGCAGGCTGGTGGCCTGGGCCAGTTGTAGCGGGGTGACCTGCATGTAGCCCTGGCCGATGCCCAGGATCAGCGTTTCGCCGGGGTACCAGGCCTGGCGGCGGGTGGCGCGTTTCCACTGGGCAGACGGCATCAAACCCGAAGCCTCTTCGTTCATGTCCAGCGAGACCTTATGGCCAAGGCCGAATTCGGCCATGTAGTCGTGCAGGCGGTCGATGCCGAGCTTGTGCGCCAGGTCGTAGAAGTAGGTGTCGTTGGAGCGCATGATGGCGGTGTACATGTCTACCCAGCCATCGCCGCTGCGGTTCCAGTTACGGTACTTGTGTTCGTAGTTGGGCAGCTCGTAGTACCCGGGGTCGAACACCCGGCTGCCGGGGGTGATCACGCCACTGTCGAGGCCGGCGATGGCCACTTCCGGCTTGATCGTCGACCCCGGTGCATACAGCCCACGCAGCACGCGGTTGAACAGCGGCCGGTCGATGGAATCGCGCAGGGCCGCGTACTGTTTAAAGCTGATGCCCTTGACGAACAGGTTGGGATCGAAACTGGGGTTGCTGACCATTGCCAGCACGTCGCCGTTGGCCGGGTCAAGCACCACCACCGCCCCACGGCGGTCGCCCAAGGCTTTTTCTGCAGCCACTTGCAGGTGGGCGTCGAGGCTCAGCACAATGTCTTCGCCTGGGGTAGGGGCCTGGTGCTTGAGCACGCGCATCACCCGGCCCTGGGCATTGGTCTCGACCTCCTCGTAGCCGACGTGGCCGTGCAGCTGGCTTTCGTAGAAGTGTTCGATACCGGTCTTGCCGATCGATTGGGTGCCGCGATACTCGGTGCTGTCGAGGGTCTTGGCTTCCCTTTCATTGATGCGCCCGACATAGCCGACCGAATGGGCGAAGTGCTCGGCCAGCGGGTATTCACGGATGAACTGCGGTTCTACATCCAGGCCCGGCAGGCGGAACTGGTTGACCGCTACCAGGGCGATCTGCTCCTCGGTCAGGCCAACCATCAGGGTGACCGGTTCAAACGGCTTGCGTCCACGGCGCAGGTCCTTGTCGAACTGCTTGCGGTCATCCTCGCCCAAGCTCAGGACCTGGGTCAGGGTGTCGAGCACCTTGGCCGAATCGCCGGCGCGCTCACGGGTCATGGTCAGGTCGAAACTGGGCTTGTTGTCAGCCAGCACCACACCGTTGCGGTCGTAGATCAGCCCGCGCTCGGGTGCGATGGGCAGTACGTGTACGCGGTTGTTTTCCGATACCGCGCTTTGCTGGTCGTGTTGCAGCACTTGCAGCACGTAGAGACGGCCGATCAGCACGGCGACCAGGCAGAAGACCAGGGCAGCGCAAGCCAGGAGCCGGCGGTTGACCAGGTGCTTTTCCTTTTCGTGGTCCTTGAGGGGGATCGGTTGGGGCATGGGCGGTGGTGTGTCGGTTGAACGCAAACCTGTGGGAGCCGGCCTGCCGGCGACTACGCCAGGCCAGCCAACATGGATGTAGACGAGTGCCATGCACTCGAATCGCCGGCAAGCCGGCTCCCACAAGGATGCGGGGCGGCGATGCTACGCGTGCCGGGGGCGCGCCTCAAGACAGGCGCGATGCGCGAAGCCGGGCATCCGGCGTTTCATCCCGCAACACGGGCGCTCACAGCCACTATGAAGATTTGTTCATGCGGTACCGGTGTGCCGTCTACTTGCCTGCCGCCAACAGGTTGTCCCGCGTCTGTTGCTCGACCGTTCGTTGAATCTCCTGCGCCAGGGTCTTCACGTCATGTTGCTCGATTTCCTTGGGCATGACCTGGAAGCCGATCGAGTTGTACAGCCGCCCCCAGGCAGCCTGGGCATCGGAGTAGGCAGCCTCGCGCTGATAGCGCGAAAGCAGCAGCCGGCCCTCGGCGCGGATCAGTTCCAGCTCGCTGCCCAGTGCTGCGTTGCGCGATGACTGCGCGTAGTTGAGCAGGCTCTGGTCAACGCGCAGGCTTTCGTCGGCAAACTCCACTTCCTGACGCGCCAGCTGGTAGCGCAGCAGGCCGACGCGGACCTGGGTGAGAATCGCCATGGACAGCGCTGTGCGGCGCATGTCATCGGTTTTTTCCTGGCTTTTTTCCGCCGCTGTGATGTCCGGGTACTGCAGCAGGCGCAGCAGGTTCATCGAGACGTTGATGCCGGTCTGGTTCCAGTCACTGTTGTACAGGTATTTGTTGGAGTCGTACTCGTAGCCGTAGTTGAAACTCACGTTTGGCCACAGCTGTGCCTTGGCGATCTTCAGATCGTTCATGCTGACGCGTTTGCGATACCACTCCTCCATGATTTCCGGGCGGCGCTCCAGGGACAGACGCTCCAGCTGTTCGACGTTGCTGGTCAGCAGTGGCAGCGGCTGCTCGGTGACGTCGGCCAGCACCATGCGGGTGTTGGGTGGCAGCGACATCAGCGCGGCAAGCTCGGCGCGGGCGAACTCAAGGTCCTGGCGGCGCACGGTGAGCATGTACACCGAATCGAGCAGGGCGCGCTGGTAGGCCAGGATGTCCTGGCGCGGCAGCAGGCCTTTGCCTTCGGCTTCGCGGGCTGAGGTCAGGGCGCGGTGAGTGCGCATCAGCAGGCCGTCCACCTCGGGCAGCAGACGCTGTGCGCCGAGGGCGCGCCAGTAGGCGTTGCGCACATCCTGCAGCACGTTCTGCGCGACCTTTTCACGGCGCTCCTCGGCCATCAGCATCTGGTCGTTCTTCTGCTGCGTGCGGAAGTAGGCGACCCCGAAGTCCAGCAGGCTCCACGACAGCCCAAGGCTGTAAAGGGTGCGGTAACGTTCTTCGGAGGTGGACGGACGCAAGCTGACCTGGCGGTCCTCGATGCCGATCGATGTGCCACCGGAATCATTGTTGCGCCCGGCGTAGCCGGCGGAGGCTACCAGACGCGGCAGCATCTCGTGGCTGGAGACATCGCGCAGGTCCGATGCCAGCGCGCTTTCCAGCAGTTTCAGGCGGTAGTCGAGGTTGTACTTGAGGGCGCGCGCCGAGGCCTCGTAGAAGGTGATTGGTCCATTGACTGGCTCCTGCTCCTTGTACATGCGGGCCTGGTCTTCGATCACCCGCTGGCGCATCTGGTCCTCGGTGTAGGGCTTGGGTTCGAAGGCCGAGCAGGCGCTGAGCAGAACGCTGAATGCAGTGAAAGTGCTCAGGGCTTTAAAGTTCGATACGGGCATAGGCTGTCCTTGGTCCATCCGTGTATGTATCGGCGTCAGGGGGCAACGCTGCCGCGACGCTGCGCGGCTTCTCGCAATTGCGCACGAAAGCCCTGCGCTGGCTGTGAGCTTTTATCCGGTTGCGCCACCATGTCGGCTTCCACCGTTGCCCATACCGAAGGGTCGGGCAAAAGGCCGTCTGCGGTGAGGCTGATGACGCCGTGGCGGCCGTCGATCCAGTTCTGGTCCTCGGCGCTGGCGCGCCGGCTTTGTGCGACGGCGCTGGCAACGAATTGCCCGTTGACCTGGCCCAGCTGGCTGCCTATCGACTGGCTTTCGATTTCTGGCGTGGCGAACAGGCGCACATCACTGCCATCGGAGCTCCAGGCGGACAGGGTCAGGCTTTCGTTGATCCGTTCTACCACCGGTGCAACGAAGATCGCCGGGTTGACATCCGGCAGCGGCTGGCCTGTCAGGCTGTCGCTGCCGTCACGGTGCAGATGGGGGCCTGCGGGGATGAACGGGCTGGCAATATCCAGCGTGATGACCAGTTCAGCCTGGTCGGTGGCGCCCGTCAGGTCGCTGAGGGTGTAGGTGAAGTAGTCCTTGAGTACTTGCCCAAGGCCCGCAGCCGCCAGCACGTCGGGATTGCTCAGGTCGATGGTGTAGGTGTAGCTGCCGTCGGCATTGAGCACCAGGGTGCCGTACTGGCCGGCGATGGGGCGGCCGATGACCCCGGCCGCACCGGCGCCGGACTCTTGCCCGGCACGGATGCCGGTCACGGTCAGCCCGTCGCCGGCATCCACATCGCTGTCATTGGGCAGCACGTTGCCGCTGGTGTGCGGTGCCGGTACCTGGTCGCTGGCCGCATTGGCATCGTCGCGGGCCACCGGGTTGTCGTTGGCGCCCTGCACAGTCACGCTCAAGCGCGCGTCCGAGGTCACACCGGCGGTATCGCGCATGCGGTAGGTGAACACTTCCCGCAGCGACTGGCCTGCGCTGCGCATGGCCTGCACGGTCGGGTTGCTGTTGTCGACGACGTACCGGTAGCTGCCGTCTGCATTGATCAGGAGTGTGCCGTACAGGCCCTGCAGCACCTGGCCGGCGACTGCGGTGTTGCCGTTTTCGCCGGTGTACTGCACCACTGTCTTCGTCTCGCCGTACTGCGTGCCGTCGACATCGGTATCGTTGTCCAGCACATTGCCATTGGGATCGACGCCCGCCGTCCC
Source organism: Pseudomonas sp. Marseille-Q5299 (assembly GCF_943737035.1). Classification (NCBI taxonomy): domain Bacteria; kingdom Pseudomonadati; phylum Pseudomonadota; class Gammaproteobacteria; order Pseudomonadales; family Pseudomonadaceae; genus Pseudomonas; species Pseudomonas sp. Marseille-Q5299. The sequence continues at coordinate 54,233 of NZ_CALSFR010000007.1, forward strand.
GTTGTTCACGCCGCCAGCTTCCACCGCGTTGGCGGTATCATCATTGGCCGCAGGGTAGTCGTTGCGCCCGTCGATGGTGATGGTCAGCAGGCCGTTGGTGGTACCGCCCCAGACATCTGCCAGCAAGTAGGTGAAATTGTCCACCACGGTCTGGCCGCTGACGCGCAGTGCTTGCACTGCCTGCAGGCTGTTGTCCAGAACGTAGCTCCAACTGCCGTCACCATTCAATGTAAGGTCGCCATACTGGCCGCGCAGGGTTTGCCCGACCAGGCTGGCGTTGTCTGGCAGCGGGCCGTCACCAGTCCAGAACGCCAGCACTTCGAGGACTTCCGGGAACAGGATGTTGACGGCGTCCGGGTCGCTGTCGTTGTCCATCACGTTGCCGCTGGGGTCGCTGCCCGGGATATTGTTGTCCATGCCGCCGGCCTCGACCGCCTGGCCCTGGTCGGGGCCGGCAACGGGCGGCTGGTTCTCGCCGCGGATGAGAATGGTCAGCGTCGCGGTGTCGCTCAGCCCCCCAGCGTCGGTAACCTGATAGGTGTAGCGCTGGATGACAAAGCCCAGCGCGCCGAGGGCAATGATGTCGGGATCGTTGGAGTTGACCACGAAGCGGTAGCTGCCATCGGCGTTGAGGGTCAGGGTGCCGTAGCGTGTGGTGACGGTCGCGCTGTCGACCAGTGGGTCGAGGCCAGGGTTGCTGCTTTCGGCGCCCACGCCCACGGCGGTGACCGCCTTGGTATCGTTGGCATCCACGTCGGTGTCGTTGTTCAGCACATTGCCGGTGGGGTTGCGCCCACCCGTGCCATCGTCGTCCACCGCTACCGCGTAGGCGAGGTCGTCGCGGGCCACCGGGGTATCGTAACGGCCTTCGACAGTGATGTTGATCTGCGCCTGGGCGCTGGCACCGGCAGTGTCATGCATGCGGTAAACGAAGGTTTCGCGCAGTTGCTCACCGGCCTTGAGTGCTTGCACGGCAGCCAGGCTGTCATTGACGGTGTAAATGTAGTTGCCATTGGCATCGATGCTCAGCGTGCCATAGGCGCCGGCCACCACGGTCGTGCCGGCGTTGACCTGGATGAACGTACCGCCGGCTGCAAGGGTGCCCAGGTAAATGCCATCGACCTTCTTGCTGTCGCCTGCGTCCACATCGCTGTCGTTGCCAAGGGCGTTGCCGCTGCCTGGTTGTCCTGGTGTAGCGTTGTTGCTACCACCGGCTTCGATGGCAATGGCGTTGTCGTTGGCCGCGATCGGGGTGTCGTTGCGGCCATGGATGACCACGGTGAAGGTGGCCGTGACGACCTTGCCGTTGCCATCGCTGACGCTGTACTGGAAGACCTCGGTCAGCCTGTCAGCGTCACTGCGCAGCGCCTGCACCGCGCTGTTGCCGTTGTCCACCACATAGCGGTAGTTGCCTTGGGCATCGAGCACCAGGCTGCCATAGTTGCCGGCCAGGGCCTGCCCAGGCGCGCCGTTGATGCCATTCGGGCTGATTACGCCGCTGATGGTCAGGGCGTCGCCGTCCGGGTCGTTGTACGCTGCACGGATGCTGCCGCTCGGGTCCAGGCCGGGACTTGCATTGTTCAGCCCGCCTGCCTCGATCGCATCGACGCTGACCGGGCTGACCACGGGAGGGTCGTTGACCCCGGTTACCGTGATCACCAACTGCGCCTGGTCGGTAAGCCCGCCACTGTCCTGGACCTGATAGGTGAAGATCACATTCAGGCTTTGCCCGGCGGCCAGTGCGCGGATGGTGGGGTCGGCGCTGTTGACCACGAAGCTGTAGGTGCCGTCATCGTTGAGGGTGAGCTGGCCGAAGTTGCCATTGATCAGGCTGTTGTCGGCCAAACGGGCCACCGTGCCGGTGATGGCGGCGGGAGCGCCGCTGGCCACCGGCGTGAGCGCGCCTCCTGTGCTTTCCAGCCCGCTACGCACACCGTCGACCTTGAGTTGGGTGGCGGGTGGCTGGTCCAGATTGTCAACGTCGGTATCGGCACCCACGCCACCAGTGCCGGTGATCACGTTGCCCGCGGCATTGACCGGCGCCGGGCTGTTGTCGCTGGCCCCTGCACTGGCACTGCCCCGATCGTCCACGGCCACCGGGGCATCGTTGGCGCCTTGGACGGTGATCACCAGCACGCTTATGGAACTCAAGCCACCGGCATCGGCCATCTGGTAAGTGAACTGCTCGACCAGTGTCTGGCCGGGGGAGAGCGCCTGCACGGCGGCGTTGCCGTTGTCGATGACATACCGATAGCTGCCGTCGGCGTTGATGGTCAAGGTGCCGAAGGTCGCCGGCACGCTGGTGGACTGGCCGCTGGCAACCGGGATGATCCGACCGCCGCCCGGGCCGTCGTAGCGTACTGCGCTGAGCTGTTTGGTTTCGCCCAGCGCCACGGCATCCACGTCAGTGTCGTTGTCCAGCACATTGCCGGTAGCGTCTTGCCCGGGCGTGCCGTTGTTGGTACCGCCGGCCTCGAGGGCGGCGGCGGCATCGCCCTGTGCCACGGGAGTGTCGTTGGCGCCATGAATATCGATTTGCAGCACGGCGCTGCTGGTCAGGCCGCCGCTGTCGACGATGTCATAATTGAAAGATTCGCTGATGAAGTTGCCCGCCGTGCGCAGCGCCTGCACCGCAGGATTGTCGTTGTCGACGATGTACTGGAAACCGCCGCCGGCAGTAATCGACAAGGTGCCATACAACCCCTGCAAGGTGGTGACCCCGTTGGCCGCGACTGCCACGCCACCGGGCGTGGTGGTGTTGGCGATACGGGTTACGGTGAGCACGTCGTTGTTGGTCTGGATATCGACGTCGGTATCATTGCTCAGCACATTACCGGTCGGGTTCACGCCCGGGTCGGCGTTGTTCAGGCCACCGGCTTCCAAGGCGGAGGCCAGGTCGGCGTTGGCGATCGGTGCATCGTTGACCGGGTCGATGACGATATTCATCACGTCCGTGTCGGTTAGCGCATCGGCGGGGTTCTGCCCAGGGGTGCCATCACCGTTTAGCGGTGCATCGCCGAAGTTGCCCTGGTCATTGGTGACCATGGTCAGGGTTTCGCGATCGCGGAAGGTATTGAAGTCCTGGTCGCCTTTGTAATAGAGCTGGCTCAACAGTACGTTCAGTTCGGCCAGAGTGCCGCTGAGTACCAGGCTGCGGCCCGCGCCGGCCGGGGGAGTGGCAGTGGCCGCAGGCGGGGTGGCGGCCTGCCAGATGACCCCATGCACTACCGTCAGGGTGATGGTCATGACGCCATCGGCAGTGCCTGCGTTCACATCCACGTCACTGGTGGCCAGGCCGCCGATATGCAACACCGTGTCTTCCTGGCCGCGCTGATCGGAGACGGTGTTGATCGGCGCCTCGTTCACATGCACATAGCCTGCATCGGCCGTGCCTGTCGAACCTTCAGCGAGGGTGAGAGCTACGCTGCCCAGGCCGACTGCTGCGGCGCCGCTGTCGGTATCGATGCGCACATGGAAGTTGTTGTTGGCACTGGCCTGATGGTCCTGTGCCACGGCGATGAGGTAGCTGCCCGAAGGCAGCAGCGCAAACTGATAGAGGCCGCCACTGGCGGTCACGGTGTTGAAGGTACGGTCATCGGCACTGCCGAACACGCCATCCTCGCCGGCCCAGGTCAGGCTGACGCCGATGCCGTCCAGGCCAGGGCCGTCAGGGGTGACGTTATCCGTGGCGCTGCGGGTGTCGTCCCATAGTGTGCCTTGGACCACGCCCATGCCGGCACCTTCGCTGAGTATGTAGTTATTCAGCCCTGTGGCGCCGTCTTGCCCGGTACGCTCGCCGGTAGCACCACCAGCTGTTGCTGGGAGCGAGCCACCCCAGCCGGTGGTTTCGAAGTCGGTGGGCAGGCTGGTCCAGGTCAGTACGGCGGCACTGGCGGCGTTGTCGGCGATGGTGACGTTGGGCAGGGTGACGGTGTAGATCACCTGGACCGAGTCGTTGGGCGCGAGCCGGGCGAAGTCCACGGCGATTGCCGTGCCATCGCTGAAGGTGACCCCACTGGGCAGGTTGCCAAGGTCCAGTGCCACGCCGTTGAGGAGGATGCTCTGCACCTGGTAGTTGCTGCCACTGGGGAACTGGTCGGCCAGGTGGGTGTTGTAGGCCGGCGCACCGCCGTTCTGGGTGAAACTCACCGACACTGTGGCATCGGTGGTGCCGCTGCCCGGGGTCACGTCGATGACCGATTTGTCCAGGTTGCTAAAGCTGGGCTCGACGATACGCTCGAACACGGTATCGCTCTGGCCCCGGTCCACACCGCCGTTTTCACCCACGTGTTCGAACACGGTCATGCCCAGCTGGCTGCTGGCCTGGTTGCCCGCTACGTTGCTGACCCGCACGTTGAACTCGAGGATCACGCCCTCGATGTCGCTGTCGTTGGCCTCGGTATTGGTCAGGTTGCCGAGGTTGAAGGTGATGGTCTGGCTGCCGTCGGCGTTGGTGGTGATCACCAGCCGCCCATTGTTGCCGTCGAAAGTGCCGGACGGTGTCGTGCCGCTGAGGTCTGCCTGAATCGGCAGAGCCACATCGCTGTCCTGGTTGCCGGTCATGTACAACGTACCGCCGCTGAGGAGGTCGGTCGCGTCCGTGGTAAGGCCGCCCAGTTGGCTCGATACCATGGCAATCAGGATATTGTTGAGGTCGGCGGGTATGAACTCAAGGCCCGCGGCCAGTTCGATGCGGATCTGGTAATCGGGGTTGTCGCCGGTGGGCACCAGCACCGCCACGCGGTAACGGACGATTTCACCGACCACCACGGTTTCCAGCAAACCACTGGTGTCGGTAGCGCCGCTGCTGTTGGTGGGTGGTGGCGTGTCGGCCACACCGCCTACGCGAGATACCTGAATGCCATTGGTGACCGGGATCAGCAGGGCACTCAACACGCGGTAATCGTTGAGTGCGCCTGAATTGAGCCGGCCGTCGTCGCCGCTGCGTTCGCCATTTACCGTGTCGGTGGTGTTACTGGTGCCGTCCAGGCTGCTCCAGCGCACTTCGACATTGTTGGGGATTGCTGCTTCGCCTGCGGCAGTGGCGTTGACCACGCCGGACAGGGTAATGACGATGCTGCCGCCGTTGGCAATGTCGATGTTGGCACCACTGGCGGTCACCAGTTGGCCGTTGAGAATGACGAAATCGACGCCGCCGTTGTTGCTGGCCCCGCCGTTGTACTGAATCGTGCCGCTGATCACCAGGTTGTCGATCTCGGTCGGCAGCACGTCCAGCAGGCTGATGTCGAACGCATCGGTGCCTGAGTTGTTGGCCACGGTGATGGTGAAGGTGACGGTATCGCCTTCGTCGAATCCGCCGAAGGTCGGGGTCGAGGTTACCTGCTGGGTGACGCTCAGGGTGGGTTCGACGATGGCCACGCCAGGTTGCTGGGCACTGCTGATGCTGCGATCCACCGCAGTGGCGCCATTGGGCGTGTCGCCGTCAGGGTCGCTGTAGACCAGCTGCGCGCCGTTGTTGAGTGTGGTGCCTTGCTGGTTGCCGGCCACGTTGCTGGCCACCAGCACCAGGCGGATGACGAAACTGTTGTTGCCAATGATGTTGTCGGCTGTGCTCCCGGCGCTGCCGAACACCAGCAGCAGGTCGGCGCCGTCGCTGCCGTCCAGGGTCACCGGGTTGACGTTGAGCACGCCGTTGAAGTTGGCCGTCAAGGCCGCGCTGCCTGCCGTGGTGGTGATGATTTCGTAGCCCAGGTTGCTATTGAAACGCGGGTCCAGGCGCAGCCCGGGGGGGATCAGGTCATTGATGCGCAGGCTGCCCGTGGCCCCTTCCGGCAAGGTGACCACGATGTCGTAGGTGATGCTTTCGCCGATCACCAGGTTGCTGCCCGTGGTGTGCGTGGCGCTGGAGTCATCTTCGCTGAGGGTGCCGTCCTTGTAGGTCTTGCTGATGGCCGGGGCGGCAACCTGCTGGTTGGCGACCTCGACCAGGTCGGTCGGTGTGAAGTCCTGGCCGCCGTTGACGCTGGCATAGTTGGTCAGTGCCGCAGTGCTCTGCAGGGTACTGGAGGCGAGGATGGCATTGGCCACGGTCACGTCATAGGTGATGACCACCACGTTGCTGCCGGAAAGGTCGGCGGCGGTGCCGGCGCGGCCGGCCAGCAAGGTGGCCTGACCGTTGGCGTCGAGGAACGTGATGGTGTTGCCGTTGACGCTGTAGTCGGTGCCTTGTACCAGCAGGGTGCCGTCACCTCGGTAGATCTGCAGGTTGGCCGCACCCAGGCTGCCGCCTGCAAACGACAGCCCTGCGGGCAGTGTGATGCTGGTGCTGACGTCGTAAGCGCCGCCGCCGCCGCTGTTTTTCAGGGCAGTGGCCAGCCGAAGGGTGTCAGCGCCATCGATACCGCTGACGTTGCCGTCCACCGCTGCCAGGCTGGTGACGCTGCCACTGAACGGCACGCCGCTGGTACCGGGGGCCGCCCAGCTGCCGGTGGTGCCGGTGACTGTGCCGTTACTGCTGGCGACCACGCCGTGCTTGATGTCCAGCACCGGTTCGGCGACCGACGCGATCACCGCCACATCCGACGACGTGAGCACGGTCTTGTCGACGGTGGTGGTCTGGCTCGATTGCGCCAGCACGTCTAGTGCACGCTGGTCGGCATAGGGCTGATCGCCCACGACCATGGTGAAACGCACTTGCACCGTGCCGCCGTCTAGCCCCCCGGACACGTAGTTGCCGAAGTCGAAGACGATCGCGTTGCCGGGGCCGGTGGTGACGCTGTCTGGCACGTCGAGAATGGTATTACCGCTGCCGAACGTCCATTGGCCAACGCCTGTGCCAAAGCTCCAGCTGATGCCGGCCGCGTTGAGCAGGGGCAAGGGCAGGTAGGCCGTGAGCTTGAAGTTCTCGTAGTCGGCTACCAGCAGGTCGTAGTTGATGGTGAAGGTCACCACGTCCCCCGGGCGCAGTTCGCCGTTGCTCGGTGGGTTGCCACCATTGACCTGGGTGAGCTCGATATCGACGGTGGAGGACTGGATGGTGCTGGTGGTGGCGGAACCGTCGGTCTGAGTGCCCCCGATGTTGACCGCATCGCGCAGCACAGTGGCATCCACCGTGGCGCTGTTGCCGACGCTGTCGCCTTCGTTGAGCTGGTCGTGGGGCGGGTGGTCGGTGGTGTAGGTGGCGTCGATCAGGGCGTCGTAGACAATGCTCAGGCGCGTGGCGCCTTCCTGCAAGGTGTCGTCGTAGAGGTCGCCGAACAGCGCCGCAACGCCGGGGCCGGCTACCGCTTGGCGAATGGATTCGGCAATGTCGAAGACCAGCGTGGTGCTGCCGTCGGCATTCACTGTCTGGGTGTAGATCAGGGTAATGCTCTGTGTGCCGCCATGCTGCTGGATGACCAGGGTCGGAGGGTTGCTTGGGTCGAAGGTCTGGCCATCGCTGAGCAGGTCGGTCAGGGTGAACTGGCCTTGTTCGAGGATGTTCTCACCGAAGGCAAAGAAGTCGGAAATCGCCACGCCCAGGGTGTAGCGCAAGGTATCGCCGGGCGTGAGGCCAGTGGTGCCGACGTCGTTCTGCAGGTTGACCTGCTTGAGCAGGGTTATCGACTTGGCGACGAACGTCGCGCCTTGACCGTTGCCGGTTTCGTTGAATGGGTAGCCTTGCGGGTCAGTGGGGCGGTCGCGCGGGTCCAGTGGGTTCCAGTCACCCGTCACGCTGGCGGTGCCGAAGTTGATCGTTACCGGGTTACCGGTGGCCGGGTCGATCACGGGCCGGCCGTTGGCGTCGATTTCCGGTACATAGAAACTGACTTGCGTGGTGCTGGCGGCGCTGAGGGTGTCGTAGTGGATGTCATAGCTGGCCACGAAAGCATTGGGGTTCGCCAGTGCCAGAGCGATGAGTGCCGGGTTGGTGAGTACGGTACCGTCATGCAAGGTGATCGACGTCAGGGTGCCGCCCGGCCCTGGCGTGATGGCGCTGACGTGTACCTGGTCGGGCACGGTCTGGGTGATGGTGACATTGCTCAGCGTCTGCCCGGGGGCCGGGGTGACGGTGACGGTCTGGGTGCGGGTGAAGTTGGGCCCGGTGACCGTTTCGCCCTCCGGCATGTTCAACGTCTGGGAGACTTTCAGCAGGGTGGGCGTGACGATGAAACTGTGCAGCGCGCTCTCCACCAGGCTTGGGTCTTGCACAGGGTTGTTCAGCGAATCGTTACCGTATTCGAAGCCCGCACGGGTATTGATGGTGAGGTTTGGCGTGCCGTCGGAATAACTGGTGTCGGCCAGGTTGCTCAGTTGCGCGGTAATCTGGATGTCGATGCTGGGCTGGCCGTTGGTGACGCTGGCGTAAGGCAACTGCAGCACCACCATCTGGTCACCGGGCTTCATGCCCACGCTGGCGGCATTGATGACCAAGGCGTTGCCGCTGGCGTCCTTGGCCAGGGGGTGGGTCGCATTGCCGTTGGCATCGAACGTGATCACGAAGCTGTTGACCGCCTGGCCCAGGTAGGTGGCGGAGACAAAAGTGGCACCATCATCGCCGTCGCGGCCGGTGGCAGGCAGGAATACGTCGATGAATGGGGCGTAGCCTTCCTGGGTCGAGGGGTTGTTGAAGCTTACGGTGAAGGTGAATTGTTCGCCCAACTGCACCTCGGCCCCACCGCTATTCAGGCTGGCCGTAGGGCTGGCATCGGCCAGCAGGCCCTGGAAGCTGTCAAGGGTGGTAGCTGCCAGAGCGATGGCTTTGTCGACATCGCCATTGCTGACCTCAAGGCGCCAGTCGCCGCCGGCCAACGAATTGCCGGTTGCATTGCTCGATGCGCCAACGTCGGCACCCGTCCAGCGTGCCAGTTCGTTGACCAGAGCCTGGCCAGCGCTGCCGCTACCCACATCACACCCATACAGCTGAATATCCGCACCGGCGTTCAGCTCGCCGCGCCAAGCACTCAGCCGGTCGCCCAACTGCTCGACCGTCTGGCTGGTGAACACTTGGTTGCCGAGGGTGAACTGGCCTGAAGCGCCATGGGAGAACACCTGAATCGAGTCGACCTTGCCCAGTTGCGCCAAGGCATTGCTGATGGCAGCGATGGCATCCTGGCCAGGGTCCACTACCAGCGCAGTGGTGCCGGCCGGCAGGTTGGCAGCCAATTGGTCGCGGTTTTCCACGCGCGCATCGATGACTACCAGGTTTCGTGGCGTGGTTGCTGCAGCAGTGGTCTGTGCTTCGCTGGCGGTAGGCGCAGGGTGGCCGGTGTCCTTGCGCTCGGCAGCGCTGGCATCGCTGTGGTGCTGTTGATCGACAGCGGTGGCTGCAGCGCCATCGAAGAGAATGCGTTGCTCAAGGGCAACGGTGTGCGACCGAGGGCGCGAGGCAGTGGCAAAGCTGGCTCTGCTCTTGATGTCCATTTCCATCCCTGCTCAGAAGTTTGACGCCAGATTCGAAGCTTTAGCAATCGTAGTCGGGTTTTCTCAGGGCGGGGGAGCAGGCGCCGGAAGGCAATGTTCAGAAACCGCTCTCACGCAGGCCAACGCCCAACAGCCATTTGCCCAGTTCGCCCAGCACGCTGCGCTTTTCCCCATCGATCTTCAGCTTGCCGCGGGTTTCGCGCACGCTGGCCAGCGGTTCATCCAGGGCCACCAGCACTTGAAAAAGTGCATGGTTGGGTACAAGCGCTTCACCGCTCGTTTGCACCGGGCCGCCAAAGTGTGAAGAGAGCATGCGGTGGGCCAAATGCCCGGCGCGTGTGCTGCCAATCGCCAGCACCTTGCCGCGCAGGGCGATGGCCTGGCCTTCGGGATAGAATTTCACCGGGTTGCCCACGGCAAGGAGGTGCACCTGGTCCTGGGCGACGTAGGCATCGATCTGCCAGTGACGGGGATCTATCAAGATGCCCAGCGGTTGCTGGCGGTTGAACCACTGGCCAGGCTGCCAGTCGGGTTCAAGGTCCAGCCAGTGACCGGCGAATGGCGCCTGCAGGTTGAGCCGGGCAATCTCGCTGCGCGCGGCGCGTGCTTCCTCGTTCTGCACCATCAGGCGCTGTTGGGTGGCCGCATCCTCGGCCAGCCCCGCAGGGTCGGCCAGCAGTCCCGACAAGCGTGCCTCATAGCTGCGGGCGCTGGCCTCACTGCTGCGCATGCGTGAGTTCAGGTCCGGCTCCTCAAGCACTGCCAGTACGTCGCCGGCCTTGACAGGGCCCGCCTGGTGCAGGCTTTTCAGTCGTGCAGGGTAGGGGGTGTAGACGCGCAGCTGGTGCTCGGCACGGGCCACACCTACGGCATTTACCTGGCTGTGCCAAGGTACTGCCAGGGCCAGCAGGGCCAGGCTAAGGCACACATAGAATATCCGCTTGCGCTGCCCCGGAATGCGTGCCCGCTGTTGCCACCAGTGGCTCAGCTCACGTTTCACCGGCAGCGCGATGAACCACGCCAATTCGACCATGAACAGCACGATCCCCAACAGTTTGAAGAAAAACAGGTAGACCGCCACGGCGATGCCGAGAAACAGCACCAGGCGATACAGCCAGGTAGCGAAGGCAAACGCCACCAGCAGGCGTCGCTGGCCAATGGGAAACGGCTCCGGCCAGGCTTCGTCGAGCCCCAGCAGGGTGCGCCGCATGGCTACACGAGCCAGCGCAGAAGAGCGTTCGTGCAGGTTGGGGAAGTCAAGCAGGTCGCTGAGGATGAAATAGCCGTCGAAGCGCATGAAGGGGCTGGCATTGAGCGCCAGGGACAGCACCCAGCTGGTGGTCGCCAGGTACAGCAGGGCGTTGCGCAGGGCGCCATCATCGCACACGGCCCAGCCAAGGGTCGCCAAGCCCGCCAGGGACAGCTCGGTGACGATGCCCGCCGAAGCGATCGCCAGGCGCTGGTGGGCGCGCTTGAGCTTCCAGCTTTCGCCGGTGTCGGTGTAAAGCATTGGCCACAACACCAGAAACGCCACGCCCATGTGCCCGACGCGCAAGCCCAGGCGCGTGGCTACCAGGGCATGGCCGAGCTCGTGCAGGGTTTTTGCCACCACTAGCGCCAGGGCAAAGCTGAACAGGCCTTCGGTGGAGAATGATTCCACCACGGCATGGGTGAAGCTGTCCCATTGTTGCATCACCAGGATCACGCCCAGGATGGTCAAACCGATCACTGTTAGCCCGGTCAGCGGATGGAACAGCCAACCCAAGGCAGCGGCCAGGCGCTGCAGGCCCGCTTGTGGGCGCAGCAGCGGCACGCGAAAGAACAGGTAGTGGTGCAGCCACCAGCGCCAGCTTGACCAGGTGCGCGCCTCATTGGCGGTTTGCAGCCTGGCCAGTTGCTCGGGGCCTGGGCGCAGCAAGTGGTGTTGTTCGAGAAACGCACGCAATGCCAGCACCTGCTCGATATCCGGCTTGAGCGCGCTGTCGTGCGACACCTGCTCGCTGATCTGGCGCGGTGTCTGGCCCCAGCGCAGCAGGCATTCGAACTCCAGCCAGCCGATGCGGTAGAAGCGGTTCAGCACGGTGTCGTGGATCATCCACGCCGGTTCGCCTTCTCGGCTGTCGGCGGCTTCGCACAGGCGCAGGTCCTCGCGCAGTGGCGGCAGCGGCAGGTCGCTGGGATCCAGCATCACCAGCCGCTCCAGGCTCGCAACGTGGCCAGCGGGCGACGCAGCAGGTAGTAGCCGAGCATGACGCGGTCGCCATAGAGCTTGGCGGTGCCATGCAGGCCCAGGCGGGCATGCTCGGAATGCTCGTCGATGCTTGCCAGCAGACGGTAGGCGACCACGCCATCGTCGCTGGGTTTGGCCTGATAGCTGGTTTCGAGGATCTTGCCCTTGAGTGGGCTGAGCGGATAGGCAGTGAGGAACAAGGTCACTTCGGCGCCAGGTTCCAGGGCTATGGCATCGGCCACGGCGAGCTGGATCTGCATGGCCGGTTGCGCAGGGTCGGCAACGTGCATGATGCGCTCGCCGGTTGTCACCGGTTTGCCGAGCCAGTCGTTGGGGTCGCTGAACACCGTCACCCCGGCGCGTGGAGCCAGCACCTGGGTGCGCCGCAGTTGCGCTTGTACAGCGGCCAGTTCGGCCCGTCGCTGCTGGACGCGGCCTTGCAGCAGGGTCAGTTCGTTTTTGCTTTGCGGGTTGTCGAACGCCCGCTGGTTGGCAGCCTGCAATTCGGCATCGGCCACGGCGACCTCCTTGCCGAGCACCTCGGCGCGGCTGCGCAAGGTGGTTTCGTCAAGGGTGAACAACGGCGTGCCGGCTTGCACCGGCTGGTTGGGTCGTACCGATACCTGGGCGATCACGCCGTCGATCGGAGAGCTGACAATCTGTGCCTGGCGCGAGACGATCTGTGCCGGTGCCAGTGCCGTCTGACGCACTGGCACCAATAACAGCGACGCTGCTACCAGCAAGGTCACCAGCACCTGACGCCGGCTGGGGCGCCATCGACCGAGCCGGCGGCGCCGTGTCAGCGTGTTCCAGCAGTACGCCCAGGTGCGTATCAGGCCATCGAGTTGCTGATGCACCACCGGCGGCGGGGCTTCTTCAAGCAGCAGTACAAGCACGCCCAGGCGCTCGCCGGCAGGGACGTGCAGCGGTATACACCACAGCCCCGAAGGCCACCATTCGGTCCAGCCCTGAGCGATGTCTTCGGGCGGCGAGGCGTTGTTCAGGGTCAGCCAGGTAGGCTGCGCATCGGCCAGACGCCCGGCCAGCCAACGGCTGGCGCGCCTGAGCCAGACCAGGTAGGGCGAGTCTTCGCTGGGCCGCGCCAGGCCCGACACGCACAGCAGCTCAAGGCCGGCCTTGCTTTGGCCGAACACCAGCGCCTGGTGAAAGGGCAGCAGCGGGTACAGGTCGTTGGCCATGCTGAACGCCAGTGCGCCCAGCGTCTCGGCGGCCATGGCCTTGTCGCGCAGGGCGTCCAGCTGCAGCAATAGCTGTGGGTGAGGCAGCGGCCTATTCACGGTCATGGTCGAACCGCGCGGTGCCGCTCATGCCGGCCATCAGTTCGGGAAAGCGTTGATCGAAGCGCGCCTCAAGCTCCACCGTCTGTGCCACCGCATCTACCCTGGCATTGATCACGCTGACCTTGGCCGGGTAGGTCTTGCCCGTTTCGTGAACGTTAACCGTCAACGGCTGGCCGGGGCTGAGCGTTTTCAACTGGCTGGAAGGGACATTGAGGCGCACCTTCAATGCACCATCGCTGACCAGGTCAAACAGCGGTGTACCTGCGCTGACAGTTTGGTAGGGCTTGACGTAAACCTTGGCCACATGGCCCGAAAACGGCGCCAGGACCCGACAATAGCTCATCTGCGCCTCACCCATGGCGCGGGCCCCATCGGCCTTCTGCACTTCGGTTTTGGCTGCGGCCACTTCGATGTCGCCCACTGCGTCCAGCTTGCGCAACTGTTGCTTGGCCTGCAGGTTCTGCCGGGCCATGGCCAGTTCAGCCACCGCGACCTTGCTACGGGCCTGGGCTTCGTTACAGTTGAAACGTGCCAATGTGACGCCTTTGGCCACCTGGTCGCCGAAGTGCGTCTGGATTTCGCCCAAGGTGCCACTCATCTGGCTGGACAGGGTCGTTTCCAGTTCGGCAGCCAGCAGCACGCGAATCAGTTGCGGGTCCTCGGTTGGGGCGCCTTGCTCGGCCTGGGCGGCAGCGCTGGCCAAGGCCAGTAACAAGGTAAGGTACCGCTGAGCAACGACAGGCAAAGGCATTCTCGACTCCTTGTAGAGAGGCATCCAGCAGGCACGCAACGCAATCGCTATAACGTCTTCATACTAGGAACGAATTCGCAATCTGCCCAATATTCCGGTTGCAAATGTGTCGCAGTTGCTGTGCCGCGGGCAGGCGTTCAGGTGGCTGCAACCAGGCGTTGAAAGACGCTTTCGTGCACAGTATCCAGGTTTTGCGCTAGAATCCCCGCCGGGTGCTAGCTGCATGACGCAGTGACGCAGGTTAAATAACTACGCAGGTCGGGCCGCCGTGCGGGAGTTCTTGTGCCCATGCAAAAACACGTAATGCCCCGTGCCCAGCAAATTGCCCAACGCGCATTCGCCAACTTCGAACGCTTTCTGCATATCGAGGCCGTGAGCGGCGTCGTACTGTTGATCGCCGCCGTTGCAGCACTGATCTGGGCGAATTCGCCCGCTGCCGAAAGCTATGACGCCCTCTGGCACACGCCGATAAGCTTCGGTGTCGGCTCGCTGGTCTATTCCCAGTCACTGCATTTCTGGATCAACGACGGCCTGATGACCATCTTCTTCCTGGTCGTCGGTATGGAGATCCGTCGCGAAATTCATGAAGGCGCGCTGTCCAGCCTGCGCCAGGCCACGCTGCCGATGGCGGCGGCTGTCGGCGGTGTGGTGGTACCCGCGCTCATCTACCTGGCGTTCAATCATTCGCCTCCCGCGCAAGAGGGTTGGGCAGTGCCGACTGCCACCGACATCGCCTTTGCAGTGGGTGTGCTGGCGCTGCTGGGCAAGTCGATCCCTTCCAATGTGCGGGTGTTCCTGCTCGCCCTGGCGATCATCGACGACATCATCGCGGTGCTGATCATTGCCTTCTTCTACTCCGGTGGCCTGGATTACAGCGGTTTCGGCGTCGCCGCCATCGGCCTGCTGCTGGTGCTCGGCCTGCAGAAGATAGGTGTCGGTTCGGCCTATGCCTACATCATCCCCGGGTTCATCACCTGGCTGGGCATGTTGATGACCGGTGCCCACCCCACCTTGGCGGGCGTGGTGCTTGGCCTGATGACACCGGTTCGGGCCATGCCTTTGGGCGAGCGCCCACTGGAGGCCGTCACCCGCTTCACCGACGACCTGCTCGGCCGCGCCAAGGCACCGCAGATCGATGACAGCGAACTGATGAGCCCGCTGAAAAACCTGCGTGTGGCGCAGCGCGAGCTGGTCGCCCCAGTGCTGCGCGTGCAAGGCCATCTGCATCCTTGGGTGGCTTTCGCGATCATGCCGCTGTTCGCCCTGGCCAACGCCGGTGTCGGGTTGTCTGGTGTCGACCTGTCTGCCGATGGTCCTCACTGGGTGATGACAGGCGTCGCTGTGGCGCTGGTCCTGGGCAAGCCGTTGGGTATCGTGACGATCAGCTGGCTGATGGTACGGTTGGGCTGGTGCGCGTTGCCGGCGGGCGTTACCTGGCACGGCATCACGCTGATCGGGCTGTTGGCAGGCATCGGCTTTACCATGTCGATCTTCATTGCCAACCTGGCGTTCTCTGACCCTGGCGTTCTGGGCGCGGCCAAGCTTGGCGTACTGTCGGGCTCGGTCATTGCTGCTGTGATCGGCCTGGCATGGGGTGTGTGGAGCCTGCGCAAGGCAGCCAAGACGGCACCGGCCCAGGTAGGCTGACAGGCAAACCGGGCAACGTACGGGTGGATGCACAATTTTTTTCCACAGGTGCATCCAATCTGCAACCTGGCGGGTATTACAGGTAGCGCGACTTCGCGCTGTCGATTACTCGCCAGGAGATTTGCACCATGAACAGCCCAGTTACCATGCTGATGCTCACAGGCGGTCTTGTCCTGATCGTGGCCAGCCAAGCCGCTCACGCTCAATCCGCCTTGCCCGACGCGGTCAAGGTTCCGGATGGCCACGCCGTCATGCTGGAAACCGTCGGTGTGGGCCAGGTCACCTACGAATGCCGCGACAAAGCCAATGCCCCCGGCCAGACCGAGTGGACATTCGTCGGCCCCAAAGCGGTACTCAAGGACAGGTCTGGCAAGGCGGTGGGCGACTATTTCGGGCCGCCCGCCACCTGGCAGGCCAAAGACGGCTCGAAGGTCACCGGCACCCAATTGGCCGTGGCGCCAGCGGCCAAGGGCGACCTGCCTTACCAGCTGGTTCAGGCCAGCCCGGCCGAAGGTAAAGGGGCCATGACCGGTGTGAGCTATATCCAGCGCGTGGCCACCCGCGGCGGTGTTGCGCCGGCAACTGCCTGCTCGATGCAGAACAAAGGTGAGCGCAAAATCGTTGATTACCAGGCTGACTATATCTTCTGGGCGGCAAAATGATGGCAGTGCGCATAGGCAGGTGAGCCACTGGCGTCTACGCTGATCGACAGCCCCCCGGCCCAATGGCTGGGGGAACCGTCCAGGGACTACAGGGCTGACCTTGCAGTGAACTCACCTTTGCCCCCTTTCGACTTTCAGCGTTGCCTTGAAGCCTGCGCACGGGGAGACCGCCGAGCGCTGCATGCACTCTACGAGGAGGAGGGCGCACGCCTGCTAGGTGTGGTGCGCCGAATCGCCCGCGACCACGCTACAGCAGAAGACATCCTGCACGATGCCTTCATTCGGATATGGTCCGGGGCTGCCAGCTTCGACCCTGCGCGCGGCTCTGCGCGGGGCTGGATCTATAGCGTGGCCCGGCACCTGGCGCTCAATTACATACGCGACACCCGGCGCGAAGTCGTGCTGGATGAAGGGGCGTTTGACAGTGCACAAGTACCGTTGCCCTTCGCGAGTGATATCGATCTCATGGCGGACTCGGCCAAGGTTCACCGTTGCCTCGAGCAACTGGAACCCTCACGCAAGCTGTGCATCCTGCACGCGTATGTCGACGGTTGCAGCCATGCCGAAATCGCCGGGTTGCTGAACACACCGTTGGGTACCGTCAAAGCCTGGATCAAACGCAGCCTGAAGGCGTTGCGGGAGTGCATGGGATGAAGAAGCCACTGGGCGAAACCGCCGAGGCACTTGATGAGTTGGCCGGGGAGTACGTGTTGGGTACCTTGTCGGCCGAACAACATGAGGCCGTGCGCCAGCGCCTGACGGGGGATCAGCAGTTGCGTGGTGCCGTGGATGCCTGGGAGCAGCGGCTATTGGCGTTGAACGCACTCGCAGAGCCTTTGCCACCCAACCCACGTTTGTGGGGGCGGATCAGCCGCAGCGTCGATGCACAGTCACAGTCACAGCCACAGCGCAAGGCGGCGTCAGCACAGCCAAGGCGCTGGTGGCATCGCCTGGTGCTATGGCAAGGCCTGGCGGGTGCAGGCCTGGTTGCCAGCCTGCTGTTGGCCTTCACGCTGCTGACCGCCAAGGCGCCGGAGCCTTCCTACCTTGTGGTGCTGGTTGCGCCGGCAGACAGTGACCCGGGGTGGGTGGTACAGGCAAGCGATGCCCGCAGCATTCAACTGATTCCCTTGGGGCAGTTCGCGGTACCGAGCGACAAGGTGTTGCAGTTCTGGACCAAGGGCGAACAGTGGCAGGCGCCACTGTCGCTGGGCCTGGTCAAACCTGGCGAGCAATATCGCGTGCCCGCGCATGACCTGCCTCCCCTGGAGCCCAACCAACTGTTCGAACTGACCCTGGAAAGAGCGGGCGGCTCGCCGACCGGACGCCCAACCGGGCCTGTGCAGTTCATCGGTCGAGCGGTGAAGGTGCTTTGACAGCGCCTTGCACAGGGGCAGTAAAAGCGGCGCCTGCGCGCCGCTCTACAGGCTTGCAGGCCGCTATCAATCGCCGGTAACCAACTGACGGGCCAACTGGTTGTGGCGCTCCAGCACCAGCGGCAGGTCGACGGTGGTGATGCGGCCGTCCTTGACCACTACACGGCCGTTTATCACGCTGGTATCGACCTGAGTCGGAGTGCAGAACACCAAGGCCGCAAGCGGGTCATGGTGTGCGCCTGCGTAGGCGACATGGCCGAGGTCGAAGGCGACGAAGTCGGCGACCATGCCCGGCGCCAAGGCGCCGATGTCATTACGGTTGAGCACCTTGGCACCGCCGAGGGTGGCGATTTCCAGCGCTTCGCGTGCGGTCATCGCATCAGGGCCGAAGCCGACACGCTGCAGCAGCAGCGCCTGGCGCACTTCACCGATCATGCTGGCGCCATCGTTGGAGGCCGAGCCGTCGACGCCCAGGCCTACGGGCACCCCGTGGTCGCGCATCTTGCGGATCGGTGCAATACCCGAGGCCAGGCGCATGTTTGAGCATGGGCAGTGAGCCACGCCGGTGCCGGTACGGGCGAACAGCTCGATGCCGTGCTGGTCGAGTTGCACGCAGTGCGCGTGCCACACATCGTGGCCGACCCAGCCCAGGTCCTCGGCGTATTCGGCAGGGGTCATGCCGAACTTTTCGCGGCTGTAAGCGATATCGTTGACGTTTTCAGCCAAATGGGTGTGTAGCGAAACCCCGTAGTTGCGTGCCAGCACCGCCGCTTCACGCATCAGGTCGCGGCTGACCGAGAACGGCGAGCAGGGCGCCACGACCACACGCAGCATCGAGCCATGGCTGGCGTCATGGTAGTCCTCAATCAGGCGCTGCGACTCCTTGAGGATGTCGCTTTCCTTTTCCACCACCGAGTCCGGCGGCAGCCCGCCTTGGCTGCGGCCCACGCTCATGCTGCCGCGTGCGGCGTGGAAACGCATGCCGATTTCCCCGGCGGCGTGGATGCTGTCGTCGAGCTTGCAGCCATTGGGGTAGATGTACAGGTGGTCGCTGGAGGTGGTGCAGCCGGAGAGAATCAGTTCGGCCATCGCGGTCTGGGTCGATACCGCGATCATCTCGGGCGTCAACCGTGCCCAGATCGGGTAAAGGTTGGTCAGCCAGTTGAACAGTTCACCGTCCTGGGCCGCCGGGACCACGCGGGTGAGGCTTTGATACATGTGATGGTGTGTGTTGACCAGCCCCGGGATGACCACCTTGCCGGTCATGTCCAGAATCTCGTCGGCGTGCTGGGGCAGCTCGTCGCTGGGGCCGACCTGCTTGATCAGGTTGTCTTCTATGAACAGGCCGCCGCGTCTGATCTCGCGGCGCTCGCCGTCCATCGTCACCAGCAGTTCGGCGTTCTTTATCAGCAAAGTCTTGGGCATAGGTATTCCTTCCCGCCAAGGGCGGGGTGCAATTCGTCAGTGCGGACACCTGGTTTTTTCTCGAGGGCAACCAGGCTCGGTGTGGAAAACACGGCGTGGGCAGCAGGGCCAGTCAGCGCAGCCGCGCACGCGCCGACACCACTGAGTCACAAAGACTAGGCGCGAGACGGCGGATGGGTGCATAGGGCGACGGGTGAACGGCGAATGCGTCGATTCGCAGAGGGCGCTCGAAGGGAATGAGCAGATAGGGGTAATGCATGGCTTTAGCCTGTCGCAATACGCAGCGGCGATTACCACTGTCGTAGGCGCGGGTTGATGTAACCAGAAATGTTCATTTTTGTATACGAAAAATTCTGCATTGAATGTCGAGGTGGTGCCACGGCGCTTTGCGCAGTACATGGCCTGGTTTATGTTGGGCGCCCAAGGCATGCACTTCGACAGGACGCCACCAATGCCATCGCCAACCCGATTGATCAGCACCCTGTGCCTTGCCCTGGCCAGCCAATGGGCTTGGGCCGACCAGCCGCTGCCCGCGCCCCCTGAGCTTGGGTCAGGTTACCGCTCCGGCCTGCAACCGGTTCACGCCAACCGGCACATGGTGGCGGCTGCCAACCCGCTGGCCAGCGAAGCCGGGCGGGCGATGCTGCGCGCCGGTGGCAGTGCCATCGATGCGGCAATTGCCATGCAAATGGTACTCACCTTGGTCGAGCCGCAATCGAGCGGCATTGGCGGTGGGGCGTTCATCTTGTACTGGGACGGCAAACGGGTACAGGCATTCGACGGCCGCGAGACCGCGCCGGCCGCAGTGACGCCAACGCTCTTTCTGCAACCGGACGGCACCCCGATGCCGTTCCGGGCAGCGCAGATCGGCGGGCGCTCGGTAGGCGTACCAGGGGTGCTGCGTGCCTTGAAAATGGCGCACGAGCAACATGGCAAGCTACCGTGGCATCAACTGTTCGCGCCGGCCATTGCCTTGGCACGCAGTGGCTTCCCTGTGTCCGAGCGCCTGCACGCGTTGCTGGCGGGTGACCCTTTCATCGCCGGTTCACCCACCATGGCCCGCTATTTCCTGGATGAGCACGGCCAGCCGCTGGCGGTGGGGGCGCTGCTGCGCAACCCCGAACTTGCGCATACCTTCGAACGTATCGCACAGCAGGGCGTCGATGCGTTCTATACCGGTGAAATTGCCGAAGCGATCGTCACCCAGGTACAGGCGCATGCCAATGCCGGGCTCCTGTCACTGGAGGATCTGCGCCAGTACCAGGCCAAGGAGCGCACGCCGTTATGCGGCCCTTACAAGGCCTGGCAGATCTGCGGCATGCCGCCGCCATCATCAGGTGCAGTGACGGTGCTGCAGACCTTGGGCATCCTCGAGGCGCTGCAGCACGCCATGCCACAACGCGACCTTGCGAAGCTGCCGCCCAGCGTCAGTGCTTCGCCGGCAGGCCTTGAGCCCGCGCCGCTGGCCGTTCACCTGATCGCCGAGGCCGAACGGCTGGCCTACGCCGACCGTGCCCAGTACCTGGCCGACAGCGACTATGTGCCGATACCGCTCAAGGCATTGACCGCCCCGGGGTACCTGGCCGGGCGGGCAGAGCTGATAGGCGACTTCAGCATGAAACATGCGCGACCGGGCAAGCCGCAGGGCGCGGACCTGGCCTTGGCCCCGGACCGTTCGCCGTTGCGCATCTCCACCTCGCACCTTTCGGCGGTGGATGACAGCGGTCAGGCGCTGGCTATGACCACTTCGGTAGAGGCGGCATTCGGTTCGCACCTGATGGTCAAGGGCTTCCTGCTGAACAATCAGTTGACCGACTTTTCCTTCATCCCACAGGAGAACGGCAAGCCCGTTGCCAACCGGGTTGAACCGGGCAAGCGGCCGTTGTCGGCGATGGCCCCGACCCTGGTGTTTTCGCAGGCGTCCGGGGAACTGGTGGCCAGCCTCGGATCACCCGGTGGCTCGCAGATCATCGGCTACGTGAACAAGGCGCTGGTGGGTTTGCTGGACTGGCGGCTCGACCCGCAACAGGCCAGCAACCTGCCCAACTTCGGCAGCCGTAACGCCGGTACCGAAGTGGAAGCCGGGCTGACCAGCCCGGCGCTGGTCCGGCAATTGGCGGCCTGGGGCCATGAGGTGACGCCCATGACCATGACCAGCGGCATGCAGATCATCCAGCGTACCGGCGCAGGCTGGGCGGGGGGCGCCGACCCGCGGCGCGAAGGCGTGGCGCTTGGCGATTAGCCATGGTAGAAGACAACCTTGTCATTCAAAAGTTGAATACCCGGATGTCTATCAGCGTTAAATCGAATAGGGCTCTGTTCGACCTCGACCTGCTGCGTGCCATTGTCGTGGTGGCCGATTGTGGCAGCTTCACCACCGCTGCCGCACGCCTGCATTCGACGCAATCGACCATCAGCCAGAAAGTCCGGCGTCTCGAGGACATGGTCGGCCACCGCCTGCTGGTGCGCGGTAACCGTGACGTGTTGCCGACCGACGCCGGCCAGACCTTGCTCGGCTACGCCCGGCACATGCTGGCATTGAACGACCAGATGCTCGAGGCTTTGGCCGGTGCCATGGTCGGCGTCACCGTACGTTTGGGCGTTCCCGAAGATTTCGTCGGCGGGCGCACCACCAACGCGCTGTCGGCATTCAGCCGGCTGCACCCGCAGGTCAAGCTGGAGGTCACCAGCGGCCTGTGCCGCGACCTCAGCCAGGCCTATGACAATGGCGAACTTGACCTGGTGTTGCTCAAGCAGCGACGCAACAGCCGCGAAGGCGTGGCGTGCTGGCCCGAGCGTCTGCAGTGGATCGACAGCGCACGCATGCCGTCCTTCGAGCTCGACCCGATCCCGCTGGTGACCTTTCCGCCACGCGGCTTGTACCGCGATGACATGATCACCGCCATCGAAGGCATGGGCCGGCGCTGGCGCATCAGTTTCACCAGCTCCAGCCTCAGTGGCATCCAGGCCGCGGTGGCCGACGGCATGGGCATCAGCCTGTTGCCACCACGGGCGGCGACCCCTGAGCATCGGGTGCTTGGCAGGCAACACGGGTTGCCTGAGGTGGACAGCTACGAAATCGTCATCGTCCACCGGCCGACGGCGGATGTGATGGTCACGGCATTGGCCAAGGTCATGTCGCAGGTGCTGGAGGGTGGAGGGATCTGATGCCTGCACTGACCCCATCGCTGGCGATGGGGCCCGGAAGATCAGTGCATTACGGCATGCCCAACCACTGCGGCAGTGCCAGCGAAATGAACGGCACGTAAGTCACCAGCACCAGGAACAGCAGCAGGATCGACAGCCACGGCAGCGCGGCGCGAATCGTCTGCCCCAGCGTCAGGCCCGTCACCGCTGAAGTCACGAACAGGTTCAGCCCCACCGGCGGATGCACCAGGCCGATCTCCATGTTCACCACCATGACGATCCCCAGATGAATCGGGTCGATCCCAAGCTTCATGGCGATCGGGAAGAAGATCGGCGCGAGAATCAGGATGATCGCCGACGGCTCCATGAAGCTGCCCGCCACCAGCAGTACCACGTTGACCATGATCAGGAAACCGATCGGCGTCAGGCCCTCGGACAGCACCCACTGGGTGATCTGCTGGGGGATCTGCTCGGTGGTCAGCACATGGGCGAACAACATGGCGTTGGCGATGATGAACAAAAGCATGATGGTCAGCCGGCCCGACTCCAGCAATACCTTCGGGCAGTCGCGCAGGCGCATGTCCTTGTACACGAACAGCGCGATGAACGCTGAGTACACCGCTGCCACGGCGGCCGCCTCGGTGGGGGTGAACATGCCGCTGTAGATGCCGCCCAGGATGATCACCAGCAGCAACAGCCCCCAGAACGCGCGCCTGGCGGTACTCAACCATTCGGCAAAACTGGCACGAGGTTGTGCGGGCAGTTTCTTGATCCGGGCGACGATGTAGATCGTCACCATCAGCGCCAGGCCGAGCAGGATGCCTGGCACCACACCGGCCATGAACAGCTTGCCTACCGAGGTTTCGGTCGCCGCCGAGTACACCACCATGACGATCGAAGGCGGAATCAGGATGCCCAGGGTGCCGGCGTTGCAGATGATCCCCGCGCCGAACTCGCGGGGGTAACCGGAGCGCACCATGCCGGCAACGGCAATCGAGCCCACCGCCGCGACCGTGGCCGGCGACGAGCCCGACAACGCGGCGAACAGCATGCATGCCAGCACTGCGGCAATGGCCAGGCCGCCACGGATGTGCCCGACACAGGCGTTGGCGAAGTCGATCAGCCGCTGGGCCACGCCACCGGTGGTCATGAACGCGCCCGACAGCAGGAAGAACGGGATGGCCAGGAAGGTGTAGCTGTCGGAGGTCTCGAACAGCTTGATCGCCAGCGAGCTCAACGAGTCCTGGCTGAACATCAGGATTGAAAGTGCGCCCGACAAGCCCAGCGAAATTGCGATCGGCACCCCCAGGAACATGAACACGAACAACAACAGGAACAGGCAGATAACCGTCATCAGTGATGCTCCTCACCCGGGTTGGCCAGCTTGCTCGCCTCTGCAGCCTCGTCGGCCAGGCCCAGGCCATACTGGCGATGGGTGAACAGGCGATAGAGGATCTCCAGGTAGCGGACAATGACCAAGGCGAAACCGAAGGGCACGATCAGCGCGATATGGCCGACCTTGATGCCATAGCGGTCCAGGTCTTCGGCGCCGATGCCGGCCACAAGCACGGCGCTTACCCATTTGATGCTGGCCACCAGGAACAGCCCGGCATACGCCAGGCAACAGGCACAGGCGATCATCGCCAGTACCCGTTGCACTGGCTTGCGGGTGCGCCGCACCAGTACGTCGACACCCAAGTGGCCAGCGGTGCGCACGCCATAGGCGATCCCGAAAAAGATCAGCCAACCGAATAGCGCCTTGGTCAGGGCGATGCTCCAGGTCATTTCCTGGGCGTAGCCCATCAGGTGGTCGCCGATGCCCAGCAGCAGGTCACTGGCAAAAGCCCAGTGGTCACTGAGCGTGTAGAACACGGTATAGAGGTTGTTCAGTGCTACGTAGACGAAGGTCACCAAGGTCATGGCCGCCAGGAGAAGGGCGATCATGCCCTCCTCGAAGTGCTCCCAGACACGCCTGAGCGATTGCATAGGAATTCTCCAGACAGAGAGAGGGCTGGCCACCTGTGCAACAGGTGGCCGGGGCAGGGCGTGCGGCTGTCAGGAAGCCTTGTTGGCGGCCTCGGCTGCCTTGATCAAGTCAGCGCCGATCTGATCGGAAAACTTGTCCCACACCGGGCGCATGGCCTCACGCCATTGCTGGCGCTGCTCGGCAGTCAGGGCATCGATCTCGCTGGTCTTGGCATCGATGATTTTCTGCCTGGAGGTCTGGTTCAGGGCTTCGGCCTGTTTGTTCACCTCGACGGTGACCTGGTCCATGAGCGTTTGCAGCTCGCCACGCACGTCCTCAGGCAGGCCGTTCCAGAACTTGGCGTTGGTGATCACCATGTAGTCGATCAGGCCGTGGTTGGTCTCGGTGAAGAACGGCTGCACCTCGTTGACCTTCTGGCTTTCGTAGTTCGACCAGGTGTTTTCGGTGCCATTGACCGTGCCGGTCTGCAGGCCCTGATAAACCTCGGCAAAGCTCATCTTGCGCGGGTTGGCACGGATCGCCTTGAACTGCTCTTCGAGCACGCTGGAGGCTTGCACGCGGAATTTCAGGCCGCGGGCATCTTTGGGCAGGATCACTTTCTTGTTGGCCGACAGCTGCTTGAGGCCGTTGTGCCAGTAGGCCAGGCCGTGGATGCCTTTGTCGTCCATCGAGGTCAGCAGTGCCTTGCCCTGCGGGCCTTGCTGGAAACGGTCGACGGCCGCCAGGTCGTCGAACAGGAACGGCAGGTCGAAGATCTGCACCTGTTTGTTGTAGTGCTCGAACTTGGCCAGTGAAGGCGCCAGCATCTGTACATCACCCAACAGTAGCGCTTCCATCTCCTTGCCGTCGCCGAACAGCGACGAGTTGGGGTAGACCTCGACCTTGACCTTGTCCTTGAGCTGCGGGTCCGCCGCCACCAGCTTCTGGAACATCAGTGCACCTTGGCCTTTGGGCGTGCTGTCGGCCACCACGTGGGCGAACTTGATGATGATCGGATCGGCAGCCTGTGCAAGGCCGGCCATGGACACTGCGGCGGCGCAGAACAGCGCCTGGGTCAGCTTGAACATCGATGTCACCTCAGATTTATTTTTGTAGGAGGATGGATGTAACGATGGACCAATGGCTTGCGTGTGGTGAATTAGCATTTGTGTAAGGCGGCATTCGGTGTAGCCGAACGCCAACCCAGTTCAACCGGACGCCTGTGCCAACAACCGCTGCGCCCGGAACACGACCGGCGCATCCACCATCTGCCCGTCCAGCTGAAACGCACCGGCCCCGTTCGCTGCGGCGCTCGCCGCCAGCACCCGCCGGGCCCAGGCCAGCGCTTGGGCGTCGGGTGCGAGTGCCGCGTGAATCACCGGCACTTGCCTGGGGTGAATGCACAACGCCCCGCCATACCCCAGGTCGTAGGCATGCCGCATCGCCTGGTGCAACCCTTCGGCGTCGCCAATGGCAGGAAACACGCCATCGAGCGGCGGCAGCAGGTCGGCACCCCGCGAGTGTAGCTGCACGGCCATGCGCGCCTGGTCGAGAAACTGCCTGGCAGCAGCGCTGTCGGTGTTCAAGTGTAGATCCAGCGCCAAGTCGAGGCTGCCGAACGACAACCGCTCGACCCCCTCGGCATGGGCGATCTGCTCCAGCGCGAGCAGGCCCTTGGCGCTTTCGATAATGGGCCATACCGGTTTGCCGGTGTGCCGGGCAACGGCCACCTGTGCGGCGTTTTCCACCTTGGGCAGCAGCACGCCGGCGATGCCAGGCTGCTGCGCGCAGAAGGCCAGGTCTGCCGCATGCTCGGCGTGCTGCGGCGCATTCACCCGGACCCACACCGACGCCAATGGCGTGGCCTGCAGGAACGCCTCCAGGTGGTCCCGGGCCTGGCGCTTGAGGGGTTCCTCCACGGCATCCTCGAAATCGACGATGACGGCATCGGCCCCTGCCGCCAGCGCCTTGGCGAAACGCTCAGGCCGGCTGCCGGGTACGAACAGTGCAGAGCGCACACTGTTCATACCACACCACCTGCGGCCAGGCTGGCTTGCTCTGCCGGGCTGAAGCCCAACTCGCCGAGGATGCCCTGGGTGTGTTGCCCCAGCGCCGGCACGGCGTCCATGCGCGGGGCAAAGGCCGCGTTGCGCCCTGGTGGCAGCAGCGAGGGCAGCTTGCCGGCCGGGCTGTCCACTTCACGCCAGCAGCCGCGGGCCTGCAACTGCGGGTGTTGCCACACCCCGTGCATGTCGTTGACCCGGGCGTTGGCGATTTGCGCATCTTCAAGGCGTGCCACTACCTCGTCCAGCGACAGGCTGGCGAAGCCCTCGATGATGATCTGCCGCAGCACCTCGCGGTTATCTGAGCGCTTGAAGTTGGCATTGAAGCGGTCATCACTGGCCAGCGCCGGGTCAAGCAGCACCTTTTCGCAGAACAAGGCCCATTCCCGTTCGTTCTGCAGGCCAAGCATGATCGTGCCGCCACCGCCGGTTGGGAACGGCCCATACGGGTAGATGGTGGAGTGCGAAGCGCCGGCGCGCGGGGGAGGCGGCGCGCCGTCGTAGGAGTAGTACATCGGGTAGCCCATCCACTCCACCAGGCTTTCGAGCATCGACACGTCGATGCGGCTGCCGATGCCGGTCTTGTCACGCAGCAGCAACGCCGAGAGCACGCCGGTATAGGCGTACATGCCGGCGGCGATATCGGCGATCGAGCAGCCGGCCTTGGCCATGTCGTTTTCGCCAGGGCCACCGGTTACCGAGAGAAAGCCGCCTTCGCTCTGGATCAGCAGGTCGTAGGCCTTTTTCTTTTCATAAGGGCCGCCTTCGCCATACCCGGAGATATCGCACACGATAAGCCCTGGGAAGCGGGCGTGCAGGGCGTCGAACGACAAGCCCATGCGCGCTGCCGCGCCCGGTGCGAGGTTTTGCACCAGCACATCCGCCTTGGCCAGCAGGGCCTCGAGAATACCGTCGGCGGCGTCCTGCTTGAGGTCCAGGGTGAGGCTTTCCTTGGAGCGGTTGGTCCAGACGAAGTGCGAGGCCAGGCCATCGACACGCTGATCGTAGCCGCGGGCGAAGTCGCCGCTGCCAGGGCGCTCGACCTTGATCACGCGGGCGCCGAGGTCGGCCAGTTGGCGGGTGCAGAAGGGGGCCGCGATAGCGTGCTCCAGGCTGATCACGGTGATGCCGTCCAGCGGGCGGGGCGTTGTTTGGGTCATAGGGTCACCTGTTGGTGTTCAGTGCAGATCAGCCAGCGAGCGGGCGTCGCGCAGTTGCCAGACGCGCTCGATCAATGCCTGGCCCTGGGCCGGGCTGCGCGCGCCGGAATACGCCAGCAGGCGCTGAAACTTGGCCGCAAGCTCCGGGCGCGACAGGGTGTTGCCGGGGTCGCCTTTAGGTTCGTCGATGGCGGCGCTGAAGCTGCGGCCATCGGTGCAGGTAACGTCCACGCGGCCCAGCCACCTCTTGGGGTAGGCGGCGTCCACTTCGGCGTCCAGTTGCATCTCGACGTGCTCGCGAAAGTGCGCGACCTGTGGGTCGGTCAGCGCCAGGTCACGGAAGTCGATGAGTTGCGCGCTGCCATGCACCGCAATCAGGCCAAGTACGGTACCCATGGAGAACTTGGCCTGGTGCACGGTGGCAGGTGTGGTGACGCGGCCAAGCACATCGATCGCGCCCTGATGCACGCGGGTGACGACCCTGGCGATCTGTTCATGGCCAAGGCCTTCGCGCTGCATCAGCAGCAGCAAGGCATCGGCGGCGGGGTGGGTATGGCGACACGAAGCGTGGTACTTGAACGAGGTTTCCACCAGCGCCCAGCGCGTGCCCAGACGGTCGCTCAGGCGCGCCGGGTCGGCATCGCTGGACATGCCGGCGGCCATGCCCTGTTCGCCTTCGAGGATATTGCGTGCACCGCTCAGGCCATCGGCGGTGAGGTAGGCGGCCAGCAAGCCGTCGGCGGCGGCCTTGGCGGTATGCAACTGCTTCGAATCGGCGGCGTCGCGCAGGAACTCCCAGAGCCCGGCGGCCTGGGTGCCGGCGCTGCCGAGCAGGTTGATGAACTGCGCCTGGTTGAAGCCCAGCAGTTTGCCCACCCCGACGGCTGCGGCCAGGGTGCCGACAGTGGCGGTGGTATGGAAGATGCGGTAATGCGAGCGACCGAGGAATTCACCGATGCGGATGCCGGCTTCATAGCCGGCGACTGCAGCCAGCAGCAGGTCCTGGCCAGACTTGCCAAGGTCCTGTGCCGCCGCCAGTACGGCAGAAAACACCACGGTCGCCGGGTGCAGCACCGAGCTGTTGTGCAGGTCGTCCTGCTCGACCAGGTGAGAGGCCGCGCCATTGACCAGGGCAGCGAAGTAGGGGGATGACGTGCGCCCGCTGGTCAATACTCGAGCATTGCCCTGCGCAGGCCCCATGCGTTCGGCATAGCGCTCGAACAGCGGGATCGGGTGCGCGCCTTGGCTGGCAAAGGCCGAGCCAAGCCAGTCCAGGAACAGGTCTTCAGTGCGGTCCAGCACGTGGCCGGGCAGGTGCGTGTAGCGCAGGTCGGCGAGAAAGCCGGCCAGGGCGTGGGTATGCTGCATGCTCAGGCCCTCAGAAGCTGCGCGGCAGTTCGAGCAGGTGCTCGGCCACGTAGGACAGGATCAGGTTGGTGGAAATCGGCGCCACCTGGTACAGGCGGGTCTCGCGGAACTTGCGCTCGACGTCGTATTCGCAGGCGAAGCCAACCCCGCCATGGGTTTGCAGGCACGCATTGGCGGCTTCCCACGAGGCCTTCGCCGCCAGGTACTTGGCCATGTTGGCGCTGGCCCCGGCATTCTGCCCGCTGTCGTATTCGGCGCAGGCGCGCCAGCGCATCAGGTCGGCGGCTTCGATTTCGATGTGCGCTTCGGCGATGGGGAACTGCACGCCCTGGTTCTGCCCGATCGGCCGGCCGAACACCACGCGGTCACGGGCATAGGCGCTGGCTTTTTCGACGAACCAGCGGCCGTCACCGATGCACTCGGCGGCAATCAAGGTACGTTCGGCGTTGAGGCCGTCGAGGATGTACCTGAAGCCTTTGCCTTCTTCGCCGATCAGGCTGCTGGCCGGCAGTTCCAGGTTGTCGAAGAACAGCTCGTTGGTCTCGTGGTTGACCATGTTGGCGATCGGCTGCACGGTCAGGCCCTTGCCAATGGCGTCGCGCAGGTCGACCAGGAAGATCGACATGCCCTCGGACTTTTTCTTCACCTCAGGCAAAGGCGTGGTGCGGGCCAGCAGGATCATCAGGTCGGAGTGCTGAACCCGCGAGATCCACACTTTTTGCCCGTTGATCACGTACTTGTCGCCCTGGCGCACCGCGGTGGTCTTGATCTTGGTGGTGTCGGTACCGGTGGTGGGCTCGGTCACACCCATCGACTGCAGGCGCAGCTCGCCACTGGCCAGCTTGGGCAGGTAGTGGCGCTTCTGTTCCTCGCTGCCATGGCGCAGCAAGGTGAACATGTTGTACATCTGCCCATGCACGGTGCCGGAGTTGCCACCGCAGGCATTCACTTCTTCGAGGATGACCGAGGCTTCAGCCAGGCCCAGGCCCGATCCGCCGTACTGCTCCGGAATCATCGCCGACAGCCACCCGGCATCGGTCATGGCTTTTACAAAGGCTTCAGGGAAGCCTTTTTCTTCATCGATTTTGCGCCAGTAGCTGGCGTCGAATTCGGCGCACAAGGCGCGCACGCCTTCGCGGATGGCATTGAGGTCATCACTGTCGTACGTATGCATGCGGGGTTCCCTGTCCAGTTCTCAGTCGAAAAGCACGTCGGCGCTCTGCGCCACGCCGTCGGCATTACCGGCCCACAGTTGCGCCTGGCCCGGTGCGCCGATGCGCCCGGCCACTTCGAATGGCGTGGGCACGGTCAGTGGGCGTACGCCGCGGTAGGCGAATTGGCGCAGGCGCTTGCCGGGGTTGGCGCGCAGGAAGGCGCGCAGGGTCAGGGTGGCGATCAAGGGACCGTGCACGACCAGGCCCGCGTAGCCTTCGGTATCGGTGACGTAGGGGTGGTCATAGTGGATGCGGTGGCCGTTGAAGGTGACGGCGGAGTAACGGAACAGCAGAGTCGGGGAGGGCGTGACGGCCTCGCTCCAGTCGCCTGGGGCGGTTGGCGCGGCGCTGCTCAATTTGGGCGGGTTCGGTTCGCGGTAGACGATATCCTGCTCTTCACGTACGCACAGTTCGCCCTGCTGGGAGTACTCGTGGCGCACCGTGACGAACAGCAAGGCGCCCGTGCGGCCGTGCTTCTCTTCGATATGCACGATGGTCGACAGGCGATGGGCCTCGGCGCCGACCTTGAGCGGGGTAAAGAATTCGACGCGCCCCCCGGCCCACATGCGGTTGCGATTGTCGGCGGGCGGCAGGAAGCCGCCGCGCGCCGGGTGACCATCGCTGCCCAGTTGCGATTCGGCCACCGGCTCCTGGAAAAAGCACCACATCCACAGCGGCGGCAGGGGCTGACCCACGGCGGGGGCGGCTTCGCCGAAGGTGGCGGCGATACGTTTGATCAGGTTGCGGCTGAGCTCATCGACGGCCTCTTCCGTGCGGCCGATCCAGGCGCTGTAATCCGTGGGCGGGTGCGTAGCAGTCATAACCATTGGCCTCTGCATTTGTTGTTATGCAGCGATCATGCGAGGGACTTGGCATTCTGTGAATTTGCATTTATGTAAGGCAGCGTTCATGTATGCTGAACGCCTGCTCCACATTCGGATAGGCCCATGCATTTTGATCTGGCAGACCTGAGGCTGTTCATTCATATCGGCGAGTCACCGAGCCTGACCCAAGGCGCGCGGCGCGCATTCCTCTCACCGGCAGCTGCAAGTGCGCGCGTCAAGGCCCTGGAGGCGCAGCTCGACACGCGTCTGCTGTACCGCGACAGCCGGGGTGTCGAACTGACCCCGGCCGGGCAAAAACTGCTCATGCATGCGCGTTTGATCATGCGCCAAGTGGACTACCTGAAAGCCGAGTTCGCCCAGTTCGGCACCGATTCGGCCGGGCATATCCGCATCTTTGCCAACACCACCGCAGTGACCGAGTTTCTGCCCGAAGTGCTGGCGGGCTTTCTCGCCAAACGTCCCGGCGTGACCGTGGACCTGCAGGAGCGCCTGTCGCGGGATATCGTGCGCGGTGTGCTCGATGGCAGCAGCGACATGGGCATCATCGCAGGCCCCGTGGAAGCCAGCGGTTTGCAGGTGCTGCACTTCAGTACCGACCGGCTGGTGCTGATCGTGCCTGCAGGGCATGAGCTGGCTGCCAGCAGGCAGGTCACGCTGAAGCAGACGCTGGCGTTTCAGCATATCGGCCTGCACGACGGCAGCACCTTGCTCAGCTTCCTGCGCGACCATGTCGAACGCATGGGCCTGAATCTGTCGCTGCGTATCCAGCTGTCGAGCTTCGAGGCCATATGCCGGCTGGTGGAGGCGGGCGTGGGGATTGGCATCATCCCCGAGTCAGCGGCTGTCCGGCACAGCCAGACCATGAACCTGGTCACCATCGAACTGGATGAAGCGTGGGCCGTGCGCGAGCGGAGCATTCTGGTGCGTGAGCTGGATGCGTTGCCAGGGACGGTGAGGGCGTTGATCGCCACCTTGATGCCTGAAGGGGCAGGCAGCGCACTGCAACCGCCCCTGGCCCCCTAGAAGAAACTGCGCTGAGCCTTGAACGTCAGCATGCTCTCGCAATACGTGTTGATACCGGCATAGGCACCGCAGCCCCCGCCGTTGAGGTCGGAGTTGCTGTAGATCAGGTTCAGGTCGATGCCCAGCCAGGGGCGCGACAGCTCCAGCGACCAGTCGGAGAACGCATTCACCTGGCTGCCGTCGCCGATGGTGAAGGGCGTGCCCAGGCGGTGATGGGCGAGTTTGACCGTGAGGTCGATGTCGAACAGCGGCAGTTGGCCAAAATCGGCGAACAGGGTGCCGGTGCGATTGTCCGGGTTGTCACGCCAGGCCCCGCCGATTCGGCTGCCCATGACCGAAATGCCGCCATACAACGCATAGCTGTCCGGCCCTGCGATGTTCGGCTGGCTGTAGTGGATCAGGCCTACTTCGTAACCCAGTGTGCTGTCGAAGTGGTGCTTGTAGCCCAGGTAGCTGTCAAGGCGCAGTGTGGAGTCAGGCGTCACGCCCATGCTCGGCGCATACTGGCCCACGTACCAACCGCTTGGGTGGCTGAGGTCCAGGCCACCGTGAAAGGCGCCGCTGGCGCTGGGCGAGATCAGCCCCTGGGCCATGCTGCGTGAAGGCGTGGTGCCAAGTTTGAAGTCGAAATCGCCCAGTTGGCGTTGGATCTGCTGCGCTTGCAGCACCGGGCTGAACAGCAGGGCCGCACTGAGCAACAGAAGGGGCCTGGTCATGGTCACCGTCCTGGAAGGCTTGCGCTTGAGCGGCACAGGATACCCGTGTTGGCTGGCGGGGAAAACAGCGTGGTCTGCTTCAAACGGGTGGTGATGTCGATCAGGGGCCGCACGTGAGCGTATGGCCTGGCTTTCAATTCAACCTTTTATCGCCCCGGCCGGCTCCGCCACCTCGGTCACCACCTGTTCGCTGGCGGCGCGCAGGATCACGCGTTTGCGCAGCTCGTACTCATCCAGGGAGAGTGCCTGGCGCTGGATGGCTTCGAGCTGCAGCTGGCGGGTTTCTTCTGCGGTGTAGGGGCGCAGTTCGGGGTGGGTGGCGCAACCGCTGAGCACGGCAATGGCAGCGGCGGACAGGGTGGCGAACAGCAGGCGGGCCGTAGTGTTCATCGGCAAGCTCCAGGATTCGGGAGATGGGTGTGTGACGAATCGATGGAGCAAGATTATTGAGCCGACGCGATCATTAGAAATTGCCATTCTCGATAGTGACTATCGATAGCACCGTGTGAGAACGGCAGCCTTTGCTAACCTTAAGTTCCACGCGGTATGGGCCAGAGGGATACTGTGATGCGCATGCCATTGTTATGTGCCGTGGCGCTTCTGCTTTGCCTGGGTGGTGAACCAGGCCTGGTCCAGGCGCAAGAGCCTGCACCGGCCGCCGAGGCGGCACCCGCCAAGCAGGCAGTGTTCAACCCCGAGCAACTGGACCAGATGCTCGCGCCGATTGCGCTGTATCCCGACGCGCTGCTGGCACAGGTACTGATGGCCGCCACCTATCCCGGTGAAGTGGCCGAAGCAGTGACGTGGTCCAAGGCCAATCCCAAGGCTCAGGGTGATGAGGCTGTCAAACAAGTGGCGACGCAGGCCTGGGACCCGAGTGTCCAGGCATTGGTGGCGTTCCCGCAGGTACTGGTGGTTCTCGGGCAGGACCCGGTGTGGGTGCAGCGCCTTGGGGATGCGTTTCTGGCCCAGCCTGATGATGTGATGGGTGCCGTGCAGCGTCTGCGCCAGCAGGCCAAGGCCGCAGGCAACCTGCAGAGCAACCAGTACCAGAACGTCACGGTGCAGGCTGCCCCGGCAGCCGCGCCCAGCTCGCAAGCGGCACCGGCCAGCAGTTCGTCCTCCAGCACCATCATCATCCAGCCGGCCGACCCGCAGGTGGTGTATGTGCCCACCTACAACCCGACCACCGCTTACGGAACCTGGGCCTACCCCGCATCACCGCCGGTGTATTACCCGCCATCGCCGCTGTACTACGCCGGCAGCGCGCTGTTGGCCGGGCTGGCGTTCGGTACTGGCGTTGCGATCGTCAACTCGCTGTGGGGCGATTGCGACTGGGGGCGCAACGACATCGATATCGACGTCAATCGTTACAACAACATCAACGTCAACAACCGCATCGCCAACAACCAGAACACCTGGCAGCACAACGCCGTGCACCGCGATGGGGTGCCGTACCGTGACAACCGCAGCCGCCAGCAATTCGGCCGCCAGCTCGACGGTGCCAGCCAGCGTGCAGCTTACCGTGGCGACGATGCCCAGCGTGCACAGGCACGCGATCGCGCCCGTGCTTCGATGGACCGGGCGGGTATCGAACGCCCGGCCACCAGCAATCGTGAAGCCCGTGACCGGGCTCGCGAAGCCCAGGCCAGCAGGCCCCGTGCTGCGGAGCACCGGCAGGCAAACGGCCAGGCACGCCAGGCGCTGCACAACAAACCGGGCAATAGCGCTGGGAGGGCGAAGAACAATGCGTTCGACGGCGTGCGATCCCCCTCACGCTCTGCGGCGCAGGCCAACCGTGGCCGCACCAGCCAGGCGCTCGCCAAGCGGCCGAGTGCATCGCGTGCGGCGGGCCATACCATCTCCCGGCCCAGTGCGGCCATGCACCGTGGTGGAGGGGGGCGTCGATGAACATGAGCCAAAGCAAGTCGTCGCTGGGCCTGTGGCTGTTTGCCCTTGGCGCCGCCTGGTCATGCCTGGCCACTGCGCAGCAGGCATTCCCCACGCCAGAGAAGGCCGCCGCAGCCTTCGTCGAGGCGCTGGGGGTGGAGCAGGCAGACCAGGCGCGCCTGACGCAATTGCTCGGTGACGACTGGCGCACCTACATCCCCCGCGAAGGTGTGCAGCGCAGCGACGTGGATGCGTTCGTGCAGCAGTACCACCAGCAGCACCAGATCCAGATGCACGGTGACCGGCAGGCCATTCTGGCGGTGGGCAGCGAGCAGTGGACCTTGCCCATTCCGCTCACTCGAACTGCCAGCGGCTGGCGCTTTGACCTCAAGGCCGGCAGTGCCGAGATTCGTGCCCGGCGCATTGGCCGCGACGAGTTGGCCGCTGTGCAGTCGCTGCTTGCCTATCACGATGCGCAGATGGACTACGCCACGCAGGACCATAACGGTGATGGCGCACTGGAGTACGCCCGGCAGGTTTTCAGCACACCCGGCAAGCGCGACGGCTTGTACTGGGCGGACGAAACGGGCGGGCAGGTCAGCCCGCTGGGCCCGCTGTTCGGCCAGAATGCACCCGGTGATGACTGGTACGGCTACCACTTCCGCATCCTCGAGGCTCAAGGCCCTTCGGCACCGGGTGGTGCGTACAGTTACCTGATCGGCAAGCATATGAGCCGTGGCTTCGCCATGGTCGCCTGGCCGGCCAGGTACAACGACACCGGCGTGATGAGCTTCATGGTCAGCCATGATGGCCAGGTGTTCGAGAAGGACCTGGGGCCCCAGGGCGAAGCGTTGGCCCAAGGCATGAAACGTTTCGATCCGGATGACAGTTGGCAGGTTGTCGAAGCGGGCCACGATCAATAGACGTTCTACCCCGGCGCTTTGTTGGCCTGCCAGTCTCGCTCATTGGCTGCCAAAAGGGGCTCGCATTGGCCGTCACTGGGGCGTGGAACCGCCCACCAGCAATTGCTGCACCAACCATTGCCCGGCGGGGCCCAAGGCTCGTCTGCGCGACCAGGCAACATCCATCGCGACTCTGCGTGGGTAACCGGCCGCGGGCAACTCCACCAGGCCGCTGCCGAAGCGTGCCACCAGCGCCCTGGGCAGTTCCGCCCAGCCAAAGCCGCGCACCGCGAACTCCAGCAGGGTCAGGTAATCCGGCGCCGACCAGGCCTGCCCCCGCCCGTGGTGCAGGCTCGGCGCGTAGGTCCGGATATACAGCTGGCGCTCGTTTTCCAGGTGCTGTGGCTGCACGCCAGGCTGTTTTGCCAAGGCATGCCCGGTGCTGACGTAAACGGCGAATTCCGCATGTTCCGGCAGGCGTGCCACGGCGATGTCGGCCGGGTAGCGCTGCTGCGCTGCAAGGATGCCGATCTGCGCCATGCCCTGCTGGATCAGGTCGATAACGTCGGCGTCTTCCGAAGGCCCGCAGCGCAGTTCGGTGTGCGGGTAGCTGGCGGCGAAGCCACCTATCACCGCGCCTTGAAAGGTCACGCTGTAACTGTCGGACATCACCACCGACACCAGCGGCTCTACCTGTTCGGTCAGCCTCACCGCCAGCGCATCGAGCCGGGCGCTGGCATCGAGGATCGCCTCGACGTGGGTCAAGACCTGGCGGCCGGCCTCATTCAGGGTGGGGTGGCGGCCTGCACGGTCGAACAGTTCGCAACCTATGTCAGCCTCGAAGTTGGCGATTGCGATGCTGATGGTCGACTGGCTCTTGCGCAGTTTGCGCGCTGCGGCGGAAAACGAGCCAAGGGCAGCGGCTTCTACAAAGGCAACGAGGGCTTCAGGTGAGTAGCGCACAGGTATTGATAAAACCGATAGGAGATATGTCGCGAGTATCAGTTCCATCAAAGAAAATGTGAAGCACAAGTTCACTACTGGATGGAAAATGCCGTGAAAAAAGTCTCTTTTACCGAGCGCCTGGTCCATGCCATCGGCTATGAAGTGTTTGCCGTGCTGCTGTGCGCGCCGCTTTTGTCCTGGGTGATGGACAAGTCGTTGGCAACGGCCGGTGGCCTTGCGGTCACCCTGTCGCTGATCGCGATGGTGTGGAACATGCTCTACAACGCGCTGGTCGACCGTTGGGTGTGTACCGCACGCATTCACTGGAAGGCCGCGGCACGCTTTGCCCACGGCCTGGGTTTCGAGTTGGGGCTGGTGGTGTGGTGCCTGCCGGTGGCGGCCTGGATGCTGGATATCTCGCTTTGGCAGGCGCTCATGGTTGAGCTGGGCTTCTTCGTGATCATTTTGCCCTACACCGTGCTGTACAACTGGGCATTCGACCAGGTTCGGCACTGGATAACGCAGCGCTGGGCCGCCGCCTGAGCAGACAAACGAGCAAGACGCATCAGCCTGTGAGAGGATGTTCGCCAACCCAGCCATAAGGCCAGACAGGACCCCGAACACAAGCCTGATGAAGACGCCAAAACGAATCGAACCGCTGATTGAAGACGGACTGGTCGACGAAGTACTGCGACCCTTGATGAGCGGCAAGGAAGCAGCCGTCTACGTGGTGCGTTGCGGCGCCCAGGTACGGTGCGCCAAGGTCTATAAAGAGGCCAACAAACGCAGTTTCCGCCAGGCCGCCGAGTACCAGGAAGGCCGCAAGGTACGCAACAGCCGCCAGGCCCGGGCGATGGCCAAGGGCAGCAAGTACGGCCGCAAGGAAGCCGAGGACGCCTGGCAGAACGCTGAAGTGGCAGCGTTGTTCCGCCTGGCCAATGCCGGTGTGCGGGTGCCCAAACCCTATGACTTCCAGGATGGCGTACTGCTGATGGAGCTGGTGACCGACGCCGATGGCGATGCGGCCCCGCGCCTTAACGACGTGCACCTGGAGGCTGATGAAGCGCGTGAGTACCACGCCTTCGTCATTCGCCAGATCGTGCTGATGCTGTGTGCCGGCCTGGTGCATGGCGACCTGTCCGAATTCAATGTGCTGCTGGGCCCCGATGGCCCGGTTATCATCGACCTGCCGCAGGCGGTGGATGCCGCCGGCAACAACCATGCCTTCAGCATGCTGCAGCGTGACGTGGCGAACATGGCCCACTATTTCGGGCGCTTTGCACCGGAATTGAAGGACACACGCTTCGCCCAGGAAATGTGGGCGCTGTACGAGGCAGGTGAACTGCGTGCGGACAGCCCGTTGACAGGCGAATTCGAGGATGATGAGCATGTCGCGGACGTGGGCGGAGTGATGCGCGAAATCGACGCTGCCCGCCTGGATGATGTCCGCCGCCGAGCTGCGCGGACAGAAGCCGAGCATGGGCCGGTCAAGGGCGAAGAACCGCCGCCGCCCTGGCTGCAGTAATCTGGCATGTGTGCTGGCCCTATCGCCGGCTTGCCGGCGATAGGGCCAGCCAAGGCAAAACATCGCCCTTTTTCGAATGCACGATTTTGCGCATGTATCGCAATGTGGTGATGCAGAGGCTGATCGCAGGGGCTCAGTGTGACAGCAGTACGGGCATTTGAAGCGCTTGCAGAACCCCATGGGTAGCGCCACCCAGGATGAAATCTTTCAAGCGCGAATGACCAAAGCCGCCCATGACCAACAGATCGGCGCCGGCGGTGAGTGCTTCTTGCTGCAGGCACTCAGCGATCGAGCGCCCGGCCAGCTTCACGCTCAGCGGCCGAGCGTTCAGGCCTCTGTGCTGTAAGGCGTGTGCCATGTCCTGCGCAAGGGCGCCGTGCTCGAGTGGCTTTTCCCCCTGCACGGTCAGGACCGTGATCAGCATGTCTGAGCTCATCAGGTGTGACGCGTCAGCCAGCGCTCGCGCCGCGACGCGGCTGCCGTCCCAGGCCAACGCCATGTGCCTGACAGGCTGGATGGGCAAAGAGGGAACGAGTACGCATGGTCTGCCAGCGCCGAAAATCACCGACTCTGCCAGCTCCTGGATGACTGGCTTGTCGACTGCCCATGGCAGGATGGCCAGGTCGAAATACCTTGACGCTTCTGCAGCCGCGGTACCCGTCAGGCCGGGCACCACTTCTCTGGTGGAGAATTCCACACTGCTCTGGCCGTGTTCGAGGCCGCTCACCATGGCCTGCAGCGCTTTGCACTGGGTTCGGCTGTTGCTTTCGGTTGTTCGAATCATCTCGGGGATATTCAGGAGTGTGCTGCCAACTGATGGCGAAAGGTAGGGGATCCTTACCGAAAAGGTCATGACATGCAGGTCGTAACCCAGCGCGATGGCCAGCTGTACACCGGCTGCCACAGCGTCCTCGGGGAGCACATCCGGATAGGTGATCAATGGCATGTAAGCCAGATGAAAATTCGACATGTCCGACACCTTCAGCTGTTGCGAGGCGATGCGCGGTAAGCCAGGCGTCTAAGGCACGCCGGCGACTGGCAGTTCAGTGAGGCGAGGGCTGCCCGGGTAACCCAGTTCCAGGGCCATCAGCGCAGGCATGTCCAGAATCTCCACCAGCCGGCCATGCAGGTTGACGATACCCAGGGCGCGCAAGTGGGCGACCGAGCGGCAGATGGTTTCCAGGCGCAGCCCCAGGTAGGACGCCATGTCCTCGCGCGACATGCGCAGCATGAAGCCATGGGAGGAATAGCCGCGGCTGACAAACCGTCGGGACAAACTCAGCAGAAAACTGGCCAGCCGCTGCTCGGCAGAGAGGTTGCACAGCATCAGCACGCGCTCATGCTCGCGGATGATTTCCCTACTCATCAGGCGGTTCAAGCTTTGCTGCAGCGTGGGAAAATCACGCGCCAGGGCCTGCAGCCGATGGTATGGAACGGGGCATACTTCGCTGTCCTCCAGGGCAATCGCATCACAGACATGGTGCTCGGTGGCAATGGCATCGAGCCCCAGCACGTCGCCCGGCATCCAGAAGTTGATGATCACACCCTGGCCTTCGGCATTGTTCAGGTTGGTCTTGAAACTGCCTGAATGCACCGCATACAAGGCACTCAAGGGTACATTGGCATTGAACAGCGCAGCTCCCTTCCTGATGCGGATGCGCGGGCCTATCAATGTACCCAGGCTAGTGCTGTCGCGTAGCGGCAAACCCGTGGGCAAGCACAAGCCGTTGACCCGGCACGCATTGCAGCGCGATGCCAGTGGTTTCAAATGAATGGGCGGGGGTGTACGCACCCGTACAGGCTGGCCGAGCAGTTGCGCGTCGATCAGGCCCGACATTTCAGGCCTCCTTCGCAGGTCTGAGAGCGACAGTGGCGATCTTGTTCAGTGAATGAGGCGCATTGAGGCGGGCAGTCAGCACGCCCAAAAACTGTTCGGCTTCTTTGGGTGTTTTGAAACTCACCCGCCACTCGTCCATGTGGACCCACCAGCGGTTGTCATTCGCGCTTTTCTCGACGTAGACGTTCATCGGAACCTCCAGTGCCTGCATGAGCAAGCAATAGCTATTGATTCGAGGAGCAATGGCGTCCTTGTCGGCAGCGAGGCTAGGTACAGCGTGCGCCCAAAAAACCAGTAAGTCTTGATCCGTGTCAATTGCCCGGTAAGCGGTAACACCCGCTGGTCGGCTCGCTTGCACTGTTGACAAACATCAAACCGGGCAGCCCCCGGCGGCAGATCATCGAGGTACTCATCGACCCCGCAGAGGTGTGCCATGACCAACCCGCAAAGACTTCTTCTCATCGCATCGCCCCTGATGCGCCGCACACCGGTTTATGACCGTGCAGCGGCGCTGGCCAAAGCCAAGGGCATGCCACTGCACATCGTCGCCTTTGACTACCTTGAGGGCCTGGCCACCGCCGGCCTGGTCAACGAGCAGGCCTTGGCGGTCATGCGCGAAGGCTATGTGCAGCAACACCGTGAATGGCTGGAAACCCAGGCATTGTCGATGCGCCGCAATGGCGTGACGGTGACCACCGAGGTGTTGTGGGTTCAGCACCCGCTGGACGAGATTGAGGTGCATCTGCGTGAGCAGCCGTTCGCCATGCTGATCAAGGGGCTCGAGCATGAACCGTGGTGGATGCGAGCCATGTTCACCTCGCTCGACGTACAGTTGCTGCGTGACACCAGAATTCCACTGCACCTGGTACACAACGCCAGCAATGCCCTGCCGCGCCGCATACTTGCAGCGGTTGACCTTTCGCACCCAGAGGACCAGTTCGAAGGCTTCAACGACCATATCATCAGCGAAGCGCTCAAGCTGGCGTTGCAATGCAACGCCCAGATCGAACTGCTGTACGCCTACGATATGGGCTCGATGTACCTGGACGCCGAAGGCAGCCGGGAACATTCGTTCCTGTTCGATTCGAACCTGTC
This sequence comes from Pseudomonas sp. Marseille-Q5299, assembly GCF_943737035.1. Lineage (NCBI taxonomy): Bacteria > Pseudomonadati > Pseudomonadota > Gammaproteobacteria > Pseudomonadales > Pseudomonadaceae > Pseudomonas > Pseudomonas sp. Marseille-Q5299. The sequence continues at coordinate 94,684 of NZ_CALSFR010000007.1, forward strand.
ACGGACACTGCACGAGGCTCAGGCCGATGCCTTCCAGGAACTGGCCGAACGCAACGGTATTCCCTTCGAGCACCGGCACATGCGGGTGGGGGACCCGACCAAGGTGCTGGCGCTTTTCATGGACAACAACGACATCGACGTGCTGGTGATGGGGAGCTACCACCATCACGGCATCGGCTGGTTCATCGGCAGTACGGCCGAGCGGATCCTGCATCGGCTCAGCACCAGTGTGCTGGTGTTATCACCCGAGCATTCGCAAGGTTAGAAATGCAAGGCCCGCAAGGGCCTTGTTTCAGGCACGCAGATCAAGCTCGTGGAGGATTTCGCTGACATCGCCGCCCAGGTAGCGCGAGGTGAAGCCCAGCGCCTTGGTCAGCCGGTGCATGGCGTAGTTGTTCGAGAGGTCCCGGGACACCATGCACTGGTAACCATTGCGCCGTGCCGCTTCGATCAGGTGCTGCAGCAACAGCTTGCCCAGCCCCTTGCGCTGCCATTGCTCGCCGACAGCGACGGCACATTCGCAACTGTGGCTACCCGGGATCGCGGCATAGCGGCTTACGCCAAGCTGATGCAGCTGGCCATTGTCATGGGCCAGCGCGACGTAGGCCATGCGCTGGTGACCGTCGACCGGCATCAACTGCGCGTCCAGGGCGGGCAAGCCACCGCTGAGTCCGGCGAGAAAACGAAAGCGCCTGGCCTCATGGCTGATCGTGCTCACAAAGCGACTGTCGCGTTCGTGATCATCATCGCGCAGCGGGCGAATCAGCACGGCTGTGCCGTCAGCAAGGGTGTCTACCCAGTGCTCGCTGGTGTCTTCGGGTTCCAGCAACTGCTTGTTCATAGGGCCTCCAGAGGGCTTGATCAACGTGGGCTTTACCGGTTGTACCGTGAGACGGCGTTCTGGTTCTGACAATGATCAAGTCGGTGCGCCAGTGGTGACTTTCTGATCTGCATCAAACGCGCAAGGGAAGGGGGTTCGAAGATCGATGCTACTTGCCATCGCCGCGTGCGGCCGGAGGTTTCCCATGGGTCAGTATCGACAACTGCTGGTGCTGCTTACCGACATCGACCCGCACTCGGCGGCTTTGCGCCGGGCGCTTGCCCTGGCGCATGTCAGTGGCGCAGCGGTGCATATCGTTGGGCTGTTCGAGCCATACGAGGCGCATTCGTTACGCCAGGAACGGCTGAACGAAGCCGAGATGCAGCGCCAATACGGTCTTTATCGCAAGCAGCTTGAGGAACTGGTCGAACGTCACCGGTCGAGTAATACCTGTCTGACGCTCGATACCGTCAAGGCAGAAGACCTGCGGGACCAGGCCGCCGATTACATCCGCGAGCTCAAGCCCGATATGGTCATCAAGGACACCGAAACGACACCGGCACTGGCCCGGTTTTTCGGCACGCCGCTGGACTGTGCGCTGATGCGCGCGTACCAAGGCTCGATGCATTTCGTGCCCCGGGCAGCCGCGTCTTTGCCAAAACGCATTCTGGTAGCCGTGGACACCGCCCTGCGCGATGACCCCGATGCCCAGATGCTATTCAACCGCGCCCTCATCCGCGCAGCCGATGCCCTGGCGCTGCAATGCGATGCGCAGCTGCACCTGCTCTCGGCCTATGACCTGGTGGGTGTGTTTGCCCCTGACATGGTGGTTGCGCAGACCTGGGTCGAGGAGATGCGTGATGCCTTGCAGGTGCCCTTCGATGCATTGGCCGATGCCGAAGGTGTGCCCCCCGATTGCCGGCATTTCATGGAAGGCGGGGCAGTGCAGGTGATTCGGGACCAGGTGGCGGCCCTCGATATCGACGTGGTGGTCATGGGGGTGGTGCAGCCAAGGGGGTTGAGCAAGCTGCTGGGTGATACCACCGAACGTATTGTCAGCGATCCACCGTGTAGCGTGCTGGCCGTTCACCCCTGTGTGATCGATACCTGGGAGCCGATGCCATGCAACTGACCTTTTTCGGCGGGACGGGTACGGTGACGGGCAGCAAGTTCTTGCTGACGCATGACTCGACACGGGTGCTGATCGACTGCGGGCTTTTCCAGGGTTACAAGCAACTGCGCTTGCGCAACTGGGAGCCACTGCCGGCGGCACTGCGTACGGTCGATGCGGTAGTGCTCACGCATGCCCACCTGGACCACAGCGGCTACCTGCCGGTGTTGGTGCGCGAGGGCTTCAGCGGGCCTGTCTATGCCACCCCGGCGACCTGTGCCCTGGCTGAAATCCTGTTGCTCGACAGCGCCCGATTGCAGGAAGAGCAGGCCGAACATGCCAATCGGCATGGCTATTCCAAACATTCGCCGGCCCGCCCCTTGTACACCGAACACGATGCCAAACGCGCACTGCAGCTGTTCAGGCCCGTCGCATTGCACCATCGCACGCAGATCGCGCCCGGTGTCGAACTGTTGCTGCGTACGGCCGGGCACATTCTGGGCGCGGCGACCGTGCAACTGACGTTGGACGGCCAGACAGTGGTTTTCTCGGGCGACCTGGGCCGGCCCAATGATCCCGTCATGCGTGCGCCCGAACTGATCGGTGCGGCCGATGTGCTGCTGGTGGAGTCGACCTATGGTGACCGGTTGCACCCTGCACAGCCCCCGGAGCGTTACCTGGCCGATGTGATCAACCAGACCCTGCTGCGTCATGGCATCATCCTGGTGCCGTCGTTCGCGGTCGGCCGAGCGCAATTGCTGATGTATTACCTGTACATGCTCAAACGCGACGGGCTGATACCGGACATTCCGGTGTATCTCAACAGCCCCATGGCAACCGATGCCACCACCCTGTACCAGCAGTTCAGAAGCGAGCATCGCCTCACGGCGCTGGAGTGTGCCCAGATGTGCAAAGGCACGCAAATCATCCGCACGGTCGATGAATCCAGGCACCTGGATCAGCTGCGCGAACCTGCGGTGATCATTGCCGCCAGCGGCATGGCCACGGGAGGGCGGGTGTTGCACCACCTCAAGGCGCTGGCTCCCAATCCGCACAACAGCATTCTGTTCTCCGGTTTTCAGGCAGGCGGTACCCGGGGCGCCGATATCGTTGCCGGGGCTCGCAGCGTGCGCCTGCATGGCGAAGACGTGCCGATTCGGGCGCAAGTCTTTGCCATGGACAACCTGTCGGCGCATGCCGATGCGGACGAAATCATGGAATGGTTGCGCGGGTTCACCCGACCGCCGCGCCAAACCTACGTCATTCATGGCGAACCGCATGCTGCGGACACCTTGCGTCGACGGATAAGCCTTGAGCTCGGCTGGCAGGTGTGCGTGCCCGAGTACCTGGAAACGGTTGCCATAGACCCTGTGCGCTGACACGGCGCTGGAGGCTTGCATGAACATGCAAACAAGGGCAAAGCTCAGCGCCTGGGCAAAACGACCCAGGGGCAGCCTTGGATGGATCGCAGCCATCGCCACACTGGTGGTTGCCGCCTCGAGCTATCAGGTGTTGGGCCCGGCCTGGCAGCTGCCCATGCGTGCCCCGGCCATTGTGCTGGCGCTGCTGGCGCTGAGTGCGGCGGTCGGGTTGGCCGTGCACCGCAGTTTCAAGAGTACGGTGGGCAAGACCATTTTTTCCGGGCAGGGGAGAGGTTGGCAGGCGAGGCTCGCCATAGTCCGGGACGTAGCCAGTGAGTCGAACATTTTGCTGGGCATGCTGCTACTGCTGGCAGTGTTGGGCTTAGGCTCACTGATACTCGCCAGCCGCTCCGTACAAGGCATCGTCAGCGGATGCGAGACCAACCTGCAGGCCCAGGTCGATCTGCCAGAGGACCAGGCGCTCGCTGCGTTGGTCGCCAAACCGGTCTGCCAGTGCCTGGCGCAAACGTTTCTGGAACGCAACGGCGTCATCCGCCTGGCGCTGTTCAATACGCCGCTGCTTGAAGTCAGTGCCTTCAAGGGTGTGACCGAGGCCGATGAGCGGCGGTGCCTGGAGCAATTGGACCTGCTGCCGGAGGCTACCGCCGGGGCACCGCCTCAGGCCAGCGAAAGCCGGTGAATCAGCTGGCTTGGGTCATCCGGATCTCTGGCAGTGGTAAACCCTGCCGCCTGAGCCAGATCGCGCATCGCCACATTGGCCGCAGCGTCGATGGAATACATCTGCCGCAGGCCCTTGGCGCGTGCGTGGTCGATCAGGTGCCGGAGCAGCAATGTGCCCAGGCCGTGACGCTGCCAGCTATCGAGCACGGTGACGGCGCATTCGCATTCCTGGTTATCCGCACCGGTGGCGTAGCGGGAGATACCGACTTCCTGCAGTTCACCGTCGACATGGGCGAGGGCCACATAGGCCATGTGCTGGTCCTGATCAACCACCATCAGTTGATCCAGCATGGCTTCGCCAGGCTCCTTGAGCTGTGACAGAAAACGGAAGTGGCGCGATTGAGGGGACAGCCGTTCGATGAAGTTCTTCTCGCGCTGACGGTCCTTGGGCTGCAAGGGCCTGATCAGCACATGGGTGCCATTGTCGAGCGCTTCGATCCAGTGTTCGCCGGTCGTGGCAGGAAATGCCGCTGCGGCGTGGGGGCGGGGTGTTTCGGCGGGTGCCATGGCAAGCCTCCTTACATTCAGGGGTGTACAAAGGAGGTTCAGTTTCAGCGCCTCGCCTTCTGCGCGCTTGATAGTTGTCAATTGCCGCGCCCTTAGGCCCACGCCTTGCTACTTGGCCTTCCAGTACCTCTGCATTTCCAGAAACAGAAAGGAGGCCGTCCAGGTGATCATCACCAGGCCCGTGAGTGCCTGCAGGCCTGTGAGGTATTTGAGGTCGCCGCTGGGCGAAATATCGCCGAAACCGATGGTGGTATAGGTGGTGAATGAGAAGTACACGCAGTCCATGAACGTGCCGTCGAAGTTGCCGCTCAGGGTGCCCCAGCCTTCGGCACTGGCCATCAGATAATAGACCAGGGCAAAGCACCAGACTTCCAGGGCGTGGGCCACCAGCGCGCCGAGCACACCTATGACGATGCGAAACCGGCTCCAGAGTTTGAGCCGCGGTAGCCAGTCGTTCAGGCGCAGCAGGCATTCGTAATGAATCACCACCACCAGCACCACGACCAGCGCGTTGATCAGCGTGACGGTAAGCATCGACGGCTCCCCTGTGGCCCTGACAGAAGTTTGGCCGGTAATGGCCATCGTGTCGGTTTTACACCTGAACATCAGTTGATGATTGATAAAGATCACTGCGCGGGCCCTGTAGGAGCCGGCTTGCCGGCGATGGCTGCGTAGCAGCCCAACAACGCAGGTCGAATCCGTCACTTCAGACTACCTTCAGATTGACCACTGATACTCACCCCATCAAGCCCAAACGGGGGGAGTTTCATGACCCAGTCTCAGTGGAGCAGCCTGCTCCCATTGCCTATCGGCAGCCACGTCGACCATCACGCTCACTTGTCGCTTCATTTGCCCAAGGACCCAGGACGCGATGAGCTTGAGCACTTCATCCATCAGTGTTTTGCCAGCGTGCACCACGCTGATGTGCACCATTACCTTCCAGAACTGCTGGCACTGCAGGACAGCCAGGGTCGGCTGGTGGCTGCCGCAGGCATGCGCCCGGCCAGCAGCGGGCCGCTGTTTCTGGAGCACTATCTGGACGACCCGCTGGAAGCTGCAGTTTCACGCGTGGCGGGCTGCACCCTTGAGCGCGCGTGCATGGTCGAAGTCGGCAACCTGGCTTCGCTCAGTGCCGGTAGCGCGCGAATCATGATCATAGCGGTGACCTGGTTGCTGGCCATGCGCGGCTTGCGGTGGGTGGCGTTCACCGGCGCGACGACATTGATCAACAGCTTTCAGCGCCTGGGGTTGGTGCCATCGGTGCTGGCGTCGGCCGACCCGGCCCGGCTGAATGGGCAGGTGGACCAATGGGGGACCTACTACGCTCAGCACCCGCAAGTCTTTGCCGGCAATATCGGTCATGGCTTCGATGCCTTGAGCAAGGCCGGGGTTTTCCAGCGCCTGGGGTTGCCAACGGCCTTTGAGGAGACTGGCCATGCCGCATGAGCGGGAGCGCTTTCATCAGCTGCTGGTCAGGCTTGCCAGCGATCACGGTGACGCAATCGCCGTACAAGGTGCGACAGAGCGCTTCACTTTCAGGCAATTACTGGCAGAGGTGCAGTTGCGCACGCACAACTTGCGTAGCCGCTCGCCAGGCACGCTGGTACTGGCCCTGGATAATGGCCCGCAGTTGCTGTTCTGGGATCTGGCGGCGCTTTTTTCCCAGCGTCCCTGCGTGATCGTGCCCTCGTTCTTCAGTGCCGCTCAATTCAGCCATTGCATCGAGCAGAGCGGCGCCAGCCATGTGCTATGCGACCCGCAATGGCGCGGTACGCTCGCCGAGCTTGGATTCACCCAGCAGGAGGCGTTCTGGGTTCGCGAGGTACAACCCGCTGCGGCGCTGCCTGTCGGTACCGCCAAGATCACCTACACCTCCGGCAGCACAGGCAAGCCCAAGGGCGTGTGCCTGTCGTCCGAAGCCCTGCTGCGTGTAGCCCGGGAACTGGAGGTGGCCAGCCGGCCCAGTGAACCTCAGCGTTACCTGGCGGTGCTGCCGCTTGGTGTGCTGCTGGAAAACCTCGGTGTCTACGCCGCCTTGATGGCCGGGGCGAGTGTGCTGCTGTACTCCCAGGCGCTTCTAGGCATGGGCGGTGCGAGCCAGGTCGATTTCAAGCGCTTGCTGGGGGCGATCGCCCTTAGCGGCGCGCAGAGCCTGATTCTGGTGCCGCAGTTGTTGATGGGGCTGATCACTGCCATCGAGCGCGGGCTGATGCGGGTGGGGGCGCTGCGGTTCGTTGCCGTCGGCGGTGCCCGGGTGGCGCCCAGCCTGTTGGCCCGCGCCGAGGCGATCGGCCTGCCGGTGTTCGAAGGCTATGGCTTGTCTGAGTGCGCATCGGTGGTGGCCTTGAACCGGCCTGGCGCAACCCGCCGGGGCAGTGTCGGCAAACCGCTGCCCCATGTGCAGGTGCGTATCGCCGAAGACGGGGAGGTGCTGGTGGCTGGCTCGGTGTTGCTCGGCTATCTGGAGGAACCACCCGTCTGCGATGGCTGGTGGGCTACAGGCGACCTTGGCCATTTCGACGAGCAGGGCTACCTGTACCTCGATGGCCGCAAGAAACACCAGTTCATCACCAGCTTCGGGCGCAACGTCAACCCGGAATGGGTGGAGGCCGAACTGACCCAGAGCGGTGTGATCGCCCAGGCGTTCGTGCATGGCGAGGCCCTGCCAAAGAACCTGGCATTGCTCTGGCCGCTGGACCCTGCTGCCCCCGACACACTCATCGACCAGGCCGTGCAGCAGTGCAATGCCTTGCTGCCGGACTACGCCCGGGTACATGCCTGGCGTCGCCTGCCGCGCCCACTGTCCAGTACCGACGACACACTGACCGCCAATGGCCGCCCGCGACGCGAGGCCATCCTGCGGCGTTACCACTCCCAGTTATCCGATATCCCGTTGTGAGGTCTGCCATGTCCTTTTTTGACACGCTGCAACTGCAAACCACCCAGGAGCGTCAGGCCCTGTTCGCCGTGCCGGTCATACGCGATGCGTTGGCGGGGCACGTCAGCCTCGACAGCTATGTGGCCTTCCTGACCCAGGCCTACCACCATGTGCGCCATACCGTGCCGCTGATGATGGCGTGCGGCGCGCGCCTGCCTTCGCGCCTGGAATGGCTGCGCGGCGCCGTGTGCGAATACATCGAGGAGGAGTACGGCCACGAGCAGTGGATCCTCGATGACATCAAAGCCTGCGGTGGCGACTGGCAAGCGGTGCGTGACGGTCGGCCGGCACTGCCGATCGAGCTGATGGTCGCCTACCTTTATGACGTGATCGCCCGGGGCAACCCGGTCGGGCTGTTTGGTATGGTCAACGTGCTCGAAGGCACCAGCATTGCCCTGGCCACCCAGGCCGCCGGCACGATCCAGAGCACTTTGGCGCTGCCGGACCGGGCCTTCAGCTACCTCAGCTCGCATGGCGCGCTGGACCAGGACCACATGGTCACCTACAAGCGGCTGATGGACCGCCTTGATGACGCTGATGACCAGCGGGCTGTGATTCATGCGGCCAAAGTGGTTTACCGCCTGTATACCGACATGTTCCAGGGGCTGCCGCGTGCGGGCCTGCAAGAGGTGCGTCATGCGCTTGCCTGAGTGTGTGGTGATACTCACCGGCGCCAGCGGCGGCATCGGCCTGGAGCTGGCCGAACAGTTGTGCGCAGCCGGTGCCCGGGTACTGGCGGTGAGCCGGCAGATGGGCAAACTCGCCGGCCTGATGCACCGTTACCAGGGCAGGCTGCTTTGGCAGTCGGCCGACCTGCGCAGCCATGAGGGGCGTGAGCAGGTGCTTGCCCGTGCCCGGGAGATGGGTGGGGTCAATGTCCTGATCAATGCCGCGGGCGTGAACCGCTTTGCCCTGCTCGAGCAGATCGATGAGCACGCGCTGGACGAACTGCTGGACATCAACCTCAAAGCCGCTGTGCAACTGACGCGTGTGTGCCTGCCGCTGCTGCGCGCACAACCCCGGGCGATGGTGGTCAACGTCGGCTCCACCTACGGCTCGATCGGTTACCCCGGTTATGCCACCTACTGCGCCAGCAAGTTTGCCCTGCGCGGTTTTTCTGAGGCGTTGCGCCGCGAGCTGGCCGATACCTCGGTGAATGTCATGTACGCGGCACCCCGGGCAACCCGCACCGCTATGAACAGCACCGCCGCCACGGCGCTCAACCAGGCGCTGAAGGTCGGCATGGACGACCCGGCAGATGTGGCCCGCGCTGTGCTCAAGGCCGTGCAGTCAGAGCGCAACGAGCTTTATCTGGGCTGGCCGGAAAAGCTCTTCGTGCGCATCAACGGCATGTTGCCCGGCGTGGTCGACCGTGCGCTGCGCAAGCAACTACCGGTGATCCATCGTTATATCGCGAGCCATTCCAAGGAGTCGATCAAATGAAACGTCTGTTCATCGCAGGTCTGCTGGCGTTCGCACCGCTCACCTGGGCGCTGGACCAGGCTGGTAGCCAACAATTGGCCAACCTGCAGCAGCGCTGGGCGCAGATTCAGTACCAGACGCCTGAAGGCAAGCGCGCCGATGCGTTCGAGAAACTGGCAGCCGACGCCTCCATACTCGTTCATCAGCACCCGGGCTCGGCCGAACCTTTGATCTGGGAGGGCATCATCAACAGCAGTTGGGCGGGTGCCACTGGCGGGCTGGGGGCGCTGGGCAAGGTCAAGTCGGCCAAGGCCAGCCTGGAAGAGGCGATCAAACTCGACCCCAATGCCCTGCAGGGCTCGGCGTATACCAGCCTGGGTACCTTGTATGACCAGGTGCCTGGCTGGCCTATCGGTTTTGGTGACAGCGACAAGGCCGACACCTTGTTGCGCAAGGCGCTGCAAATCAACCCCAATGGTATCGACAGCAATTACTTCTGGGCCGATCATCTGTTCCGCCAAAAACGCTACGCACAGGCCGCAGCAGCACTGGAAAAAGCCCGCCAGGCGCCACCACGCCCGGGGCGCGAGCTGGCCGACCAGGGCCGGCGTGGCGATATCGATGCTTTACTCAAGGCCATCAAGCACAAACAGGACTGAACATGCGGCTGCTACTGGTTGAGGATGATACCGCTCTGGGTGAGGGGATCTGTGACGGGTTGCGCCAGGAGGGCTATACCCTCGACTGGTTGCGCGATGGCCTGAGCGGGCTGCATGCCCTGCAACACGAAATGTTCGACCTGGTGATCCTCGACCTCGGGCTGCCGCGGTTGGGTGGCATCGAGCTGCTGCGACGGGTGAGGGCGGGGGGCGACAGCCTGCCGGTTCTGATCCTTACCGCGCGCGATGCAACCGAAGACCGCATCACTGGCCTGGATGCCGGCGCCGACGATTACCTGGTCAAGCCTTTCGACCTCAACGAGCTCAAGGCCCGCCTGCGCGCCTTGCTCAGGCGCAGTGCCGGGCGGGCCAAGGTGCTCATCGAGCACGCGGGCGTAAGCCTGGACCCCGCCACTCAGCAGGTGCACTACAACGGTGTGCCTGTAGTACTGACGCCCAAGGAGTATCGGCTGCTGCACGAGTTGCTGGCGCAACCGGGCAAGGTGTTCACCCGTGAGCGGCTGACCCAGCTGCTGTATGGCTGGGACGAGGAGCCTGAGAGCAACACGCTGGAGGTGAACATCTATCACCTGCGCAAGAAGCTGTTCAACGGCCTGATCCGCACGGTGCGCGGTATCGGTTATCTGGTCGAGGGCAAGCTATGAGCTCGCTGCGCCAGCGTACGCTGTGGCGGGTGATGGCGCTGATGCTGCTCGGCACCGGCTTGTTGGCGCTGTACAACTATCACGACAGCCGGCGCGAGATCAACGAAGTCTACGATGCCCACATGGCTCAGAATGCCCGGCTGTTGCAGGGGGTGATGAACCTGCCGGTGCAGGATGGCAACCGCGAAAAGCTTTATCGGGCGTTCAACGAGGCGCTGGGCAAGGCCGGGCGCCATCGCGTGGGCCACCCCTATGAAAGCAAGCTGGCGTTCCAGGTATGGGGTGATGGAGCACGGCTGCTGGTGCACACGCCCAGTGCGCCGACGCTCGACCCACCGCCCACGGCCCCGGGCTTTTATGATTTCGCCAGCGGCGGCGAACAATGGCGCGGCTTCGTTCTACCGGTGCCCGAAAAGCAGTGGGTGATCTGGGTGGGTGAGCGCGACGATGTGCGTTACGACCTGATCGACCGCATCGTACGCCATACCCTGTTCCCGTTTCTGCTTGGCAGCCTGGGCCTGGCGCTGCTGGTCTGGGCAGCTATCGGCTGGGGATTGCGCCCGTTGCAGAACATGGCCGATGTGATTCGCGCGCGCCATGCCGACTCCCTCGAACCGCTGCAACTGGTGCCGTTGCCGACCGAGCTCGAGCCCATGCAGGCGGCCATCAACCGCCTGCTGGCGCAGATCGAGGACCTGCTGCGGCGCGAGCATCGCTTCATTGCCGACGCCGCCCATGAGATGCGCACCCCGCTGGCGATCCTGCGCCTGCATGCGCAAAACGCCCAGGCCGCCAGTACCGATGCCGAGCGCCAGAAAGCCCTGGGTTTTCTGATTGGCGGCGTGGACCGGCTGACTCGGGTGGTCAACCAGTTGCTGACCCTCGCCCGCGTCGAGCCGCGCCTCGGTCAGCGTCCCACCACCCTTGTCGACCTGGGTGAAGTGGTCACCGATGTGCTGGCGGATCTCACGCCCTGGATACTGGATCGCGGCCTGGAGCCTTCGCTGGATATCAGTGAAGGTGACCATGGCCTGATGATCGATGCCGGTGCGCTGGGCATCGCCTTGCAGAACCTGGTTTCCAATGCAGTGGAGCACTCACCGCCGGGCGGGCGCATCACCGTATCACTCAGGCGCCTGGCCAATCGCTTCGAACTGGTTGTCGAAGATGAAGGGCCGGGTATCGACGAGGCGAATCTTGGGCGGGTGTTCGAGCGCTTCTATAGCCGCAACAGCCCCAATGGAGCAGGGCTTGGCCTCTCGATCGTGGCTACCATCGTCGAGCGGATGGGCGGGCAGGTACGCCTTGAAAACAGGGCCAGTGGCGGGCTGGCAGCTACCCTGACGTTTGCGTTGCAGTAAGCAGCCAGCCGAAGAGGCCGCAACCCAGCACAACCAGCCAGGGGGGCATCTTCCAGAACATCAGGGCCACGAGGGCGGTCAGCGCAAAAGCGAAGTCCGATGGCTTGGCAATGGCGCTCGTCCAGACCGGGTGGTACAAGGCGGCTAACAGCAGCCCCACTACGCCTGCGTTTACACCACCCAGCGCGGCCTGGCTACGAGCGCTGTGCCGCAGTTTTTGCCAAAAGGGCAATACGCCGATCACCAGCAGGAAGGAGGGGGTGAAAATGGCGAGAATGCAGACAGTCGCGCCCACCCAGCCGGATGGCTGCACGCTCATGGACGCCCCCAAAAATGCTGCAAACGTGAAGAGGGGGCCGGGTACGGCCTGCGCCAAACCATAACCCGCCAGGAAGGTGTCATTGGCGACCCAGCCATTGGGTACTGTCGCCGACTGCAGCAGCGGCAGAACCACATGCCCGCCCCCGAAGACCAGTGAGCCTGCACTGTAGAAGGCGTTCACCATCGCCATGGCCTGCGACGGCCAGAAGTGGGTCATCAGCGGCAGGCCGAGCAACAGACCCAAGAACACTGTCAGCGCGATCAGGCCGGTTTTGCGGCTGACTGAAAACGGCAGTTTCTCCCCTGCTGGAGGCGGGGTGGACTTGAACAGCAGCAAGCCTGCGACGGCAGAACACACAATCACGCCTATCTGTCCCATTGCAGTGGGCCACACAAGCGCAGCGCAGGCGGCGAACAGGGCGATGGTCACGCGCGGAACATCGGTGCAAAGGCTGCGTGCCATGCCCCACACTGCCTGCGCGACAACAGCGACCGCGACGATCTTCAGGCCGTGCAGCAAACCACCAGGGACGGCACCTCCCCATGCCCAGATGCCCTGAGCAAACAGAACCAGGATGATGGCCGATGGCAATGTGAAACCTGCCCACGCGGCCACAGCGCCCGCGAAACCAGCGCGTGAGAGGCCCAGGCCTATGCCGACCTGGCTGCTCGCCGGCCCGGGAAGCAGCTGGCACAGGGCGACCAGCTCGGCATAACTGCGTTCACTGAGCCATTGGCGGCGGTTTACCAACGCTTCGCGAAAGTAACCCAGGTGCGCAATAGGGCCACCGAAAGAGGTCAGCCCCAGGCGCAAGAACACCAGAAATACCGACCAGGCAGAGTCGCGAGAGGTCACGGCGCTGTTACTGCGTTCTGACAATGCAGGCTCCTTGAAGTATTGCCGCTGAGGTGCAAGAGGGTACGCAGATCAGAGCTTGCCTTCCGACCCGGTGTAACTGGCGCCTTGCACCTTGCCATTGGCATCGGCCAGGCATGACCATGGCGCTTGCGCGCCGGGTACCTGGATATTCACGCCGATGCCCGCTTCGCTGGGCAGCACTTCGATCACCGATAGCGTGTTGCGTGCCATGCCGGTTATTTTCGCGACCTCGTCCAGGCAGGCATTGCGGGCCTTGGCAGTGCCGGGCACCGCCGCGGCGTTGGCACCCTGATCTGCTGAGCTGGCCGCTGTGGCGAACAACAACAGCACAGCACCAGCCAGGTAGTTGCGCTTCATGACGGTGACCTCGGTCGATAGGGCAGAGAAGAGAATAGCCGGTCAGGCAGGTATTTTTCGAGAATCGCTGCTGCCCGGCTACGCTTGCCAGAGCAATGGCTTACAGGAGGTAGCATGAGCAATTTCCCAATCGTCGCCACTGTCTTATCGATGATATTGGGTTTATCCGTCACCCGCCTGCTTCTGGGCGCGCTGACCGTCTTCCGCATTCGCCGCAGCGCTGCCCCCGATTGGGTTGCCCTGGTCTGGGCGGTCATGCTCTTCACCACACAGATGGATTTCTGGTGGGCGGTCAATACGCTGCCGCAAATAAGGGCGACCTTCTCGTTCCAGGAATTTTTGCTGCTGGTGCTGCTGGCGCTTTCGCTGTTCGTTTCCTCGGCGCTGATGTTGCCCAGCCGGAGCGAGGACGAGCTCGAAGGGCTTCGCGTGTATTTCGAGCAGGATGGCCGATACGCGCTGCTGTTTCTGTCGGGCTATTACCTGCTTGGCTTCATCGTCAACGTTCTGTTGTTCGGCGTTTCGCCCATGGCGCTTTGGGGTGCCTTTGACGTGATCATGATCGTGATCCCGCTGTGTGTGTTTGCAGCCCGCTCGCGCAAGGCCTATGCCCTGCTGACCGTGGCATTCGTGCCTATCAATATCGCGGACCTGGTGATATCGCTACTGGCGTGACCGAGGGAAGGCCCCGGCTCATTCGGCCATGAACTCCCGCGGCGGCGGGGTAAGTTCGCCCAGCAGGCTTTTCAAACCGTCGCTCCATTGTTTGCGGATGTGGCTGTAGTAGGGGTCGTCTTGATGGATGCGCACCGGCTCTCTGGCCTGTAGGCTGTCCTTGCCATACACCAACAGGTCCAGTGGCATCCCGACCGACAGGTTGCTGCGGATGGTGGAGTCGAATGAGATCAAACCGCAGCGCAGTGCTTCGTCCAAGGGGGTGTCGTAGGTGAGGTTGCGGTCGAGAATCGGCCTGCCGTACTTGCTCTCGCCCAGCTGCAGGAAGGGTGTGTCTGGCGTTGCCTGGAAGAAGTTGCCTTGGGCGTAGACGTTGTAGATGCCCATGGCGCTGCCCGCGATCTGGCCGCCCACCGTGAACGAAGCGCTCAGGTCGATCTGGGCCGTCAGCTTGCTGCGGTCACGGGTAATGACTTCGCGAAGGGTTTCGGCCACCAGCACCGTTGCATCGTAGAGCGTGCCGACGTTCAGCAGGTGGGTGCCGGTGCCTCGGCTGCGTTGTTCAAGCAGGTTGACCACCGATTGCGAGGTGGCAAGGTTGCCGGCGGTCTGCAGGACGATCAGCCGGTCCCCCGGCACGCTGAAAACGAACAGCTTGCGAAACGTGGATATCTGGTCGATACCGGCATTGGTGCGTGAGTCGCAGATGAATACCAGCCCGTCCGCCAAGTGCATAGCGACGCAGTAGGTCATGCTGTCTACCTTGTTCCTGGAATGGAGCGGCCCCGCCGCGCATGGCACGACGGGGCCCGCTTGAGTTGCGCCAGGTGATTACTGGCGGTGTACGTGGACGCTTGCCTGCATGGATTCGACGCCGCCACCGCGGCGCACGCCTCGGACCGGGCAGGCGTCGAGGTAATCCAGGCCTACCGCCAGCTTCAGATGCCGTTCGGGCCGGGTGAGGCGGTTGGTGACGTCGAAGCTGTACCAGGCTTCATCGATCCAGGCTTCGGCCCAGGCGTGGCTGGCCAGGTGGGTTTCGTCTTCGGTACACAGGTAGCCCGACACGTAGCGTGCCGGGATGCCGAGGCTGCGGGCGCAGGCCAGGAACGCGTGGGTATGGTCCTGGCACACCCCGGCACCGCCGGCGAATGACTCACTCGCGGTGGTGCCCACGGAGGTAGCACCTGGGCTGTAGGGCATATGGTCGGCCAGGCCTTGCATAAGTGCGGTCAGCGCGCCCCGGTCGCGGCGCTCGCCGCACTGCTGGGCGGCGAAGGCCTTGAGTGCGTCACTGGCCTGGGTGAGGTGGCTGCTGCGCAGGAAAGGCAGGGGCGACTGGCCGCCGGCCTCGTGTTCGCAATCCGGGTCGATTTCTACCTGGCCACTGGCGGTAAGGGCGAGGTGGCCATGGGGTTTTTCCAGGGTCAGTACGTGCAGGATATTGCCATACGGGTCGATCTGGCTGTTCACCTTGCAGGGCAGGTCCAGTTGCCATTCGAGGATGCGCTGACGCTCGCTGCTGCGCGGTGTCAGGCGCAGGAACTGGATGCTGTTGCACACGTCACTGGCATAGCTGTAGGTGGTGTCGTGGCGGATGGACAGTTTCATACGACCTCCAGATAGGAATTGTGGACGGTCTGGCCCAGTTGGTGGATGCGGCCGATGAAGTCGGTCAGCCACAGGTGCAGCCCGGCTTCGAGAATCTCGTCGATGGCGGTGTAGCGCAGTCGCGCATTGAGTTCGGCAGCCATCCGTTGTGCAGGGCGGCCGGTAGTGCCAGGCAGGCCGGCGAGGATCTGGTCGAGCTCTTCGATGCACGCATGCAGCGAACGCGGCACGTCAACGCGCAGCAGCAACAGCTCCGACACCGGGCGTGCGCTGGGCGCATTGCGGTAGATTTCGTTGAACGCTTCGTAGGAGGTCAGTGCGCGCAACAAGGCGCTCCACTGGTAGTAACCCCTTGCAGAGTCGTCGCTGACTTCCTCGGAGGTTTCCCCGAACATTTCGTAGCGTGCATCGAGCAGGCGCAGGGTGTTGTCCGCCCGCTCCAGGAAGGTCCCAAGGCGAATGAAGCTGTAGGCATCGTTGCGCATGATGGTGCCGGAGGTCGCGCCGCGGAACAGGTGGGAGCGTTCCTTGACCCAGTCGCAGAACTGGCTGATGCCATAGCGCCCAAGGCCATTGCTGGCGATGTTGCGCATTTCGATCCAGGTGGCGTTGATGTTTTCCCACATGTCGGCGGTTATTCGCCCGCGCACCGCATGCGCGTTGGTGCGCGCCGCCTGCAGGCAGCAATAGATGCTGCTGGGGTTGTTCGCGTCCAGCGCAAAGAAGTGCAGCATGCGCTCGGTGTCCAGCTCGCAGTGCTTGCGGATGTAATCGTCCAGCGTACCGGAGGCCAGCAGCGACATGGCAAGCTCCGCGTGGCCATCGGAGCGGCCGTCTTGCGGCATCAGCGACAGCGAGTAGCTGACCTCGAGCATGCGCGCGAGGTTTTCGGCGCGCTCCAGGTAGCGGGACATCCAGTACAGGTCGGAAGCGGTTCTCGAAAGCATGGCTCAGTCCTCCACCACCCAGGTGTCCTTGGTGCCGCCGCCCTGCGACGAGTTGACCACCAGCGAGCCTTCCTGCAGGGCAACGCGGGTCAGGCCGCCGGGCACCAGGCGCGTTTCGCTGCCTGACAGTACAAACGGGCGCAGGTCGATGTGGCGCGGCGCGATGCCGCTTTCAACGAAGGTCGGGCAGGTGGACAGGCACAGCGTGGGCTGGGCGATGTAGGCGTGCGGGCGCGCCTTGATGCGGGCGCGGAAATCCTCGATCTGCGCAGCGGTTGCGGCGGGGCCGACCAGCATGCCGTAGCCGCCGGAACCTTGGGTTTCCTTGACCACCAGCTCGGGCAGGTGCGCCAGGACGTGGGACAGGTCCTGCGGCTTGCGGCATTGCCAGGTGGGCACGTTCTTCAGGATCGGCTCCTCGCTCAGGTAAAAGCGGATCATCTCGTCAACGTAGGGGTAGATCGACTTGTCGTCGGCAACGCCTGTACCCACCGCGTTGGCCAGCACCACGTTGCCTGCCCGGTACACCGAGATCAGCCCAGGTACCCCCAGCATCGAATCAGGGTTGAACGACAGCGGGTCGAGGTATTCGTCATCCAGGCGGCGGTAGATCACGTCCACTTGCTGCGGGCCTGCGGTGGTGCGCATGTAGAGGTGGTCGTTGCGCACGAACAGGTCGGCGCCTTCGACCAGCTCGATGCCCATCTCCCGCGCCAGGAACGCATGCTCGAAGTAGGCGCTGTTGAAGCGCCCCGGGGTAAGCACCACGGCGGTCGGGTTGTCCAGCGGGCTGGCACTCTTGAGTGTGTCGAGCAGCAGGTTGGGGTAGTGGTCGATCGGGGCGATGCGCTGGGCGGCGAACAGTTCGGGGAACAGGCGCATCATCATCTTGCGGTCTTCGAGCATATAGCTGACGCCGCTGGGCGTGCGCAGGTTGTCTTCCAGTACGTAATACGTACCATCACTGTCGCGTACCAGGTCGACACCGGCGATATGCGCGTACAGCCCCCGGTGCAGGTTCAGGCCTTGCATGGCGACCTGGTAACCCTCGTTGGCCAGCACTTGCTCGGGCGGAATGATGCCTGCCTTGAGAATGCGCTGATCGTGGTAGATGTCCTGGAGGAACAGGTTCAGCGCCTGAACCCGCTGGATACACCCGCGTTCGACGATGCGCCATTCGCTGGCGCGGATGCTGCGCGGGATGATGTCGAAGGGGATCAGCCGCTCGGTGTCTTGCTGGTCACCGTACAGGGTAAAGGTGATACCGGCCCTGTGGAACAGCAGGTCGGCTTCGTGCCGGCGTTGTTCCAACAGTTCCAGCGGTGTGTTCGCCAGCCAGCGGGCGAACTCCTGATAGTGCGGGCGGCAACTTCCGTTTGCCTCATACATTTCGTTGAAAAAAGCCCGGGACATACCCACTCCTTGCCACGACTCGTCGGCAGTTTCGTTTCTCGCTTGCCAAGCGATCCACTGGAGCTTTGCAATGACAATGCCGGAACGGGCAGGGCGCAAGGGGCAGGAAGAAAAATGGCTCTGAAAAAGCGAGAGAGCGCTTTTTGATATCAATAAAACGACGGAATCAGGCGAATTGTCGGAGATTTGCGTAGATCAGCCGCGGCGAAGGCAGGGGCTCACTGCATCAAATGGGTGCAGGACTTGGCTTGGTGAAAAAGGCGAACCAAATCAGGGCAAGCGATGAGTACGTAAGGACCCTGGCCAGCCGTGCCATCAGGCGGCGGCATGCACATGGTCGACGATCGTCACCCGGTTACGGCCCGATGCCTTGGCACGGTACATGGCCTTGTCGGCGCTGCTGAGCAACGCATCGAGTTCACTGGCGGGTGCTTTGGCGAAGGCCAGGCCTATGCTGGCGGTAACCGCGAATTGCGTGTCGACGTTCAGCATTGCGATCAGGGCCCGCAGGCGCTCGGCAATCTCGCTGGCAGTGACCAGAGGCGTATTGGGCAGCAGGATGGCGAACTCCTCGCCGCCCAGCCTGCCGGCGATGTCGTCGTCACGCAGGCTGGCGCTGATGGCTGCACCGATCCGTTGCAGCACCTGGTCGCCCGCCGCATGCCCGGCGGTATCGTTGATCTGTTTGAAATGATCGACGTCCAGCATCAGCACGGCTACATACGTCTGCCCCTCCTTGCACAAGGTGTGCTGCGCCAAGGCACAGTCAAAAAAGGCACGGCGATTGTTCAGGCCGGTCAGTTCGTCCGTGCACGAGGCCACGATGGCAAGCCGGTGTGCGCGTTCCATTTCGTGCTTCAGGCGCCAGGCGGTCACCAGCGCTGAAGACAGGCTGTTCGTCGCATTGACGACGAACGAAGCGAACACCAGCACCGCCAGCGCGATCCCCTGCTGCAGCGCGGCTGGCTGCAGCAGCAGCCAGCCGGTGCTGGGCAGCAGCACCAAAGCGATCGATACCAGGGTCATGTTGCGGTACGAGGAGTAACACGAGACTGCGCTGACAGACATGCCCACGGCAAACAGCATGATCAATGCCTGCCCCAGCAGGTCGTCGGCAGGCATCACAGCCAGTGCGCCCAAGCCCCAGACTGCCGCCGACAGCGCCAGGGTGGCCCAGTAGCGCCACTCCCAGCGTTCGGCCGTGCGCTGGTTGGCCGGTGCCCGCAGATAGGCGACGAACATGGCGGTGCGCAGGGCCGTCGACAGGCTCAATACCGTCATCCAGGCGGCCACTTTTTGCTGGTCGAAACGCTCCCAGCCCAACCAGCACAGCATTGCGGCAGCCAGGAAGCTGCCAAGCACAGCGGGCGCCGACTGGACGAACAGCTGGTGCAGGCGGTCCGTCCTTACACAGTGCGCTATTTCATCGCCAGGATTGAGCTCTGTCATGGCATTCGCCGCAATTCGTGATCGGTGGCGCATTGTGGCACTTTGCCTGCGCCCTGGAAAAGCGTTCTGGCGTTCACGCGGGATGCCCTCTGTTGTTGGCGTCAGTGCATACCCATTGGCAGCGCTTGTCTTGCCTGGCTCTTGTCGGGGCGCGTGGGCAACATGGCAGACTGTAGCTGCTTTCCCACTGGATGCTCGAAACCAGTGCAGTGCGTGACGGGCCGATCCTCGACGATGCAGCCGTTGTCCAGCAGCACGACCCGCTGGCAGAAGTACTGCACCAGGCTCAGGTCATGGCTGATCAGCACGAAGGCGGTGCCGCTGCGCTGGCGTAGCGCCTCCAGCTGCTGCAGCAACTGTAACTGCAATACCCGATCCAGGTTCGACAACGCTTCGTCGAGCACCACCAGTTGCGGCGAGACGGCCAGCGCCCGGGCGATGTTGGCACGCTGCAACTGGCCGCCACTCAACTGCTGCGGCAGGCGCTGGGCATGCTCGGCGCGCAGGTCCATTGCCTCCAGCAGTTCGAGGGTGCGAGCTTGTCGGCCGGCTTCATCCAGGTCGGTGAGGTGGCGCAACGGCTCGGCGATGCTCCAGCCGATGCTGCGCTGGGGGTTGAAGGCGCCGGGGGCGTCCTGGAACACCAGTTGCACGGTCCGCTGGAAGTCGCGCGCCTGTTCACCTCTTAGCTGGCTGACATCCTGCCCGGCAAAGCTCACCTGGCCCTGGGTGGGTTTTTCCAGCCCGAGCAGCAGCCGCGCCAGTGTGCTTTTGCCGCTGCCACTGCTGCCTAGCAGGCCGATGGACTCACCTGCGTGCAGGTGCAGGTCGATACTGTCGAGCACCTGCAGCCAGCCCCGTTTGCGCAACAGCCCCCCGGTGCGATAGCGATGGCCAACGTTGTGGACGTGCAGCAGGCTCATGGTTGGCTCCGGCAAAGTACCTGGTGGGCGTGGAGGAGGGTGCGGGCAGCGGCGCTGGCAGGGTTCTGGAAAAGCTCATGGACCGGCTGGCATTCGACGATGCGGCCGGCTTCCATCACCGCGACCTGGTCTGCGCAGCGCGCCACCACGCCCATGTCGTGGGTCACCAGCAATACCCCAAGCCCATGCACCTGTACCAACTCCATCAACAGGTCGAGAAACCGCGCCTGGCTCAGGGCATCGAGGTCACTTGTGGGTTCATCAGCCAAGAGGAACGGGGTTTCGGCCATGAGCGCCAGGGCGATCATCATCCGTTGCAGCATGCCACCGCTGAGCTGAAAGGCGAACGCTTGCAGCACCCGCTCCCGGTCTGCCAGACCCACCGCATCCAGGCAGTCGGCCATCCGCGCACGGGCTGCAGCACCGGTAACGCCGCGCTGCCTGAGCGTCTCCAGGCCGTGGCTGGCCATGTTGCGCACCGGGTTGAAGGCACTACGCGGGTTTTGCAGTACCAGGCTGGCCAGGCGGCCACGAACACTGCTTGTAGCCAGCGGCTGGCCGTCGAGCAGCAACTGCCCCTGGGTGCGGTGAAGGCCTGGTGGCAGCAGGTCGAGCACACCAAGGCAACTGAGGGATTTGCCCGAGCCACTGGCACCGACCAACGTGCAGACTTCGCCGCGGCGCAGTTGCAGGTCAACGCCGTGCACCAGCACGCCGGCCTGAGCCTCGATGCGCAAGCCGCGGATTTCAAGTACCGAGGGGTTCATTCAATGGCGCTCCTGTGTGGGGTCGAGGCGGTCGCGCAGCGCATCGCCCAGCAGGTTGAAGGCCATCACCGAGAAGAAGATCATCAGCCCTGGCAACAGCAGCAGTTGCGGGTGCGTCCAGATGAATTCCTTGGCGTCGTTGATCATCACGCCCCATTCGGCGGTGGGCGGCGCCACCCCGAGGCCAAGGAACGACAGGCCGGAGACGTGCAGCATCATGTGGCCGATGTCCATGGTCGCCAGCACCAGCAATGGGCCGGCGATATTGGGCAGCACATGCTGGCGCAGCCGCGCCCAGCGTGAAGCGCCGGCCAGGCGTGAAGCCAGCACGTATTCGCGGCCGCGCTGGGCAATCACCAGGCCGCGCACCATGCGCGCATACCAGGCCCAGTGGGACAGGGCGATGGCGATGATCACGTTGCTAAGGCCGGTGCCCAGCAAGGTGACGAAGAAGAATGCCAGTACCAGCGTGGGGAAGGTCATGAACATGTCGCACAGGCGCATCAGCAACAGGTCGGTGCGCCCGCCGACGAACCCGGCCACGCCGCCGACCGCGAGCCCAAGCGCCAGCACCAGCGCCAGGGTCAGCATCACGCTGCCCAAGGACAGGCGCGTGCCGACGATCAGCCGCGAAAGCAGGTCGCGCCCGAGGTGGTCGGTGCCCAGCCAGTGGCTGGCGTCGGGCGCCTGCAGGCGCTGGCCGAGGTCGACCAGGTCGGGGTCATGCGGGGCAATCCAATGGCCGAACAGCGCCAGCGATGCCAGCAGGCCGACCAGGGCCAGGCCGATCATCAGGCTGGGGCGGCGCAGCAGCAATGGCTGGGGCAGGGCAGACTGCACACTCATGCGTTCACCCCTTCCAGCCGGCTGCGAGGATCAAGCCAGGCGTAGCAGACATCGACGATCAGGTTGCAGACCATCAGCAGACCGGTCAGTAGCAGGGTGAAGCACTGCATCACCGGGAAGTCGCGGTTCAGCACTGCAGACACCGCAAAACGGCCAACGCCGGGCCAGGCGAAGATGGTCTCGATCACCAGTGCGCCACCGATCAGTTCGCCGATGTGCATGCCG
The DNA here is from genome assembly GCF_943737035.1 of Pseudomonas sp. Marseille-Q5299. Classification (NCBI taxonomy): domain Bacteria; kingdom Pseudomonadati; phylum Pseudomonadota; class Gammaproteobacteria; order Pseudomonadales; family Pseudomonadaceae; genus Pseudomonas; species Pseudomonas sp. Marseille-Q5299. Next base: position 116,683 of record NZ_CALSFR010000007.1, read on the forward strand.
GTGGCCGTCACCAGCGGCAACCAGGCATTGCGCAGGATATGGTCGCGCCAGACGTGCCGTTCGGGCAGGCCGCGGGCACGGGCATAGGTGACGTGGCGCTGCCCGCCGGCTTCCAGCAGGCTGGCACGCAGCAGGCGGGCGTTGATCGACATCGACATCAGGGCGATGGCCAGCACCGGCATAACCAGGTGCCCGGCCCCTCCACGCCCCAGCGGCGGCAGCCAGCCCAGCCACAGGGAAAACAGCGCGATCAGCAGAAACGCCAGCCAGAAATTGGGCATGGACACCCCCAGGAACGTCACTGCCCGCACGGCGTGGTCGGGCCAGCGCCCTTGCCAGCGGGCCGCCAACAGCCCCAAGGGGATCGACAGCAGCAGCGTGCAGGCCAACGCCAGGCCGCCGAGTTGCAGGGTGGCGGGCAGGTAGTAGAGCAGGTCATCAAGCACTGGGCGGCCGGTGATATAGGAGATGCCGAAGTCCAGATGCACGGCGTTCCACAGCCAACTCAGGTATTGCGCATACAGCGGGCGATCCAGCCCCAGGGTATGGCGCACCTCGGCGATGGCTGCGTCGGTCGGTGGGATGTGCGAAAGCCGGAGGTAGTCCAGCGCCGGGTCGGTGCTGCCCAGGTGCAGCAGCACGAACACCAGCAACGAAACGCCAAGCATGACCGGTACAAGCAGCGCCAGGCGCAACAGGATGTAGCGCAACATGTCAGTCTTCCTGTTTGGGTGTCATGGTTTCGAACGGCACATCGAACAACGTGCTGCCGAACTGGACCTTGGCCACCGAGTCTCGGCGCACGCTGATGGCCGTGAGATGCGAGATGGGCAGGTAGACGGCCTGTTCGTGCAGGGTGGTGAGGATGAAGCGGTACTGCTCGGCACGCTGCTGCTCATCCGTGCTGGCCAGCACCTGGCCTATGCGCTTGTCCAGTTCGTCCTTGATTGCCAACCCACGCTGAGCCATGTAGTCGGCATGGCCGGCGTAGCGCATGGAACTGACGAACGAATGCGGGTCGTAGGGCGCACCCCAGGTGTCAGCGAAGATCATGCCGAAGTCGCCGTCGCGCTGGCGCCGCACCAGCGCCCCTTCCTCAACCGCACGCAGGTCGATGCGGATGCCGATTTTCGCCAGCTCGCCCTGCAGCACTTCGGCCAGGCTCTTCTGCAAGGCGCTGGTGCCGAGGAACACCAGCTCGATGGCCAAAGGTTGGCCGCCTTTGCTGCGCACTGAAGCGCCTGGCGCCAGCGCCCACCCGGCAGCTTCGAGGCTGCGGGCGGCGAGCGCAGGGTCATACGGGTAGGGCTTGAGGCCGACATCGGCGTAGGGCATGTTGCTGGCGAACAGGGTGTCTGCGCGGGGCTCAAGGCCGTAGAGGATCTTGTCGATGATGGCTTGCTTGTCCACCGCCTCGTTGATCGCCTGGCGTACCGCCAGATCACGGGTAGCGCCACGGCCGGTGTTCATCGCCAGGGTGCGGGTGGCCAGCGGTGCCGACAGTGCGGTGGCAAAGCCCTGGTCACGCAGGCGTACGAACGTGCCGGCCGTGATTTCGCCGGCGGCGCCCTGGATCAGCTCGACCTCACCGGCCTGCAGGGCCAGCGCGCGGCTGTTGGGGTCTGGGATGACTTTGACCATGACCTCGGCGTAGGCCGGCTTTGGCCCCCAGTAATGAGGGTTGCGCACGAAGCGGTCGTATTCGCCCAAGCGCGATTCGGCGCGCATCCACGGGCCGGTCCCGGCGGGTTGGCCGGGTTTTGCCTGAGGCGAGGCAAAGCGCAACGGACGAACCTGGGCCAGTTCCATCAGCGTTGGGTAGTAGGGGTGCTTGAGAACCAGGCGCAGGGTCAGGCGTTCAGGTGCTTCAACGTGGTCCAGGGTGGTCACCAGCTCCATCCAGCGGTGGCGCTGAGTGTTGGCCAGCACTGCATCGAGGTTGGCTTTGGCCGCAGGCGCATCGAACGGTGTGCCATCACTGAAGCGCACGCCGTCACGAAGCGTGAACGTGTAGGTCTTGCCGTCATCGGAAACCTGCCAGGCCTCAGCCAGCCAAGGCTCCAGCGTACCCGCGGCGGTATAGCGCACCAGGGGCTCATAGACCATGGCCTGGGCGTACATCTGGTTCGGGGAGTAGCCTCGCGGGTCGAGCGGCCCGGCATTCACAGGCCATGAGTACACCAGCCTTGGCCCTTGCTCGGCGGCGCTGCTGGCCGGCGCAACAGTGCACGCAGCAAGAAAAAGGAGGCCCAAGAGGGCGGGCTTTCGTTTAGCTGGCTGCTGCTTCACACTGCGTTCCCCACTTTCACGGAGGCCGTAGGCTAAAGCGCGGTGGGTATGATGTCTACGTGAAATCATCTTACCGGAAGTTACAGAATGCAACGAATCACCATCACGCTGGATGAAGAGCTGCTCGACGTCATCGATCGGCGGGTGGCGAGCCAAGGCTACCAGGGCCGTTCGGAGGCCATTCGCGACCTGTTGCGTGCGGGCATGCGCGAGTCTGAAGCATTGCCGGACGATGCCGCCTGCGTGGCCGTGGTCAGCTACCTGTATGACCACAGCACCCGCGAACTGCCCAGGCGGCTCCACCAGACCCTGCATGCCCACCACGATCTGACCCGGTCCACCCTGCACGTGCACCTGGACGCCGGCCACTGCCTGGAGGTCTCGGTGCTGCAGGGCGAAAGCGGCCGTATTGGCGAGTTGTCTCGCCAATTGATGGTCGAGCGTGGGGTGGAGCATGGCCAGGTGCAGGTGATGCCGGCGCCGGGGCATGCGAAGGTGCGCTGAGGGTCCGGATCGTTGCCCCAGGGCCAATGACAGGCAGTCGGCGCCTCAGAGCAGGATATAGTCGCTGTATTGACGCAGCCCGCCATGCGCACCTTCGATCAAGTGCACATAACGCCCGCCCACCAGGTCGACTGGCAGGCAATCGTCTACCTCAAGCACTGCATCGGTATGCGGCTTGAGCCAGCCTGCCTGCATGCGTTGCTTGCCCAGTTGCTTGGCCTGGGCCTTGTCCCTGGCCACTACCAGCAGGTAGCGGTGCGCCTCACCAAACACCTGCGGCTCGTAGCCGCCCAGGTTGATGAAAAACAGCCGCGGGTCATCCGCCCCTGGCGCCAGTTGGCTGAACGCGACACGGTAGCGATCGATACCGTCGACCTCCAGCCACGAGTCGATGTGCAGGCCGGCACGGCTGCCGAACCAGCCCTCGCGCAGTTGCGGGTACGCCTGCTGCAGTGAGTCCGCCTGCGCGAACAGCACGTCGTGTACCTCGATACTGGCCCGTGGGTGGCGGCCACCGAGCATGACTACGTACAGCATGAGCAATTCCTTCAGGTGGCGCAAGACGCCGTATTCTGCGGGTTATGGCGTCTGTCGACCACCGTCTCTTTAGGCGCCTTTACCTGGCGGCTCTGGCGCCGCATGCGACGCCAGGCCCATCAGTAACGCCACTGCACAGCGACTTCCAGGCTGCGCGGCTCACCCAGGTAGTACTGGGTGTTGCTCTGGTGGATGAAGCGGGCGTAAACCTCGTCGGTGAGGTTGCGCAACCGTGCGCTGAGCTGCACATGCTTGTCCAGGTCGTGGGTCATGGACAGCCCGTATAGGGTGTAGGACGGCACCCAGGCGGTGTTGGCGGTATTGGCGTACACCGAGGCCACGTAGCGGGCGTCGGCACCCACTTGCCAGCCCGGCGCCAGGTCGTAGGTCAGCCAGAGGTTGGCCACGCGGTCGGGGATGTTCACCGGGTTCTTGCCCTTGCGCGAATACACCACACCGCCAATGGTCTCGTTGAACTCGTCGTACTCGGCATTCACCCAACTGAAGTTACCGGCCGCCAGCAGCTTGGGCGTGACCTTGAACGACGCCGCCAGCTCGATACCGGTGGAGGTCTGCTGGCCTGCCTGCTCGGTGGTGTTGGGCACGGTCGAAGAGGGCACCGAGATGTTCTTGCGCACGATGCGATAGGCCGCTGCGGTGGCCGAGCCGCGGCCGTCGAGGAAGTCGAACTTGCTGCCCACCTCGACCTGGCGGCCGGTGCTCAGGTCGAAGTCACCGACCTGGCTGATCGACGCACTGGTCAGCGTGCCTCCTGGTGGTTCGGCCGAGGTGCTGTACTGGGTATAGAGGCTGACGTGCGGGGTCAGGTCGTAGACCAGGCCCAGGCGACCAGTGACCGCGTCCCAGCGCCGGTCGAGTTTCGAGCGTGCGACATGGTCGACAACGTCGAAGTCGATGTGGTCGTAGCGCAAGGCGGTGATCAGCGACAACTGGTCGGTCAGGCGCGTGCGGTTCTCGACGAAACCCGAGGAGGTGCCGGTGGTCGTGCTGCGGCCTTTGCTGCGCGGTGCGTCCATGCCAGGGATGTCGAGGAAGTGATCGGGTTCGAAACCGTTCGGATTGACGGTGTCGAAGGCCCCTTTGGACAGTGGGTAGTTGGTTTGCTGGTTGCGGTTGTAGTCAACGCCAAATGCCCAGTCGCTGGCCAGGCCGAACAGTTGGCCTTGGTGGGTCAGCTCCAGGCGGTTGCCATTGACCTCCTGGTCGTGACGTTGGCGGTAGCCCCCGGAGCGGGCAATGGCGCTGTTGTCGGCGTTGTAGCGGTACACCTCGAGGTTGCGGTAATCGCGCTGGCCGTCGTAGTGGTAGAACGTATTGCGCAACTGGGTGGTGTCGTCGAAACGGTAGTCGGTGATCGAGCGCAGCCAGCGGGTGCGCTGCTCGTAGCGGCCGTCTTCGACGTTGTAGTTGTTGAAGCGGTTGCCTTTGTCGATGTGCAAGGTCCCTGTCAGCGGTTGCAACACCGGCGTACCCCAGTAGGGGCTGTCTTCTTTCTCTTCCAGGTATTCAAGTGCCAGGGTGTGCGACCACTGGTCGTTGATGTCACTGAGCAGCGAGAAGGCCAGGTTGCCGGCACCGTTCTCTTGGCGGTCGATATAGCCGTTGGTGTGGGTGCGGCTGTAGTCGAGCCGCGCATAGTGGCGTGTGCCGTCGCCACTGTTGAGCGCCTTGTTGAAGCCTACCGCGGTTTCCCAGGTGTCGTAGCGGCCATAGCTGACCCGGCCTTCGAAGGTGTCCTCATCGCGGCTGGCCAACTTGGTGATCACGTTGAGGCTGCCGCCCACGGCGCCACTGCCGTTGAGGAACGACGACGGGCCACCCAGCAGTTCGACGCGGTCATAGATCCAGGCGCCGACCGGGCGTGCCGCTGCGCCGTACTGCAGGTTGATGCCATTGAACAGCTGGCTGACCTGGGCACCGTTGAAACCCCGGTACGCCACATAACCGCCCCAGCCGGGCGGCGCCGACGCATTCACCCCCGGCAGGGCGTTGGCGGCGTCCTGGAAGTTGCGCGCGCCGATACGCTCCATGGTCTTGCGGTCGGCCACACTGACCGAAGCGGGGTTTTCACGGGCGCTGAGGTTCAGGCGCGAGCCGCTTTCGATGGGGGTATCAAGGTTCAGGGCGGTGGCCGGTTTCGGTTGGTCGGCGCTGGCCGTCACGTTGCTGGCAGGCAGTGTCAGGGTTTGATCCTGCGCCCACGCGCAGGTTGCGCTGCCAACGAGCAGCGCCAAAGTGGTCATGCGGAACATGCAAGGCTTCCTGGCTGAAATAGATTAACGCCCGCCGCAGGCGATGCCGCGGCGTGGCGATGTCAGAGCACGGGAAGGGGGGCGGGTGAGGCGCGGGGGTTGACTAACGGCCAGCGGTGTTTGGGCAGGCGCGGCGGCGGTTGCCTGGGCAAGGGTGTGCGCGACTCGCCAGCGAGCAGGGCCAGCAGGCCGAAGAAGGCGGCAAGCAGGCTGGCGCAGAACAGGCTGGTGATCACACAGTCGGCGCCGGTGGGCGGCATCGGGTCGGTGATGTCCTGGTCACCCTTGAATGCACCGCTGCTGTCGGCGGCGCACCAAGCGGCGTCGTCCAGGCCGCTGAGGCGCAGCCCGGCCATCTGCCCATGCCCCATTGCGCAGAGCAACGAGCCGAACAGGATGCTGAAGTACAGCATCCAGGCAACCAGTGCTTTTTCGGGGCGGGCCAGGTTCAAAGGGTAGCTCGGGGACGGGTGAGGGGATGAGAACGCGATTCTAACGGTTCTGCAGTATCTGAAAAGAGGTGTGTGCACACAAAGGGCACTGGATGAACGCTGCATCGTTTCATCTGCTGAACGCGGCTCGGGCACGGAGGATAAATATATAAAAGCCCAAAACCTGTACAAGAAGCTATTCTTGTATAGGATTTAGCGAGCCTAAACGTTTGCAAATGCCCCAGCGCAGGTGATGCCTGCCTTATGGAGTACACGCCATGAATCTGCACAACCTGACGGAGCTGGCAGCAGCCGGTGACGTTAAAGAACTTGAGCTGCTGTCGCTGGAAGGCGGCTTTTACATCCTGCGGGCGCTGACTGACGCCGGGCCGCTCACGCTCAGCGATGCAAACGGCCAGGCGGTGCGCTTTCGCTCGACCACCGAACTGCGACAACTGCTGGCCGATCTGCCGCCCGTGCCCTGCATGCTGGTGCAACAAGTGGTGCATGACGAGATGTGCGGGCAGCGCAATGGCCCTGTCGAGCCCCTGCGCGTGCCGGTGACGCTGGCCAGCCAGTGGTAGACCGTGCATTGCGCTTGGGCCTGGTGCTGGGGGATCAACTGTCGTTCGACCTGGCAAGCCTCGCCGCGCTGGACCCTGCACACGACGTGATCCTGATGGCGGAAGTGCAGGGCGAGGCGCGCTACGTGCCGCATCATCCGCAAAAGATCGTGCTCATTTTCAGCGCCATGCGCCATTTCGCCCAGGCGCTGCGTGAGCGCGGCTGGCGGGTGGAGTATGTGGAACTGAACGCAACCGGCAACAGCGGCAGCATTGCTGGTGAACTGCGACGGTGGCAGCAGGCGCTGGGTGCGACGCACATTCACCTGACCGAGTGTGGCGAATGGCGCCTGGAGCAGGCTTTGAATGACGCCGGCTTACCACTGGTATGGCATCGCGATACACGGTTTCTTTGCTCGCGCGATGCTTTCGCACGCTGGGCAAAAGACCGTCGCCAATTGCGTATGGAGCACTTTTACCGCGGCATGCGCAAGCGTTGCGGCCTTCTGCTGGAGCCCGATGGCAGCCCGGTGGGTGGCACCTGGAACCTGGATGGTGACAACCGCAAACCCTTGCCACGGGGGCTGCGCGGACCGTTCCCGGCGCGCTTTGCCCAGGACGAAATCACCACGGCGGTCGTGGCGCTGGTCGGCGAATGCTTCAGTGACCATTACGGGGCGGTAGAAGGGTTCGACTATCCCGTGACCCATGAACAGGCCCAGCAGCTCTGGGAACATTTTCTCGAGTTTTGCCTGGCCGCGTTCGGCGACTACCAGGACGCCATGGCCGAAGGCGAGCCGTTCCTGTTCCATGCGCGTATCAGTGCGGCCCTGAACATCGGGCTGCTGGATGTGCGGCGGTTGTGCGAAGACGTGGACAATGCCTGGCGTGAGGCGCGGATACCGCTCAACGCGGCTGAGGGTTTCATCCGCCAACTGATCGGCTGGCGCGAGTATGTGCGCGGCATCTATTGGCTACGCATGCCTGAGTATGCCGGGCTCAATTACCTGGGCAACGACCGTGCGTTGCCGGAATTCTACTGGACCGGGCGTACCCGCATGCGCTGCATGGCGCAGGCCATCGGCCAGACCCTGCAGTTGGGCTATGCACACCACATTCAGCGGCTGATGGTCACGGGCAACTTCGCACTGCTCGCCGGCATTGTGCCCAGCGCGATATGCGAGTGGTACCTGGCCGTGTACATGGATGCCTTCGACTGGGTGGAACTGCCCAACACGCTCGGCATGGTGATGCACGCTGACGGCGGCTACCTGGGGTCCAAACCGTATTGCGCCAGTGGCCGTTACATCCAGCGCATGTCCGACCACTGCAAGGCTTGCAGCTACAAGGTCGAGCATGCGGTCGAGGAGGATGCCTGCCCGTTCAACGCGCTGTACTGGCACTTCATAATCCGTCATCGTCACCTATTGGCTGGCAACCCCCGCCTGGCATTGGTCTATCGCAGCCTTGACGGCATGTCGGTAGCCAGGCGCGAGGGCGTGTGGGCGCGTGGCGAAGCCTTGTTGGCCCGCCTCGACAGTGGCCAGAGCCTATGAAATAACCGTTCGATAAGCGACCACTTTTCCCTGATCTGCAGATACCGCCAAGCAGCCATCATGCACATTTGTGATTCTCTTTGGCCAACCGCTCGGCGCAAACCTGAAACCCGCCGCTCTCGATAAGGTGTTCACGCTTGAAACTTCATCAGCTCAAGGCGCTCGTTGCCATTCACCAGGGGGGAAGCATTCTCGAGGCCTCCAAAATCTTGCACATCACGCAACCTGCCCTGAGCCGCTCGATCAAGGAACTGGAGCGGGAGTTGGGGTTCACCCTGTTGCAGCGTTCGTACAAGGGCATGGCGTTGACCGATGAGGGCAAGCGCATCATCCGTCATGCCAACCTGGTGGTGGAGAGTATCCGCCGTTTGCAGATCGAGGCGGCAAGCATTCAGGATGCCGCATTGGGGGCGGTGTCGATCGGCGTCACCTCGCTGACGGCGATGCTTGACGGGGTGGATGAAAGCATCCTGGCGTTTCGGCGCAAGTACCCGCGGGTGAAAATCACAATCACCGATCTGCGTCCCAGCCAGATCCTGCAACGCCTGCGCGACGGTAGCCTGGACTTTGCCATCACCTCCCAGCAACCCTTGAGCCGTCTCAATCTGGATTGGGAGGCAGTGGGCAGCATCAAGGGCAAGGTGATCTGCCATGCGTCCAACCAGCAGAAGTTTTCCCAGTCACTGCGTTCGCTGCAATACGCCAACTGGATCAGCCTGGACGAGCTGACCGATCAGGCATCGCAGTTTCACCAGTTGTTCGAGGTCAACGGCCTGCGCGTGCCGCAGAGCGCGGTGGAGTGCACGTCGATAATGATGGCCCTCAAGCTCCTAAAGAACACGGAGTCGCTGATGACCATCAGTGAACTGGCCGTAAACGATGCCTTCACCTTCGCGACCCGGCCGGAGTTCATTCAAGTGGCGGTGCAGGAGTTGGTACCAGACTATCCAATCAATCTCGTCTGCATCGACCGTGATAGCCTCACGGCCCCCGCTCAGGAACTCTTCCACAGCTTGCGCGCAAGAGTCCTCAAGACGCTGCCGCGGGACGTTTCAGAAGTGGTAGTACATGCCTAGTGAAATATTGCTTGGGTCATCTCCCACCTGATCAACCGGAGTGCCTGCGTAGGTCACCGATGACGCGCCTTGGTTGGCGATAACACCCAGGCGCGCATAGGCGGCCCAGCGCGGGTTGAAAAAATGGTCGTAGCCAAGCACTGCCCCCAGCGCGTCCTTTTGGCGGGCCGATACCGTCCGCTGGACCACCGCCAGCCTGAGCACGTCAAGCTTGCCCACCGGGGCCATCAGGCCGAAGGTGTACACGGTGGTAGTGGGTGTGCCCGCTTGGTCTACATCCTGGCGTTGCCAGGTCAGGCTGGTGGCCAGCGGGCCGAAATCATAGAACGCCGACAGGCTTGTGTAGTGGTTGGCAGTCTGGCGAGAGCTGCCACCATCGTCCCATGGGTCGCTGTAATACAGGTTGTAAGACCCCAGCAGCATCACACGGCTATTTCGGTACTGCAGCTTCGCACCCCCACCACGCACCGTACGCCCCTGGCTGGCGACATCATCGAAGCCGAAGCTCAAGGCCGTTGCCAGGCTGAAGCCGTTCATGCTCGGGCTGGTGTAGGCCAGGGTGTGCTTGGGCCGCAGGTCGAGATAGTAGGCGCCTTTGCCGGCCGCAGGTATGGACAGAAACGTATACGGTGAGCCGTATGCCGCCAGAAACGGGTCGGCGTAGGTCGGGGTCCCCACCCCGTAGGTTTTGCCGAACTCAAGCCTGCCCAGGCTCCGCGAGCGCAGGGCGAGCGTTGCCAGGCGCAGCGTGCCGATGTTGTCCCACGTCCCTTCCAGGGCCTTGCCGTTCAGATTGAAGCCTTCTTCGACGTCCAGTTCCAGCACCGTATCGGGGTCAAGTGCCTTTCGGGCATACACCCCGAGTTTGTTGGTCCAGGCGCCGCCGCCCGCCATTTGGAAACCTGAGTGGTGCTGAGAGTCGTGGTAGCTGGCGAATGCATCCACGGTACCGTAGATCTTCAGCTTGTCATCGAACCCCTGATCCACCCCGTAGTAACCGAACCCGGAGGCTAGCCGGTTGAGGGTAGGGAAACCCTCGGCCTGTGCCTGCATGGCAAGACAAAGCCCTTGGCTCATCAACAGCAACGACACAGTGCGAGTGATGCAAGTATTCATTCACGACTCCAGGCACGGGATGCGGTCGCGCTAGATTCGATGAACAGAAGGTTGCAGCGTGATTGCTTGTTTGGCCAACGTATGTCTTTTGGTTAATTAGGTGGGCGGGATCTCGCTGGACCGGGAAAAGTTGCCCGCAAAGCTGCTGCATGGCAGTGACCAATGTTTGTTTCCATCCCCCTGAGTGGCCAACTTCGATGACCCCTATCGGGGCACAAGGACGATGCCAGGGCATCTGTGCGCCATCCCAAGGCAAAGCGGCCACGCCAGCGCCCGGTCAATTAACCATTGGTTAGTTCATTGCCAAAACCGCAAGTGTGTTGGCTGCGCGATTGGCTGATAGTCACTGCATGCCGTGATTCGCCATCGGAGATAACAATGAATAGACCGCTACCTGCACCTACGATCCTGGAGGCCGGCTCAAAGCATCACGCGCAGGCATCGTCCTCACGCAGAACCCTGATAGCGTGCTCACTGGGCAACGCCCTGGAGATGTACGACTTCACCATCTACAGCTTCTTCGCGGTGCTGATCGGCCGGCACTTCTTCCCTTCAGAGTCGGCACTGGCCTCGCTCCTGATGTCGCTGGCAACCTTTGGTGTGGGCTTTTTGATGCGGCCAGTGGGGGGCATCATCATCGGCCGCTACGCCGACAGGCATGGCCGCAAAGCCGCCTTGAGCCTGACGATCGGCCTGATGACGTTGGGCACTGCCTTGATCGCCTTCGCGCCTACGTATTCGCAGGTCGGTATCTTTGCAACGTTCATGCTGGTCGCCGGTCGGCTGATTCAGGGGGTGTCGGCAGGTGGCGAGGTCGGTACCGCATCGGTTTATCTGATGGAGTCCAGTACTGCCTCCAAGCGATGCCAGAGCGTGAGCTGGCAGGCGGCCAGCCAGGGTTATGCCGCGCTGGTCGGGGCGGGGTTCGGGTTCAGCCTGAGCCAGTTGCTGGACCCGGCCAGCCTCGAAAGCTGGGGCTGGCGCATTCCATTCATTTTCGGCCTGTTGATCGGCCCGGTAGGCTTGTATATCCGCAACCGTCTACCAGAAACCCACGAGGCCGCGGCGGCACAGGAGGGCAGGCAGCCGCTGGACCCGGAGTTGCTCAAACGCATCGGCCTGGGCATCGGCCTGATGGCCAGTTCTACCATCGGCATGTACCTGTTCGTGTTTTACATGCCCACCTACCTGACCACCGCCATGCACTACCCGCAAAGCAGTGCCATGGCGATCGCCGGCATCAGCAGCGGCTGCATGGCGATCATATGCCCGCTGGCCGGCAAGTTCGCCGACAAATACCAGCTCAGGAAACGCCTGCTGGTCTGGACCATTCTCGCGCCCGTGGTGTTGACGCTGCCGGTGTTCTACGTGCTTGGGCACGTCGAGCACATGGGCCTGGCAATGATGTGTGTCGCGGCGTTGATTCTGCCCACTTGCATAGGCGCCGGAGCGTACTTCGCGTTGATCATGGAAGGCTTCCCCAAGGCGCAGCGTGCCTTTGGCACCTCGGTCAGCTACAGCCTGGGGGTGACACTTTTCGGCGGGTTTTCGCCACTGATCGCTACCTGGCTGATTGCCGCAATGGGCACGCCATTGGCACCGGCCTACTACCTATTGGTGGGTGGTGCGGTAAGCCTGGTCTGCCTCAAGTACTTCCCTGAAAACAAAGGATGCGAGTGACATGGGTACCTTCGAGCGAAATCAAACCCCGCAGTCGGCTGAAGAGCTGGACACGTTCATCAGGATCCGCCGCCAGATCCATGCGGCGCCAGAGCTCGGCGGCGACACGCCTGACACGGCTGCCCTGGTGGCTGAAAAGCTGCAGGCCTGGGGCTATGAGGTGCACCGTAATGTGGGCGGGCACGGCCTGGTAGGTGTGCTTAAAGTGGGCGACAGCCCCCGCAGCATCGGGCTACGGGCAGACATGGACGCTCTGCCCATGAGCGAGAAGAACCCCTTCGAGCACGCCAGCAAGATCCCCGGGCGCATGCATGCCTGTGGCCATGACGGGCATACCGCGATACTGCTGGCGGCGGCTTCGCGATTGGCTGCGACGCGAAACTTCAACGGTACCTTGAACCTGATCTTCCAGCCCGACGAAGAAGGTTTGGCCGGCGCCAAGGCCATGATCGACGACGGTCTGTTCGAGCGTTTTCCGTGTGATTCGGTGTACGCGCTGCACAACATGCCAGGCATGCCGGTGGGCACTTGCGTGGTGCAGAGCGGGCCGACCATGGCGTCTTCCCAGCGGGTGAGCATTCGCATTTGCGGCAGAGGCGGGCATGGCGCCATGCCGGAGCTTGCGGTGGACCCCATCTCGGCCCTCAATAGCCTGATCAGTGCCATCCAGACCATCAAGTCGCGCAACCTGAGCGTTGAAGAGTACGCGGTCATCAGTATCGGCATGATCCAGGCGGGCACGGTCTACAACATCATTCCTGATGAAGCGAGCATGTTGCTCAGCGTGCGCACCGATACGCCCGAAACCCAGTTGAAGATAAACCAGCGTATCGAGGCGCTGGTCAAGGGGCATGCCGAGAGCTTTGGGGTAGAGATCGCGCTGGACTTTACCCAGCTGGCGCCTGCGCTGAGCAACAGCGATGCGCAAAGCGCACAGCTGCGTGAAAGCCTGCGCCCTTTGTTTGCCGAGGGGCAGATGCTGGCGCGGATGCCCAAGAAGGTGATGGGCACTGAAGACTTCGCCTACATGCTCCAGGCGCGACCGGGGTGCTACTTCATGTTGGGTAACGGCACAGGTGAGTTCCACGGTTGCTCGGTACATAACCCGCACTATGACTTCAACGATGCACTGGTGAAGATCGGCTCCGATTGTTGGGTGAAGTGGGTCGAGGATTATCTGAGTTGACGGGGCGCAGGCTACGTAGCCTGCTCACGGCGATAGGCATAGGTTTCGGCGAAGCGCGACAGCATGTAGGCACTGCACGAAACCGGCGGGTATTTGGGCGGGTTGTCGGGGCTGGAGCAGTTGGGCAGGCAACTGATCATCGTGTCCGGGTGCGGTTCGGCAAAGAACGGCATCGAGTAGCGGTGCGCGCCCTGCGGGCTGACCACCCGGTGGGGCGTTGAGGTGTACCTGTCGTTGCTCCACCGCGCCATCATGTCGCCGATGTTGACCACATAGGTGCCCTCGATCGGTGGCGCATCGATCCACTGGCCATCCACGCTCTGCACTTGCAGGCCGCCGGTGCTGTCCTGGTACAACAAGGTCACGCATCCGTAGTCGGTGTGCGCGCCGGCGCCTTGCTGGTCGGTGCTGCTGGCGGCCTGGCGCGGCGGGTAGTGGATCATGCGAAACACGCTGATGGGGTTGGCGAAGCGCTGGTCGAAGAAGTCGTGCTCGATACCCAAGGCCTGCGCCATCGCCCGCAGCAGAGTCAGGGACAAGGCGTGCATGTCCTGGTAATGCGTTTGCAGCAGCGCCTCCCACCCGGCAATCGCGGGGTGCCGGTTGGGACCGCGCAGTGGCTTTTTCGCGAGCACGTCGGGATGATCCGGGGCCATGTGAAAGCCCATGTCGAAGGTTTCCTTCAGGTCGCTTGGCCGGCTCGGGTCCAGCTGCTCGGTGGCGATGGCGCCGTAGCCGCGATGGTGCTCGCTCTGGGTGATGTCGATGCGCAGCTTTTCTTCGGCCGGGCAGGCGAAGAACTGTTCGGCGGCCGCTTTCAGTGCGCCAATGCGCGTGGCCGGGATGGGGTGCCCCTTGATGTAGTAGAAGCCCCACTGCCGGCAGGCGGCGTCGATCTGCCGGGCTACAGCCAGGCGTGCGGCGGGGTCGTGCTGGTAGAGCGGGCTGATATCGATGATCGGCAGGGTGTTCATGAATGGCTCCGTGAAATGGCGGTGCAAGCGGGAGCGGCTGGCGCTCCCACCCGGCGTTTATTTGGGCAGTTGCGCCGTAATGCCTTTGACGTAGTAGTTCATGCCTGCCAGTTCGGCATTGCTGGCCACGGCACCTGCGGGGATCTTGACTGCGCCAGCCTGGTCCAGGATCGGGCCGGTGAAGGGGTGGAAAGAGCCGTCCTTGATACTGGCGATGATCTGTTCGGCGCCGCTTTTGACCTCGGCCGGCACCAGGTCGCTGATGGGCAGTTGTACGGTGCCATCGGCAAGCCCGCCCCAGTAGTCCTGGGGTTTCCAGGTGCCGTCCATGACCGCCTGAGTGCTCTTGATGTAGTGCGGCCCCCAATTGTTGACGATGGAGGTCAGCACCGCCTTGGGCCCGAAGTGGGCCATGTCCGAGGCGTAGCCGACGGCGTAGATGCCGCGGCGTTCGGCGGTCTGGATCGGTGCAGGGCTGTCGGTGTGCTGGAACAGCACGTCAACGCCCTGGTCGATCAGGGCGTTGGCGGCATCGGCCTCTTTGCCCGGGTCGAACCAGGAGTTGACCCACACCACCTTGATTTCGGTGCCGGGGTTGTATTTGTCCAGCGCCAGCTGGATGGCATTGATATCGCGCAGCACTTCCGGAATCGGGAAGGAGGCGACATAGCCGATCTTCTTGGTCTTGGTCATCTTCGCGGCCAGGTAGCCGCCAACGTAACGGCCTTCGTAGGATGTGGCCAGGTAAGTACCAAGGTTCTTGTCCTGCTTGTAGCCGGTGGCATGTTCGAAGGTGACCTTCGGGAACTGCTTGGCGACTTTGGCGGTGGGGTTCATGTAGCCGAATGAGGTGGCGAACACCAGGTCGTAGCCGCCCTTGGCCATGTTGCGGATGACCCGCTCGGCATCGGCGCCTTCTGGCACGTTCTCGACGAAGCTGCTGTCGACCTTGTCACCGAACTGCTTGATCAGGGCCTGGCGGCCCTGCTCATGCTGATAGGTCCAGCCATGGTCGCCGATCGGGCCGATATAGACGAAGCCGACTTTCAGCGGGTCGGCGGCGGCGGCGGACAGGGCGGTGCTCAGGCCAATGGCGGCAGCCAGGGCGCGCAGCAGGTATTTGCTTTTATTGTGAGGCTTCAAGGTGTGGCTCCTGTAGGTCTTCATGTTGGCTGTGTAGGGCGCGTTGGTAATGCAAGAAAACAGAACAGAGGGGCATGAATTGCGGTGCACGGTGCGGGCCAGGCGTGAGGCCTCAGCGCCCGGTCTTCCACGGCTGACCCAGTGAAACCGGCGCATACAGGCGGGTTTTGATGGCATCGCGCGACAGCACCACCAGCACCAGGATCGTGGCCACATACGGCAGCATGGCCAGCAGGTTGGCAGGGAAGCTCACGCCGATACCCTGGGCCACCAGGTGCAGGATGCTCGCCAGGCCAAACAGGTAGGCGCCGAGCAGCACACGCAGTACTCGCCAGCTGGCGAACACCACCAGCGCCAGGGCGATCCAGCCGCGACCTGCGGTCATGTTTTCTGCCCACATCGGTGTGTAGGCCAGCGACAGGTAAGCCCCGGCCAGCCCGGCCATGGCGCCGCCGAACAGCACCGCCAAGGTGCGCACGCGCAGCACGGGCAGGCCCATGGCGCTGGCGGCGTCGGGGTTTTCACCGACGGCCTGGAGGATCAGGCCGGTGCGGCTTTTGAGCAGCGTCCAGGCAATCAGCACGAACAGGCCGAAAGACAGGTAAACCAGCACATCCTGGTTGAACAGCATATGGCCGATGACCGGAATGTCCGCCAGCAGTGGTATGGCCACCGGCTCGAAGCCGCTCAAGGGCTTGCCGACCCAGGCGGTGCCGACGAAAGAAGACAGGCCGACACCGAAGATGGTCAGCGCCAGCCCGGTCGCCACCTGGTTGGCCTGGCAACCGAGTGCTACCAGGGCGAACAGTGAAGCCAGCAACATGCCGGCCAGGCACGCCATCAGGACGCCCAGCCAGAGGTTGCCGGTGGCGTAGGCGGCGATGAACCCTACCACCGCACCGAAAAGCATCATGCCTTCCTGGCCGAGGTTGAGTACGCCGCTCTTTTCGCACACCAGTTCGCCCAGGGCGACCAGTAGCAGTGGGGTACCGCAGCGCACCATGGCGTAAAGAATGTTGCCAAGCAGATCGAGATCCATAGTCGAAGCCTCAGCCTGCACGCGTTGAACGGCAGGTAAACGAAAGGGTCATGGGAATTCAGGCACTGGCGGTTTTTGCCAACGGCGCTCGGCGGTGCCCTTTCAGCTTCAGGCGCAGCCGGTAGAGGATCAGCACGTCGCAGGCCAGCAGGTAGAACAGCATCATTCCCTGGAACAGCCCGGTCAGCGATTGCGGCAGGTTCAGGCTCATCTGCGCGTTCTCGCCGCCGAGGTAGAGCAGGGCCATCAACAACCCGGCGACCAGAATGCCAAACGGGTTGAGGCGCCCGAGAAACGCTACGGTGATCGCCGCATAGCCATAACCTGGGGAAACCTGCGGCACCAATTGGCCGATCGGCCCACTGACTTCGCTGACCCCGGCCAGGCCTGCCAGGCCGCCGCTGATCAGCAGCGCCAGCCAGACCAGGCGCTTTTCACGGAAGCCGACGAAACCGGCAGCGCGCCGGTCCAGGCCGAGCACTTTGATCTGAAAACCGAGGAAGCTCTTGTGCAGCAGCACCCACACCGCCACCAGGGCCATCAGCACGAAGTACAGCCCGACATGCAGTCGGCCATCCTCGAACAGCGCCGGCAGGCGGCTGGCATCGCCGAACATCGCCGATTGCGGGAAGCTGAACCCTTCGGGGTCCTTGAGTGGCCCGTGGACGAAGAACAGCAGCAGGTTCAAGGCGATGTAATTGAGCATGATGGTGGTCAGGATTTCGTTGGCATTGAAGTGCGTGCGCAGCCAGGCCGCGAGCGCCCCCCATAGCGCACCGGCCAGCGTGCCGGCGAGTAACACCCAGGCCAGTGCCCAGCGGGTTTCCCAATCGATGAGGTGGATCGCCACGGCACTGCCGGCCAGGGCGCCCATCAGCAACTGCCCTTCGGCGCCGATATTCCAGATCCGCGCCTGGTAGGCCACCGCCAGGCCGAAGGCGCAGAGCAGGATTGGCAGGGCTTTGAGCAGCAGTTCCGAGAGGCCGTAGAGGTCGCTGATGGGTTCGATCAGCAAGGTGTGAAATGTCTGCAAGGGGGCATGCCCCTGGGCGCTGAACAGGATCGCCCCGCTGAGCAGGGTCAGCAGGGCGGCAAGCAGGGGTGACAGCACGAGCATGGCACGGGACTGCTGGGTACGGGGTTCGAGGGATAGCAACATGAATGGCTCTCGTCAGGCGGCGTCTTGCGGGGCATCGAACTGGCCGGCCATCCAGCCGCCGACCTCCACGGTATGGGTCTGTGCGGTGGGCTTTAGCGGCGACAGGCGGCCACTGCACAGCGCGCCGATGCGGTCGCTGATCTGGAACAGCTCTTCCAGGTCTTCGGAGATCACCAGGATTGCCGCACCGGCGTCGCGCAGGGCAATCAGCGCACGGTGAATCGCCGCGGCGGCGCCGACATCCACGCCCCACGTCGGGTGGGCAGCGACCAGCAGCTTGGGGGCCTGGAGGATTTCGCGGCCGAGGATGAACTTCTGCAGGTTGCCCCCGGACAGGCTGCGTGCCGTGGCCCGGGCATCCGGGGCCTTGACCGCGAAGCGCTGGATGATCTGCTCGGCCAGCGCCTGCACCTTGCCCGAGCGGATCAGGCCGCGGTTGACCAGGCCGTGCTGGAAAGCGGTGAGCAGGGCGTTGTCGGCCAGGCTCATGTCCGGGACCGCGCCGTGCCCAAGGCGCTCGGCCGGTACGAATGCCACCCCCAGGGCGCGGCGGGCGTCGGGGTACAGGTGGGCCATCGGCCGGTTGTCGAGGGTGATGCGTTCGCGCTCGCCAGCGGGCAGGCGTGTTTCACCACTGAGCAGGGCCAGCAGCTCGTCCTGGCCGTTGCCGGCAACCCCCGCGATGCCGACGATCTCGCCGCTGCGCACTTCCAGGCGCAGGTGTTCGAAGGACGTGCCGAACGGGTCCTTGTTGAGCCAGGACAGGTCGTCCACCCGCAGACGTGGCAAGCCGCCGGCGCTTTTCGGGTAGCTTGCCTCCAGCCCTTCGGCATCGCCGACCATCATCCGCGCCAGCTGCAGATCGCTGCATTGCGCCGGGCTGCAAGCGCCGGAAACCCGTCCGCCGCGCAACACCGTGGCACCGTGGCACAGGGCACGCACTTCGTTGAGCTTGTGGCTGATGAACAGGATGCTGCAGCCCTCTGCGGCGAGTGCGCGCAAGGTGACGAACAGTTCGTCGACCTCTTGCGGGGTAAGCACCGAGGTCGGCTCATCGAGGATCAGCAGCTTGATCGGCTGCATCAGGCAGCGCACGATTTCCACCCGCTGGCGTTCACCGATCGACAGGCTGTGCACCAGGCGCTCCGGCTCCAGGCCCATGCCGTAGCGTTGGGACACTTCGCGGATGCGTGGTGCCAGCTGCTTTGGCGTTCCGGCATCGCGGCCAAGGGCCAGGGCAATGTTTTGCGCGACGCTCAGGGTTTCGAACAGGGAAAAGTGCTGGAACACCATGCCGATGCCCAGCGCGCGGGCACGGGCGGGGTCGCGCACGTGCACGGGCTGGCCTTCCCACAACACCTGGCCGGCATCCGGCGCGGTGACGCCGTAGATGATCTTCATCAGGGTGCTCTTGCCTGCGCCGTTCTCGCCGAGCAGGGCGTGGATTTCACCGGCAGCGATGCGCAGGTCGATGCGGTCGTTGGCCAAGGTGCCCGGGTATCGCTTGGTAATGGCACGCAGCTCAAGGCGCAGTTGCGAGGGGGATCTGGACATGGGACTGCTCGGGGTCAGGGTGATGAGCAGTTGCACAGCAAAAACATGGCCAATTGGTCAGATTATTGTTCAAGGGCTTGTGTTAGAGGGGCTGCAGGCCGAGAGCGGGGCACGCTTGGTGAACGTTGCGGCAGCGGCGTGTGTGGTTTTGGGGCGCCAAGGTGCCAAGTTGGGGCGCTGTGTTCAGCGTGGTCGCCATGTTCGGCCGGCTACGACACGGGCGTCACTGCTGGAGCGCAGTGCGGCCCTTCGCGGGCAAGCCCACAGGTACCGTGCTGGTCCCTTAGGCGTGGTTGGTTTCACGTTTTCAGCATGCGCACTACGGCAGTCATTGTTTGAACTCCCCGAAATTCTGGATGCCTGGGCTGGCCCTATCGCCGGCAAGCCCGGCTCCCACAGGTTTCACCGGGCGCCTAAGGGTCGTCTACAACCTCAGGGGCGGTGCTGTGCGAGGAAGCTAGCCGGGGAAAGAGCCAGGCCAGGCAGATCATGATGAGGACTAATGCAGCGTCTGCGGGTCGGCTGGTTTCTGTATTTGTGCCAGAGCTGACTCGAGCAATTTGCGCAGGGCATCAAGCTCGTGCATCGAGGTCATGATCATCAAGGACACGGGTGCTTTGGGCTGCATCAACATCGCCTGTTGGGCAACGACCTCGGCGCAGAGCGCGTAGTCGGCAGCCATCATCAGCGTGTCTTCGAGGGAGTGAAGGGTGTGCGGGGGATCGGGGACTATCTTCAACATGCTTTGGTATCCATTTTCAGGGCCGCCTGCTACCTGCTGTCAAACAGTTAGGTGGCAGCTGTGCATAGGTTGACAGACCGGCGGATACCAGAACCGGCGCACGCGAACGTGCCCCATACACAGCCGCCATTAAAGGCAAAGCTCTGCAAAGTATCTCGTCGCGGCCTGTCAAAGCCGGTCGTTGATGTGCAACGACCCACCGAGCCTAAAACTCAGAAATAACGACCGCAACGAAAAACAGGCGTAGCGAGTATCTTTGGGAAATGGGCTACAAGAAAGGGGACAAATCTGATTCTTTTTGCGGTCGGGCGTGACTGCTTGTAATGCCGGCCGGCGTCCTGCATGTCTCGTCATCCTGCATCCGCTCGATAACCAGCCTTTCCAATAATCCGTGAATAACCATTGCCTAAGATCAGCGCCGACGCTCCTTCGCACTATTCTTGACATTTGATAACCACTGCAGCCGACGCATTGCTAGTGTGGTTGCACAAGCTTTGTGTGATGGGCAATACCCTGTATCAGGCTCTGCCCCTCCTGGGTTGGGCCGGGGGGGGCAGTCGCACCGTCAGAAACGCTATCGAAGCCGGCTTGTTTTCTCGGAGGTCATTCCTGTGCGCGATCCAGCAAAGAAAATGGGTTTGGTCGGGCTGACCACTTTGGTCACCGTCAACATGATGGGCTCCGGTATCATCATGCTGCCCGCCAGCATGGCGCAGATCGGTGCTGTGTCGCTGCTCTCGTGGGTCGTGACGGCTGTGGGTTCGATGGCCATCGCCTACTGTTTCGCGCAATGCGGTATCTACTGCACGCGCTCGGGCGGAATGTCGGCCTACAGCGAAGAGGCCCATGGCAAGTCCGCATTCTTCCTCTGCTCCTACCTGTATTTCCTCTCGCTGATGATCGGCAATGTCGCCATTGGTATATCCGCGGTGGGTTATCTGACGCCTTTCCTGCCCTGGCTTGGCACGGGCCCAGGCCCGCTGGTGGCAGGGACGGTGATGCTGATCTGGTTCAGCACCCTGGCCAATGTCGGCGGTGCCAACATAACCGGCAAGCTAGGCGCGATCAGTGTCTGGGGCGTCATCATTCCTGTGGCCGGCCTGAGTTTAGTGGGTTGGTACTGGTTCAACCCACAGACGTTTACCGATGCCTGGAACCCCGACAACATACCGGTGAGCCAGGCGATCACCGCCAGTATTCCCCTGACGCTGTGGGCCTTTCTGGGCATGGAGTCGGCCGCGCAAAATTCGGATGCGGTGGAGAACCCCAAGCGCAATGTGCCGCTTGCATGCCTGTTCGGCACACTGGGCGCAGCGGTGATCTATATCCTGTCGACCACCGTCATCCAGGGGATCGTGCCAAACCCCGAACTTGCGAATTCCAGCGCACCCTTTGCACTGGTCTATGCGCGCATGTTCAATGACACGGTCGGTAACGTGATCATGGGGTTGGCAGTCATCGCCTGTGTCGGTTCATTGCTGGGGTGGCAGTTCACCCTGGCCGAAACGGCCAAGGTTACCGCCGAGCAAGGGCTGTTTCCCACGTTGTTCACCCGCGTTACTGCCAGGGGCGCGCCACTGGCGGGCATGCTGACCTGCGCGGTCTTGCAGAGCCTGATTGCGTTGTCGACCATTTCGCCCAATGCCAGCGCCCAGTTCAGCAAGCTGGTCAACCTGGCGGCAGTGACCAACATCATTCCCTACATCACCTCCCTGACCGGGTTGCTGGTGATCATGTACAAGGCCCAGGTGGATATAAAGATCTTCCGCCGTAACAGCGCAATCATGCTGGTTGCGGTGTGCTATTGCTTCTATGCGCTCTATGCCTCGGGCCTGGAAGCGGTGTTTGGCGCTGCGCTGATCATGGCGCTGGGTTACCTGCTGTTCGGCTTCATCGCCAAACGTTTCGTCAAGGTGCTGGACTTGATTGGAGGTGCGCCATGATGCGCAGGTCGAAATGGGTTGCCCTGTGCCTGGCCCTTTCGGTGCCGTTTGCGGCGGTGTGCAGCGTTGAAGCAGCGACCGACAAGCTGAGCCGGCTGCGCGACAGTCAGGTCCTCAATCTGGGTTTCATCGCAGACCTTGCCCCGTTTTCTTCAGGCAGTACCCAGTCACCTCAAGGGTATGGCATCGAATTGTGCCAGGCAGTGGCTCAACACCTTCGCCAGTCACCTGGCCTTGCCGACTTGCAGGTGCATTGGCATGTGGTGCCGCAGGAGCAAGCCGTCCGCGCCTTGGGCGAGGGAACGGTTGATCTGCTGTGCACGCCGATGGTGGAAACGATCACAAGACGGGAAACCCTGAATTTTTCCATACCGGTATTCACCACCGGCCTTGCGGTGCTGGTGCGGCGTGATGCACCGGCCAGCCTTCTGGAGCCACTGCGTGGTAAGCCTGTCGATACCGGCCCCAGGTGGCGCGCAACCCTCAATGCGGGGTTGAGCAAGCACAGTTTTGCAGTGCTGCGCGGCACGCTGAGCAGTCAGTGGGCGCGGGAGCGTATTCGCAAGCTTGGCCTGCAGTCCAGGCTTGAAGAGGTGTCCAGTTACCAGGAGGGTGTGCGCCGGGTGGTCGAGCGCAAGGTCGATGCGTTTTTTGGCGAGAGGATGATTTTGCTTTCCCTGCAGAGCCAGCAGCCTGAGCGCGACCGGTTATGGATCCCGGATCACCTGTTTGTCACGAGCCGTGTCGCACTGCCCATGGCCCGTGGCGATGATGGTTTTCGCCTGTTGGTGGATACCGCGCTTAGCCAGGCGCTGTCCGGCCCGGATGGAGAAGCCTTGTTCGTACGCTACCTGGGGGTACAAACAGCGCAGGACAAACTGTTGCAGAGCCTTTATGTGTTGCCGGATGACCGTGAACGGCTGGCGCCGCAACATTAGTCTTCTTCGCGCAGTGCCTTGATTCTTCCTTTTTTCTCAGCGCTGATCAGTGCCGCGTAGTCCTTCGCATTCTGCTCGGCGTAAGCGAGTGAAAAATCGCCTATGGCCTGATCGAAGGTGTTCGATTTACCTAGGTAGCCACTGATCAAGGCGGCGTCACCTGATTTTGCATGTGCGCGCGCCAAGGTAATGCCGCATACCTCGGCGTACATCATCATCTGTTCGAGTGATGCACCTTCTACAGGTAGTGACATTTTCATGTCGCGCAATTGCCGGACAAAAAACTGCCGGCCCTTGGTGCTCTCGGTCCATCCGAGAAAAATGTCACTGGCAGATTGCATAAGCCGTTGGCCCGTGACCACCCGTTGGCCCTGGTTTACAAATTCGCTCTTGCCCGCATAGGGTTCAAGCACAGAAGGACAAGCCTGCTTGAATTGCAGGAGCAATGGGTTGTTTTGCGCTGAAAAGAACAAACCGACGAAGCAATAGGTGCCGACGCTGCCGATACCCACTGCCTTCATGGCAAAGTCTTCCAGGCGATAACGGTCATACAGGACCCTGCGTTCAGGCAGCAGAGAAGTACGATAATCCTCCAGCGCAAGGTGCACCCGGTTGATGAAGTCGGCTTCATCGACATGAAAAAGAATCGGCGGCTGATCGACCAGGCGTCGCCGGCCGCCCACTTCGTCACTGATTTGTGGGTACAGGTAGTCGCCGATGCGAGTCCTGGCCTTGGCCATCAACTGTTCACGTGCTTTACGGTATTTGAGACTAGGGGCCATATCGATGAGCGTTTGTGCATCGAGGCGGTCGTACCAGATTTCCAGCGGGCTCATCGTCGTCAATTCGCGCATGCGTTCCCGGTAGGCGCGAACGCATTCCATAGCCAGACGCCTGGCATCTTCATCGATGAGGCGGTTATCGCGGGCGGCTACGGCAAAACTGGTTGCCAGACGCTTTATATCCCACTCCCAAGGGGCGGGTAACGTTTCGTCAAAATCATTGATGTCGAAGATCAGGTTACGTTCGGGGGTGGCGAACAATCCAAAATTCAGCAGGTGGCAATCACCGCAGGCCTGAACGCGAATACCTGTGTGGGGAAGTGTCGCGAGGTCGCGTGCCATCAAGCCGGCTGAGCCCCTGAGAAAAGTGAACGGGCTACGCAACATGCGCCCATAGCGCACGGGCACCAAGGCCGGATGCCGGCTGCGGTTGGACTGTTCGAGAATGTCGACAGGGTCGCGATGCTTGTGCGTCGTTTTCCAGAATGCATGGGACGAGCGCGGCACCGTTTCGCGCAGTTTCTTTCCTGCGTCCAGGCGTTCTTTTCGTGACGCGAAGCGCTTGTGTTCCCGACGGCCGTCATCATCTGCTTGCAGGTGCGAGCTGGCCTGTTTCCTGAACTCGGGCATGTCAGCACCTTTGGTGATCAAAGGCAGAAGGGCAGGGCCTTGTTTTTTGCGCCAAGACACTGTTCACAGCTGATTCAAGCGTAGCATGCGCTGCGTCCAAGCTTGCACCGGGTGACCAGATCGTCCTTCAGCGCTCATCCCAAGGGTGCTGAAGATTTTGCGGCAAGCACCCAAAGGAACCTTGACAGACTATTGGTTAACAAAAATAATCATTAACAATATTATCCATTAACAATAACAAAGGATATCTGCACTCATGAAAGCGCCTATAGCACGTCCCCCAGCAAACCGGGTCGCATCACCAGGCCCGCACCCGACAAATCCCGATGCCCGGTCAGTGCAGGAGGCAGCATGATGAACCTTCGCAGAGGATTGCTTGGACTGCTGCTTGGCGTTTGCACGGGCCTTGCCCAGGCTGCCAGTTACGCTCCGCCCCCGCTCAAGCTCGAACCCCTGGCGCGCTTTACGGTGGACCTTGTCGCGCCGGTGTGGGAGCTGGGCGAAACCAGCGCGCAGGGCAAGCGGCGTATCATCCCGATCACAGGCGGCCGTTTCGAGGGGGCCAGGCTCAAGGGCACCATCCTCAATAACGGCGCGGACTGGCAGATTGTCAGCCCCGAGGGTGTGGCGATCATCGACACCCGCTACCTGCTGCAGACCGACGATGGTGCACTGATCTACCTGCGTACCGAAGGCTACCGTTACGGGCCGGATGCGGTCATGAAGAGGGTGGCCGCGGGCGAAGACGTCGATCCCAGCCTGTACCAGTTCCGCATCACCCTGCGTTTCGAGACATCCGCGCCCCAATACGCATGGCTCAATCGTACGGTCGGCGTGGGTAGCGCAATGCGCTTGGGCAATGCAGTGGTCTACGACGCGTTCGAGGTGAAATAGTTATCTATAAAACTATGCTCTTCTGAACACTGTGCGTCGCTGAATCAAGGCGGAGAAAGCCTGCGTGACCGAAATGGCGAAGCAAACCGGTCTGCCCGCCAGCTAACTAAGGCGCACAGCCTATGGCTTGGACTCGCGCCAACCCAAGCTTTACGCAGAATAGGGTAGACATCTCGCAAGGTTGTGCTGCTACTTTCATTTCTGCTTAGCCCACTGGCATTGGGGCCCGGCAGCTTGTGAAAAGATCCAGGGATGACTCGTAGACCAGCGTGTTCACCTTCAGCAGCCCCAGCACGGAATGGAACAGGTTGTCTTGGCTGAGCGCAGCATCGCGCTTGGCCTGCAGGCAGCGGCCGTCGAGCTGTAACGCGCGTTGATAGCCCTCGGAGAACCAGGTGATCATCGGCACATGCTTCTGCTCCTCTGGTGCAAACAGATAGGGCGTTCCGTGAAGATAAATGTTGTATTCCCCAAGCGACTCGCCGTGGTCGGCCAGATAGATCATGGCGCTGTCTACCTTGTCCCCGTTGCGACGTAGCACGTCGATCAGGGTAGCCAGCACATGATCGGTGTAGGCGATGGTGTTGTCGTAGGCGTTGACAATGCTTTCCCGGCTGCATGTTTCAAGCGCATTGCTGTGGCATACCGGCGTGAATCGTTCGAACGCGCCAGGATAGCGCTTGAAATACTCAGGGCCGTGGCTGCCCATCTGATGCAGGACCAGAACGGTGTCCTTGTCGAGATGATCGATCAGTGGCTGCAGTCCTTGCAGCAGGATCTCGTCCCGGCATTCGTGGTCGGCGCACAGCAGTGAATCTTTGTTCTTGCTGACGTCTTGCCGCATGACGCGATCGCAGGTGCCCTTGCAGCCAGACTGGTTATCGCGCCATATAACCGCCAGGCCCGCACGCTTGAGCACGTCGAGCAGACCCTCCTGGTTTTTTGCCCGGGCCACGTCATAGTGCTTGCGGCCCATGTTGGAAAACATGCAGGGGACAGAAACTGCGGTTTCCGTGCCACATGAAGTGACATGGCTGAATGCGACCAGGCCGTCTTCCTTGTTCAACTCGGGAGTTGTATCCCGTGGATAGCCGAGGATGCCGAAGTTTGCCGCCCGCGCGCTCTCGCCCACGACGAGCACAGTAAGGGACTTGCGCGAGTGGCGCGCCCAACTGCCATCGAGTCGTGCGTCCTGCGCAATCGGCATGAAGGGTTGCTGCGCCGTCTTGAGTTCTTCGCGTGCATAGCTGATCGAAGCACCGATGACATTGCTCGGCACGATCATGAGGCGCAACTCGTGATGGTTGCGAAACAATGAAGACAAGCCCTTGTAGTTGAGGAGGCTGACGCCACCGATCAGCGATACGCAGAGCAGCACTGTCAGGCCTTTACCAACCAGCTCCTGAGGCCATGGACGGTAATGGATGGGCGTTTTCCAAAGGATGTAGCCAGGCAGCACGCCCAGCGCCAGCAGGTAGCCCAGCAAGGTTGTCGACAGCAGGGCCTGGACTTCGCTGGTATCGGTTTGCGCGACATTGCGGATCATGCCGACATCGATCAGTACGCCATATTGGTTCATGAAGTAGGCTGCACCCGCACTGATGATGAAGAGCAGTATGAGTGTCGGTTTCAATGTGCGACCGAACGTGAATAGTGTAATAAGCAGGTTGAATGCGCACGCTATCAACAGAGCGAAAGCGAACCGCATCATCATGCCCGATCCATTTGGCTCCGTAATGGAAACCAAATGCACCCAGAGCGGTGCATTGAATCCCATTAACAGAAAGACACTGGCAAGCATTGTTACCAAGGCAGGACGCACTGCTTTTATCTTGAACATAAAACCCTACGCAATCAAAACCGGGGCATCAACGCAGACTTGCGTTGGGGGCATGGGCGCGCAAGTTAGGGCATGTTCCGTGGCGTTTTTGTGAAAACGTCAGTGAAAAGATGTCTGTTCAAATGGCTACGGTACCAGGCCAAGCTCAAGGTCGACGGTGCTTGGTCGATGCTTAGGCGACATCACATTTTTTTCACAAGTTGATAACCTCAAGACCACGCTGAGCGACTTAGGATCCGTAGCGGCAACCTCGCTGAATGTTCAAGGGTCCGGACTGCAGATCTTGTAGCCATCACCGCGCACGGTATGCAGCAGTTTTTTAGCGAACGGCTTGTCCACGGCCTGCCTGATTTGATGGATATGGTTGCGGATACTGTCGCCTTTCCTATTGTGCCAGGTCGATCCCCAGAGCAACTCTTCAAGTGTCTTACGCTTGACGATGGCGGGGCTACTTCGCATCAGCAGTTCGAGTATCTTCAGATTGGCGGAACTGAGACTGACCAGCGTGTTCCCTCTATGGACTTCCAGCGTGTCCAGATCGAGTTCGAGATCAAGCAAGTGAAGCTTGCGGCCGTTATGTCCGGTACGCCGGTAAAGGATGGCTTCGAGCCGGGCAAGTATCTCGGCCATGGCGAAAGGCTTCACCACGTAGTCGTCGGCCCCTGCTTTGAAACCCATCAGCCGATCATCCAACTCATCTCGCGCGGTGAGCATGATGATGGCGGCCGGCGACTTGGAGCGCATGCGTAAAAGGTGGCAGATCTCGTTACCATCAATGCCAGGTAGCATTATATCGAGGATGATCGCGTCAAAGCATCCGGTCTCGGCCAGGTGCAAACCGGTCAGGCCATCACGTGCGCCCTCGACGGCGTGCCCCCTGAGTTCGAAAAAATCAACAAGGTTGTCATGGATGTCACAATTGTCTTCAACGATCAGCAGTTTCATTCGAGCGCTTTCCTAAAGGCCATGGCTAGCATTGTCAGGTGGGCTGGCCCAACAACGGGCTTGCATTTGATGTTCCTGGCAGTCGCTGGTGTGTCGACAAAATGTTAAGTATTCGTGAAAAGCCACGGCTTGTTAGTGAGAAGGCGTCACGGTTCTGGAATTGATTACATGAAAAGATTCTCATTACATGCAGTGCCTGTATCCCGCCCTTTTAACTTTAGACTTGCAGTCGGACTGCCGATTTTGGCCATGATGGCGATGCTTGCTTCCAACGTAACTACCATCGATTTCTATTTTGCGCGGATGTCCTATATTCCCGGTTTCGGGTTCTATGGCCGGCACAGTTACTGGCTGGAAACCGTGCTGCATGAACGTGTCAAACAGGTCGTCATCCTGTTTGCCCTGGTATTGATCGCCGGCCTGGTGGCCAGCTTGGTGAACCCGAAATTTCGGCTGTGGCAAAGACCGTTGGGCTACGCCGTTCTGACGATCGGGCTGTGCACCAGTATCGTGACGCCGCTCAAGGCACTGACCGAAGTGCAATGCCCGTGGAGCTTGCAGGCGTTTGGTGGCAGCGAACCTTATGTTCCCCTGCTAGCAGACCGCGTGGACTCGCCCAAGCCGGGCCGATGCTGGCCGGGCGGGCATGCCTCCACTGGATTTGGCCTCCTGGCCCTGTATTTCGCGTTGCGCGACCGCCATCCACGGGCCGGCCGGGTGGTTCTTGCCCTGGCCTTGGGACTTGGGACGCTGCTATCGGTGGGCAGGATGCTGCAAGGCGCGCACTTTCTTTCTCACAATGTCTGGACCCTGTTGATCGACTGGCTGATAGCGGTGTTGTGCTACCGATGGCTGCTCTATCGGCCGAGCGCTGATGGCATCGAAGAAACACCAGTGCGAGGAGGCGACGAGGTGCGCAGTGTGGAATGATCCCGCTCGGTTCGACGCAGACTTTTTTCACATCCGCTTCACCGCGCCCCAATCTGTCCGCACTTACAGTTCGAGCAATCGAGAAGTGCCAGCTTGAACGCGTTATCGGCACGCCAATCAGAAATCTCGCGGCATTCAGGGGCATTAGATGAGTATTTTGCGGTATTGGCAGCACACTGCCTGTATGGGGGCAGCTGTCTGTTTCGCGCTTGCGTTGCTGAGCGGATGTCAGAGCACCAGTCAGCGCCTACTGGCTGAAGGTTATCCCGCGCCCTTTGTCAGCGGCTTCGATGATGGGTGTGCAAGCGGTCGACAAGCGGCCGGAGCACTGGGTGAATTCCGAAAAAAGGTCAGCACCTACCTCCAAGACCCGCAATACGCTACGGGTTGGGACGATGGCTTTCGCCAGTGCCAGGCCAGTGCTGCCAGCGACATAGAGCGAAACTTGAAACTCGATAGCCAGGCGGATCGCGAATGGAGACATGAAAAGGCCCAAGCATGGGGCAGCACATTGAGAAAGTCGTCGAAAAAACCATGAACCGCCGCGCCCCTCCTTTCAGGTTTTTTTCACATGGGCTTCACTGTCGTGCCATGCATGCCTCCCTACAGTGCCGCGACTCATAGGGGCACGCGCCTGGTTGCTGCCTGCCTCGTCTACTTTTCGGAGCGACACCATGCAGCAAGGCATCATGCAGCGTCACGCTGTTCCTCAGCGTTCACAAGAACGCCGATTTCACGCAAGCAATCTGAAGAAAGCTGCGATAGGCGCTCTTATTGCGCTTGCTGCCGTTTCCACATGGTATGCCTCTCAAGCGCAGGTATTAGATGTAAGTAGTGCGAAGGAGATGCACGATAGCGGGATCTACACACAATGGGCCAAGGGCGAGGTGATGGTGCTGATCCGTCACGCCGAGCGCTGTGACCGCTCGCATAACGCCTGCCTGGATGACCCGGCGGGCATCACTGTCGCCGGTAGCCAGATGGCCACCGATGTCGGCAAGGGGCTTGCACGGCTTGGCCTGGAGAATGCCGAACTCCTGAGCAGCCCGAAAGTTCGCACTCAGCAGACGGCCCACTTCATCTTCGGCGGGCCGATTCTCACACAAGACTGGCTGAGCCAATGCAACAAGGGCTTCGCCGACGCCGCGCTTAGCCATAAGAACAGCGGGCGCAACCTGGTATTGATTACCCACAGCGGTTGCATCGACCAGCTGGAGCGGCACTTTAAAGTGGCTGGGGGAGAACGCTCCAGCGCTTACGCCAGCGCGCTGTTTATCTCTGTGGCCGATAAGGGCAAAGCACGCATTCTTGGACAGATGAACGCCAGTGTCTGGAACCACCTTGTTTCCAGCACAGGACTGTAAGCATGCAGCTTTCTCGCCGTACTGCCTTCTATGCGAGCAACCTGGGCATACCGCTGTTGCTGGCCGTGATCGTCTTCCCGCTATTCGATATAACTCACCTGGACCAACAGATCAGTAATTTGCTGCTCGATCCAGCGACCGGCCAATTCCCATTGCTGCACAATCAATGGTTCGAAAAAGCAACCCACAAGCTGCCACGCGTTCTGCCGAACTGGACAGGGGAACTGGCGATTATTGGCAGCCTGCTTTCCTTTGTCTGGCCGCTGAGCGCGAAGTTTCCTCACCTGGTCTCAAGCCGGCTTTTTCAAGCAACCCGCATCGGGACTGCTTTGCGATTTACCACACGTTATCGCAGAGACTTTTTCTATGTTGTGGTGACGTTCGCGGCATGCACTGGAGTGATCCACTACCTTAAGAGCCACACCGGCATCTACTGTCCAGTGGAGACAACTCTTTACGGCGGAGCAGCACCCCATAAGGAGTGGTTCACCCACTTCCATTGGCTGGATAAGGCCCCCGCTGGCCGGTGCTGGCCGGGCGGCCATGCCTCCAGTGCCTTTACGTTGTTGGCCGTTTATTTCGTGGCCCTCCGACACCGATGGCCGCATACACGCAAACTCCTGGTAGTCATCCTCTCGCTCGGCTTCGTGTACGGCACCACCCGTGTATTGCAAGGCTGGCACTATATGTCACATACCTTCTGGGCCGGGATTTTCGTCTGGCTAACTGCCTGGACGAGCGCATTGTTGTTTTACGGACGTCCCGCGTTGCAGATCGCACCACAGGAAATTGAAAGCCAGGCATCGATGGTCGTCATCGATGCTACTGAACCCTGAAGCAGTAAGTGGAAACGGTCTCTATGACTGGATGGCAGCCGGATCGAGATCGAGGTTTTTGCTCAGAACTCAAGGCGCACGATAAAACGTCAAGGGCGCTGACTTTTTCGCCGAACAATGCACTAGTGTACTGTCTCAAAAATAAATATCTCTGTTCTAGCTACGCTTCCAAAGATCCGTGCTCTATGGGGCGATGTCACGGGCGCCAATGGTATGTATCGATGCACACCGGGCAAGCTGGCGCGCTGCGCCCCTGCAGCGCGTGTCTGTTTGCTCGGCGCGTCATCGTTGCTATCACTCACGCCTGCTTGGCTGATTGATGGCTAGAGGATTGCGTCACTTCTTACCAGGAAGCATCGAGCTCAATACCTGCTTGGCTGTCTGGACCATGACGCTGGCCTGGTCCGGGTCGCCCTTGAACAAAGAGCCGGCGAGTTTCTTCGCCTGTTCGAGTTTGATATGAGGCGGCAAGGGCGGCACGTTGGGGTCGGTCTTGAACTCGATCAATACCGGCCGATCGGCGCTTAGCGCGCGTTCCCAGGCCGCTGCGACGTCATCTTCACGGTCGACGAAAATGCCCTCCAGGCCGATGGAGATGGCAAACAGGTGATAAGGCACGTCAGGGATCGTCTGGGACGCCTCGAACTTGGGATCGCCCTCCATCACACGTTGCTCCCAGGTGACCTGGTTGAGGTCCTCGTTATTGAACACCGCGCAGATCCATTGCGGGTTCTCCCACTGCTGCCAGTATTTGGCTACGGTAATCAGCTCGGCCAGGTTGCTCATCTGCATCGCGCCATCGCCGACCAGTGCCACCACCGGGCGCTGCGGATGGGCGAACTTGGCGGCAATGGCGTACGGTACCGCAGCCCCCATGCAGGCCAGGCCGCCTGACAGCGAGCACTGCATGCCTTGGCGAATTTGCAGGTCACGGGCATACCAGTTAGCGCAGGAACCGGAGTCGCTGGTCACCAGGGTGTTGTCGGGTAGGCGAGGGGACAGCTCGTACACCACGCGTTGCGGGTTTATTGGGTCCGCCTTGACCATTGCGCGTTTGGCCAAGGTCTTGTCCCAACGTGCACGCCAGCCTTCGACTTTCTTGCGCCAGCGGCGGTCGGATTTTGTCTCGAGCAATGGCAGCAATGCGCGCAAGGTCTCCCCGGCATCACCCACCAGGTTGACCTCCATCGGGTAACGCAGGCTTAGCATGTCTGGCTGAAGGTCGATCTGCACCCCACGGGCCTGGCCTTCTTTAGGCAGGAACTCGGAATAGGGGAACCCTGAGCCGATCATCAGCAAGGTGTCGCATTCGGCCATCAACTGGTAGCTCGGTTCGGTACCCAGCAAGCCGATGGCGCCGGTCACCCACGGCAGGTCATCGGGCAAGGCGGCCTTGCCCAGTAGCGCTTTTGCCACACCTGCGCCGAGTGTGTCGGCGATTTCGATGATCTCTTCGGTAGCCTGCAAGGCACCGGCTCCGACCAGAATGGCCACTTTGCGCCCAGCGTTGAGTACCTCGGCGGCACGCTGCAGGTCGCTGTCGTAGGGCACCACCTTGGGCTTGCTGTAACCAACGCCGGAATGCACGGTGCCATGGGCGCGGGCCGGCTCCTGGTAGGGCAGGTCCTGCAGATCATTGGGCAGGATCACCGCCGTCACACGCCGTTCGCCGACGGCAGTGCGCACGGCGCGGTCGAGTAAATGGCGTACCTGCGAGGGTGTGGAGGCTTGTTGCACGAATGCACCGGCCACATCCTTGAACATCGACAGCAAGTCCAGTTCCTGTTGATAGTGGCCGCCCAAAGCCGCTCGGGCTTGCTGGCCGACGATGGCCAGCACTGGCATGTGGTCCATCCGGGCGTCATACAGCCCGGTGAGCAAGTGCGATGCGCCAGGCCCGGAGGTGGCAATGCACACGCCCAGTTCACCGGTGAACTTGGCATGGGCGCAGGCCATGAATGCTGCCATTTCCTCGTGGCGGGCCTGGATGAATTCAATCTTGCCGTTGGCCCGGCTCAACGCGCCGAATACACCGTTGATACCGTCGCCGGGGTAGCCGAAGATGCGCCGCACCCCCCATTGATACAAGCGCTCTACCAGAAAGTCGCCTACCGTGCCTGCCATTGCCTTCTCCCGTTCGCTGGTCGATAGGGGTCTGGACTTGGCGCGGTTTACGAAAGTTTCAACTGAAATGCTTGCCTGCGCGGGTCAGCCGCCGTTTCAAGCGTTTTGGTCCTGGACCTTGAGTCGCACTGACCTGGCGTCTTCAGGGGCAGTCAGCAAGGTCAGACGATGAAGTTCACCAATCTGTTAGGTACCACTATCATTCTCTCAGCGCCTTCCAGATATTTGCTCAACACCGCATCGCAGAGTGCCTGGCGACGGATCGTGTCATGGTCGGCGTCTGCCTGGACGAGGATTTCCCCACGCAGCTTGCCATTGACCTGCACCATCATCCTCACTTCATCCCGTTTCAGCGCTTCGCTGTCTGGGGTCGGCCAGGCACTGTCATAGATCGCGCCAGGGAACGCCAGCTCTTCCCATAGTACTTGGGAAATATGCGGCGTCACCGGATGCAGCACCTGGAGGAGAATGGACATGGTCTCCCGGCAGACTTGGCGGCCAGCGCCGCGGGCTCCTTCGAGCACCTTGAGCATCTTCATCGCGCCCGATACGACGGTGTTGTACTGCAGGCGCTCATAATCGTAATTGATCTGTTGCAGCAAGCCATGGGTCTCGAAACGTACACGGCTAGCTTGCGCGGCATCCGTCGCCAGGTCGTCAACTTCGTTCCAGCGAGCTTGCTCGTCAACGGCAAAGTTCCAGAGACGGCGCAGGAAGCGATAAGCCCCTTCGACACCGCTGTCGCTCCAGATCGTGCTCTGGTCCGGAGGCCCTGCGAAAATGGTGAACAGGCGGGCGGTGTCCGCGCCGAATCGGTTGATGATCTCCTTGGGCTCGACCACGTTGTTCTTCGATTTGGACATCTTCTCCACGCCGCCCAGGCATACGGGCATGCCATCCTCGATCGCTGTGGCGTTGACCGGACGGCCCTTCTCATCGTAGTGAACCGATATCTCGGACGGGTAGAACCAGCGCCGGCTGCCGTCTTCGGCCTTGCGGTAGTAACTCTCCCGCAGCAGCATGCCCTGAGTGAACAGGTTCTTGAACGGCTCACTGAAGTCAACCAATCCCTCGTCGCGCATCGCCTTGGTCCAGAACCTGGCGTAGAGCAGGTGCAGAACCGCATGTTCGATGCCGCCGATGTACTGGTCGATGGGCATCCAGTAGCGATTGCCAGATCCGACCATTGCGGTATGGCAGTCCGGGTCGCAGTAGCGTATGAAGTACCAACTGGAGTCGACGAAGGTATCCATGGTGTCCGTCTCCCGAAGCGCGGGCGCGGCACAACGCGGGCATGCGACGTGGCGGAACGCATCATGCTGCTGAAGCGGGTTGCCACTGCCGTCGGGAATGCAGTCAGTCGGCAATACCACTGGCAGGTCTGCGTAAGGCACCGGAACATCGCCACAGCATTCGCAATGGATGATTGGAATCGGTGTTCCCCAGTAACGCTGCCGGGAGATGCCCCAGTCACGCAAACGCCAGGTGATGGTTTGCTCCCCGCATCCGCGCTCGACCAGGGCATCGAAGATCGCCAGGGACGCCTGCTCCACAGTGAGGCCATCGTACGCGCCTGAATTGATCAGGCGACCTTCCCGACTGGCATAGCGATCCGACCATGCGGCAGGGTCATAGGCCGCCCCTTCGACAGTGATGACGGGGCGCACGGGCAAGCCGTACTGCCGTGCAAAGTCGAAATCACGCTCATCGTGGGCCGGCACTCCCATCAAGGCGCCTTCGCCGTACTCATCGAGCACATAATTGGTGATCCAGACGGCGACTGGCTCGCCAGTCAATGGGTGCTCGACGTGCAAGCCGCTCGGGATGCCGAGCTTCGCTTGTGCACCAGCGGCAGGGCTGGCCTGTGCTGACTGCCGACACGCCTGCACCTGTAGTTCGAGCCCAGGCTCGAGCGCGATGGCTCGCTGGGCCAGGGGATGATCAGGGGAAACAGCGCAGAAAGTCACACCCATCAGCGTTTCGACGCGCGTGGTGAATACCCACAGCTTGCCCGCGTCGATCAACTGCCCGCTGGCATCTTCGATCGCGTGGAGGAAGGCCAGGCGCGTGCCACTGGCCTTGCCAATCCAGTTGCGTTGCATGCTGCGAACCATGTCCGGCCAGCCTTCCAGGGTATCGATAGCCGACAGCAGCTCTTCGCCATACTGCGTAATGCGCAGGTAGTAGCCGGGAATCTCGCGCTTCTCCACCAGTGCCCCTGATCGCCAGCCCCGTCCATCTACCACTTGCTCATTGGCCAGCACGGTTTGGTCGATGGGGTCCCAGTTGACGATCTGGGTTTTCTTGTAGGCCACGCCCTTTTCCAGCAGCTTCAGGAAGAACCACTGGTTCCACTTGTAGTATTGCGGATCGCAGGTGGCAATTTCCCGCGACCAGTCGAACGCCAGGCCGAGCGGTTGCATCTGGGATTTCATGTCGGCGATGTTCATTCGAGTCCATTCGGCTGGAGGCACGCCCGACTGCATGGCGGCGTTTTCCGCCGGAAGGCCGAATGCATCCCACCCCATTGGCATCAGGACGTTGTAGCCCTTCATCCGCAAGTGGCGGGCCAGCATGTCATTGATCGTATAATTGCGCACATGGCCCATGTGCAGCTTCCCGGAAGGGTATGGCAGCATGGAGCAGGCATAGAATTTTGGCCGGCTTTGGTCTTCGACAGCCTTGAAGACTTCATCGCGAAGCCATTTGGCCTGAACCGTGCTTTCGACCCAGGCGGGATCATACTGCTGTCGCATAGACGCTCCTCGAAGTTACTGGCGCCGAGTGGCAATCAACCGCTCGACTCATGCGTTTTTGTTGGATATCACTCGGCCTTCTGAATTTCATCTGCCGCCGGTGCGAGGGATTAGGGCAATCTGACAGAGATCGGATTTGAACAGTCTTCTGACTCTGGGCGGCCTCCCGCCAACCAGCCACGGGGCCACACACTGAAGGCCCGAGGCGGCTTGTATTTGGCCTTCAGCGACCTGTTAGCGTGAAGAGCCTGACCTGCTTTTAAGTTCTGGTCAGTGTCGATAGTGAGTGATTGGTTGGTGAGGTTGAATATGGTCAAGGCCTAACTTTAATGTCAAGCGTTTCTTTCAAGGGTTTGTGGGGGTTGAATAGTGGCGCCGAATTAGCTGTCAGAAAATTCGCAGGAATATGTAAAATTAATTCACGCAATGTTTGTTGTGCTGCGATTCTGGATATCCCTATGATTTCAGATGTAGAGGGTTGTTAGTCCGAGTAGCCATTAGGGTAGATGGCGTCTAATTGTTGTATGTATTGCCCGGCATGCTATCGATGGTGACAAATTCATGGCGTTTATCATCTTCACCATGGGTTCTGCCAAGTATCCATATGTTGATTTGGCATCACGGGCGGCAATGAGTTTGTAAATGGCCTTTCCGACCGAGCTCGCTATTTTTTACAGGCTATCCGGATCCCCAAAGAACATCTGAATCCGCGACCTTAACCAGCGCTCCGCCGGGTCATTGTCCTGCGCCCCTCGCCAGGCCATGTGCAACTCGAAGCTGCGCACCGCTATCGGCAGGTCTTCAGCCCGCAACCCGCCCGCCGCAGTCAGCGCATCAGCGGTGTAATCGGGCACCGTGGCAACGATGTCGGTCCCCGCCAGCAGGCTGCCCAGGCCGTTGAATTGCGGCACGGCCAGGACCACATGGCGCTTGCGGCCGATCTCTTCCAGCGCTTCGTCGATGAAACCGGACAAGTCACCTGCGAACGACACCAGTGCATGCGGCCGTGCGCAGAAGTCATCGAGGGTGATGCTGCCCGGCACGCTGTCGGCGCGCAGCAGCTTGGGCATGCTGCGGCGCAGCACCTTGCGCTTGGCGTTGGCGGGCAGTTCGCTGGTGTAGCTCACCCCCACCGAGATTTCGCCGGAGGCCAGCAGGGTAGGCATCAGCAGGTAATTGACCCGGCGCACTACCAGCACGATGCCGGGTGCCTCGGCGCGGATGCGCTTGAGCAGCTGCGGCAGCAGGGCGAATTCGGCGTCGTCCGACAGGCCGATGCGGAACACCGCGTTGCTGGTGGCCGGGTCGAACTCGGCGGCGCGGCTGACCGCGGTGGAGATGGAATCCAGCGCCGGCGACAGCAGGGCGAAGATTTCATGTGCCCGCGCTGACGGCTCCATGCTGCGGCCCGTGCGCACGAACAACGGGTCGTCGAACAGGTTACGCAGGCGCGACAGCGCCGCGCTGATCGCCGGCTGGCCGAGGAACAGCTTCTCGGCGGCACGGGTCACGCTACGCTCATGCATCAGGGTTTCGAACACGATCAGCAGGTTGAGGTCTACGCGACGCAGGTCGTTTCGATTCATCGGTGCGCTTCGCCTAAAGTGGGGCAGGGGTGAATCTTAAGGCCAAAGGCTGTTAACCTGCACCGATTTGTGGGGCCGATGCACAGAAATGTGAGGTGCCCAATCGATGACAGGCATGTCGACTATTAATAGCCACTGATGGTCTAACGGCAAAAGCCCGGATAAAGTCCGTGGTAATACGAGATTCACAAAGGCGAGGTATGCGATGTCCCGCATGATCCGGTTCCACAAGTTCGGCGCTGCCGAAGTGCTCCGCTGCGAGGAGCAGGCCGAACCGTCAGCTGCTGTCGGCGAGGTGCAGATCCGCGTCGAGGCCATTGGCGTGAGCTGGTACGACGTGCTTTGGCGGCAGAACCTGGCGCCGTCCCAGGCCCGCCTGCCAGCGGGTATCGGCCACGAGATGGCCGGCGTGGTGACTGCGGTGGGTGAGGGTGTCGATGACATTGCAGTGGGCGACCGGGTGGCCAGCTTCCCGGCTACCAGCGCCAATGATCACCCGGTGTATGGGGATGTGATCGTCCTGCCGCGCACGGCGATTACCCGTTACCCGGACATCCTCACACCGATCGAAGCCAGTGTGCATTACACGCCACTGCTGATCGCCTACTTCGCTTACGTCGACCTGGCCAGGGCCAAGGCCGGGCAGACCGCGCTGGTCACCGATGCCAGCCATTGCGCAGGGCCCGCCTTCGTGCAGCTGGGCAAGGCCTTGGGGCTCAAGGTGTTCGCTGCCACCAAGGAGCCGGAGCAGCGCGACTACCTGCTGGGCCTGGGCGCTGACAAGGTGATCGTCACCGAAGAGCAGGACTTGCTCCTGCAGGTGGGCAAGTACACCGACGGGCGCGGTGTGGACATGGTCCTGGACGGTATGGGTGGCCCGCAGATGTCACTGCTCGGCGATGTGCTTGCGCCACGTGGCAGCCTGGTGCTTTATGGCCTGCAGGGTGGTAACCAGACACCATTCCCGGCCTGTGCGGCGTTCCAGAAGAACATCCAGTTCTACGTTCACTGCATCGGTAACTTCACCGGCAAGCCGGAACTGGGCATTAGCCAGGACCAGGTTGCGCTGCAGCGTGCCCTGCGTGATATCAACCAGTTCACGGCAGACCAGTTGCTGACACCGCAGATCATCAAGGTGTATCCGTTTGATCAGGTGGTTGAAGCGCACCGGTATATGGATGAGTGTCCTTGTGGCGGCAGAGTGGTGCTGGACTTGGCGGCGGGCTGATATACGCTGGATCTAAAGGAAACCCGGGCTTGGCTCGGGTTTTTTTTCGAGTGTTCACAGCTTGATGGTCCTCCCCGACAATCCGTGAATAGTCTCTTGCTAGGACTTTTCCTACGATTAACTAGTATCCGTCCTACATAAAAAAATATTGCCACCTCGCGTGCATGCAAATGCCTTGAAAAGTCTTTCTCTTTGAAAACTTCCCCGTGTCGAGCGCACAGTGAGTTGCCATTCGGCTGAATGGTTTTTTTACCGGCGTCTGTATCTGTTAATCGTTGAGCAACGCTTGATAATGGCGTAATGATGCTTTACGCAAGGAGCGTGCAATGGAGAAGATCAACCCTGGTTTCTGGTGTTTTGGCGCGGCGGAGGGCTCACGCAGGGGTTCATTTCTCTCAATGGCATGGCGACAGTAATTCGTCACTTCAATTTCTCTTAAAGTTTTGTAGGAAATTTCTTCAGGCTTGATTCGCCACCTATTGATTCATGAAAAAGTGCATTGTTGGCGGTGGAAAGAATGAAGTAGTGAGGTGACATGTGAGCAATATCCACGACCAAGCTATGCACCATATTTACCAACAGGTGCTGGATCGCGTGTTGGGCCATATGTCCCAGGTCCAGCGCGCCTCTTTGCAGCTGTTGGTCCAGCGTTTGCTGGTAGCCGCAGGTGGCCCGGAATATATCGGTACGTTCAGGTTGCTCGTGCTGCTAGGCGCAGACTGCCATAGCGCCCGGCTGCTGGCGGTCTTGCGTGCGGCCCAGTTGAGCATTGCCCAGCGTGCACCTGTCACCTTTCAGTTGCAGGTAGTGGCGGTGTGCTTACCTGCGGCCAGCAACGCGCTTCTTGAGCAACATGAGCGTGTGTTCAGTACCTTGTTTCTGCATGACGATCCACGGGTGCAGCTCCAGATGCTCGAAGCCGGGCAGGTGGTTTCGTTCAGCCGAAGGCCCTATCTGGCGGTCGAACCCTGGGCGCTGGCGCGCGACGCCTTGCTTGTGTTCGGCCATCTTGTCGATGCGCGGCCCGAAGCACTTTTGGGCAGTCGCATGCACCTGGAACTGGGTGCAGCGCTGTGTCTGGCGCTTGACGGCCAGCCGGCAGTCGATGCAATGGTCACCGCCATGCCTGCGCGACAGCGCCTGCGTTACCTGGCGTGGGCCCGCAGGGGGCTGCGCCAGGCCGGTGACGGAGGGAGGGCGAACCTGCATCAGTGCATGGCGACGCTTGCCGAGCGGTTGAGTCAGTTGCACAACACTGCCGGCACTTCGCTTGGCGAGCCGGAAAAACCGGTTACCGAGCGTCACTCGGACCTTCCGGTCAGGCTGATTACCCTCGACGACCTGTTGCCCCAGCTACTGAGTGAAGGTGAGCTGGACTTGATGATGGAGTGCCACTTCGAGCCTGTGCAGAAGGCCATGCCACTGGCCAGTTTTCTCGACCCGCTGGCGTTGGCCCAGTTGCATGAGCTGCGGTCGCGCTGCAATGCTCCTGTTGAGTCAGGCCCGGCGCCGCGTCTGCATTGCGAAAGGGCGCTAGCACAGGCATCGCAGCAAAGCCGTTTTGCCAAGGCCTATGGCCTTGAGCACACTCAGCTCGTTTGCATGTTCCACAGCCCATTCGCCAACAAGGGGCGCAGGTTGGAGCGCTTTCTGCAATGCTGCCACGCCGATATGCTGGTGGCACTGCCTTATCTGCATCGCGTCATGCAGGGCAAACCTTGTCCCGATCCCGTCAAGGATTGGTTGGTAAACATCAGTGGTTTGTCCCTTGCTCAATTGCGAGCTATTTACGAAGGGCGTTTGCATCACAGCGCCTGGCCCTTGCTGGCAAACCTGGCACGGCGTGATGTGCATCTGGCGTTACTGGCCTGCCGGCCCGCTGCTGGTTTGACTGCCTGTGGGGGCTTACCTGATGGGGCGTGAATTCGCTTACCAGTCGGTGTATCGATATCTGCAAGCGCTTATCGATGAGGCCGCGCGGGGAGGGGAGCGCCGTTTGCCCTC
Source organism: Pseudomonas sp. Marseille-Q5299 (assembly GCF_943737035.1). NCBI lineage: Bacteria > Pseudomonadati > Pseudomonadota > Gammaproteobacteria > Pseudomonadales > Pseudomonadaceae > Pseudomonas > Pseudomonas sp. Marseille-Q5299. The sequence goes on from NZ_CALSFR010000007.1 coordinate 157,305, forward strand.
ACTGCGTGCCCTGTCGCGGCACCTGCGCGTTTCACTGGCCACTGTACAAACAGCCTACGGGTTGTTGGAACATGAAGGGCGGGTGCTGTCGGTGCCTAAATCCGGGTACTTTGTGCCGGCCGGTGCCATCACCGGCGTGACGGCCACTGCAGAGTCGGACCAGGCCATGCTGGCGCATCCGGCGATGGAGCGTGCGTTGTTCGCTCACGAAAGACGGCTGGCGCGACAGCGTGCACGTTCATTGCCCGGTACCCAGAGCTCGGGAGAGGTTCGCCTGCGGCATGTATTGGCCGAACGTTACACTCGATCGTCCCGGCAATCCTGGCGTGCTGAAGATGTGCACCTGGGGCCCGACATGCAGGCTTTGCTGGAAACGCTGCTCGAAGCATTGGCGTTGCATGGCAGCACGGTGCTGGTCGCATCGCCGTGCTGCTGGCGTTTGCTGAGGGTTTTGCAGCGCTTTGGCTTGCATGTGCTGGAGATGCCCGTCGACAACCACGGCAGCCCTGACCTCGGCAGCCTGGCTCGCTTGTTGGGGCGTGAGTCGGTGCGCATGATGGTCATGCCGTCATGCCTTGGCATGCCTACGGGGCGGTTGATGTCGCAACAGGACCAGCGGCAGATTGCCCATTTGCTGGCCTCGCATCCTGTCTGGCTGCTGGAAAACGATCTGGACAGCGAGCACTGTTTCGACACCCCTCCGGGGGCACGTTTGCGTGACTGGGTCGACCAGCGGTGGCTGTTGGTGCTGGGGTCGCTGCAAGCGTTGGTCGGTGCCGAGGCCCCCTATGCGTATGTGCTGGGCCTGCATGGCACCCTTGGCGAAAGGTTTTCCCGACGAGCCTTCCAGCTACCTCCTGTGCGTCAGCAGGCCTTGGCGCAGATGCTCAGCAACGGCGAGGTCGACGGGCAATTGAGCCGACGTCGGCTGGAGCTGCGCAAGCGTATGGAGCATTTATGCCATCAACTCAATGTTTGCCTGGGCGGGAAGCTGGCCTTTGACATGCCTGACGGGGGGTATGTCCTGTGGGTGCGCATGCTTGAGCCAATCGCCTTGGATCGCGTTTCGCCAGCTTTGTCTGGTCCGGCCTTGCAAGTACTGGCAGGTGCGCGGTTCAGCGTGCAGGGGCGTTATCAGCACTACCTGGCGCTCACCTGGGCAGGCGACCGACCAGAAGCGCTGAGCGAGGCGCTCTACCGGTTGAAACAGGTGCTGGCGCCGCGTCGAGGACGGCAGGCTGGCAGCAAAAGCTGATCGCCAGCCCTGGCGTGTCACGTATCATGGCGCCCTGTTCATTCATATTCAGGAGCCTCTGCATGGGCACCCCACATTTTCGCCAACCTGTTCCCCAGGATGCCGAACGCTGCTACGAGATTGAAATTGGCGCGTACGAGGGGGATGAAGCCGCGACCCTTGAAAAGATCCGCACCCGTATCGCGCAGTACCCAGAGGGTTTCCTCCTGCTTGAGGTCGACGGCAAGGTCGTGGGCTTCATCAACAGTGGCTGTGCCCACGAGGTGGTGATGTCCGATGAGGCCTTCAAGGAGCTGGTAGGCCATGACCCGGCGGCCGCGAATGTGGTGATCATGTCCGTCGTGGTGGACCCGGCTTGTCAGGGCAAGGGTTACGCGAAATTGCTGATGAATACGTTCGTGCAGCGGATGGCTGCGCTCGAGAAGCGCACCATCCACCTGATGTGCAAGCAGCAGCACGTCGAGTTGTACCGCAAGATGGGCTACCAGTACGTGAAGCCATCGCCTTCGGACCACGGCGGCATGGCCTGGCATGAGATGGTCATGGCGCTCTGACGTGGCTCAAGCGCCATTGGTCGGTTGTTTGCCAGCCTGACCCACGGGGCTTGCCAGCAGGCGTTATCTGTATGTATAAACAGTGTCCGTTCCTGCTGCCCGACCCCGCCCTGTGATCGCCCATTCCGTCGACGACCCGCTCTACTACCTGCATAACTTCCGCCAGGTGCTGCTGTGGGTCGAACACCGCTATGCCGACCTGCTCGATACCCAGGAGCTGGCTTTCATCCATGCATTTGCCAGGATCGAAGAGCCAGCCCAGGCGCTGCTGGTGCGCATGGTGATGCGCAAGGGCGAGCTGTTTCGCAGTGACCGGCTGGACTATGCCGAGATCGGCGATACGCATGCGGCCTTGCAGCCACTGCAGGCGTTGGGCTGGGTGCGTGAACCCGAGCAGTTGAGCCTGGAACAGTTGTTCGCCCTGCTGCGCAAGGAGGAACTGGCCAGCGGTTTTGCAGGCCTTCTGAGCCGACCGCGTGCGGCCAAAAGCGATCTGCTCGCGCAACTTCAAGCCTTGGAGCTGGCGCCCAGGTCACTGTCCGATTGGTTCGTCAGTGCCCCGGTGGGCATCGTGCAGTGGTGCCTGCAGCCGCTGTGCGATCGCATGCGCCTGCTGTTCTTTGGCAACCTGTACCAGGACTGGTCCGATTTTGTCCTTGCCGACCTGGGCGTGCTGCGTTTCGAGCAAGTGCCATTCAGCCCCGCCTCGCGTGCCTTGCAGCAGCGCAGCGACGTTGATCTGGCCATGGCTTTGCACCAGTGCGCCGAGCGTCTGGAGTTGGCTGAGGCACCTGCGTCGATCCTTCAGGCGTTGGCGGGCTGGCGCAGCGACAACCCCTGGCTGGCCCGCCGTCACGCGCGCTTGCTGTTTGCCCTGGGCCAGCAGTGCGAGCGCCTTGGCGACTGGGACCTGGCATTGACGGTGTATGCCCAGAGCAGCCATGCCCAAGCGCGCATCCGCCAGGTGCGGGTGCTGGAGCGCAGCGAGCGCTGGCAAGAGGCGCATGCCCTGGCCCTGCACCTGGCCCAAACGCCTGCCAATGCCCTGGAAGTGCAGGCGCTTGAGCGCATGGTGCCGCGCCTGGTGCGCAAACTAGGCGGGCCGGCGCAGCGCCGGCGGCGTGCCACACCCGCGCAGGTGATCGAGCTCGAGCTGCCTCGCGAGCAGGCCGCGTTGGGTGTCGAGGAGGCTGTTCGGCAGCACCTGGCGCAAGCAGGCGGGCAGGTTCACTACGTCGAGAACACGCTGCTCACCAGCCTGTTCGGGCTGTTGTGCTGGGACGCGATCTTCGCCCCGATTCCCGGCGCGTTCTTCAACCCCTTCCAGGCTGCACCGCAAGACCTGCACGACTGCGACTTCCAGCAGCGGCGCGCCGTACAGTTCGATGCTTGTCTGGGCCGGCTCGACGACGGCTCGCATCAGCAGGCCATCCTCGACTGCTATGCCGCCAAGCAAGGGCTGCAATCGCCGTTCGTGTTCTGGCAGATGCTCAACCATGCCTTGCTCGTGCAGGCATTGGCCTGCCTGTCCGCGGCGCACCTCAAGCAGTGTTTCCTGCGCCTGTTGCAGGACATACGTAACAACCGCACCGGCATGCCTGACCTGATTCAGTTCTGGCCGGAGCAGGGGCGTTACCGCATGGTCGAGGTCAAAGGCCCGGGCGACCGCCTTCAGGACAACCAGTTGCGGTGGCTGGAATTCTGCGCCGAGCACGGCTTGCCGGTGGCTGTCTGTCATGTGCGCTGGAGCGAGGGCGAGTGAGCTATCGCGTGGCGGTGCGCGCTTTGTGTGAGTTCACTGCCAAGGCCGGTGACCTCGACCTGCGCTTCACGCCGTCGCCCACTGCCCAGGAGGGCATCGAGGGCCATCGCCGGGTGGTGGCCAGGCGGGCCGCCGGGTACGAGGCGGAGGTCGCACTCGAAGGCGCTTATCAGGGCTTGCAGGTGCGCGGCCGCGCCGACGGTTATGACCCCGCCGCAAACCGTCTTGAAGAGATCAAGACCTACCGTGGTGACCTGGCCCGCCAACCGGCCAATCATCGCCAACTGCACTGGGCGCAGGCCAAGGTCTATGCCTGGCTGCTGTGCCAGGCGCGGCAGTTGCCCGCCATCGAGGTGGCGCTGGTTTACCTGAACGTGGACAACGACGGCCAGACCTTGATCAGCGAGCATTACAGCGCCGTCGAGCTGCAAGCTTTTTTCGAAACCCAATGCCTGTGTTTTCTGGCCTGGGCCCAAGGGCAAACGCAGCGCCTGGCCGAGCGTGACCGCGGGCTGCAGAGCCTGGGCTTTCCTTACCCGCAGTTTCGCCAAGGCCAGCGGCAACTGGCCGAAACCCTGTACAAGGCGGTCAGCACCGGGCGCTGCCTGATGGCCCAGGCCAGCACCGGTATCGGCAAGACCCTCGGCACGCTGTTCCCGTTGCTCAAGGCCATGGTGCCGCAACAACTCGACAAAGTGTTTTTCCTGACCGCCAAGACCCCAGGCCGAGCACTGGCGCTGGATGCCCTGCAACAGATTACCCGGGCCACGCCGCAGCCCGCGCTGCGCACTCTGGAGCTGATTGCCCGCGACAAGGCCTGCGAGCACCCCGACAAAGCCTGCCATGGCGACGCCTGCCCATTGGCCCATGGCTTCTACGACCGCCTGCCGGCGGCGCGTGAGGCTGCTGCCCGGTTGCCGTTGCTGGACCGCGCGAACCTGCGCGAGGTGGCCCTGCAACACCAGGTCTGCCCGTACTACCTGGGGCAGGAAATGGCGCGCTGGGTCGATGTACTGGTGGCCGACTACAACTATTACTTTGACGCTCATGCCCTGCTGTTCGGCCTGACACAGGCCAACCAATGGCGCGTTGCGGTGCTGGTCGACGAGGCTCATAACCTGGTGGAGCGTGGCCGCGGCATGTACAGCGCCAGCCTCGACCAGGGGCAGTTGCTGGCGCTGCGCCAGCGCAAACCGCCAGGGCTGGCCAGCGTGCTGGACCGGCTGAACCGCCAATGGAATGCCTTGTACAAGGCGCAGCGAGCGCCTTATCTGGCCACCGAGCAGTTGCCGGACGCCTTTCTACGTGCGCTGCAGCAATGCATCGGGCTGATCCAGGAACGCTTGAACGAGTCGCCCGTCGAAGTGGATACACACATCCTGCAGTTCTATTTTCAGGCGCTGCAGTTCAACCGGGTTGCCGAGCTGTTCGATGAGCATTTCCTGTTCGATGTGAGCCTGCGCGAAGGCCCGCGCCAGCGGCGCCTGGCCACCTTGTGCCTGCGTAACGTAACGCCCGCCAAACTGCTCGGCCCGCGCATGCAGGCAGCGCGCAGCGTGACGTTGTTCTCAGCTACGCTCAGCCCCCGGCATTTCTACACCGACCTGCTCGGCATGCCACCGGATACAGCCTGGCTTGAAGTGGCGGCGCCGTTTCGCGCCGAACAGCTCGAAGTGCGCATCGCCAGCCAGGTCTCTACCCGTTATCACGAACGTCAGGCCTCGCTGGCACCGATCGTTGCGCTGATCGCCGAGCAGTACCAGCGCCAACCCGGCAACTACCTGGCGTTCTTCAGCAGTTTCGAATACTTGCAGCAAGTGCATGCGCTGCTGACCGAGCAGCACCCGGCGATAGCAGCCTGGGCCCAGGCGCCGGGCATGGACGAAGCCGCGCGTCAGGCCTTTCTGGCACGCTTTGCCGCCGACGGGCAGGGCGTTGGCTTTGCCGTGCTGGGCGGGGCTTTTGGCGAAGGCGTCGATCTACCGGGTACCCGGCTGATCGGTGCATTCGTCGCCACCCTCGGGTTACCCCAGGTCAACCCGGTCAACGAACAGTTCAAACAGCGGCTGGGCCGCCAGTTCGGCGCTGGTTTCGACTACGTCTACCTGTACCCCGGCGTACGCAAGGTGATCCAGGCTGCAGGCCGGGTGATTCGCGGCGATCAGGACCGCGGCGTGCTGGTGTTGATCGATCAGCGCTTCGCCGAGCCGCATGTGCAGCAGATGTTCCCCAGCTGGTGGCAGATAGCCCGCGAATAATCCTCGGCAAGGCCTTCGCACCTCGTTGCAACTCCCAGTACACTGCGTGTTCCAACTCCAACATCCGTTGAACTCGAGGTTTCTGCATGACGCTCAGTCCTTTGGCAGGCAAGCCGGCTCCGGCCAGCGTGCTGGTCGATATCCCCCGCCTGCTCACCGCTTACTACACCGGCCGCCCCGACGCTGCCGTAGCGGCCCAGCGCGTGGCCTTCGGCACCTCGGGCCACCGGGGCAGTTCGTTCGACCTGAGTTTCAACGAAGACCACGTGCTGGCGATCACCCAGGCCATCTGCCTGTACCGCCAGGAAAAGGGCATCGACGGCCCGTTGTTCATCGGTGCCGATACCCACGCGCTGTCCGCGCCGGCAGCCGCCAGTGCCCTGGAAGTGCTGGCCGCCAATGGCGTGCAGGTAATGCTGTCCAAGGACGATGAATACACCCCGACGCCTGCGGTGTCCCACGCCATCCTGTGCTACAACCGTGGCCGCGATGGCGGGCTGGCCGATGGCATCGTCATCACCCCCTCGCACAACCCGCCGCAGAGCGGTGGCTTCAAATACAACCCGCCCAACGGTGGCCCGGCTGACAGCGATGTGACCAAGTGGGTCGAGGCCAAGGCCAACGAACTGCTGGCCGCAGGCCTTGCCGGCGTCAAGCGCATGGACCATGCGCAGGCCCTCCAGGCCCCGACCACCCAGCGCCACGACTATGTCAGCCACTACGTTGCCGACCTGGAAAACGTCATCGACTTCGACGTCATCCGCAGCGCCAACCTGCGCCTGGGCGTTGACCCGCTGGGTGGGGCAGGGGTGCGTTACTGGTCGGCGATCGCCGAGCACTACAAGCTGAACCTGGAAGTGGTCAACACCGAGGTCGACCCGACCTTCCGCTTCATGACCGTCGACTGGGACGGCCAGATCCGCATGGACCCTTCGTCGCCATACGCCATGCAAGGCCTGATCGGCCTGCGCGAGCGCTTCGATGTGGCGTTTGCCTGCGACCCGGACCACGACCGCCATGGGATCGTCACCGCCGATGGCCTGTTGCAGCCAAACAACTACCTGGCCGTGGCCATCGACTACCTGTACCGCCACCGTCCGCAGTGGCGCAGTGACGCTGCCGTGGGCAAGACGGTGGTGTCCAGCGGCCTGATCGACCGTGTTACCGCGCGTCTGGGCCGTGAGTTGTATGAAGTGCCGGTGGGCTTCAAGTACTTTGCCCAAGGGCTGTTCGACGGCTCGTTGGGCTTTGGCGGCGAAGAAAGCGCCGGCGCCTCGTTCCTGCGCAAGGACGGTACGGTCTGGGCTACCGACAAGGATGGCTTGATTCCGGCGCTGCTGGCCGCCGAGATGACTGCACGCACCGGCCGTAATCCAAGCCAGGCCTATGCCGACCTCACGGCGGCGCTGGGCAAGCCGTTCGCTACCCGTGTGGAAGCGAAGGCCGATGCGCGGCAGAAGGCATTGCTGAGCAAGTTGGCGCCGGAGCAGGTCAAGTCGACCGAGCTGGCTGGAGAGCCCATCGAGCAGATCCTCAGCCACGCGCCCGGCAATGGCCAGGCCATCGGGGGCCTGAAGGTGATGACCGCCAACGGCTGGTTTGCCGCGCGGCCTTCGGGCACCGAGGACATCTACAAGATCTACGCCGAGAGCTTTATCGACGAGGCGCACCTGCAACGCCTGGTGGCAGAGGCGCAGGTACTGGTGGATGCCGCGATTGCCTGATTGACCTGTGAAGCAGGGCCGCAGCGCGGCCCTGCTTGTTCAAGCCACATCGACCAGCACGATCTCACTGTCCTCGATTGCGGTCACCCGCAGCACGTCTTCCTGCTCGATCGCCACGCCATCGCGGCCTTTGGCCCGCAGCCCATTGACCTCGACCAGGCCCTTGGCCGGCACCAGATACCCTCGACGCCCTGCATCGAAGCGGTACTCGGCCGTTTCGCCTGCCCGCAGGGTTGCCGCTACCAGACGCGCATCGGTGCGGATCTGCAAGCTTTGCTCATCGCCCGCCCGGCCGCTGGCCAGGGTCACGAAGCCTTCACCGCGTTCGCCTTTGGGGAACGGCCTGGTCCCCCATGACGGTGCATCGCCAACGCGTTCCGGCACGATCCAGATCTGGAAAATACGGGTATCGACGTCTTCCAGGTTGTACTCGCTGTGCACGATGCCGGTACCGGCACTCATGACCTGTACATCGCCGGCCTCGGTGCGGCCTTTGTTGCCCAGGCTGTCCTGGTGAGTGATGGCGCCTTCACGCACATAGGTGATGATTTCCATGTCGCGGTGTGGATGCGGTGGGAACCCGCTGCCGGCGGCGATCAGGTCATCGTTCCATACCCGCAGGTTGCCCCAGTGCATACGCGCCGGGTCATGGTATTCGGCAAACGAGAAATGGTGATGGGCGTCGAGCCAGCCGTGGTTGGCGTGGCCAAGGCCTTCGAAAGGTCGCAGTTGCAGCATGATCGTGCTCCTTGAATGGGTGGAATGGGCTCATGATGCTTCAAAGAAAGATCGAAAATAAGCGTAAATATCGGCTAATTATCATCGTTTAATTAGATTGTTCTGGGCAATGTGAATTGTGCGATTCATCGCCTAATCCACTGATCTGCAAGCATTCGCTGGCGATTTTTTGCCGATGCGGCGAACATGCACGCTGATTCGATTTTCAACGGAGTGACCGTGGCCCACGAGCAACCCCAGGCCCCTGCCGAACTGACCCCGCCCGCACAATTGCCCTGGCTTCGCCGCCTGGCTGCACGGCTTTTGGGCCGTGGGCTGAGCCGCTTGCAGGCGCAACACCGCGACTCCTGGTTCCTGGGGTATGCCACCGGCCAGCGCAGCGGCCACGCTGATGGCGTGCGCGAAGGTTTCGAGCGTGGACGGGTGGAAGGCTACGAGGCGGGGCGCCAGGTACTGGTGATTCGCGATTCACGCCCTGATGCCGCCGCCGTACCCGGTCAGGATGACCGGTTGTTCGACGACTGGCGCCTACCACTGACCACTGAGCTCAAGAAGCGCTTCAAGGCCGATGTAGCCCAGCGCCTGCCCGCCGAGGCACAGCCCAGTGCCGCCCAGTGGAAGCTGATATTCAGTGATACGCCGTCCACTTGCGTGGTGGCCGGGGCTGGGGCTGGTAAGTCCACTTCGCTGGTGCTGCGCATCCTGCTGCTACGCCATTACCTGGGCTATGAGCTGGACGCGATGACGGTGGTCACTTTCACCCGTGAATCGCGCAAGGACTTCATCAAGCGCCTGGTGCAAGTGTTCTCGCTTTGGCAGCTCGACCTGCCACCGGCGCGCGCGCGCGAGCTGGTACGTACCTTCCACTCGCGCATCTTGCCGCTGGTCCGCAGCCTGCCGGGTTTCGGCCAGGTGCGAGCATTCGAGACCCTGGGCAACGACATGCCAGAGGGGCGTGAGGCGGAGGCCGAGAGCAACCCGTTTGACCTGCGCCTGAACGACGCCCAGCGCCAGCAGCTCAACCTTTGCTATCGCGACCTGCTCGCCGAAAACCCGCGCTTTGCCGAAATCATCGCGACCCTGCGACGTGAAGCCCTGCAGCTCAAACCGCTGGACCCGGACCACCCCGATGTGCAGAAGCGCGTGCAGGTGACGCAACTGGCTGCCCAGCGCGACGAAGAGCTGTGCGACGTGATCGAGGACCTGTGGTTCGCGGCGGGCGTTTGGCCGATCAAGGGCATTGAGCCGTGCCGTGAAACGGTCGACATCCGGGGCAGCCGCTTCCATGTGCATGGCCGTCTGGAAGGCCTGGATGCCTGGGTTGTGCTTGGTTTCGACCCGTCGGAAAGCACACAGTACCAGCGCCCGGGGGCCAAGCTTGCGGTGCGCGCCGAGTGGGCGGTCAAGCGCACGTTGCTGCAGGCGTTCTGCGACAGGCCGCTGATCTGGCTGGACAACTATGCCATGGCCCGGCGCCTGGCCGCCTCGCTGGCAGGCGACGCGGTCGCGGGCCCTGGGTTCGAATACAAGGTCAAGGGCGAGTTGGCCCCGGCACCGTTGCTCGATGCTTTCGTCGGTGCCGCCAACTTCATCGAAAACCTGGGCCTTGAGGTCAACAGCGCCGTGGCGGCGATGAGTTTCCCGTCCGGTGACAGCGATGCCTTGTTCTTCGAGGCCCTGGCACTGTACTGGAAAGCCCTCGAGGCGCACCTGCTCAACCAGTCGCCGCCGGTGATGAGCTACAACCGCATGTTCGCCCTGTTCGGTGAGAACAACCCGGAGAACCTGCAATTGCTGCCAGACCCGATGCTCAGGCCGTTGGCGCATCTGATGATCGACGAATTCCAGGATGTATCGCCGCAGATCGTCAGCTGGCTACGCGCCAGCCTCGCGGAGATCCGCCGCCGCGGAGCGGCCATGCACACCGGCCGTAACGCCCAGTACTCTTCGCTGCTGTGTGTGGGTGACGATTGGCAGTCGATCTATGGCTGGCGTGGCAGTTCGCCCAAGTACTTCATGGAGTTCACCAAGACCTTCCCTTCGCCGGCCAATACCCGGGTGATGCTGGTCGACAATTACCGTTGTCAGCAACTGGTCATCGATGCTGCCGAGCATCTGGTCAAGGGAGCGCCATCGATCACTGGCAAGAAGGCCCGGGCCGCGGGCCCTGCTGCCGAGTTGCCGGTGTCGGCAGTCAAGGTGTGCGAACGTGACGAAGCGGTGCTTGGCCAGACGCTGATCGAGCATTACCAGCGTGGCGAATCGGTGATGATGCTGTACCGCAAGGGCGCCGATAAAGCCTTGATGAGCGAGCATCTGGCCAGCGTACTGCAAGGCGAAGCGGCATTGCCGCCCGAACAAAGGCGTCTGCGTCAGCTGACGTACCACAGCGCCAAGGGGCTGCAGGCCGATGCAGTGTTCATGCTCGGCGACTGCCAGTACCTGACCAGCTCGCCGTACAAGAACCAGGTGTATCGCCAGGCCGGCCTTGGCCGGGCCGGTGATGCCCAGCCGTTCGATACAGCGCAGAAGGAAGAGGTACAGCGCCTGGCCTACGTGGCGGTCACGCGCGCCGCCAGACACTGCTATTGGCATGTCGAGGCAGCCAGCGGCGAAGCGGCCGCTGCGCCACGGGCTTCGAGCCAGGTGGATGGCCGGCAGGCCTTCTTCGAAGACTTGCGCGGCCAATGATCGCGGCTTAGCCAGCGAGGGTTTCGGCCTGCCGGGTGAGGCTGAGCAGCAGGCCGTGCTCGACCTTTTGCTGCTCCTCGTTCAAGGCGCGCATGGCGTGGTCGAACTGGCCGTCATTGAGCGGCACACGCCGCAGCAGTCCGTTTTCGTCCAGCGGGTTCTGCGGCAGCACAGGCAACAGGGCTTCAAGTACCGAGCTGTCCAGGCGGGCTACCGGTTCATGGCTGCCGTCCAGGCAATGGAACAGGTAGTCATGGCCCACTCGCCAGAAATCGGTGAGCAGGCTGAATGCTTCGGCATTGTGACGCTTGAGGTAGTGCACCCAGCCGGCCTGCCCAAGTATCCAAGCCTGCCGAGTATCGGTTCTGGCATCCTGGGCAAGCACTGCGCTGTGTACCTTCTCGATGATGGTGCTGTTGATCCTGGCCGTGTCCCGGTAGAGCATGCCGCGGCTGGGTTCAGGGAAGTCCAGCCGGGTTGCAAGGGACTGACGCAAGGCGAGGCGGACTTCTATATCGTCGACCAGCCCGGTTTCCAGTTCGACGTCAGGAAACGCGGCCGGATCATCCAGTGAGTCGTACTGTGGCAGATCCGCATCGAACATACCCTCTTGCAGCGCCTGCTTGCGCAATGTCCTTCTCAGGCTGATGCGGTCGGCCAGTTCGTTGACGATGTCCCGGCGATAGAGCTTGCGGTATAGCGCGAGCAGGGTCTTGGCCTGCTCGCCGGTATGGCCTGCGGCTTCGTGCGCCAGCACTTCGATCTCCAGTGCGCTGAAGGCGTCGGCACCTGCGTCACCGCAGGTTGGCGGATACGCATGCGCCACGTCGGCAAGCCTTTCGCGCAGTGCCGTGTCCCGGCCGGCTTTCTCCAGCAGGGCCCAGACTCGGCGGCTCAGGCTGTCTGGCTCATGCCGCGCCTCGGCTGACTGTACCAGGCGTTCGAGAATCCCCAGCAATTCACCGTTTTCCCCCTGGTCGAACAGATCGGTCCAAAGCTGGTCCTGGTGGGTGGAGGCGGTACTGCGCCACAGTGTCTGCCATTCAGGCATATCGGGTGCGTGTTCAAAGACCTGGACGCCGCTGGCGCGCAGTTGCGCACGGGTTTGCGCTTCAAGCGTGTTGTAATTGAGGTGCCAGCGCCGCTCGGGTGCTCGCGCAGCGACGTCCCGGGCGAACGGGGTGCGCAGGATGTCCGCGAGATTGGGCAGGGTGCGAATGCGGTTGAATGACAAGTCCAGGTGACGCAGTTGGTACTGATGTTGGCTCATCAGCCGCGTCAACCCCTCTGGCCATTGCCGCAGGTCGCAGTTGTTCAGGTTCAGGGTGCGCAGGCGGCCCATATAGCTGACGTCGGGAGCATGGCCCAGTGTGTTGAAATCCAGCAGCAGTTCCTGGGGATGGATCATGGCCTGGAAGGCCGAGGCCAGGGTTTGGTCGAGGGTAATGGCATTGCTGCCCAGGTTCAGTACATCCAGCCGTAAGCCAGCCAGCAAGACGAGGCTGGCAGCGTCCAGCTGCAGCCGGTTTCTGCGCAGGTTGAGGTTGCGCAGGCCGGGCATGGCCGCCAGGGCCTCATGAGCCAGGGGCGAGAGGGCCGGCAAAGCATTGCCGTTCAGCTTGAGCGTTTGTAGTCCAGGTGCCGATTTCAGTGCCTGGAACAAGGCCTCGGCGTCCATGTCCGGGTTGCCGGCCACCTCGAGTGTGCGCAGGCCAGGAAAGCATGACAGAAAATCCCCTTCCAGGCGCTCGAGCCTGAGCCCTTCCAGTGTAAGGGTGCGAACATGTGGCAAGCGTGCCGTGAGCGTTGGCAGCGTGCGTAACTGCATGCGGTCCAGCGTCAGCGTCTCGCGGGCAGCGCCACCTTCACGGCCCCAGGCGGCCAGCATCCGCTCGGCAAAGTGTGAGCGATCGAACCGCTCGTCCAGCTCATTCGCGCCGCCAACCCACCTGTGCAGGTCCTGGCGCAAGGTGCGTTGCTCGGCTTCCAGTCGGCTGATCTGAATACCCAGGTTGCCCGCCTGGGCCAGTTCGGATTGCAACGTGCCGAGTTCTCTGTGGTCGAGCTCTGGGTAGAGCGCGCGCAGGCGCTGCGTCGCGCGCCCGGTACCGCGGCCACTGAGCGGGTAGCCGATACGGCCGGCGGCAAGGCGCAAAGGTGAACGGTAGCCAGGTTTGATGGGCTGCTGGCCAATCAGCGCGGCGCAGTTTTCGCGGTCGGCGAGCGCAACCTCAAACAGTTGCGCGGCGCTTGCCTGCGGATGCTGGCCCAGCAGGCCTTCGGTCAATTGCTGGCTGTCGCTATTGGCCAAATGCGGGCGGTAAAGGCCCATGATGGCGCGGTCCAGCCGTGTGCGGGCTTGCAACTGGCGCGCTTCTTCGGCTATCCGTAACGGCACACGTCCAGTTGCCAGGCGTGCGCGTTCGGTATGGCTGGCCGCCTGGATGACCTCTTCCAAGGCACCAGGTGGTACACCGGGGAACTGCCTGCGCAATGGCTGTGTCGCGTCACTTGCAGGCTGGGCATGGTTGCGCAGCATACTGTGGTATATCGCCTCGCGCTGGCTCTGCAGCTGTTCACCCAGCCTGGTGTTCAGGGCCGATGCCCACAGGTCGGAAGGCAGGTCGCCGAGCATGGCTCGCACGTGTCGCTCGTCCAGCTGCGTTACGACTGCATGGCCCAGTTGACCATTCTCCAGATCCGAGCGGGTCATGCTGATTTCAATCTGGCCTGGTGTGTCGAGCGCCCCATACCGCACCGCATCGCCCCACGGTTCGGGGCCGATGAATACCTTGAGCACGTGATCCTGCGGCCAACCTGGCAGGCGCACCAGTTCCGGCAGCGCATAGTTCTTGTAGGCCGCCATTGAGAGGCCGTGCCGCACACGGTGGATCAGGTTCTGCACCTCGTTGTCCAGGCGTATGCGCAGCAGCATGTCCTCCAGCAGAGCCGGCGGGCGCAGCCCTTTGGCATGCATGCGGCGCAGCACACTGGCGTCTGTACCCGTACTGCGCATCGCCGTGATCAGCTCGCTGCTGTCGAGCCCCAGGCTTGAGTGGCCAAGCCGCTGCAGCAACTGCGTATCGTCCCATTGCAAAGGCTGCTCATGGGCCAGTTGCCAGCGCCCGTCACCCTGATGATGTAACAGGGGCGCGTAGGCTGCTGGGGCGCTGGGATGGCGGATGCGCCATTGCTGGTCAGGATCCTGGAACGTTTCATAGGGCGTGCCTTCCAGCATGAGGTAGCGTTTGCCCTCGAGCTCGTAGTGCCCAAGTGCATCGGGCTGGCCTTCTGTTGGCAGGGTGACCGGACTGGCATAGGGGCCCATGTCCGGATGCCACAGTTGCAGGCGGTCTTCATGCCATACCGCTTGCATGGCATCGACGAAACCTGACGCTTTGATGACCTTGGCTGCGCCGGCAAAACCGGCGATCGCGGCAGCATTGATTACCAACGATTCAACCTGGGCCAGTGCTTGTGCAGTGTCACTTTCTTCCCAGGCCTCAAAGCCGGTAAACACCGAATCCATCAGTTGATAAGCGAAAACGCCGGTCATTACCGCGTTCAGGCCGGGCACGAAGAAGGCGGCGATGTTCAGCACGTTCATGCCCATATCTAGCCAGTACCGCAGGTGCCTCTGATGAACCTCGGCGTCGACATCGGCTGTGGGGACAGCCAGGACCCTGGCGTCGGCCTTGAGGCGGGCAAGGTGGGCGAGGTAAAGGGTTGGCCAAAACTCGGTTCTTGTTTGCGATGGCAAGACGTGAAAGCTCGGCGACTTGCATGGCCGTTGCCTGCCTTGCTCATCGATCTCGAACAGTGCGTCCCGTAGCTTGCCCGCCAGCATGGGCTGGTCGCGTTTATAGGCAAGCCCGATAACGGTTTCGCGGAACGTGCTGTGCAGCAGCCGCTGTCGGAAATGCTTGGCAGCAGCCTGACGGGAGGGGTATTCGCGCACAGGGTGTTCTTCGTCGCCCGGGAGGTGGACGATGCAGGGGGTGATTGCATCCGGTATATCGGCGCCGATGAACAGCATCTCGTGCAACGGGATGTCGAACAGGCTCAAACGCCAGCTATGCAGGCGATGGCCGTCGTAGGCGGGCTGAGGTACGTCATTGCACAGGTCGTTGATCGCGGCGAGGCCTTTTGCGCTCAGCAGGCCCTTGAGCGAGGCGATGTACGCCTGAACGCGCAGTTCCTCTTGGCTGGCCCGCATCGACAGCTGACTGATTTGCGCCTTGTGCGGGCCTTCATAGATGGCCTGCAGGTGATCCTGATATTGCTGGCCAAGGTCCAGTGTGCGGCAATGCCGCACGAATTGCGCCAGGGACAAGCCGGCCAAGGGCGTGTCGTCGCCGGGCGCGCAGGTCAGCCCGCTGTAAGGCCCGACTTGTTCGATGCCTTCGAAGTTGTGCAGGGCGGCTTCAAGCAAGCTGCGCGACTGACGAGGGCCTACGGGGCGGGTCACAAAGGTCTCTTCCTGCAGGTGCGCACCCAGCGGTACTTCCAGGCTGCCGGTGCCCGGCCCGTAGTTGATGACCGTCTCGAAAGGCTGGAAGTTGTACTGGGCCTTGTCCACGGCCACTTTCAGACCCAGCCGGCTGCTCAGCAAAGGGCTGCAGAACGTGGTGATGTCCTTGAAACCCACAAGTGCGTTGCTCAGTTGGGTAACGCAGCTGTCACGTCGCCCGATGAGCATGCGCAACTGCTCACGATGCTCTGGCTGCGCGGTCGCATACCAGCTGTAAGGCGCGCCATCTTCATCCACGTAGGGCGCGCGTGCGCGTTGCACGATGCCTCTGGCATGCGTGGGATGCAGGGTGCGGGCCCATTCGGGCAGGGCTTGAGTGATCAGGTCTTGGTGCAGGGCAATCGCATTGTGCATGGGATGAGCCTCGTATGAGTGGAGGCGGTAGTCGACACCGCTGGCGAAGCGGGCGTGCGGTAGATAGTTGCCCGCAAGGGTCGGTCTCGTGCATGCATGGGTCGGTAAGAGGCCAGCAAGGCAGGCCACGCTGCGAGATGGTGGGGTGAAGGCATGGCGCCAGTGTTCAGCGAAGGAGAGTGCGATGCGTTCGCTATGCAGTCCAAAGGATCACCTGCTTGACCTCGACGGTATTGAAATAGCGGTACGCACGTGGGGAGCCGAAGACGGTATACCGGTGCTGGCGTTGCACGGCTGGCTGGACAATGCCGCCTCGTTCGAGCGGCTGGGCCCGTTGCTCGATGGTTGCTTCGTGGTCGCCCCTGACCTGGTCGGTCACGGTCGCTCCGATCACCGGCGCCACGACAGCGGCTACTACCTGTGGGAGCATGCCGAGGACATGCTGGCGGTGGTCGAAAGCCTTGGGCTGGTGCGGTTTCATGTGCTAGCCCATGGCATGGGCACCGGCATTGCCTCGCTGCTGGCTGCCATGACCAGCGGCATCGCCAGTATGACCTTCCTCGACGGCATGGGAGCGCCGTTCACGGTTGCCGAGGATGATCGCGTGCAGCACCTGGCCCGTGCCTATCGGCTCAAGCGTATGGTGCAACGCAGCCAGTTGCACGGCTTTGCCGACGTCGCCGGGAGCCGCTTCGACGATCTGGAAACTGCCCTGGAGCAGCGACGCAAGCGTCTCGATGGCGAACTTGCCGACGACGCCGCACGGTTGCTGGCCATGCGTGACCTGCTGCAGTTGGCGCACGGCTACTGCTGGCGCCATGACCCACGGCTGGTGTTGCCCGAGCCGATGCCACTGACCGAGCGCGAGGCGTGTGACCTTCTCAGGGAAATCCGCTGCCCGCTTTACCTCATGCTGGGCAGGCAGGGGGCGTTTGTTGGCGGTGCCTTCGCGCAGCGCGAGGCTGCACTGCCCAGCCATGCCCGGGTCTCCTGGCACCCAGGTGGGCATCACTTCCACTTGGAAGCGCCGGACCGAACAGTGGTCGAGCAGATACTGCGCACCCTGGCCCGCCATGATGCCGGCCTGCTGCAGCGCCTGGTGAACGAGTAGCGGGGGATGCGCTGCTGGGCTATGGTGGCCGGGACCTCTGTGCAATCGCCTCAAGGAGCGCCGGCATGAGACCCTTCGCCATCAAGCACATCGACCACCTGGTGCTGCGCGTCAGCGACCTGCAGCGCAGCGTGGCCTTCTACCGTGACCTGCTGGGCTGCACGGTCAGCAGGGAGCGCGAGGACCTGGGGATGGTCCATTTGGCAACCGGTACGGCCATGATCGACCTGGTTACCCTCGATGGCCCGCTTGGGCGCCCCGGTGGTGCTGCACCCGGGGCTCAAGGGCGTAACCTTCACCACTTCTGTCTGCGTATAGAACCGTTCGATGAACAAGCGCTGACCGCCTACCTGCAAGCGGCCGGCGTGGCGGTGGAGCCTGCCCAGGTGCGCTATGGCGCCGAGGGCGAGGGGCTGTCGCTATACTGCTATGACCCCGATGGCAACCAGGTCGAGCTCAAAGGGCCAGTGCCAATGCAGCAGGGCGCATGACCGGGCTGTGAGGAAATGATATCCGCCGATGCTGACAACCTGGCTGTCCCGTACCAGCCGATTCTGCCTGGAATATTTTGCTGTCACTTTCGCCCTGCTTACCTGCGCTGCAAGCTTGAGAGCAATCAGTCGAAGTAACCACGCAGGGTAAAGGCATACCCGATATCCACGTCCTTGGCCTCACAGCGGCTTGAGCGCTTGGTCAACACGAATTCGAACGCTGGCTCGTACAGCCCCTCACGCACGACCGCGCCGCCCAGTACTTCGACGTCATACCAGCCGTTATCCAGCTCGATGATCGGCCGCCCCGGCACTTGGTAGCGGGCGAGCAGGTCACCGAGGGTCTTGTTGGTGAAATGCTGGAGGATGCGCCAGGTGTACACCATCACCGCACGGTTCTCGACCCGTAGCACATAACCGTCGCGTCGGTGTTTCAGGCGGCTGCCGGGCTCGAGCAAGGCGGGAGTGTCACCTTCGAGGGTGAAAATGATGTGGTAGGGCAGGTTGTCGATGCCGGCCAAGGGTATGACGATGCCTTCGCGCACGGCCCTGTCGCCGCTGTCGGTGTGGGTGAATTCGCTGGCCAGGTCATCGGGCAAGTCATTGTCGTGCTTGAAGCGGTCGAGCAACTGAATGTCCCCGACCAGAAAGTAATCGATCAGGTCGTTGAGCACTTCGCTGAATTCGTGGCGCATTGTTTTTCCTTGTTTTAGCGCACCGGGAATAGCGGCAACTTTAGCCAATGGCAGCCTGGCCTGCCATGGGCCAGGGTCAATGTTTCTGAGCGATCTGGATCAGGTTGCCGCAGGTATCGTCGAACACCGCGACGGTGACCGGGCCCAGGTCGGTGGGTTGTTTGGTGAACCTGACCCCGGCCTTGCACAAGCGCGTGTACTCGGCCTGAATGTCGCGCACGCCGAACGACGTCGCCGGGATACCGTCCTGGCGAAGCGCTGCCTTGTAGGTCTTGGCCGCTGGGTGGGCATCGGGCTCCAGTACCAGCTGAACGCCGTTGGGCTCGTTGGGAGAAGTGAGGGTCAGCCAGCGGTACTGGCCCATGGGGATGTCGTCCTTGGGCTCGAAACCCAGTACGTAGTGGTAGAAAGCCAAGGCCTTGGCCTGGTCGTCGACGAGGATGCTGGTGACAACGATTTTCATAGGCTCACACCGTTCCTGCGGCTGTTTACCTTCCAGTAAAGACGTTTTGCAGCCGGGCGTGGCAAAGCAAGAATATGTTCAAGCCATAGGCAAATCCTTCATCACCGCGCCGCCCGCCACTGCAACGGCACGGTAAAGTGGCAGGATAATTCAAAAGGGCGCCGCTAGCGGCGCCACAGAGGTGCCTGTGGCTTCCTATACCTTGCGACAACTCAAATACTTCGTCACCACCGTCGAGGCCGGCAGCGTTGCCGAGGCATCGCGCCAGTTGTACATCGCGCAACCGTCCATTTCCACAGCGATCAAGAGCCTGGAAGAAAGCTTTGGTGTGCAGTTGTTCATCCGCCACCATGCCCAAGGTGTTTCGCTCACCCCCAGCGGCAAACGCTTCTACGCCAAGACCAAATCGTTGCTGCAGATGGCCCACGAGTTCGAGCAGAACGCGCTGGCCGACAACGATACCGTGGCCGGCCAGATCGATATTGGCTGCTTCGAAACCGTGGCCCCGCTGTACCTGCCACGCCTGATCGCCGGTTTTCGCGAACGCTACCCGGGCGTTGACATCCGTTTGCGCGACGGCGAGCAGCAGGAGCTGATCCAGGGCTTGACGGCGGGTACGTTCGACCTGGCGTTTCTCTACGATCATGACCTGGATGGCACCATCGAGGCTGAGCCGCTGATGGCCCCTCAAAAGCCCTACGTATTGCTTCCTGAAAAGCACCGCTTTGCCGGCCAGTCGCAGGTGTCACTGCGTGACTTGTGCCCGGAGCCGATGATCCTTCTGGATGTGGCGCCGAGCCGTACCTACTTCGTCAGCCTGTTCAACGAGATGGGTCTTACGCCGAACATTGTCTTCAGTTCGCCGTCGATCGAGATGGTGCGCGGGATGGTGGGGCAGGGGTTCGGCTTTTCGCTGCTGGTGACCCGGCCGCATTCAGAATGCACGTATGACGGGCAGAAGCTGGTGACGGTGGACATTGCCGAGCCGGTGGCGTTGTCGGGGTTGGCTGCGGCGCGTTTGAAGCGGGTGCAGTTGACCAAGCCGGCGCAGCTTTTCGTGGAGTTTTGCCGGGAAGAACTGGGCAGGATGTAGATGACCGGGGCGCAGCGCGCCCCAGCACCTCACTCAATCAAGCGTGATCCGGCACCACCGCAATCACATCGATTTCCATCAGCCATTCAGGCTGGGCCAGGCCCGCCACTACCAGCCCGGTGGAAATCGGGAACACGCCCTTGAGCCACTTGCCCACTTCTTTGTACACCGGCTCACGGAAGCGCGGGTCGGTGATGTAGGTGGTGGTCTTGACGATATGCGACAGGTCGGAGCCTGCTTCTTCAAGCAGTTGCTTGACGTTCTTCATCGCTTGCTCAGCCTGCGCCCGAGGGTCGCCCAGGCCCACCAGGCGGCCCTCGAAATCGGTGCCTACCTGGCCGCGCACATAGATGGTGTTGCCGGCGCGCACGGCTTGGCACAGGTCGTTGTCCAAGGTCTGGTTAGGGTAGGTGACCTTGGTGTTGAACATGCGGATGCGGGTATGGGTAGGCATCAGTGGGCTCCGAGGGTGCTGACGTTGCTGATCGAGGTAGTTTGCTGCTCATCCGCTTCACGCTGTTCGCGGTCGCGGTAGGCCAGGTAAGTGCGCTGGGTGGCGATGTGGCCAGCGACGTGCTTGGCGTCGTGCCAAACGCCCCAGATGAACGAGGAGCCGCGGCGCGACAGCCAGGGCAGGCCGAGGAAGTACACACCCGGTTCGCGGGACACGCCGCGCTGGTGCTGGGGCTTGCCATTGGCATCGAAGGTGTCGACCTGCAGCCAGCTGAAGTCCACGCCGTAGCCGGTGGCCCAGATGATGCTGGTGACATTGGCCTTGGCCAGGTCCAATTCCAGTAGCGGGTTGCTGACGCAAGCCGGGTCCGGCAGGCGCTTGCGTGCTTCGGGCTCTTGCGGCAGGTCCAGGCCGTTGCGTTCGACATAGGCATCGGCAGCGTCCAGCAAGGCCAGGTAGTTTTCGTCGCCGCGGCGGATGTTGTCGGCCAGGTTGTCCTGGAAGCGTGCAACACCGTTGTCGAACGATTGGGTCAGGCCGACCAGGGTCATGCCCTGATGGGCGAGAGCGCGGAAGTCTACGGTGTGGCCGCCACGGGCACCGCTGACGGCGATGGTCACGTGCTCGCGGCCAGGTTTGGCGATCTCGGCATCCCATTCGCCCAGCACGCCCAGCCACCAGCAGAAGTCGCGGTTGCGATAAGCCCGTGGCGGACGATCGTGGGCGCCGACCGACAGGTACACCTGGCGCCCGGCGCGCATCAGCTCTTCGGCGATCTGCACGCCGGAGGAGCCGGCACCTACCACCAGCACTGCGCCCTCAGGCAGTTGCCCGGGGTTGAAATAGGCGGCGGAGTGGATCTGGTGCAGGTGCTCGTCCTTGGGCGCGATGGCCGGGATGACCGGGCGCTGGAACGGGCCGGTGGCGGCCACCACACGGTTGGCCCGGATCACCCCCTCGTTGGTTTCGATGGTGAAGCCGGGGCGGTCGGCATTGCGCACCACCTTCTTCACCTCGATGCCGGTGCGCACCGGCAGGTTGTACTTGCGTACGTATTGCTCGAAGTAGTCGGCAACCTGGTCCTTGCCGGCGAAGGCGTCGGCGTCGAGGTTGAATTCAAGGCCGGGGAAGCGGTCATGCCAGGCCGGGCCATTGGCGACCAGCGAATCCCAGCGGCCAGTGCGCCAGGCCTCGGCGATACGCTTGCGCTCCAGCACCAGGTGCGGCACGCCGAGCTTGCTCAAATGTTCGCTCATGGCCACGCCGGCCTGGCCGGCGCCGACGACGAGGGTGTCGATTTCGATTGTATTCAGTGTCATGTCCGAGCCCTTGTTCAGGCGGTTTTTGTCAGGTCGGTTTGGAGGACCGCCGTTACCTGGGGCCAGACTAGGGATGCACGGAAAATCGCGAAATTAGTATTTAACGAGTACTTGCCGATAAAACGGCGAAGGCCTTGCTGCACAAGGGCTACAGGAAGGGTGGCAGGGGTTTCGGGCTGTTTTGCGTGGCTGTGCGCGGCCTTAGTTTTTTCCTGCTCAAGGCACAGGAAAAAGGTGGTTTCGCTCACTAAAAGGTTCTGCCCAGAATGCCTGCAATCGCCCAGAACAACAGGAGCCTTTTCATGACCTTCTCCATCATCGGACGCTGCCAGGAAACCGGCCAGGTCGGTATCGCCATCAGTTCGTCGAGCATCGCCGTAGGGGCGCGTTGCCCTTGGGTACGTGCAGGCGTCGGCGCCGTTGCCACCCAGAACATCACCTTGCCGGCGCTTGGCCCACAGATCCTCGATGCCTTGGAGCAGGGCCAGCTGCCGCCTGCGGCAGCGCTGGACCGGGTGCTCAGCGCCAATGGCTGGAGCGAGTACCGCCAGGTCACGGTGATCGACAGTAATGGCCAGGTGGCGCTGTTCACCGGCAAGCAGGCGTTGGGTGTGCACAACGCCGTGGCCGGTGAGCAATGCGCGGCGGCCGGTAACCTGTTGTCTTCGGTACAGGTCATCGAAGCCATGGTGCAAGCCTTCGAACAGGCCGGCGGGCACCTGGCTGATCGCCTGCTGGCGGCCATGCATGCGGCAATGGCTGCAGGTGGCGAGGCAGGCCCGGTGCACTCGGCGGCGCTGAAGATCGCGGGCGAGCTGACCTGGCCGCTGGTGGACCTGCGCGTGGACTGGGCCGATGAAAACCCGATCGGCGTGCTCGATGGTCTGTGGCAGGCGTACCGCCCGCAGATGCAGGACTACGTTACCCGCGCGCTGAACCCGACGACTGCACCGAGCTATGGGGTGCCGGGTGATGAGTGAGTTCACCAGCCGCGCCCTGTTGGCCCGGCTGATCGGCTATGCCACGGTCAGCCGCGACTCCAACCTGCAGCTGATCGGCTTCATCCGCGACTATCTGGCCGAACAGGGCGTGGACAGCGAACTGTTCCATAACCCTGAAGGCACCAAGGCCAACCTGTTCGCTACCATCGGCCCCGCTGATGTTGGCGGCGTGGTGCTGTCCGGGCATACCGATGTGGTGCCGGTGGATGGCCAGGCCTGGACGGTCGAACCGTTTGCCCTGAGTGAACGCGATGGGCGCCTGTATGGCCGTGGTACGGCGGACATGAAAGGTTTCATTGCCTCGGCGCTGGCGGCAGTACCCGCATTTCTTGCGCAGCCGCTGCGCATGCCGGTGCATTTGGCGTTTTCCTATGACGAGGAAGTGGGTTGCCTGGGGGTGCGCTCGATGCTCGCCGCGCTCGAACAGCGGCCTGACAAGCCGCGGCTTTGCCTGATTGGCGAGCCTACCGAGCTAAAACCGGTGCTCGGCCACAAAGGCAAGCTGGCCATGCGTTGCCAGGTGCACGGCGCGGCGTGCCATTCGGCCTATGCGCCGTATGGTGTGAATGCCATCGAATATGCCGCCAGGCTGATCGGCAAACT
Organism: Pseudomonas sp. Marseille-Q5299; assembly: GCF_943737035.1. Lineage (NCBI taxonomy): Bacteria > Pseudomonadati > Pseudomonadota > Gammaproteobacteria > Pseudomonadales > Pseudomonadaceae > Pseudomonas > Pseudomonas sp. Marseille-Q5299. Next base: position 180,402 of record NZ_CALSFR010000007.1, read on the forward strand.
GGGTGAGATTGGTGACGCGCTGGCGCTGCCCGAACAGCACGACAAGCGCTTTGATCCGCCGTTCTCGACGGTGCAGACAGGCACCATCAAGGGCGGCAGGGCGCTGAATATCGTGCCCGAAGAATGTGCATTCGACTTTGAGGTGCGCGCCTTGCCAGGCTTTGAAGCGCAGACGGTGGCCGATCAGTTGCAGGCCTATGCCGAGGCCGAATTGTTGCCGCGCATGCGCAGCGTGAACGCGGCCAGTGCCATTCATCTGGCACCTTTGAGTGCATATCCTGGGTTGGCCACACCTGCCGACAGCGAGGCGGCGCGGTTGGTGGCATTGCTCAGCGGGTCGGATGAATTCGGTACTGTGGCGTTCGGCACCGAAGGCGGGTTGTTCGATCAGGCAGGCATCCCCACCGTGGTGTGTGGCCCGGGGAGCATGGAGCAAGGGCACAAGCCGGATGAGTTTGTCAGTGTCGAGCAGTTGCAGGGGTGTGATGCGATGCTGTCGAGGCTGGTGGATTACCTCAGGCAGGATTGAAAAGGGGCCGCACAGCGGCCCCGGGGGATCAGAAGGTCGCTTTGACCTGTAGCCCCACCACCAGCGCATTGTCGATGTCCTGCCCGGAGAAGGCACCAGGCTCGATGATGTACTGCACATCCGGGCGCAGGTTCAGCCATGGCGTTGCCTGGTAGCCGTAGCTCAGTTCGATCAATTGCTCGGCGCTGTCGATGTCCGGGAACTGCTGCCCGGCATCGAGCGCGGCATCTTCCAGCACGTCACGGCTGCGCGGGTTCGGCACGGCGCGGCCATAACCCAGCGCCACGGTGTCACGCGGGCGGCCTTCGAACGGCTTGTACAGCACCACGCCGGCGCCATACCACTTGGTAAATGGCGAGGCTGCCTTGCTCGACGCCGAGTACTGGCCGAAGGCATGCAGGCTGCGCCCCGGCAAACCGGCATCGTTCCACACCGCTTGGTCGATCAGCAGGTAATGGCCGCCACGGCCGGACACTTCGTCGTCACTGCCAATGCGTTTGACGTCGGAGCTGTCGTAGTAGTAGCCCAGCTTGTATTCACCCGGCAATTCACCCTGCAGCTTGTAGATCAGCTCGACCGGCACCACGGTGCCTGTGGTGTGCTTGGGCCCCAGGTGCCAGGCGCGGCTGGAGTTGCCGTTGCTTTCGGGGTCGACGTTGAACGCCGCCACGCGCAGTTGCCAAGATGGCGACAGGTCGTACTTCACGCGCACCCCCAGGTGGGCGTTGGGGTAGTTGGCCCAACCGCTGCCACCCGACATGTTCAGCGGGTGACCGCAGAAGCCGGCGTTCATGAAGTTGCACAGGATGCCGCTGTCCAGGCCGCCGAGGTCGTTGCCCATGGCCATGTAGCCGAGCTTGACGTTGAGCGCCGGGGTGAACAGGGTGCGCTCGTAGCTCAGTTCGGTCAGGCGGGTGTACAGGCCGCCGTAGTTTTCCTGGATCGGCAGGCGGTTGCCCACCAGGTCTTCCGAGGCGCTGTTGCCGCGACGGTCGTTGATGGTCAGCTGGACCTTGCCGCCGTTATCCAGGCCATACAGTTTCGACAGGTCGAACTGCACGCCGAACTTGAGGTTCTGCGAATAGCGCGCCGAGCGGTGCAGGCCACCGTGGGTGTTGTACGCGGTCTCACCGCTGTAGTCGCCGGTGACCTTGATGCCGTCTTCTTCAAGCTGGTGGCGCAGGCCGCCCCAGTCACCGGTCATGGTGCTGCGCGTCATGAGGTCGCCGTCGGCCAGGGCGGTGGTGCTGGCCAGGGCCAGCAGAAGGGGGGAGGTGATGCGAATAGCGGATGGCATTGCGGGGTCTCGAATTGATCTTTCAGGGCCTCATCGCCGGCAAGCCGGCCCCCACAAGGTCTTTCAACGAACCTGTGGGGGCCGGCTTGCCGGCGATGAAAGCGACGCGGTTTACGGCAGTGCGTAAGAAATCACGTAGTCGCCACGGTCAGTCGACTGGCGGGCGCCGCCGGCAGTGACCACCACGTACTGCTTGCCAGTCTTGGGCGAGACATAGGTCATCGGGCCACCCTGGCTGCCGACTGGCAGGCGGGCTTTCCAGATCTCGTTACCGTTGCTGCTGTCATAAGCGCGCAGGTAGAAGTCCTGGGTGCCGGCGATGAACACCAGGCCGCCTTGGGTCGACAGCGTGCCGCCCAGGGTTGGCAGGCCGATCTTGATCGGCAGGTGCATGCGGATACCCAGCGGGCCGGTATCTTCGACGGTGCCGACCGGTACCTGCCAGGCCACCTGGCGGGTCTTCATGTCGATGGCGGTCAGGGTGCCGAACGGTGGTGCCTGGCAAGGGATGCCGGCGACCGACAGGAAGCGGTTCTTGTTCACCGCATAAGGGGTGCCTTTGAGCGGTACGGCGCCCATGCCGGTGTTCAGCGCTTCACCACCGCCAGCGGCCTGGCCTTTGTTCTGCGACGGGATCATCTGGATCCACAGGCCCAGGCGCATATCGTTGACGAAGATGAAACCATGGACCGGGTCGGTGGATATGCTGCCCCAGTTCATGCCACCCAGCGAACCGGGGAAGCTCAGCGACAGGTCGGTGCCCGGTGCGGTGTACAGGCCGTCGTAGCGCATCTTCTTGAAGTCGATACGGCACAGCAGTTGGTCATATGGCGTGGCGCCCCACATGTCCGACTCGGTCAGGGTCTGTGCGCCGATCTGTGGCATGCCCACCGATTTAGGCTGGGTCGGGGAGTACGGCTCGTTCGGGATGTTGCTTGGCTTGACCGGAACTTCGTCAACCTGGGTAAGCGGCTTGCCGGTGGCGCGGTCGAGCACGTAGATCTGCCCGGCCTTGGTGCCGATCACCACCGCAGGTACCGACTTGCCGTCGTCCTTGGTGAAATCGATCAGGCTTGGCTGCATCGGCAGGTCGAAGTCCCACAGGTCGTTGTGCACGGTCTGGAACACCCACTTTTCGTTGCCGGTGGTGGCGTCCAGGGCCAGCACCGAAGCGCCGTAGGTGTGGTCCAGCTTGCTGCGCTCGACACCGTAGATGTCGGTGGACGAGGAGCCCATCGGCAGGAACACGGTGTTCATCGCCGGGTCGTAGGACATCGGCGCCCAGCTGTTCGGGGTGCTGCGCACATAGGTGCTGCCGTCGGCCGGAGCGTTGCGGTCTTGCGGGTTGCCCGGGTCGAACGCCCAGCGCATGGCACCGGTGAACACGTCGAAGCCACGGATCACGCCGCCTGGCATGTCGGTCTGGACGTTGTCGGCGACACGGCCGCCTACCACCACGGTGGTACCGGCCATCAGCGGTGCGGACGACAGCTGGTAGTAGGAGTTTGGCACGTCACCCAGGCCGGCCATCAGGTTGACCTGGCCATTGTTGCCGAAGCCTTGGCAGAACTCACCGGTGTCGGCGTCGACTGCGATCAGCCGGCCGTCGATGGTGTTGGTCAGCAGGCGACGCTGGCAGTTGGCGCCAGCCGGTACGCTACCGACGGTTACCGGCGAGCTGTTTGGCTGAGTTGGCTGGGCCACTGGCGCGGTAGCGTCGAAGTAGGCCATGCCACGGCAACGCTGCCACACTTTGGACTGGGCGTTGATCTCGTTTTTCCACAGCTCTTTGCCGGTGTCGGCATCGAGGGCGATCAGGTTGTTGTGCGGGGTGCAGATGAACACCTTGTTGCCAACCTGCAACGGGGTCAGCTGGTCTTCGGCACCGTTGCCATCGCTGACGGCGACGTCACCGGTGCGGTAGGTCCAGGCGACCTTGAGCTTGTCGACGTTGTCGCGGTTGATCTGGTCCAGTGCAGCGAAGCGGCTGCCACCTTCGGTATTGCCATAGTGGGCCCAGTCCTTCTGCTCCTTGCCGGCTTCGACCGGGGTCATGCCCGGGCCTTTGCCGGTAGGCGCGACGCTTGGATGGGCAACGAACATGTTGCCCGCAGCGATCACCAGCACCACGGCCAGCACGCCGGCGATGCCGTAGGCACCACGGCCAGTGCTACCGCCATTGGCACGTACCAGCTGCGGGTAGACGAGCGCCACCACCATGCCGATAGCACCGAACATGAACAGGCGCGAGAACAGCGGCCAGAACACCAGGCCGGCATCGATCAGTGCCCACAGTGCGGTGCCGATCAGGAATGCAGCGTACAGCCAGGCACCGGCTTTCTTGCGTCGGGCAATGAGTACGCCGGCGATGGCCATGGCCAGGCCGCCGATCAGGAAGTACCAAGAGCCGCCAAGGCCCGCGAGCTTGACGCCGCCGGCAGCCAGGAGGAGGCCGAGCAGGGCGATGATCACGCCCAAGCCGACCAGGATGATGTTTGTGGCGCCAGAGGCGCGCGGTGTTTCGTTCATGCCAGGGATCTCAGCAGGTGGAATGTGCGCAGTTTAAGCCCTTAGCAAGCTAATTAACAAGTTGGTACATAATGTTCTGAGTCTGATTGTCGCAGGCTTGAACTTGCTGGGTTGTCGCGAAAAGTCTAGATCAGGCAGCGAAAAGTGCATAAAAGGTTGTTGCAGCCGGCAGTCAAAAACATCCGCGTCCCGATAACCTGGCGCCCCGATAGCGTGTGGAGCACAAAAAAAGGAACCGCAACGCCAGGGAGAGAAGCGCTGCGGTTCAAGGGGGAGCTGCTTAGCGCTGGGTGGCGGTGGCCGTGTTGCCGTTGCCCATCTGGGTGATGGTGGCGGCCTGGTTGGCGCCGCTCTGGTCGACGAACGCCATGTTGCCGGCGCCGCCCTGGGTCACGTAGGCGACGTTGGCGGTATCGGCCTGCTTGATGGTGGCGCTGTTGCCACTGCCGTACAGCTGGGTGGTGAAGCTCTGGTTGGCGTAGCCGGACTGGTCCAGGGTGATGGTGTTGCCGGTGCCGGTGGTGTCGCCGGTGGCATAGTTGTCGATGCCGCGCTGGTCAGCGATCAGGATGTTGTCGGTGCCGTTCTGCTCGAAGTACAGCTCGTTGTTGCTGTCGGCCTGCTTGGTTTCCATCGAGTTGTTGGTGCCTTTCTGGCCCAGGGTGGCCAGTTGCAAGGTACCGTTCTGGGTCAGGTTGACGCTGTTTTCCGTGCCTCTCTGGTTGATCACGGCGGTTTGGTCGCTGCCGAACTGCCCGCCAAGTTTCTCGCCTTTCCAGTTGCTGGCCATGACCTTGTTACCGGTACCTTGAGTGGTCACGGTCAGGCTCTGGTTGTCGCCGGTCTGGTAGGTGAAGTGCAGGTTGCTGGTGCCGGTCTGGGAGATGCTGGTGGTCGAGTTGGTGGTCTCGAACTGATCGGACCAGCTGGCGTTGGACTTGCCTTGTTGATACAGGCTGGCAGTGTTGTCCTGGCCCAGGCTCTGGTCGATGTAGCCTTCGTTGAGCTGGCCATTCTGGTTGACGGTGGCCTGGCTGCCGACTTGAGTGTCCTGCCAGACTTCCACCGAGTTGCCCGTGCCGTTCTGATCGATGCCTATGAGGCCGCCGGTGCCGTCGCGCTGGTCGCCATAGGCCCAGTTCTGCTTGCCTTGCTGGTAGATCTCGATATTGCCGTCGTTGTGCGTCAGGTGTTCGGCAGCGGCATAGTTGTCCTGGCCGTCCTGGTTCACCAGGCTCTTGTTGTTGCTGCCGCCGAACAGCTGTTCGACGAAGGCTTCGTTGCGCTGGCCGCTCTGCTGGGTGGTGGCCTGGCTGCCCAGCTGGGTATCCTGCCACACGGTCGAGCGGTTCTCGGCGCCTTGTTGCATCTGCAGCGCCTGGTTGTTTTCACCCAACGACTGGCTGGCGAAGGCGTCGTTGTAGGTGCCCTCGGCTTGCTGGGTGATCTGGCTGCCATTTTCGACCAACTGCTCGGCGTAGCCGGCGTTGTACGAGCCACTAGCGGTCTGGTCGATGTAGCTGGTGCTGGTGTCCTGCACCGCCAGGTGGTTGTGGCCCTTGCCGGTCTGGTTCTGGGTGGCGGCGGCGAAGGGCGCGACGGTCTGGCTGACTTCGGCGATGTTCTGGTTGCCGGTCTGCGACTGGGTCGAGGTGCTGTCGTCCGCCATGACCTGGCCGGCCACGGCCAGGAGGATAGCGGCACTTAGGGGAGCGAGCTTGAACATGGTGGTGCCTCCAGGTCTATCGGTATTGAGTGATCTGAACATGCTGGCCATTGCCGGCCTGGGTCACGGAACTGTTCAGGCCCGAGCCGGCTTGCACAATGCTGGCGCTGTTGTCGTTGCCGATCTGCTCGATGCTGGCGTTGTTGCTGGTGCCGCTCTGGCGGATCGACGCGCTGTTGCCATTTCCCTGTTGGCTGATGCTGGCCATCAGGTCACTACCTTCTTGCAGGATGTACGCTTCCTGTGCGCCCCCGGCCTGGACGATGCGGCCCAGCAGGGCCTGGCCGTTCTGGTCGAGGGCGGCGCGGTTGCCCGAACCCAGCTGCTCGATCACCGCCACCTGGCCGGCACCTGCCGGTAACAGGCGGATGATCACCGGGTCACCGAGGTCGCTGCCGGCGGCAAGGTCGGCGTTGTCCATCAGGTCGTCGGCCTGAGCCTGACCCCCCAGGGCCAGGCTCAGCAGCAGTGGGTGAAGGCGTTTCATGACGTTCTCCTGGCCTTAGCGCACAACGACGTTGATGGTGCGTGTGGTGCCTTGGCTGCTGGTTACGGTTGCCGTAGGCGCGGCAGTCGGGATCATCGTGGTGCTGTTGCCCACTGCCAGGCGCCAGCGTCCGGTTATCGGTACCGTGACGGTGCCGAGGGTCTGCTCACCCGTGGTGGTGGTCACGCGCACGGTGACGGTGTTGCCGGTGGTGACCGACGAGGTGCCGCTGATGTCCCAGTTGAAACGGTTATTGGAGCGCGCCGTGACCGTTGCCGCGGTGACCGCAAAGGTTTCTGCGGCCGGGCGTGGCGACACGTTGACGGTGATGGTGCCGGGGTTGGAAAGCGAACCGAGCGAGTCACGCACCTGGAAGGTGAAGGTGGTGGTGAACGCTGTGGTGACCGTCGCCGGTGGCGTGTAGGTCACCGTGCTGCCGTCGGTGCTGACCGTACCGCGGCCGGCAGCGGGTTGCGTGACGTTGTCGACCACCAGTGGTGCGTTGCCTTCCGGGTCGGCGGCGCCTGCCAGTACGTTGATGCTCAGGGGTACGCCCAGTGTCGCGACGGTCTGGGCTGCCACGGTTGGCGGCTGGTTCGGTGCAACGTTCACGGTCACGGTGGCCGGTGTGGACTTCAGGCCCTTGGCGTCCACCGCCTGATAGCTGAAGGTGGCGACCAGGGGTTGTGTGGCGCCGGCTGGCGGGGTGTAGGTGACCGACGTGGTGCCGTTTAGCACAACACCGCCAAGGCCGGTACCCGGTTGGGTCAGGTCGCTGATGGTCAGCGGTACGTCACCGTCCGGATCGCTGTCGTTCTGCAACAGGTTGAGGGTCAGCGGTACACCGACGCTGGTACTGCCGGAATCGGCCTGGGCCAGCGGCGCCTGGTTTTCGGCTTCGATCGGTGCGTTGCCGACCACGATCACCGGCTCCTCATCGCTGCCGCCATGGGCGGACTTGATGGTGACAGTGGCTGGCGGCTGGCTGAGGTCGTTGACGGTCAGGCTCTGCAGGGTGCCGGATTTGGACAGGCGGCCGTAGCCTTGGGCAACCAGGTCGGGGACTACCACCTCGTCGCTGGAGCGTGCTTCGATCACCAGGCGCTTGTTGGTCCAGTCGTAGCGGGCAGTGTCCACTTTCACCACATCTGTCAGCTTGCTCGACAGTGAAGTAGGGCGGGTGCCGCCGGTAGCCGTGCTGCCGGTGACCACCACTACCGGCGGCGGCGCGGTCTGGCTCAACTGCTGGGTGAAGAACAGCCCGTTGTTATCCGCAAGCAGGCTGAACTGGCAGGGCGAGGGTGGAGTCCCGACCAGGGCCAGGCCATTGCGCATGCATACATCAGCATCGTTCGGCGCCTTGGCGAAGACTTCGACCCGGGTGCCGGCGCCGTTGCGCGAGTAGGTGGCGCGCTCCAGGGTTACCGGCGTTTGCGCACGCTGGTCAAGCACCTTGCCCGACACCGTGAACACATTGGTCTGGATGGCCCCGGCTGGCCCTTCGATGCGCACGAAGTTGGTATTGAACGGGCTACCGGTCACCGCTTCGGTGAGGTTCGGATCGCCGATGAAGGTTTCGCTGGCTCCCGTGTCCGGGTTGACTTCGGTATAGGGGCCACCGACCCCGCGCAGCCACGGCCCGATGTTGCCGTTGAGCGCTCCGCTGAAGTCGCCCGGGGCGCCGATGCCGATGTCGCGGGTGACGTTGATCGCCCGCCGACCGGCTGCGGTCACGTTGACCGTTTCTACACCGTAAGGGTGGGTGATGACATAGGTGCCGGTCGTCGGTACCGAGGCGCGGATACGGATGCGGGCAAAGCTTTGCTGGTCACCGTCTACCGGGTTTTCTGCGGCGAAAGCGGCTTCTATGCCTGCTACGTAGACTTCCAGTTCATAACCACTGTTGCCCACTTCGGGGATTTCGGTTTCTGCCAGGAACCAGAACATCTCTGGCGGCCAGTTGTCTGGGAACACCAACGGTAAGGCGTCGTCATAGACACCCGGCTCAGGCAGCAGGGTGCACATGTAAGCCGGTGCGCCCGGCGCACCAGGGAACCGGGTGCTGGTAGCGCGCGACTGGCACAGCTCCAGGGACAGGTTGTCGGTGTCCTTGTACCACATCGGGTATCCACCGGTGGCAAAGGTGTAGGGGCCCGGATCGACCTCCGACAGTGCGGCCCAGGCCGCGCTGGTCACAGTGAGGGAGAAACCGGCGGCCAACAGCGCACGGCGTTGCCAAGTGTTCATGCTGCCTCCTTGAAGGCGGAGCCTTTGTCTGTTCATGGCACCAGCACCACGTCTTCGCTGTCGCTACCGCCATTGGCACTGGTGACCTGCACCTTGGCCGGCGGGATGGGCGACAGGGAGGTGCTCAACGTTTTCACCGCACCGCTGCCAGCGAGGTCGCCGATCAGCGCACCGTTGCCGGTGTGGGCGGTGAGGACCGGTGGGCTGGTCTCGTCACTGGTGCTTGCCACCAGGGTCAACTGGCCGCTGGCCAGGCTGAATTCGGCACGGGTGATGGTCACCAGGTCGGTCAACGGCAGGTTGACGGTGGCCAGGCTGCTGGTGGGGATCGCCACACTGTTGTCAGCGGTCAATGTCAACGAGGCCGGCAACAGCGGGTTGAGGACTGACTGGGCATACCAGGCGCCGGTACTGTTGGCTTCGGTCAGGCTCAGGTTTGGCGTCTGGCTGGTCAGGGTGACGGTGGCCGGAGGCGGCGGGGCCATCACGAAGACGTCCTGCTGGGCACGCAGGTCGCCGTCCTCGGTGTGCCGCGAATAGGTACTGCGCAGTGGCATCAACGGGGTTGGCCGGGCAACGTCGGAGAGCTTGCCGGAGATCGAGAACAGCTCGGTGCGCAGGTCGATGCCACCGGGGCCCTCGATACGCACGTAGTTGGTGTTGTACGGGCTGCCGGTGACAGGCTCTTCCAGGTTCGGGTCGCCGATGAAGCGCTCGCTGCCCTCGGTGTAGGGGCCGTTGACGCTGCGCAGGAACGGCCCCACGTCACCTTTGAGCGCGCCGCTGAAGTCACCGGCGCCGGCGATGCCGATATCGCGGGTCATGTTGATCGCCCGATCACCGGCGGCGGGCACGTCGAACACGTCGACGCCGTAGGGGTGCGTGACGATGTAGGTGCCGGCGGTCGGCACATCGACGCGGATACGGACCCGGGCGAAGCTGACCTGATCGCCTTCGACGGGTTCCTCAGCGGCGAACGCCGCTTCGATGGCCGTGCCGTAACTCAGGTCGATGCCGCGGGCGGCATCGACGATGGCGGCGTCGGCGGTGAACCAGAAGGCTTCGTCAGGGAAGTTGCTGGGGAAAACGATGGGTTGTGTGTCGTCGAATACGCCAGGCGTGGGCAGCAGCGTACACATGTACGCCGGTGCCCCCGGGGCGCCAGCAACACGTGAGCTGACGGTTTTGGTCAGGCACAGGTCAAGGGTTCGCCCGTGCGTGTCCTGGTACCAGGCGGCGAAGTTGCCATTGGCGGGGTTATAGGGACCGGTGTCGACGGCATACAGCGCTGCCTGTGCCGGGAGCTGGAGCATGCTGGCGAAAATCGCCACGGCCAGCGGTGTGGGTATCGGTCGGTGCATGAGTCATTCCTCCTGCAAACGGGCCCATGGACTTGGGGCGTCTGGGAGGACATCGGCAACAGCCGTGCCAAGTGCGCGAAATGGTGCTGCAGGGTTTATAGCGCAAGGGGTGCGGTACTTCGCGCGTCGTTGTTTGAAACGTGTTGTTTGGGTGCTGTTCCCCAGGGTTGGGGGACGTGGGGCTAGAGGGTGTGGGGCGAAAGTCAGCTGCGCAGAGGGCCTGTATTGCGCACCACAGCCTGGCAATTTTGCCAGTATCGGCCAACAGCAAAGGGCGCCCATAGTTGAATAAATGACACGCTGAAGGGGGTTACATGGAAACAGTACTGGCTCTGACGATGCGGGATGACTGCCTTTATGTAGAACCTTACACAGGAGATATTTCTCAACATTTCCGGGTGGTGCCGCAGAACGATGGATCAATAGGTATCCGTGCTCTGCGGTATGACGCAGCACTCACGATGTCGGAGGACGACGTCTGGGTGTCGCCCTATGGTGGGAATGCATGGCAAAGCTTTGAGTTGCAAGCATACGACGATGGTACGTACACGCTGCATTCAATGAACTATCCCGCCGTACTCGAAATGACGGATGCAGGGGCAGCAGCCAAAGCCCATGCGCAGAAGGACAGAGCCCAGAGGTTTTATCTGGAGAGCAGGCCTGATGGCGGGGTGGTGATTTATAAAGCCAGCGTGGTTTTTGATACCTGCGGCAACACCAATCATTTGCAGGGCTCATTGGCAGCCCATGTAAAGTTTGCTCAGAGTCAGATTGTTCCTGTGACGCCCAGTGTCGGGGACGAGCAGCCCCATCTGGTGGCAGGGCGCACAGCATTGCTCTTGGTAAAACCGTTAGGAGCATTGAAAGACCGGATTGAAAGCCTTGAGGTCAGCGTTGTCGATAGAGACGGCCGTTTATCAGGGGTGCTGCAAATGAACAGCCCCTATGATTTACCTGAGACGGTGTACAGTGTCGCAAGCGATGCGGGTGATCTTGACTTTTCCCTCCCGCCAGAGGACCCCTATGTCATCAATAGCAGCAGCGAGTTGGATCGCCTTGATGATCCCGCAGCTACTTATTTGAAGGCAACGTTGAGGTCGCACGATTGGGTGGTGATTCAGACGGGCGATGGGAGTTGGGTGAGTGATATTTATTTACCCACACAAGAAGTGGTTTGCGGGCAGCGGGTGAGCTTCAACTCAGCGGCTGGCTACAGTTCGACTGTGTTCTATAGCGGTCGCTCAGTCGTTGTCTCCAAAGGGGAAGAATGCCAATTCATCTTCGCTGCTGGGCAATGGATCAGTGATCACGAATGGGCAAATCGAATGCTGGTCTATTCGGAAAATACCTGGAGTATCGAAATTCCAGGCGCATGGTTGAACCCCGGTACATCAATGCGTTTCAGCGCTGGAGATCTGCTTGGGACACTGGGCAGCGTAGCGGTGGGCGGGCGTACTGAGTTGCTGATTCATACCATCGATATTGGCATGCTCACGCCGCCACGTGACGAGTACGCGTTTGCAAACGAACCGGATGCCCACACTGAATATTTCCAAACCATTCCCGTGGCCCGGATGATCGTAAGCAACTATCAATCTCTGCACTTGCCGGAAGTCATGTTGCCAGATGGGCAATTATTGACTGACTTTGACCCAAGCGAGGGTGGTTGGCATAGCGGCACAATGCGACAAAGGATCGGTAAGGAGCTGATATCTCTAGGCATCAATAACGCTAACTATGGGCTCCACAGTACGCCCGGGGAGGGCGAGCAGAGCCCCTATGTTGCAGCACAGCTCACCGCACACAATAGCCAAGGGAGATACGTGAATGGTATTCAGGTGCACGGCGGGTCGGGAGGGGGAGGCATCGTCACGCTGGATGACTCACTGGGCAATGAGTTCAGTCACGAGGTTGGGCATAATTACGGACTGGGCCATTACCCTGGCGGGTTCGGCGGCTCCGTACATCGCCCCGCGCAGGCTTTGAACGCGACGTGGGGCTGGGACATGCGCCTTGGTCAGTTCATACCCAACTTCCGGGCGAACATTACGCAAGAACCCACCTGCGTCGAGGATCAGTGCCAGGCGCCTTTTCATGGCCATGCCTTCGGTCTCGACCCGATGGCGGGCGGCGCACCGATGTCCCATTTGAACCGTTTCACGTTGCACACGCCTCATACCGCGGCAATCACTCAGGAATTCTTTGAGGGAAAGGCAGTTTTTGCGTCTGATTCAGCGACAGGCTTCCGCCGCTGGAGTGCCCTTGCTCAAGGCATGGAACCTTACGCTCACAGAGTTGATTTACGCCCCCAACTAACAGCTCCCAACAACGACTTGAGCGACGCTGCCCTGTCGGCCTTGTTCGACCTCAATACCGTGGTGAGGGTAGAAATGGAGGATGGAAACTGGGCGCCGCGTATTGAAGTTCCGCGTGCTGCATCCTCCAATGCCAACTGCGTGATCACCTTCAATCATGACGCCGGTTACAATAGCCAACTGTCCATCAATGGTCAGACGTTGAACATCGGGCGAGGGTTTTTCAAGAGCTATCGCTCGAACGGGGCAACCTGGACAGAGACGATCCTGTTAGACACGAGCATGGCGCGAATCACTGTGCCAAACAATGACTTGAGTCAGGCTAACCTCCAGAGCCTGTTGGCCGGTTTCGCCGTGCTCAATGTCGTGATGCGCGATGGGGACTGGGGGCCTGCCATCCACGTGCCTCCTGCCTCTGAGTTGAACGAGCGCCGGGTTATCAGCATTGATCAGGGGGCCACGTACCAGACGCAGCTTCATATCAATGGCCTGATTTTGCCGCTCTCCCAAGGCTCCCTGAAACTGTATATGTCTGAGGGGGGAGCCTGGCGTGAGTACACCCATGCAGAGGATGTGAGTGTTGAGCGCGTGCCGCAAAAGTTCGGTGTACCCATCACTACGCTGGTGGGTTACTACGACCCGCAGCGTGAGTTACCACACTATATTTATCCCGCTTTGCATGGTGCCTACGGCTTCGTCTACGAGGATGACAGTGGTGCATCCGCAAACCCTGGCTGGCAGCTTTGGGTAGTCACGGTAGCTGGGGTGCGGCGCTACAATCTGCCCGGCATCCGTCTGCAGGCGAATGTGATGAACAAATTCCATGTCAATCTCGATACTTCTGATCGGCCCGAGAAAGTGCAGCTTGTGTATCGGGGTGAAACGCTGTTCACGCGTACTCTGGAGCCCCCCCAGGAGGAACTGGTTTACACGATCAATGGTGAATGAGGCGTGTGCGCAGTGTAGATAGCAACCAGGTCGCTTGCGCATCGCCGGCTCAAGCGACCTGGCCTAGTCCTGCAGCAGATCTGGGCTATTGAAGTTGCTCAAGCGTGGGTCACCCACGGGGTATTCCAACCCCTCGACCGGCGCGTGCAGCAGGGCCTTTTGCAGGCTCCTCTCTCCATCCGCCCAGGCCTGCCTGAGCAACGGCAGCAGCCTGCGCGGCAGCACGCTGAACATCGGCTGCCAATACCCACCCTGACGCGCCATGACCGCACTGTCATTGGCCACTGCCAACTGCAGCAAATCTTCGATCAAGTGGGGGTCGATCAGCGGTGCATCGCATGCCAGCACCACCACCCACGCATGCCTCGCCGCTGTCAGGCCGGCAATCACCCCAGCCAACGGGCCTGGGAAGTCCGCTTCTGCATCGCAGACCAGCTGATCGGAGAACGGACGATAAACGTTGTGGTTGCGATTGCAGGAGATCACCACATCGTCGCAAAGGGGCCGCACCACCCGCTGCACATGCGCCACCAGCGGCTCGCCGCGCCAGAGAACCAGCCCCTTGTCACGGCCACCCATGCGCTGGCCACGGCCACCGGCGAGGATCAACGTGGTGAAGGGCGGTAGGGGTTTGGTCATTGGGCCGGTTCCTGAACGTAGGGCAGCGAACCCTCCCACGGTGCAGTGCAATTGTCCAGGCTGGGCGGTAAGCGGCGACCTGGCATTTTTGCCAGTTGTGCTGATTGGTCGATCTTCATTCAATGGTATCAGTGGCAGGCAACGCACAGGCCCATTCAGGTACGCCAAGGAGCAAAGACTTGAACAAAAGTGAATTGATAGCGGACGTAGCACTCAAGGCTGACCTTACCAAGGTCGAGGCTGGCAATGTTGTCGAAGCGCTGATCGAAGCCATTACCGAGTCATTGGTCAAGAAAAGGGAGGTCAGGCTGGTTGGATTTGGGTCTTTCACAACCGATGTACGGCAAGTGCGCAAGGGGCGTGATCCAAGAACGGGTAAAGAGATCCAGATCAAGCAGGCCACCGTTGTCAAATTCAAGCCTGGTAAAGGGTTGAAAGACGCCGTGATGGGACAGGATCAGGACAGTCAATAGCCGCCTGCACCGCCCAGTGGAGGGGGGCAAAGGGGGCTGGCAATGCAGCCCCACTGGCCTCACAGATTCTCGACGTTTGTCAACTTGCCCTCGGCCGGTTCTTGGCGAGTTCGGCCTAAACGCATCACCACCACAAAAAACACCGGCACGAACACCACCGCCAATGTGGCGCTGAGCATCCCGCCGATCACCCCGGTGCCAATCGCCTGCTGGCTCGCCGAACTGGCGCCGGTGGCGATGGCCAGTGGCACCACGCCGAGGATGAATGCCAGCGAGGTCATCACGATCGGCCGCAGGCGCAGGCGGGCGGCCTGCACGGCGGCGTCGACGGCATCCACGCCCTGCTCCACCAGGCTTTTGGCGAATTCGATGATGAGGATGGCGTTCTTCGCCGACAAGCCTATCAGGGTGATCAGGCCGACCTTGAAGAACACATCGTTGGGCATGCCGCGCAGGGTCACCGCCAGCACTGCGCCAAGCACGCCGAGCGGTACCACCAGCAGCACTGCAGTGGGGATCGACCAGCTTTCGTACAGCGCCGCCAGGCACAGGAACACCACCAGCAGAGACAGCGCCATCAACAGCGGTGCCTGGCTGCCGGACAGGCGCTCCTGCAGCGACAGGCCGGTCCATTCCAGGCCGGCCCCGGCCGGCAATTGCGCGACCAGACGCTCGACTTCGGCCATGGCCTCGCCCGAGCTATAGCCGGCCGCCGGCTCACCAGAAATCGACACGGCCGGGTAGCCGTTGTAGCGGGTCAGTTGCACCGGGCCACTGACCCATTTGGCCTGTACGAAGGCGCCTAATGGCACCATCTTGCCGCTGCTGTTGCGCACGTGGATCTTCAGCAGGTCCTCGACCTGGCTGCGCTGGTCGCCTTCGGCCTGCACCACCACCCGCTGCATGCGGCCCTGGTTGGGGAAGTCGTTGACGTAGTTGGAGCCCACGGCGGTGTCCAGCACCGCGCCAATGTCGGCGAACGATATGCCCAATGCATTGGCTTGGCGGCGGTCGATTTCCAGCTGTACCTGCGGGCTTTCGGCCAGCGAAGCTTCGCGCACGTTCACCAAGACTTTGCTTTTCCCGGCGCCGGCCAGCAGTTCGTCACGCGCCGCCATCAGCGCGGCATGGCCCATGCCACCCCGGTCCTGCAGGCGGAACTCGAAACCGGTGGACTCCCCCAGCCCGTCGATGGGCGGCGGCAGCACAGAGAACGCTACCGCATCGCGGATCCGGGAAAATGCGGCGCTGGCGCGGTCGGCAATCGACTGGGCGCTGTCGTCGGCGCCACGCTTGGACCAGTCCTTCAGGGTGGTGAAGGTCAGCGCCGCATTCTGCCCGCTCCCGGAGAAGCTGAAACCGAGGATCACCGTGGTGTTGCCCACCCCGGGCTCCTGGGCATTGTGCGCCTCGATCTGTGCGGCTACCTGCTCGGTACGCATGCGGCTGGCACCTGGTGGCAGCTGGATGTCGGTGATGGTGTAGCCCTGGTCTTCAGTGGGCAGGAACGCCGTGGGCAACTGGCTGAAGCCGTAGCCGAGCACCGCCAGCAGCACACCATACACCAGCAGGTAGCGGCCGCTGCGCTTGAGGGCCTGCACCACCCAGCGCTCATAGCCGTTGCTCATGCGTTCGAAACTGCGGTTGAACCAGCCGAAGAAGCCCTTGCGCTCATGGTGCTCGCCCTTGGCCAGCGGCTTGAGCAGGGTGGCGCACAGGGCAGGGGTCAGGCTCAGGGCCAGAAACGCCGAGAACAGGATCGAAACCGCCATAGACAGCGAGAACTGCTGGTAGATCACCCCGACAGAGCCTTTCATGAAGGCCATGGGCAGGAACACCGCCACCAGCACCAGGGTGATACCGATGATGGCGCCGCTGATCTGGCCCATCGCCTTGCGCGTTGCTTCCTTCGGCGGCAAGCCTTCCTCGGCCATGATCCGCTCGACGTTCTCCACCACCACGATGGCATCGTCGACCAAGATGCCGATGGCCAGGACCATGCCGAACAGTGTCAGCACGTTGACCGAGAAGCCCAGCGCCAGCATCACGGCGAAGGTACCCATCAGCGCCACCGGCACCACCAGGGTCGGGATCAGCGTATAGCGCAGGTTCTGCAGGAACAGGAACATCACGGCGAACACCAGCAGCATGGCTTCGAACAGGGTGCTGATGACCTGCTGGATGGAGACCTTGACGAACGGTGATGTGTCATAGGGGATGTCGTACTTGACTCCCTCCGGGAAATAAACCGACAGCTCTTGCATCTTCGCCCGTACCAGGGTGGCGGTTTCCATGGCGTTGGCGCCCGGCGCCAGCTGCACGCTGAAGGCGCTGGCCGGCTTGCCGTTCAGGCGTGTGCCGTACTGGTATTCCTGGGCGCCGATCTCGACCCGCGCCACATCGCCGATGGTCACCGTCGAGCCGTCGGGGTTGGCCCGCAGCACAATGGCGGCAAATTCTTCCGGGGTGCTCAGCTGGCCCTTGACCACCACATTGGCGGTGATTTCCTGGGTGCTGCGGGCAGGCAGGTCGCCGATGCTGCCGGGCGCCACCTGGGCGTTCTGTGCGGCGATGGCGTTGGCCACATCGTTGGGCGTAAGGCTGAAACCGATCAGCTTGCCCGGGTCGATCCAGATCCGCATGGCACGCTCGGAACCGTACAGCTGGGCTTTGCCGACGCCCTTGAGGCGGCGGATTTCGTTCATCACGTTGCGGGCAAGGATGTCCGACAGAGCGGTTTCATCGAGGCTGCCGTCTTCAGAGGTCAGGGTGCCGAGCAGCAGAAAACCGGTGGACACTTTTTCCACCTGCAGGCCCTGTTGGGTCACCGGGCGCGGCAAGCGCGACTCGACCACCTTGAGGCGGTTCTGCACGTCGACCTGGGCCAGGTCCGGGTGGGTCCCCGGCTCGAAGGTGGCGGTAATGGTGGCGCTGCCCAGGCTGCTCTGCGACTCGAAGTACAGCAGGTTGTCGGCGCCGTTGAGCTCCTGCTCGATCAGGCTGACCACGCTCTCGTCCATGGTGGCTGCGGACGCCCCCGGGTACACGGCATAGATTTCCACCTGCGGCGGGGCTACGTTGGGGTATTGGGCCACCGGCAGTTGCGGGATGGCCAGGGCGCCGGCCAGCAGGATGAACAGCGCGACCACCCAGGCGAATACCGGGCGGTCGATGAAGAATTGCGGCATGGGTCAGGCCCTCACTGGCCGTTGTGCTGGGCGATGGGTTGGCTGCCCTGGGCAGTGTCGACCTGGACCTGGTCACCGGCCTTGACGTGTTGCAGGCCCTCGATGACCACACGCTCGCCGGCGGCCAGGCCTTCACTGACGATCCAGCGGTCGCTTTGGGCGTTGCCCAGTACCACCTGGCGCTCGCTGATGCGTGCCTGCGCGTCGACCACCAGCACCTTCGGCACCCCGGCGCTGTCACGCAGGATGGCGCGCTGCGGTACGCTGATGCCTTTGGGCTGTACGGCCTGCTCCAGGCGCACGCGCACGTAGCTGCCGGGCAGCAGGTCCAGGTCAGGGTTGGGGAACTCGCTGCGCAGGGTGATCTGGTTGGTGCTTGGGTCCACGCTGATGTCCGAGAACAGCAGTTTGCCGGGCAACGGGTAGGCACTGCCGTCATCCTGGATCAACGTGGCGCTTGCCTCCCCATTGCCTGCCTGCTGCAACTCGCCAGCACGCAGCGCACGGCGCAGGGTGTTGAGCTCGCGGGTCGACTGGGTGACGTCGGCGTGGATAGGGTCCAGTTGCTGGATGGTCGCCAGTGGCGTGGTCTCGTTCTGCCCCACCAGCGCGCCTTCGGTGACCAGGGCGCGGCCGATACGCCCGGAGATCGGTGCGGTAACCGTGGCGTAGCCCAGGTTCAGGCGCGCCCGTTCAAGCGCTGCCTTGGCAGCGGCCACTTCGGCGTCGGCCTGAAGGAACGCCGCGCGGGCATTGTCGTACTCCTGGCGGCTGACGGCCTTGTCGTCGACCAGTTCGCGGTAGCGTTGCTCCTGCAAGCGGGCCTGGTACAGGTTGGCCTGGGCCTTGGCCAGTGTGGCGCGGGCGCTATCGTGGTCGGCCTTGAACGGTGCCGGGTCGATCAGGAACAGCACGTCGCCTTGCTTGACGTCGCTGCCTTCGCGGTAGACCCGCTTGAGCACCACGCCCGCCACCCGCGCGCGCACCTCTGCGGTACGCGGGGCGAGAAGGCGCCCGCTGAGTTCCGTGCTGATGGCCAGGGGCTGGAGCTGCAGGGTTTCTACCCGGACCTGGGGTACGGGGGGCTTGGCGTCCTGCTCTTCGGTGTCGTTGCACCCGGCAACGGACAGGGCCAGAAGCGCCACGAGCGCCACGGGGCGCAGGCGATGGATAAGGATGATAGGCATACGGATCTTCCGATGATGACCGGCCGTATGCTAAGGCAGGCAGGGCACGGGTGCCTGTTAATACCTGTAGGACGTGTGTGAAAAAGTGTGAAGAAAAATCCTGCACTCGTGGGGATTCTATATTCTTGCCGCTACATGCCTGTATTGGCCTCCCTCTGCTCGTACCAAGCCCTATGCCAAACATTCTTCTGGTAGAAGACGACAGCGCCCTGTCTGAATTGATCGCCAGCTATCTGCAACGCAACGACTTCCATGTGCGGGTGATCGCCCGGGGCGACCATGTGCTGGACGCGTTCCGGCAAGACAAACCCGACCTGGTCATCCTTGACCTGATGCTACCGGGTATCGACGGCCTGCAGGTGTGCCGCCTGCTGCGCCAGGAATCCCAAAGCCTGCCGATCCTGATGCTGACGGCCCGCGACGACAGCCACGACCAGGTATTGGGACTGGAGATGGGCGCCGACGACTACGTCACCAAGCCGTGTGAGCCGCGGGTGCTGCTGGCGCGGGTGCGAACCTTGCTGCGCCGCAGCAGCGTCCATGAGCCGCGGCTGGACAGTGAGCAGATCCTGATCGGTGGCTTGCGCATCGACCTGGCCGAGCGCCTGGTCTGTTGGCGCGGCGAAGAGGTGGAACTGTCCAGCGGTGAATACAACCTGCTGGTGGTGCTGGCGCGCAACGCCGGGGAAGTGCTGAGCCGTGACCGCATCCTTCAGCAACTGCGCGGTATCGAGTTCAACGGCACCGACCGCTCGGTGGATGTGGCCATTTCCAAGCTGCGGCGCAAATTCGATGACAGTGCCGGCGAAGCGCGCAAGATCAAGACCGTGTGGGGCAAGGGTTACCTGTTCAGCCGCGTCGAATGGGAGTGCTGAAGCGACATGCTGAAGATTCTGGTGCGCCTTTACCTGGTGATCATCGTCGCCTACGCCGGTGCGCTGCTGTTGATTCCTGACGCCATCGTCGGCCTGTTCCATGACCGCTTCGTGGCCTACAACCTGGACCAGGCCAAAGGCGTGCAGTCACTGATCGTGCGCCAGTTCCGCCAGGCCCCGCGCGAGCAATGGCCTGCGGTGGAACAGGAGCTGGCCGAGGCGTTCGCGCCGCTGCAGGTGACCCTGTTGCGTACCGATCAGGCCAGCTTGAGCGCGCCGGAGCAGGCGCGTCTGGCGCATGGCCTGTACGCAGTGCGCATCGGCGAGTGGGGCTATTACGAAACGGTGCTGGCGCCGCTGGAAGAGGGCTGGCTGGTGAGCCTGCACTCGCCACCGGACCCGCTGGACATCAACGTGCTGTCTTGGGGCGTGACTGTGCTGATCGGCGCCGCCATGCTTGGCTGCCTGCTGTTGTGGGTGTGGCCGCACTGGCGCGACCTTGAGCGGCTCAAGGAAACGGCCAGGCGTCTGGGCCAGGGGCAGATGGCCGAGCGTACGCACATTTCTCCGCATTCGAACATCGGTGAACTGGCCGGTGTTTTCGACACCATGGCCGGCGACCTGGAGCGCCACGTCAATCAGCAGCGTGAGCTGCTCAACGCCGTGTCCCATGAGTTGCGCACGCCGCTCACTCGCCTGGACTTCGGCCTGGTGCTGTTGTTCGACGAAGTGCCGTCCACCAGCCGCAAGCGCCTGCTGGAGCTGGTCGGGCACGTGCGCGAGCTGGACGAACTGGTGCTCGAACTGCTGTCCTACAGCCGGCTGTACAACGCCGACCAAGCCCGTGAGCGGGTCGAGGTGTCGTTGCTTGAGCTGGTCGACAGTGTGCTCGGCGGCTTTGCCGAAGAGCTCGACAGCCGTGGCATTGAGTGGGAGGTACGCGCCGAAGGTTCTCTGCCGCGCTTCGTGCTTGACCCGCGCCTGACGGCCCGCGCGGTGCAGAACCTGGTGCGCAATGGCATGCGCTATTGCGATCAGAGCCTGCTGCTGCGTTTGCGTCTGGAAGAGAGCGGTGCTTGCCTGTTGACGGTAGAGGATGACGGTATCGGCATTCCGGTCGAAGAGCGTGAGCGCATCTTCCAGCCGTTCTACCGCTTGGACCGCAGCCGTGATCGCAATACCGGCGGGTTCGGCCTGGGGTTGGCGATCAGCCGGCGAGCCATCGAGGGGCAGGGTGGCTCGCTGACGGTGACGCAGTCGGCCTTGGGTGGTGCACTGTTCATGATTCGCTTGCCAGCAGGTTAGTCCATGGCACCGGCTTCGCCGATGATCGCCGGCAAGCCGGCTCCCACTGGGTTTGCGCTGAGCTTGAGAGCAGCGGGGTACTTGTGGGAGCCGGCTTGCCGGCGATGAGGCAGGTGCAGGCAGTCTCAGTTCTGCTGCAGAACACCCCGAGCCCAAGGCCGGTAGCGCAGGGCAAACACCGCCTCGGCATGGCATCCGCCGGTCAGCTTCGGTTGCGCAGCCTGCGCCTTGAAAGCCTGCCCCGGCCCACTCACCTGGCGAAATGCTTCACGCACCACGCCCACGCGGCAAGGCAAGGCCTGTTCATAGCTTTGGCGCACCAGCGCCGGCAGCCGCCCGGTGCCAGCGCCGTCCTGCCACCAGACGCTCACGCCCAGGCCTGCGAGCTGGTCCAGCCAGGCGCCGTTGACCCGCGGCGCCAGCTTGCCGGCACTGAAGGCACTGATGTGCAGCGGTTTGTCCAACTGCCGGCTGAACGCCTGCAACTGGCTGTACAGCGCCTGACGACGGGCCGTGTCGCGAAAGTGCAGGTCGTCCAGCTCCATCGGCAGGTACCAGCCAGCCACCTCTATTTGCCAGTGCTGGCGCACCTGCCGGTACTGGCTCAGGGACCTGCCCAGCTGGGCTTTCCAGTAGCTGCTCAGCCCATCACCGTCGAGTGCTTCGATGCGCTGATAATAGGCCGGGTCCATGTACAGCCCGAGCACCAGCTGCAGGCCTTGGGCATGCGCCTCGCGCAAGCTGTTGGCCAGCCAGCCTTGGGCACCACCGAAATCGCTGTCGCCATAGGCGCTCCACTGCACGATCACGGTCTTGCCGCCCTGGGCCACGGTGGCACGCCACAGTTGCTGCCATTGGGCGGGGCTGACGCTGGCGTCGCGGTTCAGCGGTTGATAGAACAGGCGCTGGTCGGCCACGGCCGGCAGGCTCAACGCAAACAGGCAGATGGCCAGAAAGGTACGCATCAGAAGTTCATCTCCGCGCCGACCAGCACACCATTGGCGCGCTGGTAAAGGTTGCCACCCAACGACTGCTGATACTCGGCGCGTACTTTCAGCGAGCCGCGGTAGGCGTTGTAGCGGTCATCGTCGAACCACCATTGCCAGCGCACGCCCACGCCGGCGCGGGCATCCTGGCGCCAGTCGTTGCTGGGGTCCTGGCTGGAAAACTCGAGGAAGCCATAGGGCATCAGGGTTTGCGGCGAAGTGCCGGGCAATTTCCAGGCATGGCCCTGCTGGTAACGGGACAGCCAGGCATGGTCACCGGCACGGGTCCACCAGGCCGCGTCGAGGTAGAGGAAACGCTCGTTCCAGTCGTCCTCGTCTACCCGCCAGTCGTTGCGCCAGTCGCCTTGGTCGAGAAACGAGGCAGTGGCGCGCAGCAGCAGGTCGTTGCTCGACTCGGCGTTGTGGCGCAGGTCACCCCAGTTGCCACCGACCTTGGCCGGGCTGAGCAGCTCACCCAGGCTCAGCCCGCTGTAGTGCTCGGTGTCGATCTGCCGTTGGTGGTAGAGCTCGGCGTACAGGTTGAGGTTGGCCTGGCCTATCGGTTTGTAACGCAGGCCGACACCGGTGCCCATGCTTTGCGCGTAGTCGCTACGGCTTTGCCCGCCGAACAGCACGCGGCCGTACACCGACAGCGTGCTGCCATTGCGGCTGGGCTCTTCGCCCAAGGCATGGTCCCACATGGCCAGTTGCACGTTCTGCGACTGTGCCCGGCGCGAGCTGCCGCTGCGCACGCCGTCGTCGAGGAACCTGTCGTTGGTCGAGATGCCGGCTGGCGACCAGGTGCTGGCCAGTGTCACGGTGTCACGCCGCGCCAAGGTTTCGTGGGCGCGCCGCTGGCGGTATTTACGGGCATCGAGGCTGCCGTATTCATCATCGCCGTCGACAAGGTCCTGCTCCACATCGATCACCCGGCGCAGCTCGCGGCGCGCCGAGGCGCTGTCTTCGGTTTCGTCGTAGCGCACGACCAGGGTTTCGCCGAGGCGGTAGTCCTCGGGGAAATCGCGGGTGGCGCGCTGCAGATACGGGATCGTCTGGCGGCGGTCGGTCTTGTCTGGCGAGCTGGCCAGGCGCATGCCGTAGTCGGCGCGATAGCGTGGCTGGTTGGGGGCCAGGCGCACCGCTTCGGCCAGCCAGGCAGTGCTCTGGGCGCTGTCGCCGGCCTGTTGTGCGGTGTTGGCGGCTGCGTAGTAGTGGTCGGCGCGCGGGTTGTGTGCCAGTGCCTGGCGCTGAAAGCCAAGGGCGGCCTGCAGGTCACCCTGGCGCTGGGCGATGGCGGCGCCCAGCGCCCAGTCATCAGCGCGGGTGTGCGCAGCGGCGTCCCAGTAGCGGCGGGCGGCTTGCGGGTCGCCCGCGTTCAGCGCGCCGGCGGCGGCGGTCAGGCGGGCGTTGTCGTTCCAGGCGCTGTCCGGCAGGCTGCGCCAAATGGGCAGGGCTGCGGCAGAGTCACCTGCAGCTTCCAGGGCATAGGCCAGTGGCAGGCGGTTGCCACTGTCGCCCAGGCGCTCGGCGGCCTGGTAATAGACCACCGCTTCACCCGGCTGTTCAGGCATGGCGCAGCGCCCCAGTGCACGGTATTGCCCGGCTTCGCTGGGGCTTGCCGGCACGGCCTGGCGCACGGTGTCGCATTGCCCGGCCTCGGCCAAGCGGCCGAGCAGTTGGGCACGGCTATTGGCATCCACCTGGGGGATCAGGCTGAGCATTCTGCGGCTGTCCAGCTGGCCGTCCTGGCGAGCATAAAGATTGCCCAGGCGCTGCAGCAGTGAGGGTGTCAGCCGTCCTTGACGCCGGTCGTAGGCCTGTTCCAACAAGGTTCGGGCGCGCTCGTCGTGGCCTTGGCGCACCAGCAGGAAGGTCGCTTGCTCAAGTGCGGCCAGCTCGCCCGTGCGCCGGTAACGGTGCTCCCACCCGGCGGCGGTGCGCGGTTGTGGCGGCGCTGCCGGGTCGCCGTAAAGGCGCTGCTTGAGTATTGCGTAGGCGCGTGGTTCGGCGCCTGCAGAGCAGTCCTTGAACTGTTCTCGGGCAATGTTCGGGTCGTGCCGTGAAAGCCAGTCGACCGTTTCCAGGCAGGGCCGCTGCAGCTCGTTGCTCAGGCGCCTGAGCAGCGGCGCATCGTTGCCTTCGCGGGCCAGCTCCCAGAGCTGCTGGCGCTGTTCGGGCTGTTGCAACTGCTCGGTGGGCAGCATTTGCAGCCAGCGCTGGGCCTGCTTGCTGTAGCCCATTGCGATGGCGCGGTTGGCCATGGCCAGCCGGGTCTGGGTGGCCATCTCGGGGGAAGGCGCGCTTTGCAGCAATCGGGTCAGGCCTTTTTCATCGACCTGCTGGACGTAGGCGTTGGCCAGGCGCTGCCAGGCATCCACCGGCAATTGCCCCTTGTCGGCCAGAGGCTGCAGCTGATCGATGGTGGCGTTCCAGTTGCGCAGCTGTTCGGCGAAATTGGCCCTGGCCAGGCGCAGCACCTGGCCATCGCCGCGTGGTGGCAATTGGTTCAGCCAGTCCAGGGCCCTGCCGGCGCCGCCGAATTTGGCCAGGCTCAGGCTGTAGGCCTGCCACAGGCGTACCCGGTGTGCGCCGTCAGCTGTGGCCAACCAGCCCTCCACCTGGCTGGCCGCGGGTGGGTCCTGCTCGATCCAGGTCAGGCGCAGTTCAAGCAGGGCGTCGGCATGCTCCGTGCCGCTGCCAAGCTGCTCGGCCAGTGCTTCTGCTTCCTTGTAGCGGCGCTGGTGGGCCAGGGCCTCGACCAGCAGCGCGCGCGCTTCGTCGTTGTTCGGCACCCGCCCGAGTACATGGCGGGTCAGGCGCTCGACTTCGGCCCAATTGTCCTTTTTTGCTTCGCGGTAACCGCGCTCCATGAACGGGTAGCTGGTGAACCGCTGGAAATCGGTCATGGGCGCGGCCAGGGCAGGCAGGGCGGTGGTGCACAACAACAGGCCGGTGAGTGTGAGGGTAACGCGCGGCTTCATGCCACCTCCCTGATCAGGTCAAAGGCGGCCTGCTGTTCGCTGGCCTGTTCTTCGAGCGCCTGCTGCAACACGAGCTCGGTGATGATGCCGCGCGCGATCAGGTGTTCGCCAAGGCTCTGCTGCTCGGGATCGAAGTCGATCAGGGCCTGGTTGAACAGGGTCACCGGGACCATGCCGCGCACCTGCAGCAACGCACCGAGCATGACCTGGTGGATACTCACCTGCTCGATCAGTTCGGCGTTGTCCTGGTGCCGTTCGAGCACTTCGAGCATCTGCCGGGTCTGGTCTGTCTGCCAGGGGCTGGGGTAGTGGTAGCGCAGGCCCAGGGTCACCCGGCCTTGGGGTGCCAGGCGGCAGCTGACCGGGCGTTTGAGCTGGCGGCTGATCACCCCCAGCGAGACCTGGCTGACCGGGCTCTCGCTGGCCAGCACCAGCGTATTGCCGTCTTCGGCCACCGGCAGCACGCCGTAGTGCGTAGCCAGCCGGCGCGGCAGCAGGGCGATCAGTTGCGGGTCGAGTTTGAACGGGTTGAGCGGTGCCCATGGCAGGTCGAGTTGCTCGGCCAGGGTCTGCACCAGCTGTTCGCTGGTCAGCCAGCCACGCAGCAGCAGCTCGCGGCCCAGGCGCCGCCGCACCGGGCTGGTGATGGCCTGCTCGAGCTGCGCTTCGCTGATGTAGCCTTTGGCGACAAGGCGGTGGCCCAGCGGAGTGCGGGCCGGTGAGGCGATGGCGGGGAACTCGTGGGTGGTCTTGTCCCAGGCCACTCGGCGTGAATCGCCCATCTCCATCACTTGGCGAAGGGCGCGCAGGTTGGCAAAGAAGTTGACGAAGTTGCTCCACATCATCCGGGGGGCCGACAGCAGCCCCTCGCCGATGCCGTAATAGCGGGTGACGAACCAGCCGCGCTGGAACAGGCGGTTGATCAGCATCAGGCCGTTGAGCCAGAGCAGTGTGGTCAGCAGTTGGCTGTCGCTGAGGATCGACATGAAGCGCCAGGACTGCGGCGCAATCACCGTAACCAGCCACATGGCCAGCAGCACCAGCAGCAACAGGTTGACCAAAAAGCCCAGCAGGTAGGCGAACAGGCCCCGGCGGTCCCGCCAGAGGAAGTAGTTGAGCGCACCTGTTCGGCTCCAGCCCAGGTTGCTGGTGCCCTGGAACACGATGCCGACGATCCACCGGGACTTTTGCCGGATGGCATGCTGCCAGTCACGCGGGAAGTGCTCGCGCACGCAGATCACCTGGGCGAACTCGCGGCTCATGCCGGGGCGCCATGGGTACTTGAGCGCCAGTGTAGGGTCGGTGACCGAGTAGCGGGCAAAAATGCACTTCATGCCTTTTTGCTTCAGGCGAAAGCCGATGTCGTAATCCTCGGTCAGGCTCTGCACGTCGAAGGCGATGCCGTCACCGTCTTCGAGCAGGGCGCTGATGGCGCGGCGGCTGAAACAGGTGCCGACACCGGCACTGGGTACCTGGCCGGTCAGCGCTTCGCGGACGATGACGTCCTTGCCGTGGTTCTCGGCGAACTCGTCCACGTAGTGCCCGGCGGTGAAGCCTTTCCACTCCGGCGCATAGGGGTACACCGGGATCTGGATCATGTCCTTGGCGGGCAGCAGGTAGTTGAACAGCCTCAGCTCCATGGGCGAGATAACGTCCTCGGCGTCATGCAGGATGAAGCCTGCGAACTCGATACGTGCGTCGTCCTGGAAGCGCAGGATGGCATCGATGATGTTGTTCAGGCAGTCAGCCTTGCTGGTGGGGCCGGGGCGGGCGCAGACCACCTTGTGCACGTTGGGGTAGTGCAGGCACACGGCATCGACGTCGGCCTGGGTCTGTGGGTCGTTGGGGTAGGTGCCGACAAAGATCTGGTAGTTCTCGTAGTCGATGGTCGAGGCCGCCAGGCGCGCCATTTCACCCACCACGCCCACTTCGTTCCAGGCCGGGACCATGATCGCCAGGGGTTTTTCCGGCACCTCGAACAGGCGCTTCTCGTCCGCCCTGGCGTTCTTGTCATAGATACGCAAATGGCGGAACAGCTTGCGGCACCAGTAGCACAGGTCGATGAACAGGTCGTCCAGGCCGAGCAGGAACATCAGTGCGGCGAGGATGATCGCCAGGATCTTGAGGCCAAACAGTACGTAAGTAACGAAATCGATGAAAGCCAGGCTCATGCGTCATCCCGTTTGGTTACGCTTTCCTCGAACCAGCGGCTCAGGCGCTCGGCGATGATTTCGCTGGCGTGGCCGTCACCGAAGGGGGTGAATACGCGGGCCATGCGCGCGTAGGCCTGGCCATCGTCCAGCAATTGGCTGGTTTCCTTGACGATGCGCTCGGTCTGCGTGCCGACCAGCTTCACCGTACCGCCTTCGAGCACCGACGGCCGTTCGGTGACCTTGCGCAGCACCAGCACCGGCTTGCCCAGTGCCGGGGCTTCTTCCTGGATGCCACCGGAGTCGGTGAGGATGATGTGGGCGCGGTTCATCAGCCATACGAAGTGCTGATAGTCCTGCGGGGCTACGAGGTGGATGTTGTCGCGCCCCGAGAGCAGGCCGTAGACCGCTTTCTGCACTTGCGGGTTGAGGTGAACGGGGTAGACGAACTGCACATCGGGGTAGCGCAGTGCCAGTTCGGCCAGGGCCAGGCAGATACGTTCGAAACCGGCGCCGAAGTTTTCCCGACGATGGCCGGTGATCAGCACCATGCGCTGATCGTCGTGCAGTTTGTGCAGGGAGGAGTCAGCGGCGGGCTGCCACGCGGTTTCCATCAGGTATTCGCGCATCCACAGCAGGGCGTCGATGACGGTGTTGCCGGTGACCTCGATCTGTTCCAGCGGCACGCCTTCGCGCAGCAGGTTGTCGCGGGCCTTGGTGGTGGGCGCAAAGTGCAGGTCGGCGATCACCCCGGTCAGGCGCCGGTTGGCTTCCTCAGGCCAGGGTTGCTGCAGGTTGCCGGTGCGCAGCCCGGCCTCGACGTGGCCGATGGGGATGTGCCGGTGGAAGGCGGCAAGGCCGGCGATGAAGCTGGTGGTGGTGTCGCCATGGACCAGCACGATCTCTGGCCTGACCCGTTCGTAAGCCTTGTCGATCGAGTCCAGCAGGTCACGGGCAAGGCCGTTCAGGGTCTGATTCTGGGTCATTACCTTGAGGTCCTGATCGACGCTCAGGCCAAAGGCGGTCAGCACTTGTTCAAGCATCTCGCGGTGCTGGCCGGTGGAACAGATGTGCAGGTCGATGTCGGGCCACTCACGCAGGACCCTGGCCAGTGGGGCCATCTTGATCGCTTCTGGGCGGGTACCGAATACCATCATGACAGTGTTGGCCATCGTGTTGTTCCTCGTACGATTCCCTGGACGAAGGTGTACGACCTCGTGCCACTTGCAATGGGTAGATACAAGCAGTCAGGTGCCGGGTTGTCCAATGCACGGTTGTGCGTGGCCAGGCCAGGTATTCAGGCTTTTGCTTGCCAGCGGCTTCTAGTAACGTGGTAGGCCTTTTCGACAGGGAGCTGAAGATGCAAGGCAAGGCACGCAAGATCGTCCAGGCCATCCTCTACGAAGCCATCGCCGTGGCCTGTGTGGCGCCGGCACTGGAACTGGCGTTCGGTGCCGGCATGGCCCAGTCGACCGTGCTGTCAGTGTTGATGTCGGGCATTGCGATGAGCTGGAACATGGGCTTCAACTGGGCTTTCGAGCGCTGGGAGGCGCGCCAGCACCAGCGTGAACGTACCGTCATGCGCCGGCTGCTGCATGCCTTGGGCTTCGAAGGCGGGCTGGTGGTGATCCTGCTGCCGCTGGTGGCGTACTGGCTGGATGTCAGCCTGTGGGCAGCGTTGCTCACCAACATGGCGTTGTTCGTGTTCTTCTTCGTCTATGCCTTCGTGTTCCAGTGGGGTTTCGACAAGGTGTTCGATGTGCCGCTCTCGGCACAGCAAGCCAAGTGTTGACACGCCAAGGTACAGCGGGATAAGTTCCCACCCCATGAACACTTTCCCGCATGTGAACGCCATTATTATTACCGCCATTATCAGTTTGGCGGGCTAGCGCGTACGTGCACCGAACCCGCCCTGGAGGCGGGTTTCTACTCTTCGACTCCTGGGCAACGTGAAAACAGCCAAGGAGTTGCACCCGATGACCAGCCTCAACGTCAGCCCCCGTACCCCGCTTACCCCTCAGCAGCTGCTGTCGGAGCAGGTGCGGCGCATCTTGTCTGCGCCGGTGTACGACCTGGCCATCGAGACCCCATTGCAAGCGGCGCCGGCGTTGTCCGCCAGCCTGGGCAACCAGGTATTGCTCAAGCGCGAAGACCTGCAGCCCACGTTCTCGTTCAAGATCCGCGGTGCCTACACCCGGCTGGCGCGCCTGACCCCCGCTCAGCGCGAGCGTGGGGTGATCACCGCATCGGCAGGCAACCACGCCCAGGGTGTGGCGCTGGCGGCCTCCCATCTGGGCATCAAGGCGACCATCGTCATGCCGACCACCACGCCTTCGCTGAAAATCGAAGGTGTACGTTCGCGGGGTGGGCATGTGGTGCTGCACGGTGAAAGCTTCCCCCACGCCCTGGCCCATGCACTGACCCTGGCCGACAGCGAAGGCGCTACCTTCGTGCCACCTTACGATGACCCCGACGTGATCGCCGGGCAGGGCACGGTCGGCATGGAGATCCTCCGCCAGCAGCCGGGTGCGCTGGATGCCATCTTCGTGCCGGTCGGGGGCGGTGGCCTGGTGGCAGGGATCGCCGCGTACGTGAAGTACCTGCGCCCCGAGGTCAAGGTGATCGGTGTCGAGCCGGAAGACTCCAATTGCCTGCAGGCCGCCATGGTTGCGGGGGAGCGGGTTATCCTGCCGCAGGTAGGTACCTTCGCCGATGGCGTGGCGGTCGCCCAGGTCGGTGCGCACTGTTTTGAACTGTGCCGGCATTTCGTCGATGAGGTGGTGACCGTCAGCAGCGATGAGCTGTGTGCGGCAATCAAGGACATCTATGACGATACCCGTTCGATCACCGAGCCGTCCGGCGCGCTGGCGGTCGCTGGCATCAAGAAGTACGTGGCCCGCGAAGGCGCACGGGGGCAGACGCTGGTGGCGATCGACTCCGGTGCCAACGTCAACTTCGACCGCCTGCGCCATGTGGCCGAACGTGCCGAGCTGGGTGAGCAGCGCGAGGCGATCATTGCCGTGACCATCCCCGAGCAGCCAGGCAGCTTCCGGGCCTTCTGCCAGGCGCTGGGCAAGCGCCAGATCACCGAGTTCAACTATCGCTACTACCCCGGCAAGGAAGCGCGCCTGTTTGTCGGGGTGCAAACGCACCCGCTGCACGACCCCCGGGAGAAACTGCTGGCACACCTCGCCGAGCAGGGTTACAGCGTGCTCGACCTGACCGACAACGAGCTGGCCAAGCTGCATGTGCGCCATACCGTGGGTGGCCATGCGGCGCCGGGAGCCGATGAGCGGGTGCTGCGCTTCGAGTTCCCGGAGCGTCCGGGAGCGTTGTTGGGCTTCCTGGAGCGGCTGGGCAAGCGCTGGAACATCAGCCTGTTCCATTACCGCAACCACGGCGCGGCCGAAGCCCGGGTGTTTGCCGCGCTGGAGGTGCCCGAGGATGAGCAGGCAGGGCTGCCGCTGGCGCTGGATGAGATGGGCTATCGGTACTGGGATGAGACCGAGAATCCTGCTTACAAGCTGTTTCTTGGGTGATCGGGCGCTGTTGCGATCGAGCGCCGCGCGGGCCGCGCTCGATCGCAACAGCCCAGCAACATCCTGGCCATAGGCCGGCCCGCCTCGACTGCTAGCTCAGCGCTCGCGCATGAAGAACCCGGCCACAAACTTGCGGAATGTCTCCAGGCTCTTGAAATCGGCGTACCGCTTGAAATTCTCGGCATCCGGTTCCGGCCCGACCGGCTGCTCCAGCAGCGATACCGACAGCACGCGGTCCTGGTCGGAGGTCAGCACCAGTTCATCCATCACCTGGCCACCGATCACGGGCCTTCGCATCTGCACCTTGACCCCCTTGCTGGCCATCCAGTCGATCAACGACACCAAGGCCTTGAGCGGTTCACGTTCCTCGTCGCGGTAAACCGGGAACAGGTGAGCGCGCGACAACACTGGCACGCTGGCCACGTGGATCAGCTCGTAGAAGTGACTGCCTGCGCTGGTGGGCGAGTACAGGATCATCGCCAGCAGCGGCCCTGACACCCGGCTGCCACCCCAGTACAGGTGATGCCCCTGGAAGTCGAAGCCATCCTCACTGCGGTTGTTGAACAGCTTGCGCCCCTTGATCTGCTCGACGCAGTCGAGCAAAAGGCCATGGCGGCGATGGTTGCCGAATACGGTAGCTTCGCGCAGGCGGGCCTTGAGCATCATCATGTGCTTCATGTCCAGCCGGGTTTCAAGGTAGTTGCTGGCGGGCACGCGTTCGAGCAGGGGGTAACGGCTGGCGACACTGCGCAACTCGGCAAACTGCGCGGTGAGGTCCTTTTTCAAGTGCGTGGCATACAGGTTCAGGCCGCTGGTTTCGATCCAGGTCAGCAGCAGCGAGAGCAGGCGCTGCTGCTCTCGGCGTTCGTTGCCATCCTGGGCAGCGCCACTGTTTTCGCTGGCCTTGCGAAAATCACCGAGCAGGCGCAGTGGCGTGTCAGGGGCCAGCCAGGCGGCGGGCGGGGCGGGGTCTTGCTCGCGTTCGGCGGCCTCACGCTCGTCTTTGCTGAACGGGCAGCCGGGCGCATGCTCGGCGGTGCCGGGGTTGTTCTTGAGAAACAGTGTGCCGGTGTTGCCATTGAGGGTGACATTGAGCACCGGCAGGGCGTCCTTGCGGCAATCGCAGGCCAGCCACTGGTTGGCGCTGCGCACCTTCATCAGTAGCTGGTTGGCCTGTAACAGGCCGGGGCCAATGAGGGTGCCGGTGGCGAATGCCTGCAGCAGTTCCTCTTCGGCCGGGGTCAGGCTACGTACCTGCGCGGCGGTTTTGTCGATGATTCGCATGAAGCAGCTCCAAGCTACGAGCCACAAGCTTCAGGCAAAGTCGCGCCGCTTTCAACCAGTCGCTTGGTTGCCTGCGAACAGTTTGGCGGCGCGGGCGCGGATTTCGTCGGGGCTGAGGTCTTCTTTGTGGGTAGAGACGAACCACATGTTGCCGAACGGGTCTTTCAACGTGCCGCTGCGGTCGCCGTAGAACTGGTCCTTTACCTCATGCAACGGGGTGGCCCCGGCGGCAATGGCCTGGGCGTAGACCTTGTCACAGTCCTCCACGTACAAGTGCAGGCCAATGGCGACACCGCTGAGTGACTGGCTGGAGGTCAGGCCGCCCGCCATGTCGCAAGGGTCGGCGAGCATCAGCGACGAATCGCCGATCTTCAGCTCGGCGTGCCCTACGCGGCCGTCCGGGCCTTCGAGGCGGAACATTTCGACCGCGCCGAAGGCTTGCTTGTAGAAGTCGATGGCCTTGGCGGCATCCTTGATGCCCAAATACGGGGTAATGCTGTGCTGGCCTTCGGGAATGGGGCGGGCTGCCATGTTCGACACTCCTCTGAAATGAATGCGAAAGGGGCAGGTTGCGCCCCTGTTGCATAAAGTCGGTCAGGCAGCTCGAAAATCGACAGCTCAGGTAGATCGTTTGTCTATAAGCAGGGCCCGTTCAGAAGATGTAATCGGTGGTGAGGAAGGTCGACTGCCGATTACGGATGATCTCGCTGATCAGCTCCTTGTTGGCTTCCTGGAAGCGGGTCGCGACCAAGGTGCGTATCGAGAACACACGCAGGGCGTCATGCACCGACAAGGTACCCTCGGCGCTGTTCTTGCGACCATTGAAGGGGTAGGTGTCAGGGCCGCGCTGGCACTGGGCATTGAGGTTGATACGGCCCACCTGGTTGGCAAAGATGTCGACCAGGCTGCCGATGGTCTTGGGGTCGTTGCCGAACAGGCTCAACTGCTGGCCGAAGTCGGAATCGAGCACGTAGTCGATCACCGTCTGCAGGTCGCGGTAGGGCACCACCGGTACCACGGGGCCGAATTGCTCTTCGTGGTACACCCGCATGTCACCGGTTACCGGGTAGAGCAGGGCAGGGTAGAAGAACGAACCGCGACTGTTCCCGCCACCCTCGTTGACCACCCGCGCGCCTTTGGCCGTGGCATCGGCCACCAGGGCGTCGAGGTAATCGACCTTGCCCGGCTCCGGCAGCGGCGTCAGGGCCACATCCGGCTCCCAGGGCATGCCAGGCTTGAGCGCGGCGAGCTTGCGCTGGAACTTGTCGAGAAACGGTTCGACCACGTCTTCATGGACGAACAGGATTTTCAGTGCGGTGCAACGCTGGCCGTTGAACGACAGCGCGCCGGTGACCGCTTCTTCGACCGCATTGTCCAGGTCTACCTGGGGCAGCACGATGCCGGGGTTTTTGGCATCGAGCCCTAGCGCGGCGCGCAGGCGGTGCGGGCGCGGGTGGAGCTTTTTCAGGTCGCTGGCGGCCTTGTGCGTGCCAATGAAGGCGAACACGTCGACCTTGCCGCTGGCCATCAAGGCACTGACCGTTTCGCGGCCGCGGCCATAAATGACGTTGATCACCCCCGGCGGGAAGCTGTCACGGAACGCTTCGAGCAGCGGGCGAATCAACAGCACGCCGAATTTGGCCGGTTTGAACACCACGGTGTTGCCCATGATCAGCGCGGGGATCAACGTGGTGAAGGTTTCATTGAGCGGGTAGTTGTAAGGCCCCATGCACAAGGCCACGCCAAGCGGTGCGCGGCGGATCTGGCCGAGGGTGCCCTGTTCGAGTTCGAAGCGGCTGGAACGGCGGTCGAGGTCTTTCAGGGCGTTGATGGTGTCGACGATATAGTCGCAGGTGCGATCGAACTCCTTCTCGGAGTCCTTGAGGTTTTTGCCGATCTCCCACATCAGCAGCTTTACCACGGCCTGGCGCTGTTCGCGCATGCGCGCAAGGAAGGTTTCGACATGCTGGATGCGTTCGGCGACACGCATGTTCGGCCAGGCGCCGCGGCCTTTGTCATAGGCCTGCACGGCGGCGTCCAGTGCCGTCAGTGCCGTATCAGCATCGAGCAGCGGGGCGCTGCCGAGGATGACCTGTCGCTCGCCGTCACCTTCTTTTAGCCAAACCGGGCTGCGCACGGTGGCCAGCGGGCCGTCCCAGCGCCTCAGTTCGCCATTGACGAGGTAATCGCGTTGCTCCAGGGGTTCACCCAGCTGCCAAGGCGTGGGGACATCCCCGGCAGCAGGGAACAGCGAATCGAGCAGGTGGTCCATGTGTACTGCACCTCACAAGTCTGGGTAGGTGAATCGCTTCAGCTTCGAGGATGCACCCGGCGAAAGAAAAATACCAGTCTGGCTCAATATTGCCCGCAGTGCGCCGATACATAAGCAATCGAGCGCATACGAAGGCCTATGACCCCGTCCAATACCCCACTACCTGATGAACCGCCGCCCACCGGCCAGCTGCGCCGCTTCCTTGGCAGCCTGATGCCGGTGGGCTTTGCCCTGGCCGGGATCGCCCTGTCGGTGCTGCTGGGCCATCTGGACGTGCAGCGCCAGCCTGACGGCCTGATGGCCAGCCCTCTGGTCTCGCCGCTGCTCTGGTTCGCCCTGGCCTGTACGGGCTTGACCAGCCTGTTCCTGGCCCTGATCAACCGCAAGCAACGCCAGTTGCAGCAACGCAATCGAGAACTGCGCAGCTCCCAGGCGCAACTTGAGCGGCTGGCCCACTACGACACCATCACCGGCTTGCCCAACCGCGTGTTGTTCCAGCAGCAACTGGCCGATGCCATTCTCAAGGGCGATGGTCTGGCTGTGTTGATGCTGGACATCGATGGCTTCAAGCAGGTGAACGACAGCCTCGGCCATGCCATGGGCGACCTGTTGCTGCAGCAAGCCACCGCGCGTTTTTTGCAGGAGCTGGACGCGCCTGACCGGGTGTGCCGCCTTGGCGGCGACGAGTTCGTTTTCATGTTGCGCGGCACCCAGGGCCAGGTGAGCCACCAGGTGGCTCACCTGCTGCGCTGCCTGCAACGCCCGTTCGATCTCAATGGCAGTACCGCACTGGTGACCGGCAGTATCGGCCTGGCCAGGTGCCCCCAGCACGGTGAGGATGTCGGCAGCCTGCTGCGTCACGCCGATACGGCGATGTATGCAGCCAAGGAAAGCGGGCGCAACGCCTGGCGCCCCTACCACACCGACATGACTGCCCGCCTGCAGCAGCGCCTGGAGCTTGAGCGCAACCTGCGCCGTGCCTTGCAGGCGAACGAGTTCGAGCTGTGGTATCAACCCAAGGTCGACCTGTTCAGCGGCTGCCTGCAGGGTGTCGAAGCATTGCTGCGCTGGCGGGACCCTGTTCATGGCCTGGTGTCACCGGCCGAGTTCATCCCGCTGGCAGAGCGCACGGGCCTGATCATTCCGCTGGGTGAGCGCGTGTTGGCGCTGGCTTGCGCGCAGATGGCCGCCTGGCGCGACGAGGACCGCGTACCCGGGCCAATGGCGATCAACGTGGCGGCGCTGCAGATCGAGCGCAGCGACTATGTCTCCAGCCTGGCCCAGGCGCTGGAGTGTCATGGCCTGGCGCCGAGCCTGCTGGAAGTGGAAATCACCGAAAGTCTGCTGATGGAAAGCCAGCAACAGGCCTGTGAGGTACTGGCCCAATTACAGGCCATGGGCGTGACCACGGCGGTGGACGACTTCGGCACGGGTTATTCGTCACTGGCTTATTTGCGAGCGCTGCCGATCGATCACCTGAAGATCGACCGTGCGTTCATCAAAGACCTGCCGGACGATGACGATGCAGTGGCCGTGGCCCGGGCCATCATCGACCTGGGCCATGCGTTAGGCTTCCGGATCACTGCCGAGGGCATTGAAACCCAGGAACAGTATGACTTCTTGCGCAACGCCGGTTGCGACCAGGGGCAGGGCTATCTGCTGGCCCGGCCAATGCCGGCGGCGGACCTTGCGCGCTGGCTGGCGACCCGTGCCGAGCGGGGCCGCCAGGGCAGTGCCTGAAGCGGCTCAGAGATCCAGCAGCAAGGTAGCCGGCGAGTCTAGCGCCAGATCGCGAAAAGCGGGGTCTGCATCCATGCGTTCGAGGCAGCGCCACAGTGCCTCCAGGCCTGCATCGAAGTCATCGAAATCGGCGATGTCCTCGATCAGCTGGCGCAGCTCTCGCCGGTAGTGCAACGGCACGCGCGCCCACAAGCGCAGTCGCTGTGCGCTGGCATTGGCCAACAGCGGCTGGTAGTCGATATCGGATACCAGAAGGTCAGCTCCATGAAGCTGGAAATAATCCTCAATCTGCTCGCGAATGGGCAGCCCTAGCGCCGGGCTTTCCAGGGCCAAGGCATTGGCGCTGGCCGCGGGCAGGGTGAACCCCTGTGGAAGGCGCTGGAACTGGTTCTCGGACAGGTCGATGATCAATACCGACTCCAGTCGTTGAAGGCCTTGTGGGAGTTCGGTCAAGCCGCAGTTGACCATGAACACCGAGCCGAGCCCTGGAAGGTTCTGCAGGTTCGGCGCGTGGAGCAACGGGTTCTCGGAGAGATCCAGCACCCTCAACCCGTCCAGTCGTTCCAGTGCTGCCTGTGAGCGTGCGTCCCAGCTGATGCGGTTATGTTCAAGGTCAAGCCATTGCAGGTTGCCAGGTACCCGAACCTCTGGAACCGCGGCGAAGCGACAACGGCTCAAGGTCAGGCGCTGCAGTTCGGGCAGGCACTGCAGCCATTGTGCGGGCAACTCGCTCAGTGCGCTGTTACCGCTGAGGTCAAGGTCCGCGACGTGGTTAAAACCTGCTGGCAGCGTGAGGGTAGCCAAGTCGCTGTTTTCCAGTTCGAAGTTTTTCAGGTCCAGGGAGTGGATGCGTTGGCCGGTGGACAGCACACGTATCGAATTTTGCTGCCAGGCGTTGAGAATCCTGCGCACGGCGGGCTGGCGGCGGGGAACGGCCGTTGCCCATCGATCGAGGTCGGTGCGCAACTGTCTCAAGGTGTCTTCACGAATGCGCAATTCTGTCTCTGCAGAGCGCATCGTGTTACGCCAGTCTACCTGTAAGCGCTCGGCCTGCTCTTGGGTGATGCTGGGGTAGAGCCTGCGCAAGCGCGCCGGCACGCTTTGGTTGAAGAACGGCGAGGCGGGTGCCAGTGGAGTGACAGGTGCGCCACCGCGCAACCTGTGACGCGGGGGAGGGCGCTTGGCCTGTGGCCCCCAGAGGCGCATCGGCCACTTGCGCCGCTCGGCAGCGGCCAGGCGCTGCGTGCGCTCGCCCAGCGCGCCAGCACTGCCCCACGCGCGCTTGAGGTTTGGTGGCGCTGCGGCGTACAGCGCCTGGTACGCATCGGCATGCACTGGCCTGGCAACCGGGCGTTCGCCATTGAAGACCTCGTAGCCTTGACCCGACCTGAGCAACAGGCAACGCTCGCTGGCCTGTTCGTCGCCGATGGCTGCCAGCACGGTGCCCTCTGGCGTGGCCTCGCGGATCTCAACGCGCAAGTGCTGTGGCCAGCCGGAGTACCGTTGCATGCAGGCGAGCAGCAAGCGTTCGCTGTCGCGGTTGGCCAGGCGCGGCTGATACAGGCCTTCCAGGGCACGGACCAATGGCAGATCCCGGGTGATCTGTTCGGCTTCCATGTGCAGCCAGGCCGGTAACGTTCCTTGCGCTTGCCAATTGGCCAACGCCTCCGGTGAGAGCCGAGCCAGCAGACGCCTGGCAAGCGGTGGGGTCAATGGCGCGTAGGTATCGCACATCCGCTGCTCGGCGGCGCTTGCCGTACGGCCGTAAATACGCGTCAGTGCTGCGCCGTCCAGCTCGGGCATTTGCTTCGCCAGCGTAAAACGCTCCAGCGTATCGGCAAGCAGTGCAGGGGTGGCTTCACCGGCCAGGTGTACTGCCTGCAAACGTGCCCGGTTCACACCACTGATGACCATGGCCTGTTGCAGTTGCGCATCGTCCAGTGCATCCACAGGCAAGCCCAGGCGGCGCACGCACTGGCTGTCGGCCCAGTCCTGAGGTGCCTCGTGTTCCGCGCGCCAGGCGCCTTCGCCGTTGTGTTCCAGCAGCGGCCGGTAGGCCTCGTGGTCACTGGGGTGGACGATCCTCCAGCGTTGGTCGGTGCCGTCCAGGGCAATTTCATAGTGTTGGCCATCCAGGCGGATGAATTGTCTGCCCTGGTGGGTTCGCAACCCTTGCGGGTTGGCTTCAAGTTCTGCAGGTAACTGCACGTTGCTCGCATAGCCCTTCAGGTCTGCACGCCAGAGCCGTCGGCTGCCGTCCCGCAGTTTCACCGGTTCAAGGCTTTCCATCAGCGCGCTGTTGAACAGCCTGGGCAGCACCTTGCCTGCTGCATGCAAACCGCCGATCGCAGCAAGGTTCAGGCCTACCGCCTCAATGTGCTGCAAGGCCAGGTGGCGGTCGCCTATGCTCCAAGCCTGGTAACCGTCGATCACCTCCCCAAGCAACTGGCAGGCGATTACCCCTGTCAACAGGGTGCCAACCCCGGGTATGAAGAAACCTGCAACCATCAGTGCGTCCAGCCCCATGCTTTGCCACTGGGCGATGCGCCGTTGGTGCGCTTGCCTGTCGACCTCTGCGGTAGGCACTGCCACGGCTGCGGCCTCGGCCTTCAGGCGTGCCACATGATCGCCATAGAGGAAAGCCAGCAGTGGCGCCTCGATGGGGGCAAGGGCCAGGTGCAGGTCGGCGCCCTCGCGCATCGACCACCGTTGATCTGCGGGGCTGTTACCTGCGGCGTCGAGGTTCTGGTGCAACAGGTCGAGGAAACGATAGCACTGCAACGATGAGACGTATCGCTGGAAACCCCGTCGGTAATCCGCTTGCAGCAAGTGGGTGGCGAGATGTGCATGCACGCCGGCAAGGCCGGGAAACTGCAGCAGGCGCTGCTCATCACCGGGCAGGTACACCAACAAACCCGCCGTGCCGGCGTCGATGATCAGCACTTCGTGCAGCGCGATGCCGAACAGCGATGGCTGCCAGCAGCGTACGGGGGCCTGTGCCAGCAGTTGTTCAATGACATCACGGCCGGCGCCGGTAATGGTGTGGCGCAGCAAGGCCATGTCGGCGGCAAGGCGCAGGCGGTCACGCAGGGTCGTCATGAAGGCCGCGCGTACCGGGCTTGAGGGCGTTTCGAAGATCGCCTGCAGGTGTTCCTGATAACGCTGCCCAATGTCCAGGTCCCGACAACTGCGGGCGTAGCCGCTGGGAGCAAGCGGCAGCGGGTCGATACGGTATGACTCGGACGGCAGGTCGATATCGACCAGCGTTTCGCTGTCGCCCAACGTGGTCTGGCCGACGACCGTGGTGGCTTCAAACTGCGCATCACCGTCCAGTACCAGGGCGCTGTCGTGGCTGAACGTGGGCTGCTCTTCGAAGTTGTGCAGGGCGGCTTCGAGCAGGCTGGTCGCTTTGTGGCCGGTGACGTAGGTGCCGAAACTGAACCTGTGTTGAATATGGATGAGCTGGGTACTGCGCAGCGGCACCGACAGTTGGTGCTCGGCCTTCAGTCGTTGCTCGAGCAAGGCTTCGGCGAATTCAGCAACGTTCTGCAGGCCCGCCATGGCGCGCGCCAGTTGGTACTGCGAGTCGTCCAGGCGGCGCTGGCTGGCAAGCACTGCTTCGCGCAGATCGGGTGCAGCATTGGCGAACCATGGCGCTTGACCCTCCAGGCCTTGCTCGGGCTGCACGCTCTCGCGCAAGCGCCGCCAGTGCTCAGGTTGCATCGTTCTGGCCCAGGCCGGTAGCTGTTCCTGGATCAGTTGCTGATGAGGGTTTTGAAGGGCGAAATCAGTCATCGTCGGTACCTGCATGAGAGAAAGAGCCGATAGCAGGCGCCGTTTGCATCGTAGCGGTGAGGTAGTTAATTACCCATTGCAACAATCAATGACCCAACGCGTACAGGAAAGAAAATTGACGTCATGAAATGAAGGCAGGCGATTGCAAAACGCCGCTTGCTAATACGCGAGCTTGCATCTTAAATTGTTACTGAATGTTAGGCCGGCAAGGGGCAATGTTGTCGGATTATCAGTCGCTTACGTCATTGTCTCGAGCAATAACCCGCTTCTCTTCCGATAAGGCCGTTTGAATTCAAAGGACGTCGAAGAAGAAATGAAAGCGCACATGATGGCCATAGCTCGAAAACTCATCTCACCTTCGCTGCGTTACGAGATCAGAACCGTATCAAACGTGTTACGCGACATGCTTGGGCGGGCGTGCTTC
The DNA here is from genome assembly GCF_943737035.1 of Pseudomonas sp. Marseille-Q5299. NCBI lineage: Bacteria > Pseudomonadati > Pseudomonadota > Gammaproteobacteria > Pseudomonadales > Pseudomonadaceae > Pseudomonas > Pseudomonas sp. Marseille-Q5299. The sequence goes on from NZ_CALSFR010000007.1 coordinate 220,679, forward strand.
TGGCATTGGGAGGTCGCCCGGTTCAGGCTGCAGCAGCAAAGCCCCTACGAAATTCTCTACATCGGCAGGAAGCAACAGCGCGAAATGGCCAAGCTGTTGATAGGCGGCAAAGCGCAACAGCAGGCACCAGCACCCGAGGGCCCGGCGGGCAGCGTGCCCAGCCGCGTAGTAGTCAGTGAGTTACCCACCCTCGGGGCACTGTCCGTACCGCACTACCTGAGTGCCGTCGTACCGCTTGGGCGCTCGCTGGACGATATCACCGCGCGCTATGACAGTGAGTTGCGCCGCAGTATCCGCAAGAACCGACCGCTGTACCAGATGAGGCAAACGCTCTCGGATGACGAAATTGCCATGGCCGACCGTGACCTGCTTCGGCCTTATGCCAGCGCACGGCAAGGGATTCATGCGGCACAGTTTCCCACCGAGGAGGTGTTTCGTTTGGCCAAGGGGGTAGGCCGCCTGGACTTGATCACCTTGGATGGCGAGGTGGTGGCCTGTCACCTGGGTTGTGAGATAACCCGGGCTGGCAAGCGCTACTGGAGCACCTTGCGTTTCGGTTACTGCGAAGCCGTGTTTTCCGATGCCAAGAAACTGCGTGAGGTCAACTCCATCACCACCTACCTGGCGTTGGAGTGGGCCTTGGCCAATGGCTACGACTATTACGACATCGGTCTTTGTCTGGCGCGCCCGGATGACGGGTTACTGAAGTGGAAGCGGCGGCGCGGGGGTGATATCGACTCGCTGGGCAACCACGCTTACATGTTCATCCGTCTACCCAAGACGGGAGTGGCCCAGTTTCTTTGGGACACGCCGCTGTTTGCGGTCGAGGGCAACAAGTTGACGCTGCACCTGGGTTTACCGGAAGGGTCCAGTGATGAAGCGCTTGCAAGCCGCTACCACGAAATGGTGTTTGGCGGCCTGCACAAGATATACCTCTATGGCAATAGAAGTTCGGGTGAGTTGTTTTTCGAGAACTTGCGCGAACGGTATGCCAACTTGAAATCACCGCCCACGATGGAAAGGGTGTTGTCCAACTAACTTAGCGTCAGGGCCGGCCTGGATAAGGACGTCGCTTGCGAGCTTTTTGGCGTTCTTATCATAGGGGGCTTGCCATGGGTAGTAATATTTCTGAGTTCAATTCAACGCTGATTACCAGCGAAACTGTCTGGACACTGGCCGCCTACAAACACATGGCCAGAAAGCGGCTTGCCCGTAAAGCCGATATCGACATAAAAAGTCGGGCGGTTAAAACCTGGGACATCGCGCCCGGCGAAACCACCGTCTCTCCACCGGCGTATTTCTTGCCCAACCAGCTGGAACGCGTGACCGGTTGGGAGGCCAAGCGTTTTTTTCCCCATGTACACCCCGCGCTCACCATGGAAGGCGGTATCCGTGCGCATCAAGGCCCGACGCGCGGCTACCTGCTAAAGGATGTCTGGCTGATTGACGGGGCGTTATACAAAGACGACGCCAGCCATTGGCTGTCGTTGAAGCCCAGCACTTTCCCGCGGGTAACGGTGGACTACGAGATAGAGCGGGGTGCTGTGTATTGCACGCAAAACGGCAACACTTGGTTTGGTACCTGGTTGATGGAAGATTGCCCGACCTACGCACTGGCCTGCAACGAGGGCATCCCTGTTACCACGGCACCATCGGCCAGGTTTCCATTGTTTACCCAGGCCCCCGGCTATGAGGCGTGGCTGGACATGCAACCCTTGCGCTTGCGCAGCGCATTTTTCAAGGAGCTGGTGCTGTTCGACGACGTGAGCAACAACCGCAGCCGGCATCAGCGCTACCGTGCCATGGGCGACAAGTTGCTGTCGCATGTGGACCCTGTAACGCACCCTGGCGTGTTCATTCTGCGCGGCTGTGAAGGCCAATTGCGCTTGATGCGCAACGAACTTGAGGTCGCCGAACACTTGCGCAAGTACCGTGGCTTTCGCGTGATCGACCCACTCAGGTGCGATGTGCCGACCATCGTCGCGGCATGCGCGGGGGCCAGGACGGTGATTGGCGTGGAAGGCAGCCAGCTGGTTCACGGCGTCAATGTGCTGCGTTCAGGCGGCTCGCTGCTGGCGCTGCAGCCGCCTAACCGCTTCGTCAGCTACTACAAGTACCTGACGGACCGTGACCATCAGCATTTTGGCTTCGTCGTCGGCACGCCGCAGGGTGATGGCTTCACGATCGATATTGATGAGGTCGAACGTACCCTCGATCTTTTTCCGTCATAAGCGTGACGCTAAGCGCAATGATTCTCACTGTTTCTCGCCTATGAAACACATCGTTCAAGTCGTGCCCCGGTTCGACTACCCGCATGCTGGCCAGGGTGGGGCGCTGATGACAGTTTATTTTTTATGGCATATCAATGAGTTGCTAGAAGCACGAGCGGGTGAAAAGTGCCTGCATCTTCTGCATGTCGATAATTTGACGAGTCGAGGGGCAGTCGATTGAGATTTATTATGGTGTCGGAACGTTGACGTAATGGCATCGTGCCCATAAGCTCCAATCAACAGCGATTCATTCCTCCGCCAAAAACCCATAATAAATTTTCCTCTTCGTAGGAGGGGACCATGCGCTCAACACTGTTCATCAAATCCATCTTTCTGTTGGTGTTATTGAGTGGTGCGGCACGGGCGGCTGATTCTTATATGAGCCAGGCAAATATTGTTCCCTTGGCAACGGCAGGCCGGGTTTTTGCGTTTGCGGTGATCGGCTTTGTCGCAGTTGCCAACAGAAAGAAAATTTGAGGACGCTGTTGTTACCATTACGATCAACTAAACCGTACTGCCAGTGAATTGACGCTAAATAATGGATGTTTGCGTCGAAGACGGGATTAGCCGCTTGTCAATTTTACAGCTGTTGCTATATTCCAGTAGCTGACGCCCCAGACGCAAATTGGCAGTGGCAGGCGAAGCGGCATTGCGGTAAAGGGCCTCCTGGATGCTTGAGGCCGTCGCAGCGCTGTAACGGCTGCGAAGTGGAGCGAGAGGTTTAGTGTCGTTCTCATTCAGTGCTCTTGAACCTGGGCCGCAAGGCCGGAGGGATCCCTCATGGCGCGTTTGCTGATTTCCATCTTTTGCGTATTCGTGACTTGGTCCGGCACCAGCGTGGCCGATCAAGGCAACCCGGCGTACCTGCTCAGCCCCGGTGACAGGGTGCTGATTTCGGTCTGGCAAGAGGACACCCTTCGCCAGGAAACCGTCGTACTACCCGATGGCAGCATCACCTTCCCCCTGGCAGGTCGAATCGATGTGGCCGGGCTGGACGTCACAGCGGTTGCCGACAAGGTCACTGCCGGCCTCAAACCCTACCTGGCAGATCCTAATGTAAGCGTCGTTGTCACGGGTACGGCGGGCAACCTTGTGTATGTGCAAGGCAAGGTCATCAAGCCAGGCCCGGTGCCCATGGCAGGCCCTACGGCGGTGCTTCAGGCGCTGAGCATGTCGGGTGGAATGGACAAATTCGCCGACGAAAGTGCCATCAAGGTCATCCGCGGCAGCGGCCCTTCACAAAAGGTATTGCCGGTGCGCTACAAGGATCTGGTTTCCGGGCGCGACATGTCCACCAACTTCCAACTTCAGGCTGGCGATACGCTGGTCGTACCTTGACCCTACCAATATATAAGAATCTCTAGTGCCTATTTTCCGACCAACGAATATTGCGACGGCAATCATGATGTTGCCGTTGTCTGGGGTGGTTCACGCCGCCATTTGGCAGTCTTCAGTCGTGGTGCCCACGTCTGTCGAGTACGACAGCAACCCATTGCTCCTGACGTCCGAGGAGAAAGGTGTGACGCGTACCATCATTGCGCCCGACTACAGCCTGATCGGTCAGTTCGACCGCGACCAGTTGCGCCTGGGCCTGGGTGTCAACGTGCTGCGCTCATCCGACCGGTCGATCGTCGATGACCGTGAAGACCCCAAAGTGAGCCTGGGGTGGCAGCGCGAGACCGAGACCGGTGGCTTAGGTTTGCTGGCGCGCTATGAGGAGAGTTCCACACTGTCCGGTGCTGTGCAGGACACCGGCGTGGTCACCACCGACGGCACGCAGGAGATGTCCACGCTCGAGGCCAACTGGAGCAGCGCGGTGACCGAGCGCAGCACGCTGGCCAACGTCCTTACCTATTCGCATGCCCGTTATGACATCAGTTCGCTGACCGGTTACGACGAGCTGTACAACACATCGACATGGACCTACGCCTGGAGCGAGCGCACCGACATCATCACCGGTTTCGACGCCAGGCGTTATGAACCGCAGGACGATACCACCGCGGTGTCCTCCAACAGCTACAGCCCGAATATCGGTGTCAGGCACCGGTTTTCCGAACGGTTTGAAGGCGAGATGCATATCGGCGTGAACAAGACCACGGGTTCTGGCGGCGGGCGCCGCGGTGAAGGTGGCATGTCGCTGTTCTACCGAGGCGATCGTGCCGATGCCACCTTCAGCGCTGAGCGCAGCACCGTTGCCAACGCCGAGGGCGGCTTTGCCGAACTCGATATGGTACGCGGCAGTTGGAGCTACCTGGTCACCGAGGTCGACCGCGTGGGCGTCGATGCGTCCTGGCAGGACAGCAAAGGGGTCTCGCCAAACACGTTACAAACGTATGGCATCTGGGCAAGCCGCGCATTTTCACCGGCCTGGGACCTGCGTTTCTCGTTGATGTACAAGCAGCGCCAGCAAGACGGCTTGCCCGATGCTGACGCGACCATTGCCGGATTGACGCTGACGTACAGATATCCCGACATCTGACTCTCGCACGGGTGGCCACCATGAAAACGGACTACGAGCTTTCCCTTAAAGATTACATCGCCATCATCAAGGACCGCGCCTTGTTGCTGGGGGTGAGCATCGTGGTCGTGATTGCGGCAACCGTCGGGGTCGCCGTCTCGGTGCCGCCCCTTTATCAGTCGACCGGCACCATCCTGGTGGAGTCGCAACAGATTTCGCCAGAGCTGGTCTCGGCCAACAACAACAGTTTTGCCGATGAGCGCATCGAGGTCATTCGTCAGCGCGTCATGACCCGCGAGAACCTGCTGAAGATCATCGACAAGTACAACCTGTTCGCCGACAAGGGCAGGCGGTTCAGTGAGACCGACAAGATCGAGCAGATGCGCAGTGCAATCGTCGTGGCCACGCTCAGTACCTACGTCAAAGGGCGTGGCGAGGCGACGGTCGCGTTCACGGTTTCCTATGAGGACAAGCGCGCTGAAGTTGCCAAGGAAGTGGCCGACGAACTGGTGACGCTGTTTCTCAACGAAAACATGAAACAGCGCACCGAGCGCGCAACCGAGACCACCGAATTCCTTACCCAGGAGGCGAACAAGCTGGGCGCCGAGCTGGCTGCGCTCGAGAACAAGCTGGCGGATTTCAAGCAGGCGCACGCCAATGCCTTGCCTGAGAACCAGCAGTTGCGCATGAGCATGTTGTCGCGTTCGGAGTTGGAGTTCCGCGAGGTCGATCGCGACTACAAGGCCGCCCAGGAAGAGCTGCGTTACCTCGAACTGGAGCTGGCGGCCGCCAATGCGGGGGTGCCCGCGCAGGCGGCTGGCGGCAGGCCTGCCTCGGCGGACCAACCACAGGACCTGGCCAGCCTCAAGGCCGAGTATGCCCGGCTGTTGACCAAATACACCCCGGCGCACCCCGATGTGGTGGCCGTCAAGCGCAAGATCGACTTGCTCAAGGCCTCGGGCGAGAAGGGCATCGCCGCTGCGGCGGCCATGAACCTCGATGCGGCCAGGGTACGTACCAAAATGGCGGCTACGCAGTCGCGCATCGCATCGCTTGCTGAACAGAAACGTCAGCTGACGGCCAAAATGGAAGGCTATGAGGCCGATATCCTCGAAGCTCCGCAAGTGGAGCGCGGCCTGGTAACACTGATGCGTGACCATGACAACGCACGCAAGAAGTATGAAGAAATCCGCGACAAGGAAATGGGCGCGAAGATCACCGAAAGTCTGGAGCAGGAAAACAAGGCTGAGCGCTTCGTGTTGCTGGAGCCGCCTTTGATGCCGGAAAAACCGGTCAAGCCCAACCGCAAGAAAATTGTCGCCCTTGGCCTGGTGTTGGCGCCGGCAGTGGGCGGCGCGCTGGTGATGCTGCTGGAAATGCTGAACCAGCGTATACGGGGTGTCGGTGCGCTGGAAAGCGTGCTGGGCAAGCGGGTGCTGGTGGCCGTGCCGTACATTTCCACGCAGGCCGATGTGGCCAGGCGCCGCAAGTGGCGGGTGCTGCTGGTCATCGGCGGGTTGTTGCTGGTTGCTATGCTGATGGTGGTCGTCCATGTGTTCTACATGCCACTGGACCTCTTGCTGTTTAAAGCTATGGCTCGGTTTGAATAGGGAAGCGCAGCGATGGACAGAATTACGCCGGCTATCGGAAAGAACATTCATCAGGTTTCTCCCACTCCCGCTGAAACGCCAAAGGCGGCGCCTGTGTCGGAGCAGCCCGAAGCCTTGGGGCAATTCGATTACGTGCAGACCAAGGTGGTGCCGCTGCGTGCGGAGCATTTGGAACGCAACCGGATCGTCTCCTACAACAAGAACTCGAACATGAGCGGGGCCATCGACCTGCTGCGCACGCAAGTGCTGCAGGCCATGGAAGAAAACGGCTGGCGGACTTTGGCGATCACCTCGCCGACACCCGAGGCGGGCAAGACAGTGCTGGCGGTCAACCTGGCCATGAGCATCGCCCACCACACCACCAAGACCGCGCTGCTGGTCGACTTCGACCTGCGTCGTCCAAGGGTTGGCAGCAGCCTTGGCCTGCCCATGGACAAAGCGCTGAACGAGCTGCTCAAAGGCGAGGCCTGGCTGGAAGAGGTACTGGTCAACCCGACCTTGCCGCGGTTCGTGGTGCTGCCCACGCGTGAACCGATACCGATGTCTACCGAGATGTTGTCATCGCCCAAGGTCAACAGCCTGATCAGCGACCTGCGCGACCGCTACGACTCGCGTATCTGCATTTTCGATCTGCCACCGCTGTTGAGTTCCGACGATGCATTGACCGTCTTGCCGAAGTTCGACTGTGTGCTGCTGGTAGTTGCCAACGGGGTGAACAGCAAGAAGGATATCGAAGACTGCCTGCATCATCTGGCGACGGCGAATTTGATCGGGGCGGTATTGAACAAGGCGGATGAGCAACCGCGGCCTTACTACTGAGCCTTTGATTGCTGATGCAAGGAGCTGGCTAGCCATGCTTGCTCCTTGCTTGCTATTGCGCTCACGTCATTGCCAGGGGTACTGAAGCTCCCAGTCCCAGGCGTGCCGCACAATCTGCTCCAGTGAATCGAACCGTGGCTGCCATCCCAGCACCCCCCTGGCCCGGGCAGCATCGGCAACCAGCCTGGCCGGGTCGCCATCGCGGCGCGTTGCCTCGACCACGTTGATCTGCCGCCCGGTCACGACCCGGGCGGTATCGATCACTTCCTGCACCGAAAACCCAAGGCCATTGCCCAGGTTGAACGCCGTACTTGCGCCGCCGGCCAACAGGTAGTCCACCGCCAGCGCGTGTGCCGACGCCAGGTCGGCCACATGCACATAATCACGGATACAGCTGCCGTCGGGTGTGTCGTAATCATGGCCGAACACGGTGATCGCCTCGCGCCGACCAGAGGCCGCCTGCAGGATCAACGGGATCAGGTGGGTTTCCGGTTCGTGGCATTCACCCAGCGAACCTTCCGGGTCGGCGCCCGCGGCATTGAAGTAACGCAGGCACACCGACCGCAATCCGTAGGCACGGTCGAAGTCCTGGAGGATCTGCTCCACCATCCACTTGCTGCGCCCGTAGGGATTGATCGGCGCCTTGGGGTGCTGCTCATCGATGGGGATGTACTGTGGGTCGCCGTAAACGGCTGCTGTAGAGGAGAAGACCAAGTGCCTGATCCCGGCTCGCACCATTGCATCGAGCAGGGTCAGCGTGGCGGCGACGTTGTTCTGGTAGTACTTGCACGGGTCGGTGACCGATTCTGCCACCTGGATGAACGAGGCAAAATGGAAAACGGCGTCGAAGTGGCAGTCGTCGAACAGCGCATCTAGCGCGAGCGCATCAGCGATATCCAGCTCGACCCATTCGATATCAGGGCCGGTGGCCACGGTATCCGCTACCACCACTTCGTGCCCTGCGGCCAACAGGTGCTTGACCATGTGTGAGCCGATATAGCCTGAACCCCCGACAACCAAGTACTTCATCCAATCCTCCTGGAACAGAAGCAGCGTCGAATGCCTGGAATACAGGTCTGAATTGACTCTAGATGGCGATATGCCCTATTTCAAGAAAAGCCAGTTGGTCATGCTGCGCCCGTCGAAACGGATGATGTAGCGCCCCTCTTGGTAGGACGACGCCAGCACCTGCTCCTGCCCATCGGCCGTGCGGCCGTAGAGTTTCAAGCCTGCTGGCGCCTTGACACTCAGGGTGCCTTCGAGCGGCTCGACGTGAAACGGAGTCATGTCGTCGGGGCGGGGCACAGCACGGGTACCCAGTGAAATCAGCAGGCTGCGCGATTGGTTGAGCGGCTTGGTATCCAGGCTTTGTACCACCACGCTGGCATACGCGGTTTTCAGCTGCAGCTGGATGTCGCCAAGGTCCATTGCCTGGCCACCCAGCCAGCCGGTCGCGGCCTGGGTCGAGGGCGTGTCAATGGTGTAGACGCCCTGTTGCCAGTTGCGCCGCAGTTGCCCGGTATCGGTGACCGACTCGCTGGCGTTGGCATCGAGCAGTGAGTGGTCTGGGTCACGCAGCACCTGCGCATCGGCCGGGATGGCGCTGGCCTGTAGCCACGGCAATTGCGCTGTCTGGGGCATGGCGATCTGCAGTTGGCCCTTTTCCATGGCGGTGCGCAGCAGCACCGAGGTATTGGGTGTGATCGGCCTGTTGAACAAGGTGTCTGGAGTGGGTGCGAAGACGTAACGGGTTTTTGCCAGCTGCACGTCCTCGCGGCGATAGAGCAGGGCGGCGGCAGGCAGGGTGGCCATCAGCGCCGGGTCGTTGTAGGCATTCCAGTTGTCTGCGCGGCGCCACTGGCTGAAGAAGCCCTGCTGGCTGTAAGCGTATTGCATGATTGCGTCCCAGCCCTGGTGGCTGGCCGTCGCTGCCACGTACAGCGGCAATGAGTGGCGGTCAGGCAGCGGGAAGGGTTCGGCGTTCCACTCGGTGACCGTCATCGGCAGCCCCACCACTTGAGCGGCGCCGAGCCAGTCGATCATGCCGTCGCTGGTCAACGGGTTCTTCTCCAGCTGCCCGATGCCGCCATAGCTGTGGGCATCGATGACGTCACCCGTGGTCAGCGACGGTAGCGAGGACAAGCCGTTGCCGCCCCAGGTGCTGGTGGTGGAGATGGGTACCTTGACCCCGATGTTGCGCAGGTCCTTGATCATGTCAGCGAAAACGCGGTGCTCCAGGTCGTTGAGGAACAGCTTGGAGGGGCCGTGCTCCCAGGCACGCCAGGTCTTGTCCGCCGGCAGGTCCTGGCGGGCGGCGAAGGCCTTGGCTTCGTCCATGTATAGCCGGCTGTGGCGGGGCACACCCTTGTCCGGCAATAGCGCGTTGCCAAAGTGCTGGGTGATGTCGTTTTCGTTGGTGAGCAAAATGGCCGCGATTGCCGGGTCGTCCTTGTAGGCAAGCCCTGTATAGCGGTTGACGTGGGTCATGTAGCGTTCAGCGAAGCGCTTCATGGCCTGGGCAATGGTGACGTTGACGTAGGCATAGCCCTTTACAGCGGCAACCCCTTGCTCTTTGGGCAGTTCATCGAAGGCGTAAATGTTGTCGTTGGCGGTCAGGATGCGTGACACGTTCATGTCGAGCCAGACATACACGCCTTCGTCCTTGAGGCATTTGATCCACCAGTCGATCTTCCTTAGCGCTTCGGCGTCGAGTTGCTCGGTGTTCTTGAGCTGGGTGAGATCGCCGAAGATGTTCGGGCTCACCCACGGGGAGTCGTGGTGGTGCAGCCTTACCAGGTTGAAGCCCAGTGCCGATAGACGCTTGGCCTGCGCTTTGATTTCCTCGTCAGGCGTTTTGAACAGCGCATAAGCCGACAGGTTGGTGCCCCAGAAGCGCGCCGGGGTGTTGTCGGCAAACACCAGTTGTTCACCGGATGCTTTGACGAAACCACGTTTGCCGGCTGGTATTTCCCCCGCGTTGAGGAACGACAGGTCCACAGGTGACGTGCGCCAGTCCAACTGGTCATCCGGCCATTGCGTGGGGTCGGCCAGGCCGAAGCGTTCGCTGGGCGTGGGGCCTATGGCAATATCCCCGGCAACGGTCAGCACCGCCTTGATCTGTTGGCGGCCAGGCAGAATCGGGTCGGTGTAGAAGAAGGTTCGCACCTGGCTGGTATCGCCCCGCTCGAAATAGACCTTGGCCAACGGGGGATCGAAGCGCATTTGCACACGTGGCCCGCCGCTGTTCTTGCCCCAAGCCCAACCGCGGTTGCCGGGCAACAGCACCGGGTCGCCCATTTCCCCGGCGATCAGCGCCGGGTCGAAGCGCCAGACGATGCCGCCGCCCATCACATCGGCCTGCTTGCTCTGTGCCTGCAGGTCGAAGTGCCAGGTCAGGGTTTGCCCCTGGTCCTTCTGGATATCGGCTTTCAGGTCGAAATCAAGGTCCTTGTTTCGCCCCGTCAAGGTGTAGCGGTAAGGCCCCTGAACCTTGAGTGTCGGGTAGAAGCCCGTCCAGCTCCAGTCTTCACCCCAGAAGTCGAAGCTTGAGGCAAAGGCAGGGCCGCCTCCGCGCGTCAGGTTGGGCAGGCCGTTCTGTTCGTCGACGCTGACGACCCACTCCGAGGCCATGCCGGCCAGCGGCAGCATCAGCAGGCCAACCAGTGCCGTTGCCCGGGTCAAGGGGCAGAATGAAGTGCAGGTCATTGAACTACCTCGGTTGCAGGCTGGCGTTGGCAGGGTGTTCGGCATCGGCGAAAGCGTGCCTGCGGACCATCTGGATGTAGGCGATGCCGAGCCCGGCAATCGACCAGTACACCACCGGGATTACCGTGATGCTGCTTACCGTGAAAATGGTCACCAGGATGCCCAGCAAGGTCGCCAACAGCACCCTGCCGAGCTGGCGGTAAGGGTCACTCTTGTCGGGGAAGGTACGCATGCTCTTGTTGATGCCCATCAGGACGCAGGCGAAGAACCCCACGAACAGCGCCAGCCCTACCAGGCCGATCCTAAGCGCCAGGCCGATGTAGGTGTTGACGATGTCGATGATGCCCTCGCCCTGGATCATCGATTGCATTTCCGGCGTGTTGCGGAAATCGAACGATCCGAACAACGGGTAGCGCTGAATGACGATCCACGAATTGTCGAGCAGACGCTCGCGGTAGGTTATGTTCTCATTGTCCACGCTGCCGATGAACGGCAGCAGGTCGAGGATCTTTTCGCCGCCGGGCACGATGGTCAGCAGCGGAATGCTCAGCACCCCTGCCAGTGCGAGCAGGGACAGGCGCGTGACTGCACGCTTGCCCATGGCGATGAACACGACAATCATCACCACCGCGCCCACCCAGGGGCCCCGTGACAGTGGCGCAAACAGGCCGGCGGCCAGCAGCAAGGCCCCAAGGGTGCGCTGCAGCTGGCTGCGCACGAAGCCCTGCACGAACAGGAACAGACCAATCGCAACCGTGATCACATAGCCCAGGGCAATGGCCTGGCCGGCGGTGACGCTGGCGCGCAACGAACCGCCCCGGCTCAGGTAGCCTTTCATGCTCCACTGCACACCCAGGGCGTCGAGCAACGCGTTGTACAGCAGCCAGTGGCGCGCGTACTCAGCGACGGCCAGCAGCGACAGGACCAAAGCGGCAATGACGAAGGCCAGCATCGCGTCCTTGAAGTCGCTCAGCTCCCTCAACCCGCGGCTGGCGACGTAGTAGGGCAAGAACACGTCGACATACAAGTACACCGCCTGGCGCAGGGTATCGGTAATCGTGGTCTCGCGCAGGTACAGCAGCCCCATCAGCAACAGGCTGGCGGCCAGCAGCTTGTCGGCCCACAGGCGGCCGAAACGCAGCGTATCGCTCTGCTTGCTCAGCACCAGTGCGGCGGGGAGCAGCACGCACAGGGTCAGGATGCGCTGATGGTTCAGCTCGATCAGGTAGTTGACCACGCCAAAGCCGGGCACCTCTTTCGACGCGGGCGGTATGACGAACAGCAACAGGAAGAACAGCGCCATGGGGTTGCGCTCGCGGCGCCTGGCCGTGAGCAGCATGACGGCGGCAACGGCGGTGTAGATCCAGTAGCTGTGGGCAAAAAAGGCCACCAGTGTCAACGCGAACCACAGGTTGCGGCGGCGCTTGAAATCGCTCTCGGCAATCAGGTCCTTTGCCGGGCTGCGTGCGAGAAAGAACACCACGCAAGCCAGGAACAAAATGACGATCAGCGCACGTAAATGTTCGGGCATGGGAGAGGTCACCTGTCCCCGGGTGGATGGGCACTAGCATCATGGCTAATTGAAACTATAGTGACTTCTAGCCATTCAGTCAGAGATTCAAGTCATGCCGTCGATTGATGTGCAAGCACCTGCCAGTCTGCGCAAGCGTGCCATGGGCGCAGGCGCATGGAACCTGGTCTCGCTGGTGGCCTCGCAGGTGCTGCGCTTGGGCGGCAACCTGATCATGGCGCGGATACTGCTGCCGGAAATGTTTGGGGTGATGGTCATTGCCACCACCGTTTCTGTGCTGCTGCACCTGCTGTCCGATGTCGGCCTGCGGCAGAACATCATCCAGAGCCACCGCGGCGACGACCCATTGTTCCTCAACACCGCCTGGACGGTGCAGATCGTGCGCGGCTTTGTGCTGTTCGCGCTGACGCTGCTGCTGGCCCTCGGCGCCTGGTGGGCGCAACTGGCCGATCTGTGGCCGGCGCATTCCACTTATGCAGCGCCAGAGCTGCCGCTGGTGCTGGCGGTGACCGGCATTTCAGCGATCATCTGGGGTTTCCAGTCCACCAAGATAGACGTCGCGGTACGCGCCTTCCAGCAAAAGCGCGTGGTGCTGATAGAGCTCGCATCGCAGGTCGTCGGGCTGGTCACGATGCTGGTGATCGGCTATTTCACCCGGTCCATCTGGTCTTTGGTGGTCGCCGGCCTGGCCTCGGCGCTGGTTGGCACGTTACTGGGCCATTTCGCCTTGCATGGCCCGCACAACCGCCTGCAATGGGACCGTGCAGCGCTCACCGAACTGATCGTGTTCGGGCGCTGGATACTGCTGTCTTCGATGGTCGGGGTATTGGCCATGTATGGCGACCGCATCTGGTTCGGCGGCACGATGACGGTGGCGCAGCTTGGGGTGTATTCCATTGCCGTGCTGATTCTCGGGTCGATCCAGACCGGCTTGCTCAAACTGGTCGGGTCAGTGGCGCTTCCAGCCTTCAGCGAAGCGGCCAGGGCCGGTGACCAGGCGCGCCTGAAAAAACTCTACTTCCACTTCAGGCTGCTGGTCGATCTGGTCATGCTGTTCCTGTGTGGCGGTTTCCTGACTGCCAGCCCGCTGCTGATCGGCTGGATGTACGATGAGCGCTATGCCGACGCAGGCCCGATGCTGGCCATCCTGTCGCTGTCGTTCTTCACCTTGCGCTATACCTTGGCACATCAGTTGTGGATCGCTTTGGGCCATACCAAGTACCAGGCGATGGACAACATCATCCGGCTCGTCTCTTTGTGGGCACTGATACCGTTGTTGCTGGCCATTGGCGGAGTGAAATACGCCATATGGGGGGCCGCTCTGCATACCTTCCCGACGCTGGCACTGATCGTCTATGTCAATTCCAAGCTGAATATCTGGAGTATGAAGCGTGAACTTGTGGTGCTACCGATGATTGCGGTCGGCGCATTGTGTGGCTTCCTGATCACGCGTTTGTTCGACTGGCTCTGAAGCCTTCCCGGCAGGCTGCACATAACGATACCGGGCTAGATAAAATCAACGGCATAGGTCTTGTGATCATGGGGAAGCTACAGTTTCTTGATCGGCAATCGGGTCGCCGCGGCTTTCTTCGCAATGGCGTGTTGCTGGGCGTCGGCGTAGCTGTTTTCGGTATCGTCCCTGGCGCTGGGCGCAAACCGGCGGAAAAGGGCGGGTTCGTTGTGATCAACGGCTGGGTCTTGCCTTCGGAATACTTCAAGGACGGTCGAGCATGATCAAGGACTTCGAGGCTGAGAAAACCCTGCGCGAAGCCTACGACGTGTGCATCATCGGTGCCGGCCCGGCCGGCATCACCCTGGCCCTGCAGCTGGCGCAGGCGGGGTGGAGTGTGGTGCTGCTCGAGGGGGGAGGGCGTGAGTATGAGCCGCGCTCGCAGGAACTCTACGCGTGCACCTCGACCGGCCTTGAGCTGTATGCCGAACAGACGCGCCTGCGTTACCTGGGCGGCACCTCCAATCATTGGGCAGGCCGTTGTCGCCCCTTCACTTCGTCCGATTTTGCCGTAGCGCCGCCTGTCGGCCTGCCGGGCTGGCCGATCGACTATGCGCAGATCGAGCGCTACCTGCCGGCGGCCATGGCGATCGTTGACCTGCCGAACGGGGCTGGTTTTAAAACCGTGAACACCGGCTTGAACGGTGGCGAATTCGATGCTGACTGTTTTCTGCTGAGCCCGCCAACACGGTTTGCGCAAAAGTACGCATCGGCGCTCAACGAAACGCCCGGGCTGGAAGTGTTCATCAACTGCAACTGTGTCGACCTCGAATTCGATCAGGCTTCAGGGCAATTGAAGGCAGCGGTGGTGTCCGATTACGACCAGCATCGCGAGCGTGTCGCGGCCAGTCAGTTCGTCCTGGCGATGGGGGCGATCGAGAATGCCAGGCAATTGCTCAACAGCGCTTCGCTGGTGGGTGCTGGCGTGGTGAAAAAGGAGGGCCTGACCGGGCGTTGCCTGATGGAACACCTGAACATCGACTTGGGTACCTTCATACTCAAAGATGGCTTGGGCACCGAGCCGCGCCAGTATTACACCACTGATGCATTCGTCGCTGAGTACCATGCCGGCAAGGGCAATGTTTCCGCTACGGTGCTCTCCGATGTGCAGACCTACGGCAGAACGGCCGAGGTCAAATACTTTCTGGAAACCCTGGCGTGTCAGATGGGGCTGGCCAGCAAGATCGAGTTCGTCGCCAAGTTCAGTTGCCCCGGCGATGGCGTCATGACCACGATGATCGAACAGTTCCCGGATGCACAAAGCCGCATTTCGCTGCTCGACGAAACAGATGAGCTGGGCGTGGCCAAGGTCAATGTCAATTGGGTACTCAGTGCCACCGACAGGCATACCATCAAGTGCATCGGCGCTGAACTGGCCAAGCAATTCGCCCAGGCGGGGCTCGGCTTCGTCAAGCTCAACGATTTTGTCTATGACACCGAGTTGCCCCTGAAACTGTCGCCCCATGCCCATCACATGGGCACCACACGCATGGCGGCATCCCCCGAGTTCGGCGTGGTCGACGCCAACTGCAAGGTGTTCGGCAGTGAAAACCTCTATATAGCGGGCAGCAGCATTTTTGCCACAGGTGGCGCCTCGAACCCGACGATGCCGCTGTTGCAGTTCGCACTCAGATTGGCCGACCACCTCGATACGAAGATGAAGGCGGCCAGTGGGGCAGTTGTTCGAAGGGATGAGCAATGTGGGGAAAGGGTTGAGCGCGATACGGTCAGCATAAAGAAGAACGAGACCGGTTCGCCTCAGGGACAGTCCAGGACCGCTTGACGTGCGAGGGTAGCAGAATGATTGGATGGATACGCAATGCCATGACGCAGTATGTCTACTCAACAGGACGGGGAGGCTCGGCTTACAAGAAATTCTGCAACCCGACGCCCTTGGAGTGGGGTACCTACCTGGCACGGTGGGGCAAATTCCACTCGGTGGGCAGCAATGTCTATATCAATTGCGGCTGCAATGTCACCGACCCCACTCTGGTACGCATCGGTAGCAATGTGGGCCTGTCGGACTGCACCTTGATCGGACACGACGGTGTGGTTGCGCTGATCGAGATCTGTTACGGCAAACACCTTGATTCGGTCGGCTACATTGACATCAAGGACAACTGTTTTGTCGGGCATGGTGCGATCGTCATGCCGCGCGTGACCATAGGGCCGAACGCTGTGGTCGCTGCAGGCGCTGTCGTCACCAAGGATGTTCCACCCGGCACGGTGGTCGGGGGCAACCCGGCCAAAGTCATCTGTACGACTGAAGAACTGATCAGCCGGGTCGAGGCGCGCTGCAATGCCTACCCCTGGATCGAGACGGTCAAGCAACGCAAAGGTGCTTACGACCCGACCGTGGAACCTGCGCTGGCACGCCAACGCAGCGAGTATTTCTTCGGAGACGGCAGCAATGGATAGCAAACCCGTCGACGTGATGGTCGTCAATTTCAATACCGCATCGTTGCTGCAGCCGATGTTCGATGCGCTGCGCCAAGCCGGGAGTGAACGGCTGGCCAGTTACCTGGTAGTGGACAACGCATCCGTCGATGATTCGGTGCAGCGCCTGGCCGAGGTCTGCCCGGAAGCTGTGCTGCTGAGCAACACGCATAATGTCGGCTTTGGCCGCGCCAACAACCAGTTGCTGGCGCACCTGCAGGGCAAGTACGCGCTGCTGCTCAACACCGACGCCTTCGTCGCTGCTGACAGCCTGCAAAAAACCGTCGATTACATGGACGCGCACCCGGACTGTGGCGTTCTGGGCGTGCGCCTGGTGGGGCGCGACGGTGACCTGCAACCCAGTTGCCGCTACTTCCCCACGCCCTTGAATGTGTTTGTCGCGCGTACCGGCCTGGGGCGCTTTTTCCCCGGGCTGAAGATGGTCGACGAGATGGCCTGGGACCATGCCTCGGTGCGTGAATGCGACTGGTTGCCGGGCTGCTTTTACCTGGTGCGCCGCGAGGTGCTCGATCAGGTGGGCCTGTTCGATCCGCGCTACTTTCTTTATTACGAGGAAGTCGACCATTGCAAGCGAGTGAAGGAGGCCGGTTGGAAGGTGGTGTTCTACCCGCACACCACCGTGGTGCACATTGGCGGGGAAAGCTCCAAGTCGGTCGCCGAACTGGAGGCTGCAAGCCGGCAGATCTCCAGCTACCAGATCGAGAGCGAGCTGCTGTACTTTCGCAAGCACCATGGCGTGCCGGGCTTGATCCTGCACATGCTGCTGGTGAGCCTGGGTGACCTGGTGCTGGCGCTCAAGGCATTGCTCAAGGGGCGAGGCTGGGGCGCGATCAAGGCCTGTTGGCTGCACACGCGCGCCACCTGGTCACTGTTGCTCAAGACCCAGTTTGCCAGCCAACCCACACGGTAGGTGAAGCCATGTTCCAGAACATACGCGCGGACTTGCGTGCACACGGTGGAGATTGGGGTGCCCAGGGCTTCTGGGTACTGCTGGTCTATCGTTTTGGCCGCTGGCGCTACGGCGTGCGGCCGGCACCTTTGCGTAAAGTGCTGTCGTTCGTCTACAAGGTGCTGTTCAAGTTCGTACAGATCATCACCGGCGTCGAGTTACCGTGTGAAGTGGTGATCGGTCGCAACTTCGTCATCGACCATTTCGGCGGCATCGTCATCAGCGGCTATGCGCGATTCGGTGATGACTGTCGGATTCGCAATGGTGTGGTGGTCGGCCTGAAGAATGTCAATGAACCGATTGCGCCCGTCTTTGGCAACAACGTCGATATCGGCGCCGGGGCCAAGGTGCTGGGCAACATTCGCATCGGCAACAACGTGTCGATCGGCTCCAACGCTGTAGTGTTGATCGATGTGCCGGACAATTCACTGGCTGTGGGCGTGCCTGCGACCATCAAGGCCCGAAAACCCAGCGAAGCGATGGAGTTCACATGAGCCAGGCAATGGCTGACCGTACCCGGGGTGGTTCCCTCAAGCGCTGCGAGTGAGGCTCAAGGTGACAGGCATTGGAGTGGTGGTTATCGGCCGTAACGAAGGCCTTCGCCTGGAACGCTGCCTGGCGTCGCTGGCGGGGCGTGCGGACAAGGTGGTGTACGTGGACTCAGGCTCCACGGACGGCTCCGTGCAACGAGCATCGGCCTTGGGCGTCGAGGTGCTGACGTTGGACATGACCATACCTTTCACCGCCGCGCGTGCACGCAATGAGGGTTTTGCCTGCCTGCAAAAGGCCCTGCCTGCAGTACACCATGTGCAGTTCGTCGATGGCGATTGCGAAGTGCATGCCGGCTGGCTCGTCACGGCGCAAGCCTTTCTCGACACCCACCCGCAGGTGGCGGTGGTATGTGGGCGGCGCCGCGAGCGCTTTCCCCAGCACTCTGTCTACAACTGGCTGTGTGACCTGGAGTGGGATACCCCGCTGGGGGAAACCAAGGCCTGTGGCGGTGATGCACTCATGCGTGTCGATGCCTTCGTGGCCGTCGCAGGTTATCGCTCTGCACTGATCGCTGGGGAAGAGCCCGAACTGTGCGTGCGGCTGAGGGCGGCCGGCTGGAAGGTCTGGCGCCTGGCTGCTGAGATGACCCTGCACGATGCCGCCATGACGCGCTTCGGCCAGTGGTGGCGGCGCAGCGTACGCGCAGGTTATGCCTATGCCGAGGGCGCCTCACTGCATGGCGCACCGCCGGAGCGGCATTGGCTGCGCGAGTCGCGCCGTGCCTGGGTTTGGGGCTTGGGCATTCCACTGCTGGTCGCGTTAGCAAGCATCTGGATGGGCCTGTGGGCACTGGTACTGCTGCTGGTCTACCCGCTGCAGATGCTGCGCCTGGCGCGCCGTGGCGGTAGGTCGGCGCGTGAAAACGCAGTACAGGCGGTATTTCTGGTGCTGGGCAAATTCCCGGAGATGCTGGGCCAGATGAGGTTTGTGCTGAACAGGTTCATGGCCGGTAACCCGGCGTTGATCGAGTACAAATGAGATGCCTAAGATGCTCGGATCGTTAGCCAGAAGCGTATTCACCTTGCAACCCGGCTATTCGCTGCGGGCGCTTAACAACAAGTACAAGCTGGCCACAGCAATGATCAGGCAGTGGCCGGACTTGCGCACGTTCATGCAGCGCATGTCAGGTGCGCTGGGCAACGAGCGCTTCGCCAGGCTGGGCGTGGACTGCATCGGGGTGGTGCAGTGGCCCTACATCAGCAAATGCTGGGACGCCCGTGAACGGCTCGATGTGGTGGCATCGCACTATGAAGTGGTCGCCAGCCATTGCCCGGCACTGTTGCTGTTGGAGCGCGAGGAGCGCCAGGTTGTCTGCGACCTGTCCGCCTACTCCAACGGGTGCACCCTGGTGCTGGATCGGCCCATCTGGTTCAAGCGGGAAGGGGAGTTGGTGATCAACCTGTTCCAGGCTGACCTGCGTGTGGCGTCGCTGGCGTTCACGCTGTGCCGCACAGAGGGCGAGCTGTGCCTGTTCATTGGTGCCGTGCAGGGCATCCATAAAGGCATCGACAGCGAAACCTCGCTGAACATCTACCGCGACCTGACCAAGGATTTCGAAGGGTTGCGCCCCAGAAGCTTTCTGCTAGAAGCCCTCAAGTGCCTGGCCAGAGCGGCCGGGGTCGCCCGCATCTATGCTGTCGGCGATCAGTGCCGGCACCACCGTCACCCGTATTTCGGGGTTGAGAAGGCTCAGGACCTGGCAGCCAACTATGATGTGATATGGCAGGAGAGCGGTGCCGAAACGTCGGAGCGTGAGGACTTCTTTGTGGTCCCCCTGGCAGCTGCCAGGCGTAACCTGGAGGACATCGCGCCGAAGAAACGGGCCATGTACCGACGGCGTAACGCGCTACTGGACGACGTTTTCGCCAAGATAGAAGCAGCACTGCCCGGCACCGCCGCGCAAACAGAGCTGCCGTTGCATCCTCAGCTAGCCTGTAGTCAGTGAGCCACAGCATGAGGTAAAGGTCAGGGCGTCGCAGAAGCGGCCCGACCCTATCAGTAAACGGATTTCGATTTGGGGGCGTATGCGCATTGCTTATTTCATCAATCAGTATCCCAAGGTCAGTCACAGCTTCATTCGTCGCGAAATTCTGGCGCTCGAACGTCAAGGCATGGAGGTTCAACGCATCGCCCTGCGCGGCTGGGACGCCGAGTTGCAGGACGATGAAGACATCGCCGAGCGGGGCAAGACCCGCTACGTGCTGCAAGGGGGCGTCAAGGGCCTGCTCAAACCGATGCTGCAGGTAGCGCGCGCCGAGCCGCGGCGTTTCATGTCAGCGTTGCGCCTGGCGTTGCGCATGGGGGTGCGCGCCGACCGACCCTGGCCCTATCACCTGGTCTACCTGGCGGAAGCCTGCCGTGTCGTGCAGTGGTTGCAAGGCGCTGATGCTGAGCACGTGCACGCGCACTTTGGCACCAACTCCACCGAAGTGGTCATGCTGGCCAACGCGCTCGGTGGCCCCCGCTACAGCTTCACCGTGCATGGCCCCGAGGAGTTCGACAAGCCGCAATTCCTGCACATGGATGAGAAGGTCCGCCGCGCAGCATTCGTCGCTGCGGTGAGCTCCTACGGGCGCAGCCAGTTGTTTCGCTGGGTGGCACATGAGCACTGGGTCAAGGTGAAGGTGGTGCATTGCGGCCTGGAGCGCAGTTTCCATGAAGGTTCGGCCATTGCGCCCCCGGCAACGCCGCGGCTGGTGTGCGTAGGGCGGCTGTGCGAGCAGAAGGGCCAACTGCTGCTGCTCGAAGCGGCCCGAATCCTGCTGGCCAAGGGCGTAGCGTTTGAACTGGTGCTGGCCGGCGATGGTGAAAAGCGTGAGCAGATCGACGCGTTGATTGCCCGCCATGGCTTGCAGGCACAGGTGCGCGTCACTGGCTGGATCAGCAGCGCCCAGGTACGTGAAGAAATCCTGGCCGCCCGCGCACTGGTGCTGCCGAGTTTCGCCGAAGGGTTGCCGGTGGTCATCATGGAGGCCATGGCCCTGCGTCGGCCGGTATTGACTACCTATGTGGCCGGCATACCCGAGCTGGTTCGGCAGGGGGAAAACGGTTGGCTGTTCCCGGCAGGCGAAGTGCAGGAGTTGGCTGCGGCCATGGCCGATTGCCTGGCGCAGCCTGCCGAAGCCCTGCAGCGTATGGGGCAAGCGGCTTACGAGCGCGTGCTCCAGCGCCACGATATCGATACCGAAGCGGCCAGGCTGGTTCGCTATTTCAAGGCAATTGCATGATTACTTTACTGAGTTGGCTGCTGGGCATCGTGGCACTGCTTGTGCTTCTGCCGGTACTGGTGCTGTTGGTCCAGGTGCTGTTGGCCTGCCTGCCGGCGCGGCCGGTGCCACAGCCCAAGGGCGCACGCCCACGGGTGGCGGTGTTGGTACCGGCGCATAACGAGGCGCTGGTCATCGAGTCGGCACTTGCGGCCATCGGCGCGCAATTGCGCGAGGGCGACCAGTTGCTGGTGGTGGCGGACAACTGCACCGACGATACCGCCGCACTGGCGCGTGCTGCCGGTGCGCAGGTGATCGAGCGCCAGGACGCGCACCTGCGGGGCAAGGGCTATGCGCTGGACTACGGTGTACGGCATCTGGCGCACAACCCGCCGCACGTGGTGCTGATCATCGACGCCGATTGCCAGGTCAGTGCCGGTGCCGTCGAGCGCTTGGCACACTGTTGCATCGAGGCCGGCCGGCCTGTGCAGTCCCTGTACCTGATGCATGCGCCTGCAGGCGCCGGGCTGAAAGTGCAGGTCGCCGAATTCGCCTGGCGCGTGAAGAATCTCGTGCGCCCGCGTGGATGGGCTCGGGCAGGCTTGCCGTGCCAGTTGATGGGGGCGGGCATGGCGTTCAGCTGGCAGGATGTGACCGCGGCCAACCTGGCGACCGGCCATCTGGTCGAAGACATCAAGCTGGGCCTGGAGCTGTGCCGCGATGGTAAACCGCCGCTGTTCTGCCCGGCTGCTACGGTCACCAGCCAGTTCCCGACCAGCCAGGAAGGTCTCACCAGCCAACGCACCCGCTGGGAACATGGCCATCTGGGGCTGCTGCTGACGGAGGGCCCCGGTTTGATTCGTCGCTCGCTGACGCAGGGTAACTGGCCTTTGCTGGCCATGGCCGTGGACCTGCTGGTACCGCCGCTGGCGCTGCTGGCATTGGCCATGATGGTGGTCTTCAGCGTGGCATGGCTGGCATTTCTGTTCTTCGGCATTTTACTGCCGGCAGTGCTTGCCACCGTCAACCTGGTGCTGTTGGTGGCCGCGGTATTGTTGGCCTGGTGGCGCTTCTCGCGTGAGGTGATCCCGTTTTCCGTATTGCTGTATGCCCCGTTCTACGCGGCGAAGAAGATTCCCCTGTACCTCGGTTTTCTGCTCAAGCGCCAGGTTGAATGGGTGCGCTCGAAACGGGATGACAACTGAATGGACGCATGGCCCTGGTTGCAACGCTGGAAGACAATCATCGGCAAGCTGCGCGTGGTCGATGACGCGGCTGATGAGCAGAAGGTGCTGCAGGCACTGAGCGCTCCGCGAACGGCAACGGTGCTCGGCTTCGTCAATGCCCATGCCATGAACCTGGTGGCTGCCAACCCCGACTATTGCACAGCGCTGGCGGCAGCGGACGTGCTGCTGCGCGACGGCTCCGGCATCGCGATACTGTATCGGCGCCTGGGGCTGGCGCCCGGGCTGAACATGAACGGCACCGACTTCATTCCCGAACTGCTCGCAGCTTACAACGGCAGGCGGGTAGCGTTCTGGGGCACCCAGGAGCCGTATCTGAGCCAGGCAGCCGAACAGGGTGAAGCGCTTTACGGGGTTAATGTCGTGTCGCTGCATGACGGTTTCGCCAGTATCGACACCTACATTGATCTGGCGCGGCAGCAGCAGCCGGAGCTGATCGTGCTGGGCATGGGCATGCCCAAGCAGGAGAACGTCGCGGCCCGCCTGGCTGAACTGGGCAGGCCCTGCCTGATCGTCTGCGGCGGAGCGATCCTGGACTTCATGGGCGGCAAGGTCACCCGGGCCCCGGACTGGTTACGCCGGTTGGGCGGCGAATGGGTGTACAGGCTGAGCAGGGAACCCAGGCGTCTGTTCGTGCGCTATGTGGTCGGCAACCCACTGTTCCTGCTGCGGGCGCTGCTGTGCAGCAAAGCGACCCTGCCAGAACCCTGAGCGAGGAGGATTCAGCCCCGCACGGGCTGCCGGGTACTGCTACAGTGATATCAAGCGGCGTGGGGTGGCGTGGCAGCTTTTTAATGATTTGGTATTGAACCTAAGGTTGGTTTTATCGCACGGGTGTAATGGCGACGCGTGGGTCACGCACATAAAAAGAGGCCTCATAATGGTATTCGAGCCTAGAAGCAGCCGTTCCTTGCTCCAGCGAAGAAGTAGCGTGAGTAACGCCATTCAAGCCGGCCTCGATGGCATAGCGGTCACCAGTGTCGCGTGGTATCTGATTTACGATCAGTTTGGTTATATTACTTCAGACTACGTCATCATGCTGCTGTTGCTGATCGGTGCGCTGGCCGTCATTTATGACCACTATGCCATTTATCGAAGTAACGTTGGCCTTTCCGTCAAAGCTTTCAGGCTGTTCAAGGCGTGGTCTGCGACGTTTTGTTTTCTGGTGGTTATCGCTTTTCTTACCAAACAAAGCGAAACGTATTCGCGGCTGTTGGTGGGGCAGTTGTTTATATTTGGTTACGCTGTGCAGTTGCTGTTGCATATTGTGGTGCGCGAACTGCAAAAGCGTTTTACTGCCCATGCTCGCCAGGACAACGCATTGATTATCGGTGGGGGCGACCTGGCCAACTTCCTCTACCAGAAAATAAGCAATAACCCCTGGTTCGGAGAGCGGGTGGTGGGTTGTGTGCTGATCGATGAACAGCTCGATGGGCAGGGCACTGCCGATGCAAAATTGCGCTTGCCTGTATTGGGCCGTATTGCCGACCTGGACGAGATCATCGCCAAGCAGGCTATCCGAACGGTGTACCTGGTGACGCCGCTCGGCGGCTCTGAGCTGATCAACGATGTCTACCTGAAACTTTTGGACAAGTGCATTGCGGTCAACTGGGTGCCCGACATTTTCTCGCTGCGCCTGATCAACCACAGCGTCCGTGAAATTGCCGGCATCCCGGTACTGACGTTGTCTGAAACCCCGCTCACGGGCATGAGCCTGTTCCTGAAGAACCTGGAAGACCGCGTGCTGGCCGCGTTCATTCTGCTGTGTGCGTCGCCGGTACTGCTGGTGGTCGCCGCCGTCATCAAGTTCGACAGCCCCGGGCCGGTGTTCTTCCGCCAGGAACGTACCGGGTGGACGGGGGAGTCTTTTCGCATCTGGAAGTTTCGAAGCATGCGCGTTCACCAACCCGACAGTGGCGTGGTCCAGCAGGCGCAAAAGAATGACCCCAGGCTGACCCGGGT
Source organism: Pseudomonas sp. Marseille-Q5299 (assembly GCF_943737035.1). Taxonomy (NCBI): domain Bacteria; kingdom Pseudomonadati; phylum Pseudomonadota; class Gammaproteobacteria; order Pseudomonadales; family Pseudomonadaceae; genus Pseudomonas; species Pseudomonas sp. Marseille-Q5299. The sequence goes on from NZ_CALSFR010000007.1 coordinate 244,952, forward strand.
CGGTGCCTTCATCCGACGCACCAGCCTGGATGAATTGCCGCAGCTTTTCAATGTGCTGACCGGCGAGATGTCGCTGGTGGGCCCACGCCCGCATGCGTTGCAACACGACACACTGTACTCCCAGGACATCGTCGATTATTTCGCCCGCCACAACATCAAGCCCGGCATGACAGGTTTGGCGCAAGTACGTGGCTACCGGGGGGAAACCAAGGACATCGAACAGATGATCCAGCGGGTGAACTCGGACATCGAGTACATCAACAACTGGTCGCTCTGGCTCGACTTCGTGATTCTGGTACGAACGCTCAATGCCTTTACCGGCAAGCAGGCTTATTGAAGGCCGGTACTCGACCGAGCGCCATCCAGAGGGTCAGTGATCAATGAAAACCATGTCTCGGCTGGGCGGTGTTGCCTCGAGGGTAGTGAAGGCAGAGTGGCCGGTTCTGCTGTTATGGTCGTTTCTGCTGTCGCCGTTGTTCGTAAGGCTACTGGCCGAGTGCAATTGCTCGAAAACGGATTTGCTGGTTATCTATACGTTTGCCATTTCAATGTTATGGCTGCTGGCCACGCGTTTCGTTTCAACCAATCAATTCAAGGTTCATCTTCTGTTGTTGCCATTTTATCTGGCGGCCAGCGTGGACCTGTTTCTGGTGCTGAACTTCGGTTCACGCTTGACGGCGGCCTATCTTTTTATCGGGCTGACCAATTACAAAGAGGCTACTGATTTCCTCAGTACCTACTGGCATTCGATCAGCGCGGTGCTGCTGGTATTCGTGCTGTGCTACGGCGTTGGGCTGGCAGGGTTGCACGGGCGCACGTTTTACAAGAACAAGGCAATTTTCGGTTTGACGATAAGTGCCTTGGTGTTGGGGTATGGCGCCTATTTTTATAAAACCGTAAAGCTCAACTCGCTGGGCAGGAGTGCAGTCCTGGACCTGGCAGCGAAGGACCAAAGTACCCCTGTGGGTTATTTGTCGCAAATCGGCTTGACGGTAACGTTGTATGCCGAGTCGAAGCGCTATATCAAACAGCGCCTGGAGTCCGAGGTAAAAATAACAGCAGTATCGGACGCCGCTGACGTGGAGACCCTCGTGTTCGTCATCGGCGAGTCTTCACGGCCACACAACTGGTCGCTGTATGGTTACCACCATTCCACCACGCCGAACCTTGACAAAGAGTCGGGGGTGTTCAAGTTCAACAACATGTGCACCACGGCGCCGCATACGTCGGTCGCGGTGCCCTCGATGCTCAGCCTGGAGCCGATCGAGCACTGGGACCTGATCGCCTCGACCAAATCGCTGGTTGGCATCTACCGCGCCGCCGGCTACAAGACGTACTGGCTGTCTTCCCAGGAAGTCGACAGTTTTGGCGGGATCATTCCGCAAATTGCTGCCGAGGCCCAGAGCCGGCAGTACTTTGAGCGCAGCTACGACGGTGCATTGATGTCGGCCTACGAAAACATCGTCGAGCAAGGCGGCACGCAAAAACAGGCGATCTTTATTCATATCAAGGGCAGCCATTTCGATTACGCCCGCCGCTACCCACGCGAGTTCGGCACATTCAAGCCTGCGACCGACAGCGCGAAGGACCGGATCACCGCAGATTACGATAACTCCATCTTGTACACCGACTGGCTGTTGGGAAGGATCATCGATCAACTCAAAAGCAGCCAGCGCAAGGCGCTGTTGGTCTATTCGTCAGACCATGGCGAGAATTTGCTGGATGACAGCCGCGGCCTGCTAGGGCACGGTATGGGCAATGAGTATGACCTTTCGGTCGCGGCGTTTTTCTGGGCTTCAGGCAGCCTGCTGCAGCGGCAGGCGCAAACGCTGCAAAAGCTCAAGCAGCGGGAAGGGCAGACCGTCAGTATTTCTTCTCTCCCGCATACGTTGTTGAACATCACAGGCATTTCCATGCCGGGTTATGACAGCGCCCAAGACCTGTTGAGCGACAACTTTGTCTCGTCCAAATGCCCACATTTGCTGGCCGGTGAGTACGTTCCCTCGTTTGATTTCGATGTGAAACGCGTTGCAGTCGAATGATTACGCGGGTGTGCGGGTGGACGCGGTACGGGCTTGAACAGGGTGCTGCAGGAGGAAGCTTTTGGCCTCTTCCACCAGCCAGTCGTGTACCGCACGAGCGCCCGGCTGGTTCAGCCCGCCTGGCGGGTAATGCACTACATAGCGCTTGTGGTTGGCGATCGGCACACCGAAGGGCACGATCAGCGCACCCCGTTCCAGTTCATCATTGAGTAAGGTGCGACGGGCTATGGCCACGCCGATCCCGGCAATCGCCGCTTCTATCGTCAGGTGATTGCGGTTGAAGGTATGCCCCCGGCGCACATCCAGCCGTGGCGCACCAATGCCCTCCAGGTAGAACTCCCATTCGGCAAAGTCTGAACTGCCGCGCCAGGCAGTGATGTCGTGCAGCAGTGGATAGTGGGCAAGGTCCGCAGGCCCGTGCAGTGGCGGGCGGCCGCGCAGCAGGGCTGGCGAGCAGACGGGGAAGATCTGTTCGTCCAGCAGCGGGGTCGAGAGCATGCCCGGGTAGCTGCCATCATTCAGGTCAATGGCCAGGTCGAAGTCGCCCGGGTTCAACGCCTGCGCACTGTCTTCGGCCACCAGGCGCAATTCGATATCCGGATACCGCTGCTGGAAGCGCGGCAGGCGCGGTGTCAGCCACTTGGCCAGGAACGAGGGAATCGAGCGTACGCGCAAGGTGCCGCGGATCTCGCCGGCGTCCAGGCGCAGCAATTCGGCTTCGATACTGCCGTAGGCCTCGGCCACGGTCTGCGCCAGGCGCTGCCCCTCGGCGCTCAGCTCTACCCCCCGCGCCCGGCGCAGGAACAGGCGGTAACCAAGGCGCTCCTCCAGCTGGCGCATCTGCTGGCTGACCGCACCGGGGGTGATGTGCAGTTCCTCGGCGCAGCGGGTGAAAGAGAGATGCCGTGCCGCACAGGAAAAAACATGCAGCCAGACGAACATCTGGCCGTTCATTTGTCGTCGCATCGTTTAGTTCTGCTAAAGCCTTGCTTAGAAAGTTTCGTTGGTCATCAACAGGTGAGCGCGGCAGTATCGCGCAAATCCGCAATAGCGTTCAATTTATCCAGACAGCCGCGTAACGGTGATACAGGCCGGCGCGGTCAGGCATTAGCATGGCTATCAGTGTTTTCGACCTTTTCAAAATCGGCATCGGCCCATCCAGTTCCCACACCGTCGGCCCCATGCGGGCAGCCGCCACCTTTGCCCAGGCATTGCGCACCCAGGGCTTGCTGGGCCAGGTAAGGCGTATCGAAGTACGGCTTTATGGTTCGCTTTCCGCCACGGGTGTGGGCCATGCCACTGACCGCGCCTGCCTGCTCGGCCTGATGGGGGAGTGGCCGGACCGGATCGACCCGGCCACCATCGAGTCACGCATTGGCCAGGTGATGCAGGAGCAATGCCTGATGCTCGACGCCAGCCACCCGCTGACTTTCATCTATGCACGCGACATGCTGCTGCTGGAGGAAAACCTGGCGTACCACCCCAATGCCATGACCCTGGAGGCAATGGACGAGCAGGGCAGCCTGCTCAGCCAGACCTACTACTCCGTTGGTGGCGGCTTCATTGTCGAACAGGGTGAAATCGACGCGCCCCAGAACCAGGCGGCTGCAGTCCCGCTGCCCTACGAATTCTCCAGTGCCGCCCAGTTGCTGGCGCTGTGCAAGGCCCACCAGTTGAGCGTTGCCCAGCTGATGCTGGCCAATGAATGCGCGTGGCGCCCTGAAGCCGAGGTGCGCGAAGGGCTGCTGCGGATATGGGCGGCGATGTGTGAATGCGTCGACAACGGCCTGCGCAATGAGGGCATCCTGCCTGGCGGGCTTGGCGTCAAGCGCCGCGCTGCACGCCTGCATCGCAGCCTGCAGGAACTGGGCAAACCCAATGTGATCGGCTCGACCCTGAGTGCCATGGAGTGGGTGAACCTGTTCGCCCTGGCGGTCAATGAAGAGAACGCCGCTGGCGGGCGCATGGTCACAGCGCCGACCAACGGCGCGGCGGGCATCATCCCCGCGGTGTTGCACTACTACATGAAATTCAACCCCGCTACCTGTGACGACGATGTGGTGGCGTTCCTGCTGGCCGCTGCCGCTGTCGGCATCCTGTGCAAGAAGAATGCATCGATCTCCGGTGCCGAGGTGGGTTGCCAGGGCGAGGTGGGGTCGGCGTGCTCGATGGCCGCGGCAGGCCTCGCCCAAGTGCTCGGCGCTACACCGCCGCAGTTGGAAAACGCCGCCGAAATTGCCCTGGAACACAACCTGGGCTTGACCTGTGACCCGGTCGCAGGCCTGGTCCAGGTGCCGTGTATCGAGCGCAATGCGATTGCCGCGGTCAAGGCGATCAATGCCGTGCAGATGGCCCTGCGCGGTGATGGCGAGCACTTCATCTCGCTTGATCGGGTAATCCGCACCATGCGCGATACCGGTGCCGACATGCATGCCAATTACAAGGAAACCTCGCGTGGTGGTTTGGCGGTGGCGTTCGTCGAGTGCTGAGTCAACCCAGCACCTCGCGCACCCGATACCACAGCATCCCCAACGCCAGCAGCGGCGAGCGCAACGCCTTGCCGCCCGGGAAGGTAAGGTGGGGTACGGCGCTGAAGACATCCAGCCCCTGGCTGTGCCCGGCAGCGATCCCTTCAGCCAGCAGTCTGGCCGTCCAGTGCGTCACATTCAGGCCATGCCCAGAGTAGCCCTGGGCGTAGTAGACATTCGGGTACTGGCTCAGCCGCCCGACCTGAGGGAAGCGGTTGGCGGTGATGCCGATCATCCCGCCCCATTGGTAATCGATGCGCACGTCGGCCAGTTGCGGGAACACCTTGAGCACCTTGGGCCGCATGTAGGCGGCGATGTCCTTCGGGTCGCGCCCTGAATAATGGCAGGCCCCGCCGAACAACAGCCGACGATCTGCGGTGAGGCGGTAGTAATCCAGGCCGACCTTCTGGTCGCACATCGCCATGTTCTGCGGGATAAGCGCCTTGGCCACAGCCTCGGGCAGTGGCTCGGTGGCCACCACGTAGCTGCCGGCAGGCAGCACTTTACCGCTCAGGCGTGGCTCCAGTTCGTCCAGGTGGGCGTTGCAACCGAGCACCAGGCTTTGTGCCCTGACCTTGCCCCGAGCGGTGTGCAGGGTGACCGTGGTGCCATGCTCGATGCGCAGCACCGGGCTCTGCTCAAAAATGCGTACCCCCAGGCCATGGGCCGCGCGCGCTTCACCCTGGACCAGGTCGAGCGGGTGCAGATGGCCCGACCCCATGTCCACCAGCCCGCCGGCGTACTGGTCGCTGGCAACGATCTCATGCAGTCGCTCAGGGCCGACCAGGCGCGTTTCATGGCCATAGCCAAGCTCCGCCAGCTCGCGCTGCTCGTCCTTGAACGCCGCGAACTGGGCAGGTGTATTGGCCAGTTCGCAGAAGCCCCAGCGCAGGTCGCAGGCAATGCCGTACTGCTCGATACGCCTGGCCACCAGGGCCACCGAGTCGATGCCGGCCTGTTTCAGGTAGCGCACGCCGTCCTGGCCGACATAGCGCGCAAAACCGCTGACGTCATGGCCGATGCCGCGGATCAACTGGCCTCCGTTGCGCCCGCTGGCGCCCCAGCCGACGCGCCGGCCTTCGAGCAGGATCACCGACAGGCCACGCTCGGCCAGTTCCAGCGCCGTATTGACCCCAGTCAGGCCAGCGCCGACCACGCACACATCAGCGGTCAGTTCGCCGTCCAGGCTGGGGTAGGGCGCGGTATCACGCGCGGTAGCGGCGTAGTACGACGCAGTGTGTTGGGTGTCGAATGGCATGGCGCGCTCTCGGCTCAGCGGTTGGACTTGATCTTGCTCCAGGAGCGGGTCATGACCCGCATGATCTTCGGGCTCGGCGTGCTGGAAATGTACAGCTTGTCCAGCACCTCCTGGGGTGGGTAGATCTCGGGGTTGTTGACCAGCGACTCATCCATGTAGGCCTTGGCGTCGGGGTTGGCATTGGCATAGCCGACGGTGGCACTGACCTTGGCGATCACCTGTGGTTCGAGCAGGTAGTTGATGAAGGCCAGCGCCTGCTCGGGGTTGCTGGCGTCCTTGGGAATGGCCAGCAGGTCGAACCACAGGTTGCTGCCTTCCTTGGGGATGCTGTAGGCGATCTTCACGCCGTTTTTCGCCTCGACAGCGCGGTTGGCGGCCTGGAACACATCGCCGGAGTAGCCGAAGGCAATACAGATGTCGCCATTGGCCAGGTCCGAAACGTATTTGGACGAGTGGAAGTAGGTGATATAGGGGCGCAGTTCAAGCAGGTGCGCTTCGGCCTTGGCGTAGTCAGCCGGCTTTTCGCTGCGCGGGTCCATGCCCAGGTAATTGAGCATGGCCGGGAACAATTCGTCGGGCGAGTCCATGAAGGCCACCCCGCACTGCTTGAGTTTCTTCAGGTTCTCTGGCTCGAACAGCACCGCCCAGGAGTCGATACGCTCGATGCCCAGTGCGGCTTTGACCTTCTCGACGTTGTAGCCAATGCCGTTGGTGCCCCACAGGTAGGGCACCGCGTACTGGTTGCCGGGGTCGTTCTGCTCAAGTTGCTTGAGCAGTTTCGGGTCCAGGTGCTTCCAGTTCGGCAGCTTGCTGCGGTCCAGTGGAAGGAAGGCACCGGCCTGCGCCTGGCGGGCGAGGAAGTGGTTGGACGGCACGACCACATCGTAGCCGGTGCGCCCGGCAAGCAGCTTGCCCTCCAGGGTTTCGTTGGAATCGAACACGTCATAGACCACCTTGATCCCGCTGCTGGCCTGGAAGTCGGCCAGGGTGGTATCGCCAATGTAGTCGGTCCAGTTGTACACGCTGACCGTGGGCTGAGCCTGGGCGGCTGCACCGAACAGCAGGGTGAATGCTGCAGGAATCAGGGCTTGCAGATGACGCATGTCGACACCTCGTTGGTCTTGTTCTTTGGGTTGGGTGTGAGGGGCTGCACGGCAGCCCCCGCAGATCAGACGCTGAGCAGCAGGAATTCACGCTCCCACGAACTGATCACACGCTTGAAGTTTTCATGCTCGGCACGTTTGACCGCCACGTAACCCTGGACGAACTGCTTGCCCAGGTAACGCTGTACGGTCTGGCAGTCCTCCATGTGCTGCAGCGCGTCCTCGATGGTGATCGGCAGGCGCAGGTTGCGCCGCTCGTAGGCGCGGCCTTGTACCGGCGCACTGGGTTCGACCTTCTCGACCATGCCCAGGTAGCCGCACAGCAGGCTCGCGGCGATCGCCAGGTAGGGGTTGGCGTCAGCACCCGGCAGGCGGTTTTCCACGCGCATGGCGTCGGGGCTCGAGGTCGGCACGCGCAGGCCGGCGGTGCGGTTTTCCTCGCCCCATTCGACGTTGACCGGCGCCGAGGTGTCCGGCAGGAAGCGGCGGAAGGAGTTGACGTTCGGGGCAAACATCGGCAACAGCTTGGGGATGTACTTCTGCAGGCCGCCGATGTGGTGCAGGAACAGCGCGCTCATGCTGCCATCGTCGTTGGCGAACACCGGCTTGCCGCTGGCGATGTCGACCACGCTCTGGTGCAGGTGCATGGCACTGCCCGGTTCATCGGTGATCGGCTTGGCCATGAAGGTGGCCGTCACGTTGTGCTTGAGCGCCGCCTCACGCATCGTGCGCTTGAACACGGTGATCTGGTCGGCCAGGTCCAGCGCATCGCCATGGCGGAAATTGATCTCCATCTGCGCCGGGCCGTCTTCGTGGATCAGCGTGTCGAGGTCCAGGCCTTGCAGTTCGCACCAGTCATAGACGTCTTCGAACAAGGGGTCGAATTCGTTGGCGGCATCGATGGAAAACGACTGGCGCCCGCTTTCGGCGCGGCCGGAGCGGCCCAGTGGCACTTGCAGTGGCAAGTCCGGGTCTTCGCAACGCTTGGTCAGGTAGAACTCCATCTCCGGAGCGACGATCGGCCGCCAGCCCTTGTCGGCATAGAGCTTGAGCACCTTCTTCAGCACGTTGCGCGGCGACAGTTCGATGGGGTTACCCTGTTTGTCGAAGGTGTCGTGGATCACGATGGCGGTCGGTTCGATGGCCCAGGGGATCTGATACACCGCAGTCGGGTCGGGGCGGCAGACCATGTCGATGTCAGCGGCATCGAGCAGGCTGTAGTAGATGTCATCGTCGACGTAGTCGCCGGTGACGGTCTGCAGCAGCACGCTCTCGGGCAGGCGCATGCCACGCTCATGGAGGAACTTGGCGGTCGGTGCGATCTTGCCGCGGGCGATGCCGGTCAGGTCGCTGATCACGCATTCGACTTCGGTGATCCGGTGTTCTTTCAGCCAGGTGGAAAGCTGATCGAAGGGGGCGTTCATACAGACCTCTTGGTTGGGTTTTTGTGGCACTGGTGTGCAGGAGCCTTCCCACATGCCGTGCTGAGGGCTATCTTGGGCGCAGCCCCCAGGGGCAATCTATCCACTTTCTTCGGCAATGAATGCACCAAAAGAGTGCAATTAGGACGCAGCGTGACAACGCCCAATGCCTTGCAGGTCCAGGCCTTCCATACCACCGATGTGACCGAACAGGTGCGCGCCACCCCCGGTTGGCAGCAGCAGTACCGGCAGATGTCGCCCGGCCACTTCAGCGGCCAGCTGCGTTGCCTGGGCCTGGATGGCGTGCAGGTGTACGAAGAGCGCCTGAACACGCGGGTCGAGCAGTTTTTCCGTGCCCCCAGCGGCGCGTTGGCGTTTTGCTTCGACCGCAGCGAAAACAGCCTGTACCTGCTCAACGAACAGAGCCGCAATATCTGGATCACACCGGAGAACTACCAGGAGGTGGCGGTGGTGTTCGACCAGGCCTTCCTGGCCAGCCACGGCCTCGACCCGCAGCGCCTTGACGGCTTGTTCATGGTGCCGCTGGGCAGCGGCCAGAATGCGCTGTTCGGCAGCTGGCTCAGCGCTACCCTGACGCGACTGGGGCAAGCCGATTGCCCACTTGCGGGGCAAGCGTTGGCCGAACAGTTGCTGGAAGACTGCCTGTTCATCCTGGATAACGCCTGCCAGCAGCTGCAGGGCGGAGCGCTGGGGCGGCGGGGAGAGGAGCGGGCGATCATGCAGCGGGTCAGTGAGTGGGCTGCCGACTGCCCCGAAGAAACCCTTAACCTGCTGGAGTTGGCAGACGTTGCCGGCGTTTCCCTGCGCCAGCTGCAGCAGGCATTCAAGGCGTTTACCGGCATGCCGCCGGCCCATTGGCTGCGGCTTCGCCGGCTCAATGGGGCGCGGCGCGACCTGTTGCGCGGTGGCGAGGTGACGGTTGCCGAAGTGGCCATGCGCTGGTCGTTCTGGCATTTGGGGCGCTTTTCCGAAAGCTATCGGCAGTTGTTCCGGGAACTGCCCAGCGAGACGCTCAAGCGGGGCCGGCCGGTTCGCGGTTAAACCCAGCATTGCCTCGGGAAAGTTGCTATCGTGCCCGGCAGTGTTCACCCGAGGTCCCGATGTTCTACCTGCCTTTGCCCAGCGACCAGGCCGAGCGCCTCGCCAGCGCCCCCCCAGCCACCGATTTTTTCCCTGGCGCCAGCGTGCTGCAGGCGGCCGCCGTGCTGTTCGTGCAGAACCTGCCGCGCCAGCCTGCCAGCGTTTCGGCTGACGCACAGGAACGCCGCTTCGCTGAAATCGTGCGTATTGCCAATGAGGTCGAAACGGCGGCGCCTGGCCGTTTTCAGGGCCAGGTAGCGCAGCATTTCGACCGCGAGGCGTTTGCCATGGGGCTCGGCATGCTGGGTGAGAACGGCGTCGCGCTGGTATCACCCGAAGTCGACTACCCGGCAGAGGAATTTCAGGACGCCGAAGGCCAGTGGAACTTCCAGTTCGCCGACAGCTACCGGCAGCGGGTCACGCCGTTGCACCCGGTGTACCTGCCGTCGTTGGCCAGCGACCTCATGCTCAGCGACCAGCAGAACCGCCTGCTGCGCGAGTTCTTGTCCGGGGTGGACGAGTCGGTGGCGGTGCAGGGGTTCGCCGGTACCGGCAAAACCTTCCTGATCCACCAGTTCGCGCGCCTGCTCGACCCGCAACGCACCTTGCTGCTGGCCCTCACCGAAGGCCAGCTCAGGGCACTGCGGGCACGGGTCAAGGATGCTGAGGCGTACACGGCGATGACCTTTGGCCAACTGGCCGACGAGATTCTCAACCGCGACCTCACCAGCAACGGTTGGCGCCTGCGCGATCCGTACCGAACCAAGTTGTCATGGCGCCCGCAAGAGGCGCAGGTGGTGAAATGGCTGGCCATCCCGGATATCGGCCCCTTGGCCGCCCGGGACGTGGTCGCCCTGTGCATCAAGGCCGTGCGCAGCTTCTGCCGCAGCGGCGACAACCAGTTGCAGCTGCATCACTTGCCCTGGGCCGGCCCGGGGACCTCGCCGCTGGATCAGGAAGTGCTGCTGGAAAAGGCCAGGTTGTACTGGCAGGAGCTGACCCGCCCATCGTCGCGCGAGATCCAGTTGCCGGTGCGCGATTACCATCGGGTCAAACTGTTGTCGCTGACGGCCGAACTGATCGACAGCCGCTATACCCATGTGATCGTCGATGAAGCCCACGAGTTGTCCGCACCCATGGTCGCCGTGCTGGACCGCAGCCCGCAATCTGTCATTGCCCTGGGCGATGAGCTGCAGAACCTCAATGGTTTGAGCCCGCACCATGGCGGCTTCATCCGCCAGCGTTACATCGACCATTCATTACGCGCAGGGCCTGCCATGGACAGCGTACTCAACCCGTTGATCCAGGCCCACCCGGCGGCCATCCAGGCAGCCTTCAGCGGCAGTGCCGAGCATTACACGCGGGTCAGTTTCTTCGATGCTGTGACGGTACCCGAGCAGCCCACCGCGTTGATCGTCGATGACGAGTGGGGGTTGTTCGGTTGGTTCCAGCGCCTGACCCACCAGGGTGTGCCGTTCGTGCTGCTGCAAAGCGCGCGCAAGGATTTCGAGCTGTTCGTCGAGGATTGCATCGAGTTGTACCGCTATGGCACGCGGCCGCGTCACCCGATGCTGTTCCGATACCCAAGCTGGCAGGCGCTTGAGCAAGACAAGGGGGACGACAAGGCGTTCGTTGCCGTGGCCAATATGCTGCGCAAGGGCTACACCCCGGAGCACTTTGCCAAGGCCAAGAGCCGCTACCGCTGGGACAAGGCGCCCAAGCTGTTCCTTGGCCGTGTACGCGATGTGAAGAACATGGAGTTCGCCCGGGTGATGGTCTCGCCGGAGCTGATGGTTGCGCCGGTAACGGCCGGCAACCGCAATGAGCGGGCACGGATGCTGGCCGGGCTGTACACCGCATGTTCGCGGGCGCGGCACGAGCTGATCGTGCCAGGGGGGATGCTGGACTGGGTCAAGGACCAGGTTCGCGATTGAGCGTGCCGGGGCTGCAAAGCAGCCCCGGCTCACGAAATCAGTTGCGATCCAGCCACACGGTTTGCGCGTTGGTGAACTCGCGCACGCCAAAATGCGACAGCTCACGCCCGAAGCCACTCTTTTTCACCCCACCAAAGGCCACGCGGGGGTCAGAAGCGCAATAGCCGTTGATGAACACCCCACCGGTGTCCAGCGCTGCCGTCATGCGCTCGGCCAGGGCATAGTCTGCGGTGTAGATGGTCGATGCCAGGCCGAATTCGCTGTCGTTGGCCAGCTCCACCGCATGTTCGGCATCGCGGGCAGTGATGATCGCAGCCACGGGGCCGAACAGCTCCTGCTTGAACGCGGTCATGTCCGGGGTGACGTTGGCGAACACGGTCGGTGCGTAGAAGTTGCCCACGCCTTCGACCTTGTTGCCGCCCAACAGCAAGGTGGCGCCCTCGGCGAGGGTCGCCTGGACCTGGCCATCGAGCTCGTCGCGCAGGTCGTAGCGCGCCATCGGGCCGATGTAGGTGTCATCTTCCAGCGGGTTGCCGACCTTCAACTGGCGTGTCGCCTCGACGAACTTGCGCGTGAATGCCTCGACGATGCTCTCTTCCACGATCAGGCGCTTGGCCGCGGCGCAGACCTGCCCGGTGTTCTGGTAGCGGCCAACCACGGCGGCTTTCACCGCAGCATCCAGGTCGGCGTCGGCCAGCACGATGAACGGGTCGGAACCACCCAGCTCGAGCACGCATTTCTTCAGCGCGGCACCGGCCTGAGCGCCGATCGCCATGCCGGCACGCACGCTGCCGGTCAACGTCACGGCAGCGATGCGCGGGTCGTTGATGGCGCGGGTGACGCCGTCCGGGGTCACGTTGAGTACCTCGAACACGCCTTCGGGCAAGCCGGCATCCTTGAACAGGTCGGCCATCAGATAGGCGCTGCCCATGACGTTCGGCGCATGCTTGAGCACATAGGTGTTGCCGGCCAGGATCGCCGGTACGGCGCCACGCAGCACCTGCCAGATCGGGAAATTCCACGGCATCACGGCCAGGATCGGGCCCAGCGGGCGGTATTCGATACGCGCTTTTTCGACCTGGGTCGGCTCAGCCGCAAGCATCGCCGGGCCGTGCTCGGCGTACCAGCGGCACAGGCCGACGCACTTGTTCACTTCACCCCGGGCCTGGCTGATCGGCTTGCCGATTTCGCGGCTGATCATCTGCGCGAAGGTTTCGGCTTTGGCCTCAAGGGTGTCGGCCAGGGCAAGCAGGTTCTCGCTGCGCTGACCCAGCGACACCTGGCGCCACTGGCGATAGCCAGCCTTGGCACGTTGCAGCGCCGCTTCCAGTGCGGCGTCGGTGTCGAAAGGGTAGCTGCCGATCTGCTCGCCGCTGTGCGGGTCGATGGAGATGGCGTGGGTCAGGCTGCTGATCTGGCTCATGGCTGCACACTCGTTGTTGTTCATCAGTGAGGCCAGACTAGTGGGCTAGGGGTTTAATGAAAACTGAATAATAATGAGCGAAACATTCACGTTTGGAGAATGACTGTGGATCTGGTGCAATTGGAGATCTTCAAGGCAGTGGCCGAACAGGGCAGCATCAGCGCCGCCGCCCAGCACATCCATCGGGTGCCGTCTAACCTGACCACGCGCATCAAGCAGCTGGAGAAAGACCTGGGTGTCGAGTTGTTCATCCGTGAAAAAAGCCGCCTGCGCCTGTCGCCGGCTGGCTGGAACTTCCTCGAATACACCCGGCGCATCCTCGACCTGGTGCACGAGGCCCGGTTGACGGTGGCGGGCGAAGACCCGCAAGGCACCTTCGCCCTGGGTTCGCTGGAGAGCACCGCAGCCGTGCGTATACCGGCATTGCTGGCCGCCTATAACCAGCGCTACCCGAAAGTCGACCTGGACCTTTCCACCGGGCCGTCGGGGACCATGCTTGAAGGCGTGCTGTCCGGGCGCCTGGTGGCAGCATTCGTCGATGGCCCGTTGTTGCACCCCACGCTTGAAGGCATGCCGGTATTCGAGGAGGAGATGGTGATCATCTCGCCGCTCAACCATGCCCCGGTAACCCGTGCGCAGGACGTCAACGGTGCGAGTATCTACGCCTTCCGTGCCAACTGCTCGTACCGCCATCATTTCGAGAACTGGTTCGTCCAGGACCAGGCGGTACCAGGCAAGATCCATGAAATGGAGTCCTACCACGGCATGCTCGCCTGCGTCAGCGCAGGTGCCGGCCTGGCCATGTTGCCACGCAGCATGCTCGACAACATGCCCGGCTGCACCACGGTTAGCGCCTGGCCCATGTCGGAGGATTTTCGCTACCTCAAGACCTGGCTGGTGTGGCGCCGCGGTACCGTATCGCGCAGCTTGAGCATGTTCGTTAAGCTGCTTGAGGAGCGGCGCGCTGGCTCAGACCGTACTGAACATTAGCCATTGGTGGCAATTCACTTCCAACTTTCTGATTAATTGGACAATAATCAGAAAAGTATTACCTCGTGTGACCGGTTGGATGCACCGGCCACCGTAAAAATCGAGGGGCAAAAGCCCCCGCTTGCCCGTGTTGACCATCAGGAGATGTCATCGATGAAAACCCGTCTTGCCACTATGCTCGCAGCCGCCGCATTGGCTGTTGCCGGGGCCAATCTGGCCCAGGCCGCGCAGGTGTCCGGCGCCGTGGGCGCCACCAGCCAGGGCGACATGACTTACCGTATCGGCCTGGCCTTCGACTGGGACAAGAAATGGCTGCAAAGCAGCACCGGCTTCGTGACCGGTTATTGGGATGCAGCCTACACCTACTGGGAAGGTGGCGAGGCCAGCGGTGCTCACTCGCTGTCGTTCAGCCCGGTGTTCACCTACGAATTCAGCGGCTTCACCTACACCCCGTACATCGAGGCAGGCATCGGCCTGGCAGCATTTTCCAAGACCGATGTCGGCGATCAACACCTGGGTTCGTCGGTCAATTTCGAGGACCGCATCGGCTTCGGCCTGAAGTTGCCGGGCGAGCAGAAAGTCGGCATCCGTGCCATGCACTACTCCAACGCCGGTATCAAACAGCCGAACGACGGCATCGAATCCTACTCGCTGTTCTACAGCAAGGCGTTCTGAAACGGCGGGCCGCGCCAGCGGCCCCGGCCATTCAGAAGGTGTACGCAACCCCGGCTTGCACCGTGCGCGGTGCACCCGGGTACACGTAAGTGTTGAACGCCCCTTCGTCATAGCCCTTGTTGAACACGTTCTTCACGTCCAGGTTCAGCCGTACATGCTCGTTGACCTTGTAGAAGCTGTGCAGGTCGACCACGCTGTAGCTCGCCATGGTGTAGGTCGTCGCGGCGGTCTGCCCGGCACGGTCATCGATGTACTTCACCCCAACCCCCAGCCCCAGGCCCTTGGCCAGTCCATCCTGAAACTCGTAGGTGTTCAGCAGGCTGAAGCTGTTGCGCGGGATGTTCGCCAGGCGCGTGCCGCTGGGCACGGTGTTGTCCTGGGTGACCTCGGCGTCGACATAGGCATAGCCACCGATCACACGCCACTCAGGGGTGAGGTTGCCGGCAATGTTGATGTCCAGCCCGCGGCTGCGCACCTCGCCGGCGGCGATGCTGTAGGTACCAGAAGGGTCATTGGGGTCGCGGGTCAGCACGTTTTCCTTGACGATGTGGTAGACAGCCGCGTCGATGCTTAGCTGGCGATCGGGCGCTTCCCACTTCACACCCAACTCATACGACTTGCCTTTCTCAGGGTCGAAACCACTGCCTTGCAGGCTGGCGCCGCTGTTGGGTTTGAACGAGCGCGCGGTGTTGGCGTACACGGCAAGCGTGTCGGTGATGTCATACAGCAGGCCGAAACGAGGGGTGACGCCGTTTTCGCCCTTGCTGAAGTCACCAGCATTGTTCAGCTTGTTGTCGTAGTCATGCTCGTAACGCTCGAAGCGCACCCCGGCCAGTGCCTTCAGGCGCTCGGTCAGGGCGACCTGGTCCTGGATGAAGGCGGCCCAGGTCTTGAGGTTTTCCTTGTCGTGGGTAGTCGTGCGGGTCAGGGCAGGGCGGGGCTGGCCCAGCACCGGGTCGAAGATGTCGATCGGATAGGCGCCGGCACCGGCGGCCGAACGTTGAATGATCGAGCTGTAGTCATAGTCTTCATATTCGATACCGGTAAGCAGGGTGTGGGCGAAGCCACCTGTGTCGAAGTGGCCGGTCAGGTTGAGCTGGTAGTCACGGTCGGTCCATTCGAGCTTGCGGTAGTTGAAGTTGCGCCCAAGGGTTTGGCCATCAGCCTGCAACGCATTGGCTTCCACGGCGTTGCCCTTGAGTGAGCCGTCCAGCCACTGCATGCCGCCACCCAAGGTCCAGTCTTCGCTGAGCGCGTGCTCGAAGCGCAACTGCGCCATGTTGTTGTCGTTGTGCAGCAGGTTGTCGCTGCCTTTTTCCCAGATATTGGTGTCACGCGAGGCGGTGCCGCGCTGGCCGGGCAGGCGGGTAAGGCCCCGGTCCAGCGGGTGGTTGTTGCGCATGAAGTCGCCCTCGAAGACGATCTTCGTGGCGTCATTGACCTGCCAGCTCAGCACGGGCGCAACGTCGTAGCGTTCGCTCTCGACATCGTCGCGGAAGCTTTCGCCACCTTCACCCAGCACGTTCAGGCGGTAGGCGAGCGAGCCCTCTTCATTGAGCGGACCGGTGGCATCGAGGGTTGCCCGGTGCATGCCCTGGTCGTCGAGCTGGCTGCCAAGCGTCACCTTGGGTTCGGCCAGTGGCTGCTTGCTGACCACGTTGAAGGTCCCGCCCGGGTCGCCACGGCCATAGAGGCTGGTGGCTGGGCCGCGTATCACTTCCAGCCGCTCGACGCTGTTGGCATCGGGGGCATTGGGGTAGCCACGGTTGATCGGGAAGCCATTGCGGTAGAACTCGCCCGTGGTGAAACCGCGCACCGTGAAAGTGGTCAGGCCCTGGCCGCCAAAGTTGTTGGCGCGGCCAACGCCGCCTGCGTAGTCAAGGCCGTCCTGCAGCCGCGTGGCGCCGGTGTCTTCGAGTACATCCTTGGGTACGACGCTAATCGACTGCGGTATTTCGTGCAGCGCGGTGTCTGTGCGCGTGGCACTGGCCGAACGACTGGCTTTGTAGCCCTCGACCGGTCCATCGGCGCGTTCGCTGTCGGCGGTACCGTTAATGTTCAAGGCCTGGAGTTCGATCTGGGCGGGGTTACCGAGTGTTTCAGCCTCGGCGAAAGCCAACGGGGAGACAGCATGTAGTACACAAAGCGAAACGAACGTGCGACGCATCGACGGTACGATCCTGAAGTAGGGCGCTAGGAAGGGGATTGATACGTCGCGAAAGTACTACGAATCATTATCAAATGCATTATTTTTAAGTGGGTCGGGAGTACCAGTTTGGTGCTGGTCGTGCGATTGACTGGGCTGTCAGATCAAGCACCGCGCAGCCGGCGCTCGATCCGACAGCCCAAAAATCTCAGCTGATGCCTCAACGCACCCCTTTGACCGCCAGCACATTGCACAACGGATGCTCCAGCACATGCGCCGTGGTCCCGCCCAGGAACGTCTGCATGGCGTCATGCCGGTGGTTGCCCATCACGATCACATCGACCCGGCCGTGGCTGACGAACTGGGCGATCGCCCGAATCGCTGCACCTTCCAGAAAGTGTCGGCGTTCCAGCGGGACCTGGTGATGGTCACCCAGGCGATTGAACGCTGCCCGTTGCGCGGTGCGCACACTGCCCTCGAAACCGGGCATGGTCACCGTGCCGGCGCCGAAGTCGGCGAGATGGGTCCTGGCCGCATCGCATACATGCAACAGGTGCAGTTCGGCGTTGCACTGCAGGGCCAAGGCATGGGCGCAGTGGATCACCTGCTCGTCCAGGTGTTCGCCGGCACCGTGGCTGTTGAGGTCGACGGCGACGGCGATTTGCCGGGGCAGCGGCAGGCGAATGTCGCTGACCAGGTGCACGGCCACCGGGCTGTCCTTGAGCAGTTGCCAGTCCAGCGGTGTGACCAACAGGCGCTTGAGCACCGGTTCGTGCTGTACATCCTTGATCAGCAAATCACAGCCCAACTGCTCGATGCGCTCGATCACGCTGCCCAGCGGATCACGGGTGAGCAGCAGTTCGGTGGACACATCCAGGCCGTCATCGCGCAATTGCTCGGTGGCATCGGCCAGCCACTGGCGGTTGTCGGCAAGCAGCCGCTCGCGCTCACGGCCGTCGCTCATCAGGCCAAAGGTGTCGACATCGTCGACGAAGACATTGATATCCAGCAGGGCACCGCTGGATTCAGCCAACGCCGCCGCGCGTTGCAGCGCGGGCGTGTAACGCATCTGCGGGCCGAGCATGACTAACAAACGCTTGAACTGGCTCATCGCACACCTCCACGTGTGGGCAGCCCCCCGGTTCATGCCTGTTGATCTGGTCTGTTCAGTCTAGGCGGCAGCGGGCTTGCCCGCGAATACGCAGGCGTCTACTGCCAAAGGGTTTGTCGGGTATGATGCCAGCCCCATCATTTCACGAGGCCCGTTTCATGTCCCTGAGTGCTGAACAGACCGGCGAATTCCGCGCCTTCGCCGAGCAGTTGGCCGATGCCGCTGCAGCCGCGATCCAGCCGTACTTTCGTGCCAGCCTGGACGTCGAGGACAAGGGCGGGCGCCTGTACGACCCGGTGACCGTGGCCGACAAGGCTGCCGAAGACGCCATGCGCACGCTGATCCAGGCGCGTTACCCGGAACACGGCATTCTTGGCGAAGAGCAGGGTGTGGCAATCGGCAGCAGCCCATTGACCTGGGTGCTCGACCCCATCGATGGCACTCGCGCCTTCATCACCGGCCTGCCACTGTGGGGCACGCTGATCGCCCTGAACGATGGTACCCGCCCCGTGCTGGGGGTGATGAACCAACCTTTCACCGGTGAGCGTTTCGTCGGTACCCCCGAAGGTGCGTGGCGCAGCGGCACGCCATTGAAGACCCGCGCCTGTGCAGACCTGGCGGCGGCAACCTTGATGTGCACGACGCCAGACATGTTCGATACCCCAGAGCGCAAGGCTGCGTTCCAGGCCGTGGCTGACAAGGCGCGGCTGATGCGCTACGGCGGCGATTGCTACGCCTACTGCATGCTGGCCTCGGGGTTTGTCGATGTGATCGTCGAAGCGAGCCTGCAACCGTATGACGTGCAGGCGCTGATGCCGATCATCGAAGGGGCGGGCGGGGTGATCACCGCTTGGGATGGCAGTTCGGCACAGCACGGCGGCTGTGTGGTGGCGTGTGGTGATCCGGTACTGCACGCTCAAGTGGTGCAGATGCTGCGCCACGCCATGTGATCGCTGGTTGCAGGGCTTTCATGGGCGCCAGCCTGGCAGACCTAGGCAAGCCGGCGAGCAGGTGCACTGACTTGCGGTAGCCCCGCCATCGCACTTTTTCCGGTTTGCGGGCTCTATGCTTGGCCAGGCCGCGCCGATCCCCGGCACGGCCGCCGATTTCGACCCGGTGCCGATGGTTGCAAGCAAACCCGTATTCTTCCCGCGCCTGCTGCTGGCAGGCACACTGGTCTGCCTGGGCGCCTGCACCCAGCAGCAAGGCCAGGACATCGTCAGCCAGTTCGGCAACGGCAAGCCCAGCGAGCTGTTCCAGACCAGTGTCGACCGCATGGCGACGCTGGCCATGCGCGACAACCTGCAGAGCCTGTACCTGCTGATGAACAAGCTGTACCTGCGCAACCCCAGCCAGTGGAAGATGTCCGGTTACCTCGATGCCGCCACTGCAGAGCGGCAGATCCGCATTGCCATCGAACAGCGTCAACCCTTGGCGCAGCTTGGCAACCGTCGCGACCTCGTTGCCTTGAGTTATGCCCTGAGCCCGGAGTTTCGCGGTGACCGGGTCGGTGCGTTCATCTACGCCATCGGCAGCATGCTGATCACCGCACACGGTGGGCGAACCGAGTTCTACATGACGGACACCATCGACCCTTTGTTCGTCAACAACGCCGCTCGCAACATCGAAAAGGCCACCTGGATGCTCAGCCAGCGCCAGGATGCCAATGGGGTATTGCTGTTATTTTCCAACGAGATTTCGCAGGAGGGCAGCAACCTGAGTTTTGCAGTGGAGTTCGGCAAGATCGTGGCGCGGCTGGATCTGCTGGCGCAACTGTTAGATGAGCGCTACCGGCGGATCGGGCTCAACTACGCGCAAAGCCTGTTGCTGATGAATTTCCTGCCGGTGCAGTGAACCCCGTTACAGCAATGCCCGAATCGCACGCTGATAGCGCTGGCCGGCGCGGCTCATGCTGTTGTTGTGGCTGGCCCCCGGTACCAGCAACAAGGTTTTGGGCTCCTGCGCCGCTTCGAACAATTGCTGGCTGAAGCGCGGCGGCACGAAACGGTCGTCGAGCCCGTGCACCAGCAACAATGGCAGGCCGACGTCCTTGATCTTGTCCAGCGAATCGAATTTCTGCGACAGCAACCAGCGCACCGGGAGGGTGGTATCGGCCACGGCAGCGGCGACATCCCCCAGTGAAGTGAAGGTCGACTCCAGGATCAACCCCCGCGCCGGTGCTGTACCGCCGTCTTTCTGCGCCTGGCGCGAAAGGTCGGCAGCCAGCTCCACCGCCACTGCGCCGCCCAGTGAATGGCCAAAGATCAGGCGTTTGCCTGCATCGGGTTGCAGTTGGGCAAACCGCTCCCAGGCAATGCGCGCGTCTTCGTAAACTGTCGCTTCGGACGGCAGGCCGCCGCGGCTTTGGCCGAAGCCTCGGTAATCCACGGCCAGCACCGAATACCCCATGGCATGCAGCTGTTCGATGCGAAACAGCTGGCCGGTGAGGTTCCAGCGTACGCCGTGCAGGTAGAGGATGGCCGGCGCATCGGCGCGGCGGGCCGGCCACCACCAGGCGTGCAGGCTCTGGTTGGCGGCGAAGCTGCGCGGGCGCAGGTCCAGTTCCTGCACACCCTTGGGCAGGCCGCGGAACCAGCTGGCCTGGCCAGGTTCGATACGGAATACCAGTTCGCGTTCCTTGTGCTGCAGCACGGCGCAGCCGGCCGGCAGGCCGACCATCAGGAAGGTGGCACACAGCCAGGTGAGCCAGCGACGGCGCAGGTGCGTAAGGAAGTAGGTGGGCATGCGGTTTTTTAACAGATCTGCAGGTTCTGATGTGGGAAAAGTTACCGGGTGGACGTGCAGGTTGGTTGCAAGCTGTTTCGTTCGATAACCGCCCAAGCGCTGCTCGCGCCTGTCCGATAGCCGCCCGGCCAATCCGAACATCTCATTGCCCAACCCCCATCTTTTGCTTAGTGTGGGACCAAGCCACCGGCGGTCAGCTGCCTTTAGAAACCCGACCCCGGCCCGGTAGAATGACCGTGAACGACCGCAACCACAGGCCCCAGGCCAGTAGGGTGCGGCGCCCAGAACAATAACGATGCCGAGTGCCTTGCCTATGGAAAGCCGCCTGCTGAGCGAGCGCAGTAGCGTGTTCCATCACGCCGACCCTTATGCGGTGTCCGATTACGTCAACCGTCATGTGGGCCAGCACTGCATCGGGCTGTCGCGCACCACGCATCCGCAGGCCAGCCTCAGCCACCGCAAGTTCGCCGAGCTCGACCTGTGCCGCATCAGCTACGGTGGCAGCGTGCGGGTCACCTCACCAGCCCTGGAAACCATCTATCACTTGCAGGTGCTACTCAACGGCAATTGCCTGTGGCGCGGGCATCAGCGCGAGCACCACCTGGTGCCGGGCGAGCTGCTGCTGATCAACCCCGACGACCCGGTGGACCTTACCTATTCCGAAGACTGCGAGAAGTTCATTCTCAAGGTGCCGACGCACATGCTCGACTCGATCTGCGAGGAGCAGCGCTGGCAGCGGCCTGAGGGAGGGGTACGGTTTTTGCGCAACCACTACCGGCTCGAAGAGCTGGACGGTTTCGTCAACCTGCTGGCCATGGTCTGCCATGAGGCCGAGGTGAGTGATTCGCTGCCGCGGGTGCAGGGGCACTACAGCCAGATCGTCGCCAGCAAGCTGTTGACGCTGATGAGCACCAACATCCGCCGGGAAAGCCTGGCTACGCCGGGGGCCAGCCTGGAGCGGATCCTGGACTACATCGACCGCAACCTCAAACTGGAGCTGGCAGCCGAGACGCTGGCCGAACAGGCCTGCATGAGTGTGCGTTCATTGTATGCGTTGTTCGATCGCCACTTGGGCACCACGCCCAAGCAGTACGTACGCCAACGCAAACTGGAGCGGCTGCATGCGTGCCTGAGTGATGGCAGTTGCGCGGTGCGCAGTGTGACGGAACTGGCAATGGATTACGGCTTCCTGCACCTGGGGCGGTTTTCCGAGACCTACCGCGAGCGTTTTGGGCAGCTGCCTTCGCAGACCTTCAAGCAACGGCGCTGACTTGACGGGCACAATCGCTGGCAAGCCAGTTGCTCCCACAGGAGCCCTGCCAGCCTGGCGGGCAGGGCTTTACCTGTGGGCCCCAGCGAGGAACATCACAACGGATAGTGCTTCAACTCCCTGGCAATCAACATCCGCTGGATCTCGCTCGACCCTTCATAGATCTGCGTGATGCGTGCGTCACGGTAATAGCGCTCGACCGGGTAATCTTCCAGGTAGCCATAGCCGCCATGCACCTGGATCGCCATCGAGCACACCCGCTCGGCCATCTCCGATGCGAACAGCTTGGCCTGTGACGCCTCCGACAGGCAGGGTCTGCCTGCGCTGCGCAGACGTGCGGCATGCAGGATCAGCAGCCGTGCGGCATTGACCTGCACCTGCATGTCGGCCAGCAGGTTGGCGATGCTCTGGTGCTCGTTGATCGGCTTGCCGAACTGCACCCGGTCGCGGGAATAGACCAGCGCAGCCTCGAACGCGGCACGGGCGATGCCCAGGGCCTGGGCCGCGATGCCGATACGCCCGCCTTCGAGGTTGGACAAGGCAATGGCCAGGCCCTTGCCACGCTCGCCCAACAGGTTGGCGGCGGGGATGCGGCAATTGTCGAAGGTGACGGCGCAGGTGTCGGATGCGCGGATCCCCATCTTGTGCTCGCTGCGATCGACCTTGAACCCCGGGTTGTCGGTGGGTACCAGGAATGCGGAGAGGCCTTTCTTGCCCAGCTCTGGGTCGGTCACGGCAAAGACGATCGCCAGGCCCGCGCGGCGGGCGTTGCTGACGAACTGCTTGGCGCCATTGATCACCCATTGGCCGTCGATCAACTCGGCGCGGGTGCGCAGGTTGTGCGCTTCGGAACCGGCCTGTGGCTCGGTCAGGCAGAAGCAGCCGATCACCTCGCCGCTGGCCAGGCGCGGTAGCCATGCCTGCTGCTGCTCGGGCGTGCCATAGGCCAGCAGCGGGCCGCAGCCCACCGAATTGTGGATGCTCATCATCGCACCGGTGGCGCCACAGCCTGCGGAGATTTCCTCGACGGCCAGGGCATAGGCCACGTAGTCGGTGTAGCTGCCGCCGAAGTCTTCCGGCACCACCATGCCCAAGAGGCCCAGCTCACCCATCTTGCGCACCACGCCGTCATCGATCCAGCCGGCTTTTTCCCAGGCCTGGGCATGCGGGGCGATTTCGCCGCGGGCGAAGTCCCGGGCCATGTCGCGGATCATGATCTGCTCTTCGCTCAGTTCCAGGTCTTGCATCTGTGTACTCCCCGGCTCACAGGCCTTCGAAGAATTGGTCGACGCGCTGGCGTTGCAGGCCCACCAAGGTCGGCGGGTTCCAGCGTGGCTGCTTGTCCTTGTCGATGATCAGGGCGCGCACACCTTCGATGATGTCGCCGTGCTGGAACCACTGGCGGTCAAGGTGCAGCTCCATGGCGAAGCACGCTTCCAGCGGCAGGTAACGGCCGCGGCGCAACATCTCCAGGGTAACCGCCATGGCCAGTGGCGAGCGGCTTTCCAGCTGGTCGGCGGTGGCCAGCGCCCACTGGTGGCTGTCGCCGATGCTGACTGCCCGCAGTTGCTCGATGATTGCTGCCATATCAGGCAGGGCGAAGAAGTGGTCGATGACCGGGCGCAGTTTTTCCAGCGGCGCATCGTCCAGCACCTGGCTGCCCAGCTTCGCGAGCAGGTTTTGCAACGCCTTGAGCGGATGGGCGCCGAAGTCCAGTTGGTCGAGGCCTTCATCCAGTTCAGCGAGTTTTTCGCTTGGCAGGTACCAGTCGGCCAGCCCGCAATACAGCGCGTCGGCCGCCTGGATCTGCGCGCCACTGACGCCCAGGTAGGTGCCCAGCTCCCCGGGGATGCGCGAGAGGAAGTAGCTGCCGCCAACGTCGGGGAAATAGCCGATGCCGACTTCGGGCATCCCCAGCCGGCTGCGCTCGGTGACGATACGCAGGTCGCAGCCCTGTGCCAGGCCCATGCCGCCACCCAGGGTGAAGCCGTCCATCAGCACCAGCACCGGTTTGCGGTAGCGGTGGATCGCTAGGTCAAGGGCGTATTCCTCGACGAAGAAGTCTTCGTGCAGCGTGTCGCCAGCCTTGTAGCTGTCATGCAGCGAGCGGATGTCGCCGCCGGCGCAAAAGCTTTTGGGGCCTTCGCCGCGCAGCACCACCGCTTGCACCTGCGGGTCATCGGCCCAGTGGTCCAGGTGCTGGCGCAGGCTGCGCACCATGTCGAGGGTCAGGGCGTTGAGGCCACTGGGGCGGTTGAGGGTGAGGTGGCCAATCTGGTTGCGGACCTCGGCCAGAACATGGGCCGTTGCCGAGGTATTAGCGTGCGCGGTCATCGCGTTCTCCCTGCTTTGTTATTGATTTTCCAAGTGAAGTCTGGAATGCGCTGGAGGATCGGTGGATCCTGTCATGCAAAATTGCCCTGCACAATGGATATATCTGCAGGTGAGGCGTGCGTTTTTGCCATGGCTACGGCTTTGAGTTTTTCAGGGTCGTGCATTGCAGGCAACCCCATTGCAACCATTACCCTGACCGTAACGATCAGCCCCCCAGCTTGATTGATCACCAAACCCCCGCGTCCTACTGTGCCCCCACGACAGCGAACCCGTGGAGTCACCCATGACCATAACGAAGAATCCACCGCCGCAATGGTCCAGGCGGCGCGCCGAGAAGCAGCGCCGCCTGGAGCGGGTCCGTCACCTGGCCGACGGTGTGGTGCTGCCAACCGAGCGCATCGTCGAGGCACTGGAGCTGTTGATCGCCCCAGGGGACCGGGTGGTGCTCGAAGGCAACAACCAGAAGCAGGCCGACTTCCTCTCCCGTTCGCTGGCCAAGGCCGACCCCGAGCGCCTGCACGACCTGCACATGATCATGCCCAGCGTCAGCCGTGCCGAGCATCTGGACCTGTTCGAACGGGGTATCGCCCGCAAGCTCGACTTTTCTTTCGCCGGCCCGCAGAGCCTGCGCATCGGCCAGTTGCTGGAAGACGGCCAGCTCGAAGTCGGCGCCATTCATACCTACATCGAGTTGTATTCGCGCCTGCTGGTCGACCTGATCCCCAATGTAACCCTGGTCGCCGGGTTCATGGCCGACCGTGACGGCAACCTGTATACCGGCCCCAGTACCGAGGACACGCCGGCACTGGTGGAGCCGGCCGCCTTCAGCGATGGCCTGGTGATCGCCCAGGTCAACCAGCTGGTCGACCGCGTCGACGACCTGCCGCGCGTGGACATTCCGGCTTCCTGGGTGGACTTCGTGGTGGTCGCTGACCAGCCGTTTTATATCGAGCCACTGTTCACCCGCGACCCACGGCACATCAAACCGGTGCACGTGCTGATGGCGATGATGGCCATCCGCGGCATCTACGAAAAACACAACGTGCAGTCGCTCAACCACGGCATTGGTTTCAACACGGCCGCCATCGAGCTGATTTTGCCGACCTACGGCGAGTCGCTGGGCCTGAAGGGCAAGATCTGCCGCAACTGGACGCTCAACCCGCACCCCACGCTGATCCCGGCCATCGAGACCGGCTGGGTCGAAAGCGTGCATTGCTTCGGCACCGAACTGGGCATGGAAGACTACATCGCGCAACGCCCGGATGTGTTTTTCACCGGCCGCGACGGCTCGCTGCGCTCCAACCGCATGATGTGCCAGCTGGCCGGGCAGTACGCGGTCGACCTGTTCATCGGCGCCACCTTGCAGGTCGATGGTGATGGCCATTCCTCGACCGTCACCCGCGGCCGCCTGGCCGGCTTCGGCGGCGCGCCCAACATGGGCCACGACCCCCGCGGCCGGCGCCACGCCACCCCGGCCTGGCTCGACATGACGGTGCCCGACACCTTGCTCGAACGCGGCCGCAAGCTGGTGGTGCAGATGGTCGAAACCTACCAAGAAGGCGGCAAACCGACCTTCGTCGAAACCCTGGACGCCGTGGACGTGGCGAAGAAGGCCGGCATGCCGCTGGCACCGGTGATGATCTACGGCGATGACGTCACCCACCTGCTCACCGAAGAGGGTATCGCGTACCTGTACAAGGCCCGCAGCCTGCAAGAGCGCCAGCAGATGATCGCCGCCGTGGCCGGGGTCACCGCCATCGGCTTGCGCCATGACCCCAAGGACACCTTGCGCCTGCGCCAGCAAGGCCTGGTGGCCTTGCCCGAAGACCTGGGCATCCGCCGTACCGATGCCAGCCGTGAACTGCTCGCTGCGCGCAGCATCGCCGACCTGGTGGAGTGGTCCGGTGGCCTGTACAACCCGCCCGCACGGTTCAGGAGCTGGTGATGCAACTATTCGATCTGCAACCCTATGATCCCCTTCACCGGGCCGGCCGCCCGCTTGAAAACTGCACGATCCCTGTGGGGGCAGGCTTGCCGGCGATCAGGCCGGCACCTGAAAACGCCATTCCCCTTGCCGACCGGCTGGCCGACCTGGCCGTGGAAGCCCTGCTGGACGAGGCCGACCTGTCACCCAAGCCCGGCCTGGTGGACCGGCGCAGCAGCGGCGCGCACAGCGACATGACGCTGGCCCTTATGCATGCCTCGGCGCTTGCCCTTTGGCCTTGCTTGCGGCAAATGGCCGACGCCGCCCAGGCCCATGGCGAGGTTGGCCTGGCGCTGCGCATCGAGCTGGGCCGTATCGGCCGTGAAGGGGAGGCTGCGATGCTGGCCACCACCGCCGGGGTCAATACCCACCGCGGCGCGATATGGGCCCTTGGCTTGCTGGTGGCCGCCCGGGCCCTGGATGCCCAGGCTGACGCGAGTACCGTCGCAGCCCGTGCCGGGCGCATCGCCCTGATCGATGACCCGGCCGCCACCGCCCACGACAGCCACGGCACCCAGGTGCGCCACCGTTACGGCGCCGGCGGTGCCCGCGAACAGGCGCAACAGGGCTTTCCTGCCGTGATCGAACACGGCCTGCCGCAACTGCGCCGCAGCCGCGCCAACGGTGTCAGCGAAAACCACGCACGCCTCGATGCCTTGCTGGCGATCATGGCCGCGCTGAGTGACACCTGCGTGCTCTGGCGCGCCGGCCCCGAGGGCCTGCAAACGCTCCAACAGGGCGCCCGCCATGTGCTCGCAGCCGGTGGCAGTGCCACCCTCGACGGCCGCCGCCACTTGCGCCTGCTGGACACCCAACTGTTGCAACTGAACGCCTCACCGGGCGGTGCCGCCGACCTGCTGGCCGCCTGCCTGTTCCTCGACAAAGCCGGGAGCCTGTGACATGGAAACCCTGACCTTTCAATTCCCTGCCGCCGAGCCTGGCCGTGGCCGCACCCTGGTGGGTTGCGTCAGCTCGGGCGACCTGGAAGTCCTGATGGAGCCCGGCACGGCCGGCAGCCTGAACATCCAGGTGGTGACCTCGGTCAACGGCAGCGGCGCCCGCTGGGAGCAACTCTTCCAGCGCCTGTTCCAAGGGCGCACGTGGCCGGCGGTGAACATCGACATCCATGATTTCGGCGCCACGCCTGGCGTGGTACGCCTGCGCCTTGAGCAAGGTTTCGAGGAGATCGCCCATGACTGACACCGAACGCTTGCTGCAGAGCCGCAGCTTCGTCGAACTGGGAGCGCGCCAGCGTGCCCGCACCTTGCTCGACCCAGGCAGTTTTCGCGAACTGCTAGGCCCGTTCGAGCGGCTGATGTCGCCGTGGTTGCCGCGCCAGGGCATCGTGCCCCAGGCCGACGACGGCGTGGTCATCGCCAAGGGCTTGCTCGGTGGCCGCAACACGGTCATCGCCGCCATCGAAGGCGCGTTCCAGGGCGGCAGCATGGGCGAAGTGGGCGGGGCCAAGATTGCCGGTGCGCTGGAGCTGGCCATAGAAGACAACCGCAACGGCACCCCGACCTGCGCCGTGCTGCTGCTGGAGACCGGCGGGGTGCGCCTGCAGGAGGCCAACCTGGGCCTTGCGGCGATTGCCGAGATCCAGGCGGCCATCGTCGAGCTGCGCCGCCATCAGCCGGTGGTCGGGCTGGTCGCAGGCTCGGTGGGCTGCTTTGGCGGCATGTCCATCGCAGCGGGGCTGTGCAGCCACCTGCTGGTGACCCGTGAGGCGCGCCTGGGCCTCAACGGCCCGCAGGTGATCGAGCAGGAAGCTGGCATCGCCGAGTACGACGCCAAGGACCGCCCCTTCATCTGGAGCCTGACCGGTGGCGAGCAACGATATGCCAGCGGCCTGGTGGATGGTTATGTGGCCGATGACGTCGACAGCATTCGCCAGCAGCTGCTGCAGTTGCTCGACGTACCCAGTGCCAACCGCGCAGGCCGCCACGCCTGGTACCTCGAGCGGCTTGCCAGCCTGGGCAATGACTGCCCGCAACTGGACGCCGCCGCCGTACGCGCCCTTTACCAAGGAGATGCCCCATGAACCGTGCCCTGAACTGGCTGCCAGGCCTGGCCGGCAGCGAAGCACTGCCAGGATATCCCGCCTCGCTGCGGGTCATCGACGGCGAGCTGGACAACCGCACGGCGCGCTTCATTGCCGTGGTGCCGGATGCGCACAACCCGTTCCCCCGGGCGCGCAACGGTGAAGTCGGCCTGCTCGAAGGCTGGGCCTTGGCCAAGGCGGTGAGCGAGGCGATTGAGCTGGACCGCGATGGCGAGAAGCGCGCCATCGTCGCGGTCATTGATGTGCCCAGCCAGGCCTATGGCCGCCGCGAGGAAGCCTTGGGCATCCACCAGGCGCTGGCCGCTGCGGTGCAGGCCTATGCCCAGGCACGCCTGGCCGGGCACCCGGTTATTGGCCTGCTGGTGGGCAAGGCCATGTCCGGTGCGTTTCTGGCCCACGGCTACCAGGCCCAGCGGCTGATTGCGCTGGATGACAGCGGGGTGATGGTGCACGCGATGGGCAAGGCGGCGGCGGCGCGGATCACCTTGCGCAGCGTCGAAGAATTGGAAACCTTGGCCGCCGAGGTGCCGCCGATGGCCTACGACCTGGCCAGCTATGCCTCGCTGGGCCTTTTGTGGCGGCGCCTGAGTGTGGACAACGCGGATACCCCGAGCGCAAGCGATCTGGCCCAGGTGCGTGCGTGCCTGGCCGAAGCGCTGCGCGATATCGGCAACACGACCGACCTGACGTCACGGTTGGCCGGCGAGCACCGCAGTGCGTCCCGCGAAGTGCGTGCACGCTTGCGCAGCCAGTGGCAGGAGGCCTGAGATGAGCGCGCCGCAGCCACATGACCTGCTCTGGGGGATGACCCCGGCCGCGCTGCCTGTCGATGCCCCTGCCTGGGCCACGCAGGTACTGGCGGCCGGGCAGCCGGTGGTGGTGCGCCGTGCCTGCTGCGCGGCAGGTTGGGTGGCGGTGGGGCTGCGCGGGGAGGGGCGCGCGCAGCGCCTGGGTGTTCAGATGCGCGTGGCGGACATTCGCCGGCAACTGCGCCCCGAAGCCTTGCGCGGGCAGGGCGCGAGCCCCTGGGCCGCGCTACAGGCGCTGGCCAGCGTGGCCCCTGTGCTCGACGCCTGCGGGCTGGCCTGGGGGCCGACGGGTGGGGTGGGTTACCAGCTGGCTACAGGGGTCGAGGTGCTGCACGCGGCCAGCGACCTCGACCTGCTGCTACGCACACCGCGGCCCATGAGCCGGGCAAAGGCGCGTGAGTTGCTCGATAGCCTCGACTGCGGCCCTTGCCGTATCGACGTGCAACTGCAAACCCCTGCAGGTGGCATCGCCCTTCGCGAATGGGCCGGGGTGGCGCAGCGCGTGCTGCTCAAGTCGGCGCTTGGCGCACGGCTGGTGGCCGACCCATGGAACCTGCTGGAGTGCGCAGCGTGAGCAGCCTGTTCGCCTTCCCTGGCCAGGGCGCGCAGCAGGCGGGGATGCTGCATCGCCTGCCCGAAGGCTCGGCAGCGTTGCTGGAAGAGGCCAGCGATACGCTCAATGAACAGGTGCTGGCCCTGGACAGCCAGCAGGCATTGCAATCGACCCGCGCCGTGCAGTTGTGTTTGCTGTTGGCCGGGGTGGCCTGGGCGCGCACGTTATTGCAACGCAGCCCGGCCCCCGACTATGTGGCAGGGCTGTCGATAGGCGCCTACCCTGCCGCCGTCACCGCGGGCGCCCTGGCCTTTACCGATGCCGTACGCCTTGTGGCCCTGCGTGGTGAGCTCATGCAACGTGCCTACCCACAAGGCTACGGCATGACCGCTCTGAGTGGCCTGGATCTGGCCAGTGTCGAGCGCTTGTTGGCGCAGGTGGGCGGCGAGGTGTACCTGGCCAACCTCAACAGCGACAACCAGATCGTCATCGCCGGCAGCGACACGGCCATGGCCGAGGTTGCCGCCAGGGCGCGCAGCCGTGGCCAGGGCGTGGCCAGGCGCCTGGCGGTCAGCGTGCCCTCCCATTGCCGCTTGCTCGACGGCCCGGCGGCCGAGCTGGCACACGCGTTTGCCAGCGTTAAGATCAACCGCCCGCGCATCACCTACCTGAGTGGCAGCAGCGCGCGGCCGCTGTTGGACCCGCAACGCCTGCGTGACGACCTTGCCGGCAACATGGCCCGGCTCGTCGACTGGCGTGCTACGTTGCGCAACGCCTATGAGCGCGGCGTGCGCCTGCACCTGGAGCTACCGCCGGGCAGCGTGCTGACCGGCCTGGCCCGCCCGGTGTTCGAACAGGGGCGCGTGCTTGCCCTGGAGCAAACCCGACTCGATACAGTGGACGCCCTGCTGCGTCAGGAGGTCAGCCAGCGCCCATAAATGCCGTGTTTTTCGAAGGACAACAACAAGCAACTTCGACCCAACGCGAGGACAACAACAATGATCATCTACGGTGTGGCCTTTCTGGCCCTGTGTACCCTTGTAGGCCTGTTTATCGGTGAACTCCTGGGCAAGCTCCTGGGCGTACCAGCCAACGTCGGCGGTGTCGGCATCGCCATGCTGCTGCTGATTTTCATCGGCAGTTACCTCAACAAGCGTGGCCTGATCAAGGCCAAGTCCGAACAGGGCGTGGAATTCTGGAGCGCCATTTACATCCCCATCGTGGTGGCCATGGCCGCCCAGCAGAATGTGCTGGGCGCGTTGTCCGGTGGGCCGATGGCGATAACGGCAGGCGTCGTGGCGGTGGTCGCAAGCTTTGCCATGGTGCCGCTGCTGGACCGCATCGGGCAAAAGAAGCCTGAGGCGGGCACCGACAAACCCCTGACTGCTTCGCAACGGTGACCGCCATGTACGAATCCATGATGAAAGTGATCAACGGTTATGGCCTGGTCAGTGGTTTCGCGGTGATCGGCGTGACCATGTGGCTGTCCTACTGGTTCTCCGACAAGCTGACCCGCGGGCGTTTGCACGGCTCTGCCATCGCTATTTTCCTGGGCCTGGCGTTGTCTTACGTCGGCGGGGTGATGACGGGCGGGCAAAAAGGGCTGGTGGACATTCCGCTGCTGTCGGGCATCGGCCTGCTGGGCGGGGCCATGTTGCGGGACTTTGCCATCGTCGCCACGGCCTTTGGCGTCAACATCGAAGAACTCAAGCGCGCCGGGGTGTCCGGGGTGATATCGCTGTTCTTCGGCATCGGCACCTCGTTCGTCGCAGGGGTAGGGGTGGCCATGGCCTTTGGTTACACCGATGCGGTCAGCCTGACCACCATCGGCGCCGGGGCAGTGACCTATATCGTCGGGCCGGTGACGGGCGCTGCGATTGGCGCAAGCTCCGAGGTGATGGCGCTGTCGATTGCCGCCGGGCTGGTCAAAGCGATCCTGGTCATGGTGGTGACGCCGTTCGTGGCACCGATGATCGGTTTGAACAACCCGCGCACTGCGGTGATCTTCGGTGGCTTGATGGGCACCTCCAGCGGTGTGGCCGGTGGGCTGGCGGCGACCGACCCCAAGCTGGTGCCCTATGGCTGCCTGACCGCAGCGTTCTACACCGCCTTGGGCTGCCTGCTGGGGCCTTCGCTGCTGTACTTCTGCATGCGTGGCCTGGTGGCGTAGGCCGGCTTTGTCGCGGTGGTTCTGGCGAACCGCCGCGGTGTGCGCCGCTCAGTTTTCCCGGCTGTACATTCGGCATTCCGCCAGCAGCGCCAGCAGGTTGGGCTCGCGCTCCCGGGCCTTGAGGAACACCACGCCGATATGTTGCTGCAGCCGGTAACGCGGCTGCAGCGCAATCAGCTTCACCCGGTTTTCGTACACCGCAGCAATGCGCCCCGGCAACAGTGCAAAGCCCACCCCCGAACTGACCATGCTGAGCAGGGTGAAGATGTCGTTCACCTGCATCGCCACCTTCGGCTCGAACCCGGCCTGCTGGAACACCCGTGCGCCATCGCGGTGGGTGGCAAAGCCTTGGGTCAGGGTGATGAAGGTGGACTCGGCCAGGTCCGCCAGGTCCACCTCCTGCTGCTCGGCAAACGGCGAATCAGTGGGCACGGCGAGGTAGATATCGTCGGAGAACAGCGGCAATTGCTCGCAGGCAGGGTCGGCCACGCTTTCATCCAGCGACACCAGCACCGCCTCCAGTTCATGGTTCTTCAGCCGCTGCAGCAGGTCGACATTCGAGCCCAGGGTCAGGTCGATGTTCAGCTCGCTGCGCCGCAGCTTCAGGCCCATCACCAGTTTGGGCACGGTCTTCACGGTCAGTGAATACAGGGCCCCGAGGCGGAAGCGCTCGGCGTAGAAACCAGCCGCCTCGCGGGTCTGGCGCACCATCTGCTCAGCGTCCTGGATCAACTGGCGGGCTTTCTTTTCCAGCACATAGGCGCTTTCCAGCGGAATCAGCTGACGGCCTTCGTGCTTGAACAGCGGGCAGCGCAGGGCGCTTTCCAGCGAATGAATGGCCCGGTGCACGCTGACCGCGCTGGTGGACAACTCGGCGGCGGCGCGCCCGAGGTTGCCGCTGCGCATGAAGGCGAGGAAGGTCTCGAGTTTTTTCAGGGTCAGTTCTTCGTCGATCAGCATGTTCAGGCCCTGAAATGAAAGAGCTGCAGAGCATGCCACAACCTCACCCCGAAGGGTGATGGCCGCCCCCGGCATCCCATGCAAGAATCCCAACCATGACCACCCCGGCATGGGACGACGACAATGAGCAAAGACCGGCTGAAATCGCCCGACTGGTACGCGCAGATGGCCCGTGTCATCGACGCCCAAGGCACGCCGGGCTTCGTCGAGGCGCTGTTCGCCGCGCTCAAGTTGCTTGCGCCGTGCCAGGCCATCACGGTGTTTCTTTACCCACGCAAGGGCCTGCCCTCGGCGTTGTTCGTCAAGGACGAGGAGGGCCCATGGCTGCCCGAAGGCAACGTGCAGCGCTACCTGGAAGGCTACTACCTGCTGTGCCCGTTCTACCGTGCCTGCATGGACGGTGTGGCTGCCGGCTGCTTTCGCCTCAGCGACGTTGCCCCCGACCATTTCAAGCGCAGCGAGTACTACCTGTCGTTCTACCAGCACGCACACCTGGAGGACGAACTGAACTTCATCGTCCCTCTGGATGAACACCTGACCATCGCCGTGGCCCTGGCCAGTACCCGACGCCTGGACCGTCAGCAGGTCAGCGACCTCAAATGTGTGGCGCCCTGGGTGGTGGCCGTGGTGCGGCGCCAGTGGAGCCACCTGGATGTCGATGCCGTGGGCGGGCGCTTCGAAAGTGCCCTGGGCCGGCAGATCAACGCCGCGCTGAACAACTTCGGCTCCTCGCTGCTCACCGAGCGCGAGTGCCGCATCGCCCAGTACCTGCTGCGCGGCCACTCCACGCGCTCGCTGGCCGAGCGCCTGGGCATCAGTGAAGACACGGTCAAGACCCACCGCAAGAACCTCTACACCAAGCTCGATATCGCCAAGCAGTCCGAGCTGTTCTCGCTGTTCATCGATTCGCTGGCCCAGGCCCAGGAAGGCTTGAGCAAGGACCCGTTGGAAAGTTACCTGCGAAGGCGCTGACGGCGCCACGGCCACCCACACCTACAACAACTGCAACCGGCCGCCCGCGCGGCCGCAAGGGAGACCTGCGTGCATACGAAAAGCGATTGGCAGCAGCGCGCTGCAAGGCAAAGCTTCATCACCACGGCGCTGATCGACGGCCGCCCGCTGGCGGCGCAGTCAGGGGTGACCTTTGATGCCATCAACCCGGCCAACCGGCAGTTGCTGGCCCAGGTCGCCGCTTGCGGCGATACCGAAATCGACCAGGCTGTGCGTTCGGCGCGTCGCGCCTTCGAGCAAGGCCCCTGGGCGCGCATGGCACCTGCGGCACGCAAGGGCGTGTTGCTGCGCTTGGCCGAACTGATGATGGCCCACCGCGAGGAGCTGGCGTTGCTCGACTCGCTGAACATGGGCAAGCCGGTGATGGACGCCTACACCATCGATGTGCCCGGCGCGGCCAACGTATTCGCCTGGTACGGCGAGGCGCTGGACAAGGTCTACGATCAGGTCGCGCCAACCGCAGGCAATGCCCTGGCCACGGTCACGCGCGAAGCGCTGGGCGTGGTCGGCGCCGTGGTGCCGTGGAATTTCCCGCTGGACATGGCTGCCTGGAAGGTCGCCCCGGCGCTGGCCGCCGGCAACAGCGTGGTGCTCAAACCCGCCGAGCAGTCGCCGTTCTCGGCCCTGCGCCTGGCCCAACTGGCGCTTGAGGCAGGCGTGCCCGAAGGTGTGCTGAACGTGGTGCCGGGCCTGGGTGAAAGCGCTGGCCGTGCCCTTGGCCTGCACCCGGATGTGGATTGCCTGGTGTTCACCGGCTCCACCCAGGTGGGCAAGTACTTCATGCAGTACTCGGCGCAATCCAACCTCAAACAGGTGTGGCTGGAGTGTGGCGGCAAGAGCCCGAACCTGGTGTTCGACGACTGTCAGGACCTGGACCTGGCAGCGGAGAAAGCGGCCTTCGGCATCTTCTTCAACCAGGGCGAAGTGTGCTCTGCCAATTCGCGCTTGTATGTGCAGCGCTCGGTCCACGACGAGTTCGTCGAGCGCCTGCTGGCCAAGGCCCGCCAGTGGCTGCCCGGCGACCCCCTGGACCCGGCCAGCCGCGCCGGTGCCATCGTCGACGACGCCCAGAGCGCACGTGTCATGGCTGCCATCGAGCAGGCCCAGGGCGACGGCGCACGCCTGTTGTGCGGCGGCCAGCGGCTGACCTTCAACGGCTCGAACAACTTCATCGCGCCAACGGTGTTCGCCGACGTGCGCCCGGATTCGGCCCTGGCCCGCGAAGAAGTGTTCGGCCCGGTGCTGGCGATCACTGCCTTTGACGACGAAGCGCAGGCCGTACGCCTGGCCAACGACAGCGTTTATGGCCTGGCCGCTTCGCTGTGGAGCGACGACCTCAACCGCGCCCACCGCGTGGCCCGGCAGTTGAAGGCGGGCACCGTCTCGGTCAACACGGTCGATGCCCTCGATGTGGCGGTGCCCTTTGGCGGCGGCCGCCAGTCGGGCTTTGGCCGCGACCTGTCGCTGCACGCCTTCGACAAGTACACCCAGCTCAAGACCACCTGGTTCCAGCTGCGCTGACCCTCACTCACGGAGAACAACAATGAACGCACCCTTCCAGCCGCAACGCGACACCCGCGACTACCAGGCCAGCGACGCGGCCCACCACATCCACGCTTTCCTTGACCAGAAGGCGCTCAACGCCGAAGGCCCACGGGTCATCACCCGCGGCGAACGCCTGTACCTGTGGGACAACGACGGCAGGCGCTACCTGGACGGCATGTCCGGGCTGTGGTGCACCCAGCTGGGTTACGGGCGCAAGGACCTGACCGCCGCCGCCGCCGCGCAGATGGACCAGCTGGCGTACTACAACATGTTCTTCCACACCACCCACCCGGCGGTGATCGAGCTGTCCGAACTGCTCTTCAGCTTGCTGCCCGGGCACTACAGCCACGCGATCTACACCAACTCCGGCTCCGAGGCCAACGAGGTGTTGATCCGCACCGTGCGCCGTTACTGGCAGGTGGTCGGCCAGCCGAACAAGAAGGTCATGATCGGCCGCTGGAACGGCTACCACGGCTCTACTCTGGCCGCCACAGCGCTAGGGGGCATGAAGTTCATGCATGAGATGGGCGGGTTGATTCCGGATGTGGCACACATCGACGAGCCGTACTGGTACGCCGAGGGTGGCGAGCTGACGCCGGCCGAGTTCGGCCGCCGCTGCGCCCTGCAGCTGGAAGAGAAAATCCTCGAGCTGGGCGCAGAGAATGTCGCAGGCTTTGTGGCCGAGCCGTTCCAGGGCGCGGGCGGCATGATCTTCCCGCCGGAAAGCTACTGGCCGGAAATCCAGCGCATCTGCCGCCAGTATGATGTGCTGCTGTGCGCCGACGAGGTGATCGGTGGCTTTGGCCGTACCGGTGAATGGTTCGCCCACGAGTACTTCGGCTTCGAGCCGGACACCCTGTCCATCGCCAAAGGCCTGACGTCAGGTTATGTACCCATGGGCGGCCTGGTGCTGAGCAAGCGCATCGCCGAGGCGCTGGTGGAGCGTGGCGGGGTATTCGCCCACGGCCTGACCTATTCCGGGCACCCGGTGGCGGCCGCAGTGGCCATCGCCAACCTCAAGGCGCTGCGCGACGAAGGTATCGTGCGCCAGGTCAAGGACGATACCGGCCCGTATCTGCAGCGTATCCTGCGTGAGGTGTTTGCCAACCATCCGTTGATTGGCCAGGTGCAAGGCGCGGGGCTGGTGGCGGCGTTGCAGTTCGCCGAGGACAAGGGCAGCCGCAAGCGTTACGCCAACGAGAACGACCTGGCCTGGCAGTGCCGCACCTACGGGTTCGAGGAAGGTGTGATCATCCGTTCGACGCTGGGGCGGATGATCATGGCGCCGGCGCTGGTGGCCACGCATGGCGAGCTCGATGAGCTGGTGGACAAGACGCGCATTGCCGTGGACCGGACGGCACGGGGGCTGGGAATTTTGTGATGGTGTAAAGGCGGCCGCTGCGCAGGTCTCGCGGTTGTTGTAGGAGCGGCCTTGTGTCGCGAAAGGGCTGCGCAGCGGCCCCAGGTTTTTGCATCGCTGCTGGTCAGCTGGGGCCGCTTCGCAGCCCTTTCCGACCGGTCCGGCGCCCCGGCAAGGCCGCTCCTACAGGCCACAGGGGCGTATCACCCTCAGTGCGGTGCCCGCGGGATGGTCTTGAGCAGGTCTTCCGGGCTGATGTGCCCGACCACCTGAGCCACCGCACTGCCGGGTGTCGGCAGGTCGATGATGTGGCTCTTCATCTTGCCGACCACGTGCATTTCGCACGGCTTGCAGTCGAACTTCAGGGTCAGCACTTCATCGCCCTGGATCAACTGCATCGGCGCCACCTTGGTGCGCACGCCGGTCACACCCTTGGCCTGTTTGGGGCACAGGTTGAACGAGAAACGCAGGCAGTGCTTGGTGATCATCACCGGCACTTCGCCGTGCTCCTCGTGCGCTTCGTACGCCGCATCGATCAATTGCACGCCGTGGCGGTGGTAGAAGTCGCGGGCCTTCTGGTTGTAGACGTTGGCCAGGAACGACAGGTGCGACTCCGGGTACACCGGCGGCGGCGTGGTCTCGGCCTTGCGCCCGCCACGCGGGTGGGCCTTGATGCGCGCCTCGGTCAGCGCCTCGATGGCTTCGCGGCGCAGGGCCTTGAGCTGCGAGTTGGGGATGAAGTACGCCTGCGGTGCGTCCAGCACGATGGCATTGGCGTGGTACATCGTGGTACCCAGCTGGCCGAGCAGGTCGTGCAACTGGTCCAGGGCCTGCTGCGGCTTGTTGGCTGCGCCGAACGGGCCATCCAGGGCGACCTGCACGCTGACGCCTTCTTCACTGCAGACGCTGAGCATCAGGCGCTGCTCGGTGAGCACGGCGTGCCACTCCACACCTACCCGGCGCTCGGCCGAGGTGCGCTGCAGGGCCTGCTGCCAGTTGTGGTCCAGGTTGCGCGACAGCGGGTGGTTGGGCCGCAGCTTGTGCAGGCCCTCGGGCATCTCGTTGGGTTCGACCCGGTAGCGGTAGCGCTTGTGGCCGTCTTCTTCGAACTCGCCACGCGGCTCGGCGATGTTGGCACGGAAGCCCACCACGTCACGCTTGACCAGCACGTTGAGGCCGTCGCCGTTGGTCAGTGGCACTTCGGTGACCACCTGCAGGTCGCGCTTGCCGACCTTTTCCACCACACCTACCGGCAGGCCGGTGAAGGTTGGTGAGTCGAAGGCGCCGATGTCCACCTTGCGGTCGGTGACGAAGTAGTCGGTGCTGCCGCGGTGGAAGGTCTTGTCCGGGTCGGGTACGAAGAAGTGCTCGGTGCGGCCGCTGGAGGCGCGGGCCAGGCCCGGGCGGTCTTCGAGAATGGCGTCGAGTTCTTTGCGGTAGTGGGCGGTGATGTTCTTCACATAGCCCATGTCCTTGTAGCGGCCCTCGATCTTGAACGAGCGCACGCCGGCATCGACCAGGTCGCGCAGGTTGGCGGTCTGGTTGTTGTCCTTCATCGACAGCAGGTGCTTCTCGAACGCCACCACACGGCCCTGGTCGTCCTTGAGGGTGTACGGCAGGCGGCAGGCCTGCGAGCAGTCACCACGGTTGGCGCTGCGGCCGGTCTGGGCGTGGGAAATGTTGCACTGGCCGGAGAAGGCCACGCACAGCGCGCCGTGGATGAAGAACTCGATGGCCGCGTCGGTTTCGGCGGCGATGGTGCGGATCTGCTGCAGGTTCAGTTCACGGGCCAGTACCAGCTGGGAGAAGCCGGCCTGGTCGAGGAACTTGGCCCGCTCCAGGGTACGGATGTCGGTCTGGGTGCTGGCATGCAGCTCGATCGGCGGGATGTCCAGTTCCATCACCCCCAGGTCCTGCACGATCAGCGCATCGACGCCGGCGTCGTACAGCTGATGGATAAGCTTGCGCGCTGGTTCCAGCTCGTTGTCGTGCAGGATGGTGTTGATGGTGGTGAACACGCGGGCGTGATAGCGCCGGGCGAACTCTACCAGCTCGGCGATTTCGCCCACTTCGTTGCAGGCGTTGTGGCGCGCGCCAAAGCTCGGGCCACCGATGTAGATGGCGTCAGCGCCGTGCAGGATCGCTTCACGGGCGATGGCCACGTCACGGGCAGGGCTGAGCAGTTCCAGGTGATTCTTTGGAAGGGACATGTCGTTATAGGTTCGGGCTGTCACGGTAGGGCGGCATTGTAGCGGGGAAATGGGCGGGTGGCATGCTTTGGCTGCCCAGAGGTGTTTTGCCGGTACTGCGTCCTGCTTGGGTTGGGGCCGCTTTGCAGCCCCTGGCGGTGAGGCAACCGCTGTGTCAGCCCTTGGCCGCCATCGCGGTCACTTCTACACGCATTTGCGGGTACGCCAGCGCCGCCACGCCCACGGCAGCGCGCACCGGCCACGGCTTGCTGAAGAAACGCTGGTACACCTCGTTGAAGGCGGCGCGGTCGGCCATGTCGGTGAGGTAGATGGTCAGGTGCATGACCCGGTCCATGCCGCTGCCGGCCTTTTCCAAGGCTTCTTTCAGTGCCTGCAGGGTGCTTTCGCTCTGCTGCACGATATCGCCGTCCAGATCGGCTGGAATCTGGGTGGTGACCAGCACGCCGTTGAACTCGGCGACGTCGGAAGAAATGGACTCGGCATCGGAATCCGGGGTGAAGATGATGTTGGCCATAAAGTGGTTTTGCCTTGCGACGGAAGGAAAGCCGCAAGCCTACGCGAGCACGGCGCAGGGGTCGAGCCACAGGGCACCGCTTGGCCCGCGCGCATTGTAATACCGCGCCACGGCGGTCAGAATCGCGCCGATTGTTGAGCAAGGGGCTTGAGTTGAACGAACAGACATTGTCGATGCGCCTGGAGCGTGTGGCGGCGCATGTGCCGCAAGGCGCGCGCCTGGCCGATATCGGCTCGGACCACGGCTACCTGCCGGTGGCCTTGGCGTTGCGTGGGGTGATCGAAGCGGGGGTGGCCGGGGAAGTGGCGCAAACGCCTTATGCTTCGGCCCAGCGCAACGTGCGCCGCAACGGCCTGCAGGAACACATCACCATTCGCCTGGCCGATGGCCTGGAGGCGATCCAGGCGCAAGACCGCATTTCGGCGGTGAGTATCTGCGGCATGGGCGGCGACACCATGTGCGAAATCCTGGAGCGGGGCAAGGCACGCCTGAGCGGCAGCGAGCGGTTGATCCTGCAACCCAATGGCGGTGAGGGTGAGCTACGGGCCTGGCTGATGGCCAACGGCTACCGGATCGTTTGCGAAGAGGTGTTGCGCGAGAACCGCTTCGACTACGAGATCATCGTTGCCGAGCCGGGCGGGGCAGTCGTCTATAGCGCCGAAGAGCTGTATTTCGGCCCGCTGCTGATGCGGGAGAAAAGTCCGGCGTTTGTCACCAAGTGGCAGCGCATGCTGCGTCAGAAGCAGCAGACCTTGGCCAACTTCGAACGTGCCCGGGATGCGATCGCGCCACACAAGCTGCAGGACTTTGCCAGGCAGGTTGGCTGGATCACCCAGGTGCTGGCCTGAATCACTGCTGCGAGCAGTTACCCATCTCCTGGTAGTTGACCTCGTGGGTCTGGCCCTGATGGTCGACATAGACCATGTGTGCGGTGCCCACCTGGCAATCGGCAATGTTGCTGGCCGGGGAGATCGACACCACTTTGGCTACATCCAGCGGCATGCCGTATTCGTAGTTGGCGCTGTCGTTGGCGGCCGGCTGGGCGGCGCCTGGGGCGGCCAAGGCGCCGAACGAGGCGAAGGTGGCAGAGAGCGCAAGCAGCGCGATCGAGCGTTTGATGTTCATGGCAGGCTCCTTCTTCAATGTTTTACCAATGATGTATTGTTTGGCTGTGCACAATAAATGGGCTAAGCCGTGATAGATTCCTGCCTGGAACGTACGAATAAGAACGAACAAGGAGCCGAGCCCCATGGACATGCTGCACGCCATGCGCACCTTCACCCGGGTAGTGGAGTGCGGCAGCTTCGCTGCGGCTGCCAATGCCCTGGACATTTCAGCCGCGCAGGTGTCGCGGATCGTCGCCGAGCTTGAGAATCAGCTGCAGACTCGCCTGCTGCACCGCACCACCCGGCGCTTGCGCATGAGCGAGGCCGGCGAGCGGTTTCTTGAGCGCTCGCGGCAAATCATGCTGTTGACCGAAGAGGCGGTGGGCGAAGCGCGTGGCGCGCACCTGACCCCCCGTGGCCGGCTGCGCCTGCATTGCCCGCACGGCCTTGGCCTGTTGCTGATGCCGCTGGTGGCCGGCTACAACGCGCTATGCCCGGAGGTGGTGGTGGAGCTGACCCTGTCCCAGCGCAACCCCGACCCGCTGGCCGAAGGGCACGATGTGGTGATCACCGTGGACGACGCGTTGCCCGACTCACAGCTGATCGCTGTGCCGCTGGGTACCATCTTCAGCATCCCCTGCGCCGCGCCCAGTTACCTGGAGGCCCATGGTGTGCCCGAGCGGCCCGAAGACCTGCATGAGCACCGCTGCCTGCGCATGGCGTACCCGATGTATGAGGGCGACTGGGTGTTTCCCCAAGGGCTGGACCATTGCGTGATCGCGCCGCGCGACAGCTTCCTGACCAACGTCGCCGACGCGATGCTGGTGGCCAGTGAACTGGGCATGGGCATCGGGCTGCTGCCGTTCTACACGGCCAGCCAGGCGATCGAGCAAGGGCGCTTGCGGCGGTTGTTGGCACCTTACCGGTTGCGTGAGTGTGCGTTGTACGCAATGTACCCGTCGCGGCACTATCTGGATGCCAAGGTGCGGACCTGGATCGATTACCTCAAGGAGCAGTTGCCGGCGCTGTTTGCAGGGCATGAACAGATTGTCGATGACACGCAGTACTGGCGGTGAGTGAGATCAGGTCCTGTGGCGGGCGACCCTTATTGGCGCAGGTCGCATTTTTTGCCCCTCATTGGTGCGCAGATGGCGTACTGAGGCCATGGCTACCTGCCTAATCATTAGCTTGCATACGAGTTGGCGTAGTACTTGCTATCACTTTGCCATTGTGATGTCGCGTATGGTGAAGATAATGTCGCTTTCAAGTGGTTCCATGCAGTTGTCATCGGCTGAGAAGCATTGGCTGCCGTGGTTCGGAAAAACCGGCAAGCTCAGCATGCGCTGGTCCTGCGGGCTCAACCGATCGACTTATCCGGTCATCGAGCAGACGTTCGAAGCCATAGCCCAGACCCGCATGCAGTTGCTGCAAAGCTGGGCGAGAGAACAGTGGGAACACCTGGCGGAACTTGCTGAAAACCTTGGCCCGGCCCTGGCTCACGACCGCACGCCATTGCTGGACAAGCTCGCCCAAGCGAACGACTTCTCGGAACTGTTCATCATCGACACCAGTGGCACGGTTGTGTTGTCGAGTTGGGCGCAACGCAGTAACGGCCAACGCATCGGGCAACTGGGCGCCTTGGCCCAGGGGTTGAAGGCGCCGTTTTTGCACGGCCCCTACAGTGATCCGCTGACCTTGCAGATCGGCCCCTCGTCG
Source organism: Pseudomonas sp. Marseille-Q5299 (assembly GCF_943737035.1). Classification (NCBI taxonomy): domain Bacteria; kingdom Pseudomonadati; phylum Pseudomonadota; class Gammaproteobacteria; order Pseudomonadales; family Pseudomonadaceae; genus Pseudomonas; species Pseudomonas sp. Marseille-Q5299. Next base: position 287,033 of record NZ_CALSFR010000007.1, read on the forward strand.
TCGCGGTTTCACGACGAAGTGACACTGATGTTCTATCAGCCGCTCAAAGCGCAAGGGAAGGTCTACGGATGCCTCTGCGGTCGGGTGCCCAATGACGTATTGGGCGACCTGATCCAGCGCGAGGCCGGGCATATCTATGCCGAGTCCGGTGACAATTACCTGTTCATGGCGCAATCGCATTTCGACCCTGCTATCAAACCGGGTACCGCCTTGTCGCGCTCGCGTTTCGAGGACGGCACTTTCACCCACGGGGAAAACCTCAAGAGCGGGGTGCATACGCCATGGAGCACCGTGCAGGTCCAGCGCCATACCGAGCTTGAGCTGCGCTTTACCGACCCTGCCACCCGTGAGCTTCATCCAGGCGTTCGGGAAACCATCCGCCAGGGCGCCAACCTGTTCGTGACTTACCCTGGCTATTCGGACTATCGCCATGTGCCAGTGGTGGGCAAAGGTGTCACATTCCAGTTGCCGGGCTCGCCGGACCGGTGGGGCATGATGTGCGAAGCCGATCTGGAGGAGGTCTACCGGCGACGCTCACTCAGCTACGGGTTGATGAAGCCGTACATCGCGATCATGGCCGGCCTGTTTGGTTGCAACTTCCTGGTGCAGCACTACGCGGGCTTGGCGCAAGGCATCAACGATGCGCTGCTGGCCGTGAGCATGCTGGCTGCCACACTGCTTTTCAGTGCGCTGGGGCCAAGGCGGCTGGCAGCCAGGTTCAATGGCATGACCGATGTACTGCGCACCATCGCCGAGGGCGAGGGCAACCTGCGCCAGCGCCTGGACACCACGACCATGGCCAACGATGAAAGTGGCGACATGGCGCGCTGGATCAACAGCTTCATCGACCGCCTGGACTCGGTGGTGGGCCAAGTGGTCAAGGCCAGCCGCACGGTGGGCGCCACCAATCAGATGATGCTCGGGCGCAGCCACGAAGCGAGCGTCACCTCCAGCGAAGTGGCCGAGGCGGTGCACCAGATGATGATCATCATGGAGGAGCAACTGGGCGAACTGCAGCAGGCTTCGGTCAGCGCAGAGCAGATGAAGCAGGCCATGGACGAGGTGGTCAGCCGTGCCCGCGAGCAGTACCTGGCGGTGCAGGCCGGCACCCAGTCGATTCGGGATGTGGTAGCGCGTTCTGCTTCCAGTGTGCAGTTGCTCGACAGCAGGATGGCGCAGATCGGCAACATCAGCGGGCTGATCAGCGACATCACCAACCAGACCAACCTGCTGGCCCTCAATGCCGCCATCGAGGCCGCCCGCGCGGGCGAGCATGGCCGAGGGTTTGCGGTGGTGGCCGACGAAGTGCGCAGCCTGGCTTCGCGCACGGCGCGCGCCGCCGACGATATCCGGCACATGGTCGAAGGCCTGCAGAATGAAACCCAGCAAGCCGTCAGCTTCATGGAGGAGGGGGTACATAATGTCGATGACAGTTTGCGCCTGGCCGAAGATGCCTCGTCGGAGAACGTACAGTTGCACCAGGCGGTAGAGAGCATGTTCCAGATCATTCAGCAGCTCAACCAGCGCAGCCTGGCTTATGGCAAGACCATTGAGCAGGTCAACCAGTCTTCCAGTGAAATGCGCCAGACGGCGGTGGTGCTGCAGAGCAGTGCCGAGACGGTGAAGGCCAATGCCAGCAAGCTGCAGAAGCTGGTCGGGCAGTTCGAGGTCAGCAGCGATACCGACAGGGCCGCAGCGGCTTGAGGTCCGGTTGTACGGCCCCGGTCGCAGGTGGGTGTGTGCCGCCCTGCGGCTTTGTGCCTGCACCGGATCAGGCCGCCTTGCGCTATCATTCGCGGCCATGACCGGAGCAGCCCATGGCCAAAGACATCGAAAACCCCTGCGTCTCGCTTTGCCAGCTCAACAGCGAGCTGTGCGTGAGCTGTGGCCGAACCCGTGAGGAAATCCGCAAGTGGCGCGGCATGAAACGCCCGGAGAAGATGGCCACCGTGCAGCGCGCTGCGACGCGGATGAAGGCCATCGTCAAGAAAAACGCCAAGCGCCAGGGCAACGAGTGATTCACCCGCGCCCCCAGGGCCTGGTTCCATCATTTATGATGTGTTCTACCTGATCAACCCCGTACCGAGTGGCACCATGAACCGTCGCAAGAAGATCAAGCAGTTGCTGCAAGCACACCAGAAAAAGGCCGCCGCCAAGCTGGCACCGCGAAACAAGCCTAAATACATCTGCAAGGCCGATCGGCTGAAGCTGGCGGCTGATGCCGGTACCGAATGCCTGCCAGTTCTTTGCCCGGAGCGCGATGCTGTATGTTGAAGTCGCTATTGGCTATCGGGATTGGTGCGATGGTCGGTGCCTGGCTCCGCTGGGGCCTGGGCATGAAGCTCAATGCACTTTTCCCCGCCGTGCCGCCAGGTACCCTGCTGGCCAACCTCCTTGGTGGCTACATCATTGGCTTGGCCATCGCATTCTTCTCCGCATCGCCGTCGCTCAGCCCCGAATGGCGCCTGCTGCTGATCACTGGTTTTTGCGGTGGATTGACCACGTTCTCCACTTTCTCCGCAGAGGTCGTCTCTCTCATCCAGGAGGGGCGTATTTCATGGGCTCTGGGCTCTATCGCTTTGCACGTCACAGGTTCCTTGCTGATGACCGGGGCAGGGTTGGCGACGTTCTACTTTATCAGCGGGCGCTAATAATCTGAGTAATGCCCCAGCGGTTACATTAGCATTGGGCGCTTATCTGCCGCCTGTCAGGCACGATAAGCCCACTCATGTCTTTTGAATCCGATGCTGCCCTCAATGACTGCCTTCTACCTCAAGTTCCTGATCACCCCGACCCTCATGCTGGCCATCTCGCTGGCAGCCAGGCGCTGGGGTACCCAGATCGGGGGGCTGCTCTCCGGGCTGCCGGTCACCTCGGCCCTGGTCATGTTGTTTCTCAGCCTCGAACAGGGGCCTGGTTTTGCGTTGCAGGCGGTGCCTGGCGCATTGGCGGGGTTGGCCGCCGTACAGGCAACCTACCTGTTCTACTACCTGGTGACCCGGCATGTGTCCGCTTTTATCGGCTGCATCACGGGCGTGGCGGTTTACGCGGTCACCGCCTTTGTGATGAGCCGCTTGGGCATGGTGGCGGTGTCAGTCGGCGTGACGTTGCTCCTGCTTACGCTGATCATCATCCTTACCTCGAACAATGCGCAGGCCGGTGCCGCGAAGGTTGTGCCGCTGCCTCGCTGGGTGATCCCCATGCGCATGCTCACGGCAACCCTGTTGTTGGTGGCGATCACTGCCAGTGCCCAATGGCTTGGGCCGGTGGCCAGCGGCCTGCTGGCACCCATCCCGGTGATTGCCTGGCCGCTGGCGGTGTTCGCCCATGTTCAGGGCGGTCACCAGGAGCTGGGTGCGATCGTGCGCGGCAATGCCATTGGCGCTGTGGGGGTGTTGGGCTTTTACCTGGCGGTGAAAAGCTCGATCGAGCCGCTGGGTACGGTACCGTCCATTACTGGCGCAGTGGTGCTGGCCGTGCTGGCAACGTTCGTGTTGGCGAGAATGCTAGGCAAAGGTTGAGGCTAGGGCAGGCGTATGGGGTCATAGTCCTGCCCGCGGCACCTTGCAGCATCTGCCAGTGGCATTTCATGCCTTTTGCTTGGCTGCTTTGAATTCAAGCGGCACGCTGCTCACCCTTGAGCATCTTTTTTTGCGCTTCCATGGCTTGGCCCATTTCTTCCAGCAGATCTTTGCTCAACAGCTTTTTCGCCGTGGGAAACAACTCGTCTTCCTCCTCTTCGATATGGTGTTCAAGCAACTCTTTCATCACTTTGACGCGGCCTGCAAATTCGAGCGTGCCGGTTTCGGTGTGCAGCAGGTCCGGCAACACCAGCGCATCGACCGTGCGGTGTTCCTCTTTTGCCTCGTAGTACATCTTCGCTTCTTCCTTGCCCCCGGCTTGTTTGATGGCCGGGTAAAGGATCTCTTCTTCAAGCGCGGTGTGGATCTGCAACTCCTGCTCGATCCGATGCAGGAGTTCGGCACGCTTCTTGACGGCGCGCTCGGTGGTTGAAGACAGTTCGTCCAGCAGCTTTTTAACCAGTTTGTGGTCTTGAATCAGCAGATCGATAGCGTTCATGGTGCACCTCATCGCGGTTGTGGAATCACGGCCTTGCAGGTCAAAGAATGGGTTTTCCGCCCGTAACGGCATAGCGTGAGCCAGAGATGTAGCTGGCCTCATCGGAGCCGAGCAAGACGTAGATCGGAGCTACCTCAACCGGTTGGCCCGGCCGGCCCATCGGATAGCTCGACCCGAAGTTTTTCACTGCCTCATCGGGCATGGTGGCAGGGATCAGTGGGGTCCAGATCGGGCCTGGTGCCACGCTGTTGACCCGAATCCCTTTGTCTCCCAGCAATTGGGCCAGCCCGGCGGTGAAGTTGGCGATGGCGCCTTTGGTGGTGGCATAGGCCAGCAGTTTGGGCGATGGGTCATCGGAATTGACCGAACTGGTGTTGATGATCGAACTGCCTTTGGGCATCGATGGCAGCGCCCGCTGGCAAATGCGGAATATGGCCGTGATGTTGACGTCGAATGTCATTACCCATTCGTCATCGTCGATTTCATCGAGGCTGTCGTGCGCCATCTGAAACGCGGCGTTATTGACCAGAATGTCGATACGACCAAACTGCTCCACGGTCTTGTCGACGATGTCGTAGCAGTGCTGTTTGCGCGCCAGATCCCCGGGCAGCAGCAGGCATTGCCGGCCCGCAGCCTGGACCCAACGGGCGGTTTCCTGCGCATCGTCGTGCTCATCAAGGTAGGCGAGGGCAATGTCTGCGCCTTCGCGGGCGTAGGCGATGGCGACTGCACGCCCGATCCCGCTGTCGGCGCCAGTGATCAGCGCTATCTTGCCGTTGAGTCGGCCGTTGCCGGTGTAGGTGTGCTCGCCACAGTCCGGGGAGGGTTCCATCTTGCGCTGCGAACCCGGGACGCTTTGCGGTTGTGAGGGAAACGGAGGGGTAGGGTAGTCACGCATGGTGCAAGCTCCTGCAGTTGGAAGGCTCATACCTGTTCGAAAGATGTGACAAGGGTTTGTTGGACGGGATCCGGTGTTTGAACGACGGACGGTTGGCCTGGGCATGGCGACTGAATTTTCGTTGTGCGCGCTGTTCTACCGCTCAAGCGCCTACCGCCACCCGGTATGGCTCAGCGAACACCAGGAGTCGCCACGTGCCTCGAATCATCACCCCTACCACCCCTGAACACGAGATCGATGAACACAATGCGAGGATGTTCGGTTCGCCTAAGGAGCGGCTGGACTTCTACCGCAGGGAAATTCAGTACGAGACCACCATCCTGGCCAACCGCACCGATGCCTACCTGGCCGCCCAGTCGTTTCTGGTCATCGCTTACGTGTCGTCCATGGGCAACCTGAACCAGAGCTGGGGTGAGATGTTCACATTGCTGGTGCCCGCCTTTCTCGCATTGCTGGGCGTGATGAGTACGCTCAATGCATGGCCTGGCATTCGCGCGGCCTATCGGATCATCGATCACTGGCAGCTCAAGCAAAGCCATCTTCTGCTCAGTGAACCCATGATGGGCCTGGCCTATGACGAATCTCCGCTGTTTTGCGAGGCGGAAACCTCCCGTGCAGGGCATCGCAAGTCCCTGCTTTTTTCGCTGCGTACGCCTTGGATCTTTCTTGGGTTCTGGCTGTTGCTGGGCAGTTATTCGGTTTATATCCAGCTTGCATGATCAAAGCGCAGGCAAGGGGCATGCATACATCAATGTTGGTGGTTGCACCGAAGCGATCAGCGGTGTTACACCAGATCTGATGTAGCCTACGGCCGTTTCTGCAAAGGCTAACCTTAGAACGGCATTTCTCAGCGCCCTGGAAGACTATTGATGCAGCAGCTGCCCCCTGACGAGACCATTCGTGCCGCACTCAGGAAATCCCAAGCCCGGCTGCACAGGCAGCACGAGCTGGTGGTCGAGTACGCGGTCATGTCGCTTAAATCCACCAACCTGGATGACGTGCTTGACCAGGCTTGCACACTGGTGGCCAAAGGCATGCACACCCGATTCGCCAAGGTCCTGATGCCGATTCCCGATAGCGACAGGTTTCTGCTGTCGCATGGGGTAGGGTGGGATGAGTCCGATATTGGCCACGCGACAGTGGGGGCCGACGAGGCCAGCCCTGCCGGGTTTGCCATTCAAACCTATCGGCCTGTGATTTCGAACCACCTGGGCCAGGAACAGCGCTTCAGAACGCCAGAGTTGCTGAAAAAGTATGGTATCGAGCGTGCCATCAACGTGCCTATCAGGGGCGCATTGATGCCGTTTGGGGTACTTGAGGCAGACAGTAGCGATGGTGAGGATTTCATCGAAAGCGATCTGGTGTTCCTGGAAGGGATCTCCAACGTTATCTCCATGGCGGTTGAGCGGCTGACCGCTGGGGATGATCCTCAACTGGCCGACCCCTATTCGGAAAGCATGCTCAACGCCAGCCCGGACTGTGTGAACGTGTTGTCCAGCAGCGGTCACATCGAGTTCATGAACGACGCCGGGTTGGCGTTGATGCATATCGCCGACCTGGCAGAGATCAAAGGGCAGCCATGGTTGCAGCTTTGGCCCGCCGAGTCGGGCCCGGTCGTCCGGGAGGCTTTGGAAAAAGTCGCCAGAGGCGAGTCGACCCGCTTCGAAGGGTTCTGCCCTACCGGTCAGCAGGCGCCTAAATGGTGGGATGTCTCCGTTGCCCCCGTGTTGAACGCCGATGGCCAGGTCGAAAAACTCATTGCGGTATCCAGAGACATCACCGAACGGCACCATTATGAGGCTCAGTTGCTGTCGTTGATCGATGCACAGAACTCCAGGCTCAACAAGAACGACCTGCACCTCGAAGAAATCCATCACCGCGTCAAGAACAGCCTGCATCTGGTCAATACCCTGTTGCTATTGCAGGCGAACCTGACGCCGGATGCCGCGGTCAAGCTGCAACTGGAAACGGCAGCGGGTCGGGTTGTGACCATTGCCAGCGTGCATGAACGGCTCTATCAGACGGCCGATCAAGAGGTGCTTGCCGGCGACTACCTCGGAGCCTTGCTCGGTGACCTGGGGAGGGCACTGGCCGACCGGAAGATCGTCCTTGACGCTGACGCATTCACCCTGCTGCCAGCAAGAATGGCGCCGTTGGGCCTGGTCATCTCCGAGCTGATCACCAATGCCTTGAAATACGGCAAAGGCACCATCGAGGTCAGCGTGCGGGATGCAGGTGACCACGCGTTGATCACCGTCACTGACGAGGGTGACGGTTTTCCCGAAAATTATCCCAAACCTAGCGGAACGGGCCTTGGCATGCGGCTTGTCAGAAGTTATTCAGGCTATGGCAGCTCGGCGATCTCGATTGATGGGGGCACAGATAAAAGCACCATTCACGTTCGCTTCAAACTCTGATGTTGAAGGCGGGGATGCAGGTATGCCTGGAATTCTCCAGTACCCTTGACTCGAGCGCCGCCTGCGCGGCGCCCGATCCCGCAAACCCCGCCCGCTGCTAGAGCACTTTGTCCAGCGTTATCGGAAACGCTCTCACGCGTTTGCCGGTAGCATGGTAAACGGCATTGGCAACCGCCGCCGCGACTCCAACGACGCCGATCTCGCCTACGCCCTTGGAACCCAGGTCATTGACGATGTCGTCGTGCTCTTCCACGAACATCACCTCGATGTCAGCGATATCGGCATGCACCGGGATGTGATACTCGGCCAGGTTGTGGTTGAGGATGCGACCAAGTTCATGATCGGTTTGCGTCTCTTCCTGCAACGCCATGCCCAACCCCCAGACCACGCCTCCGAGGATCTGGCTACGGGCGGTTTTCGGGTTGACCACACGCCCGGCGGCCACCGCGCTGACCACCCGCATGACCTTGATCGTACCCAGGTCTTCGTCAACGTGTACCTCTACGAAGACGGCCGAATGGGTAGCGGTGGAGAACGGCTGGCGTCCGGCACCGGGCTCGGCGTCGATCTGCACTTGCAGCTCGCCGTCCTTGGCCGTTGCGACGATGCTGGCGATGGCAATACGGTGTTTCCCCGCTTGCAGGTAGCCTTGCGCGAACGCCACATTCTCTGCCGGCGTCGCAGCTATTTCGGGGAAATTCTGGCGCGCGAGTTCCAGCACCTTGGTGCGCAGGATCTGGCAGGCCTGCTGCACTGCCGAACCCACCGAAGACACCGTGAACGAGCCGCCCTGCAACGGCGCTGTCGGCAGTGAGGAGTCGCCCAGCAGGAAGGTCACATCCTCGGGCAAGACCCCCGCAGCGTCCGCAGCAATCTGGGTCATCACCGTATAGGTACCGGTACCTATGTCAGTGGTGGCGCTACTGACGGTCAAATGCCCGCAGCTGTCGAAGCAGGCCTTGGCGCTGGCCTTCATCTGCAGCGCTTCCCAGACCCCGCCGGCCACGCCCCAGCCGATCAATTGGTTGCCTTCTCGCATGCTGCGAGGCTTTGGGGTGCGTTTGCCCCAGCCGAAGCGCGCGGCGCCCTGGTCATAACAGGCCAACAGCTCTTTGCTGGAATAGGGTTTGCCGTCGTTGCCATTGTGGCTGGCAAAATTGCGTCGACGCAATTGGAGCGGGTCGAGGTTCGCAGCGCATGCCAACTCATCCATCGCGCACTCCAGTGCGAGCACGCCGGACGCGGCACCCGGCGCACGCATGTCCAGCGGGGTATAGACGTCGAGCGGCGCAAGGCGATAATTGAGCGCAACGTTGTCGCAGTGATAGAGCATGCCGCTCCACTCCACCAGGTGTTCGGTGAAGTCTTCGAAGCGCGATGTCTGGCCGAGCGCGTCGTGGGCAATTGCCAGCAGCTTGCCATCCGCCGCCGCACCCAGGCGCAGCCGCTGCTGCGTACGGGGACGATAGCCGAAGGTGAACATCTGCTGGCGTGTGAGGGCAAGGCGCACCGAACGTTTCAGGTGCAGGGCTGCCATGACTGCCAACGGCAACTGGTATTGCGGCCGCAGCCCGGAGCCAAAGGCACCGCCGACAAAGGCGGCGAGCACCCTGATGTTCTGTTTGGGCAGGCCGAACACCTTGTGCAGGTAGTCCTGACAGTTCTGCGTACCCTGGGTCTTGTCATGAATTTCCAGGGAGTCTCCAGCTTTGTAGAAAACGGTCGACGCGTGGGGCTCCATCGGGTTGTGATGCTCGATGGGCGTGTCGTAGGTGGCATCGACACGTACTGCGGCTTGAGCGTAATGCCCTGCGAAATCACCGCGCGGCTCTGGCGTTTGAGCGGGTGCCGGGTGCGTGTGGTCGAGCACCGCGAACAGGTCGGTCTGGTGCGGCTCTTCGCTGTAGTCGATGCGCACCAGGGCGCCGGCATGGCGGGCCAGTTCAAGGCTCTCGGCGACCACCAGTGCCAACGGTTGCCCGCTATACAGCACACGGTCGTTGAATAGCGGCCGGAACGGGGAGCCTTCGGCTGAGTCGGCATCGCTGTAGTCGTCGTCATAGCTGGAAATGCGTGGGCGATTGGCGTGGTGCAGCACCGCGACCACGCCGGGTAACTGCAGTGCCTGGCTAGCGTCGATCGAGCGCACCCGGCCGCGGGCGATGGTGCTCGATACCACACTGGCGTGAAGCAGCCCGGCCTCGGGGTACTCACCGGCGTACCGCGCCTTGCCAGTCACCTTGGCAACGCCATCCACGCGGTCCAGGGGTTTGCCCACCACATTGGTCGTCTGGGTCATGGCGTCGTCCTCTGAATGCTGGCGTCGCCTGCGGCTTCACTGAGCGCACGGACGATCGCACGTTTGGCGAGTTCCACTTTGAAAGCGTTGTGGCTCAGCGGTTTTGCCATCTGCAGCCATGCTTGGGCCGCGCGCGCGAAGAGGGCGTGGGAAGCCCTTTGACCTTGCAAGGTCTTCTCCACAGCTGTGTCTCGCCAAGGCTTGTGCGCTACGCCTCCCAGAGCCACCCGGGCTTCCTGGATGACGTCGCCATCGAACTTCAACGCGGCAGCGACCGATACCAGTGCAAACGCGTACGAGGCACGGTCGCGAATCTTCAGGTAGTGAGAGTGCTGCGCAAACTCAGCAGGTGGCAGTTCTATCGCGGTAATCAGCTCATCGGCTGACAGCTGGTTGTCACGCTCCGGCGTGTTGCCTGGCAGGCTATGGAAGTCGGTAAAGGGGATCAGCCGTGAGCCGGCGCGGCCTTGCACGTGCACAACGGCATCGAGTGCTGCCAGCGCCACACACATGTCCGAGGGGTGCGTGGCAACGCAGGTATCGCTGGCGCCGAGAATGGCGTGGATGCGGTTGAGACCCGAGCGGGCAGGGCAACCGCTTCCTGGCTCACGTTTGTTGCAGGGGGTGCCGGTGTCATAGAAGTAATAGCAGCGCGTACGCTGCAACAGGTTGCCCCCGGTACTTGCCATGTTGCGCAACTGCGGTGATGCGCCTGCAAGGATGGCTTGTGACAGCAACGGGTAGTGCTGTTCGATCACCGCATTCCAGGCAAGGTCGGCGTTGCTGACCAATGCGCCAATCAAAACGCCGCCGTTGGCGGTGGGCTCGATGCCGTGCAGGTCCAGGGCGGTTATGTCGATCAAGCGCTGCGGGTTAACCACGTTCTCCTTCATCAGATCGACCAGGTTGGTGCCGCCGGCAATAAAGCGGGTGGATTCGTCCGCCATGTTTACCGCTTCACTGACCGATGCAGGCCTGTGGTAGCTGAAAGGGGTCATGGGTTCGGCCCTCCCTGAGGCCTGGCGGTCGCCTGCACCAGCGGCAATGCCTCTTCGACCGCAGCAAGGATATTGCTGTAGGCGCCGCAGCGGCACAGATTGCCGCTCATGTGTTCGCGAATGGCTTCACGGGTAACGGCGCGGCCTTCATGGGCCAGACCGACTGCCGAACAGATCTGGCCGGGCGTGCAATAGCCGCACTGAAAAGCATCATGGGCGATGAAGGCACGCTGCATGGGGTGTAGTTGCTCGCCTTGGGCCAGTCCCTCGACCGTGACCAGCTCGGCGCCGTCGCACATCACGGCAAGGGTCAGGCAGGCATTGATCCGCTTGCCGTCGCGCAGCACCGTGCAGGCGCCGCATTGGCCATGGTCACAACCTTTTTTGCTGCCGATCAGATCGAGTTGCTCACGCAGCAGATCGAGCAGGGTCGTCCAGGGCTGGACGTGTAGCGACGTGCGTTCGCCGTTGAGTGTCAGGCTGATGGGATGCCCATCGACACCCTGTTGGGGGTTGGTGTTCATGGGAAAACCTCACGGTCAGGAATGCATTCGCGCAATCAAGTGCGTCTATTTCCTGCGACTGGAGGCTTTCGGCAAACGTTCAGGTTTTATTCGGGGCTTGCGGCAGTGTGCAGTCTCGGCCACTGCTTGACCGCAGGCTGCGCCACCCATGGCAAACGGCGGGCTTAACGCGTGGCGGCTTGTTCTTCTACCGAGGTGCCGAAGGAGACGTAGTACGCCAACCCGACGAAGATCGCCCCACCCACGGCGTTGCCCAGGAAGACTGCTGCAAGGTTGTGCACCAGCTGGCCCCAGCTCAGGTAACCGGCGAAGATCGCAGCTGGGATCAGGAACATGTTGGCCACCACGTGCTGGAAGCCGATGGCGACGAAGGCCATGATCGGGAACCAGATGCCGAGAATCTTGCCGCTCATCTCACGGCTGGCATACGCCAGCCACACTGCCAGGCACACCAGCCAGTTGCAGCCGATGCCCGAAACGAAGGCGTGGAGGAAGTCGGCGCTGGTCTTGCTGGTTGCCGCTGCCAGCGTCTTGTTCAGGTAGGCACCTTCAGTGAGCCCCAGCAAGTGGCCAAAGCAGTACGCCACGAACAGCGCGCCCAGCAGGTTTGCCACGGTCACCAGCAGCCAGTTGCGCGCGACGTCCACCAGCCGGATGCGCCGGGCGAACATCGCCAGGGGCAGGCTCATCATGTTGCCGGTGAGCAATTCGCCGCCGGCCAGGATGACCAGGATCAGCCCGATCGGAAATACCGCGGCGCCCAGCAAGTTGCCCAACGAGGCCCAGGGGGCAGGAATCATGGTACTGACATGGATGTGCAGCAGAAACCCCATTGAAATGAATGCGCCCGCCAGAAAACCCAGGATGAGCGTGGCGCGGGCGGGCAGGTGGGCTTTGCGGGTGCCGGCTTCGATGACCAGCTCGGTGATGCGGGAGGGCGTATTGACGGACATTTCAGTAACTCGAACACAAGGACGACGGTCACGCCGTGAGGCATGCAGCGGGTCGGGATTAACAGAGAGCGCGCAGGGCAGTTAGCGAGGTATTCAGAAGAAGGGCAAAACAGACAAGCTCGATCGACTTCGTAGAGCGGCGCACGTTATCTGAGGCAATTTGACGCAGTCAAATCGATAGGCTGGATGGTTTGATAGAGGCACTCGATGATGGGTGTTGTGAGGCCTGACGCGGCCTGTCGGTTTCGCTTTGGCAGACACGCCTGTGTATCACTCTGTATCAAGGCGCTTTGCCAAGCCACTTGCTTACAAATGCCTCGTTCTGCCGATACGTCACGGATACATGCCTCAGGCCAAATGAGCCAACCCGAATGAACAGCCCGACGGCCTGTAGTTCTGGCGCAATCGCCCTTGAGGCATGACCGCGCGGCTTGGCCGCGCACCTATCCGGAGAAGCACCATGTCCCGTATCCAGTTCCCCAACAAGACCCGCCTTGGCCTGCTCAGCATCGCACTGGTGGGCGGCATCAACCTGACCGCATCGGCCTTTGCTGTCGAAGCACTGCCGCAGGGCTACCAGCTCGCTGCTGCCGAAAAGGCCGGGGAGGGCAAATGTGGCGAGGGCAAGTGCGGCGCCGACAGCGCCCATGCCAAGGCCACCCAGACCGAAGGTAAATGCGGCGAGGGCAAATGTGGCGCCAGCGATGCCAAGGCCAAGGCTACCCAGGCCGAAGGCAAGTGTGGTGAAGGCAAGTGTGGCGATGCCTCGCGCGCGCCATCTGTAGCTGACTGAGCCAGGCCAGGACTGACCACCAGCGCTATCCTCCCTGCGCTGATAGGCCCGGGAGGGTGGTCGCTTCAAGGAGCACGCCATGAGCACATCCCTTCCCTTGCAAGGCGCCGGCCTTGGTCTGCGCCGGGCGCTGCTGCCTGAGTTGCTGACCATGGCCCCCGGTGCCGTGGACTTTCTCGAATGCGCCCCTGACAACTGGATCGGTGTAGGCGGCAGTTATGGCAAAGGCCTGGAGCGCCTGGCTGAGCGTTTCCCGCTGGCTTGTCATGGTTTGTCCCTGTCGTTGGGCGGGCCTGAGCCTCTGGATCGCGCTTTTCTACGGCAGATCCGCGATTTTCTCGACCGTTATCGCGTGCCACTGTTCAGCGAGCACCTGAGCTACTGTAGCGATGACGGTCATCTCTACGACCTGATTCCCATGCCCTTCACCGACGAAGCCGTGCGCCATACCGCTGAGCGCATCCATCAGGTGCAGGACGCGCTCGGCCGGCGCATCGCGGTGGAAAACATCTCCTATTACGCTGCACCGTACCAGGCGATGAGCGAAATCGAGTTCCTGAGCGCCGTGCTCGAAGAAGCCGGCTGCGACCTGTTGCTTGACATCAACAACCTGATCGTCAATGCCTGCAACCACCGCTATGACGCTGCCGATTTCCTCGCCCGCGTGCCGGCCGAGCGGGTGGTGTGCCTGCACGTGGCCGGGCACTACGATGAAGCACCGGATCTGAAGATCGATACCCACGGTGCGAGCGTGAAGGAGGACGTGTGGCGCTTGCTGGCCCGTGCCTATGAGCATTTGGGTGCTGTGCCGACCCTGCTGGAGCGCGATTTCAACCTGCCGCCGCTGGCCGAACTGTTGCTTGAGGTGGATTACATTCGCGACCTGCAAACCGCTGCAAGCGCGCCGCAGGTGCGCCATGGCTGATACCTTGCGCGAGCAGCAGATGCGGATGGCCCGGTTCATCCGTGACCCGCAGTCCAACCCGCCGCCACCGGGCATCGAGGCGCGGCGCCTGGCGGTGTATCGGCGGCTGTTCTTCGGCAATGTGCAGTCGCTGCTGGCCGGCAGCTTTCCGGTGCTGCAGGCTAGCCTGGGACCTGAGCGGTGGCTGGCGCTGATTGAAAGCTTCTACGCCAACCATCGCTGCCAGACGCCGCTGTTCACCGAAGTGGCTGGCGAGCTGGTCGAATACCTGCAAAACCGTGCCGGCCAGCCGGGCTGGGTGGCCGAACTGGCCCATTATGAATGGATCGAGACGGTGCTGATGCTCAGTGATGGCACAGAGCTGGCGCATGACCCGAACGGTGACCTGCTTCAGGGCGTACCGTTATTGTCCTGCCTTGCTGCACCACTTGCCTACGCGTGGCCGGTCAGCCATATCGGCCCTGGGCGTATTCCACCGCAGGTGCCGACAACGCCGACCCTTCTGTTGGCCTGCCGCGGCGCAGACCACAAGGTGCATTTCTCGCGCCTTGCGCCGCTGGCCCATGCGTTGCTGGTGTCTTTGCAGGAAAGGCAAGTGAGCGGGCGTGAACACCTGGCAGGGTTGGCAGCACGTGCCGGCATCGAACCGGGCACCGTTGAAACCTTGGGACTTGAACTGTTGATAAATCTCAAATCTCAAGGCGTGGTGCTCGGGACCAGGCTGCACGAAAGACCCATGAGGCTTTGATTCCAACCAGAATCAGCGGCGATAGTAGTGGTGATCGGCTTCGTAGCGGTGGTGCATGGCCCGCTCATGGCGGCGCTGCCAGTCGCGGCGGCGTTCCGCTTCACGGCGCGCCTGCTCACGGCGCCATTGGTCGCGCCGCCATTGGTCACGACGCCAGTCGTCTCTACGGTCGTGCCAGTGGCCGTCGCGCCGGTAACGGTCATCATGGGCAAGCAGCGTAGCGGGTTGCGCGGCTGCTACGCTCGCCAGGCTCGGCCAAGGGCTGTTGGCGTCCTCGATGTGGGCCTGAGAAGAGGTGGCCTTGGTTGCGAGCAGCGGCATTGACGCCTTCGCCGGTGTTGCAGATGCCGAGCCCATTGCCGCGAACGCGAACAGGCCCAGGAGCACTATCCGTGGGACATGGATTTTCATGAGCGAAGACAACCTCTGATAGACATTGGGACGTTGGCCATGACGTCGCGGGCAAACCCTGAGGGAGCCGGCAATCTTCATCTGCCTGTTCACATAGACCTTCAAACCGAAAAAAGTTCTAGAAAACCGCAACTTGACTCATCAGTGGTGCAACGCGGGGTGCTGGTCAAGGGCGTCATCGGCCACCAGCAACGGTATACTCCGTACCTTTGCCAGCGCCCCGGAGACAGCCATGCGGCAGGTTTTACTCATCGTCGATGTACAGTCCACCTTCAGCCCGCCCGAGTGGCTGGTCGATGGTGTGCGCGCGTTGTCTGCGACGATCCCGACCATTGCCTCGCTCCAGTTGCATGATGAACAGGTCACGCCGTTCGAGCGGCAGCTTGGCTGGCACCCTGCAGCAGAAGACGAGTGCCTGGTCGAGGCTGACAAGGTCTTTGTCAAACAGGGTTACAGGCAGACTGCCGAGACCATCGAGTACATCAGGGGGCTGGGCGCGGAGCGGGTGTTGGTCTGCGGGTTGCAGACCGAGACGTGCGTGCTTGCCGCCGGCTTTGCCCTGTTCGACGAAGGGCTCATGCCGACGTTGATTACCGACCTGACGGTGGGGTCTTCCCTGGATCGTTCAGGGAAAATGGGCATTGAGCTGTGGAAGCATCACTTCGGTAATGTCATCACCCGGGCTCAGGTGCTGGCCGAAGGTTGCGTCTGACACGGTCCTGACCGGTCGCTGATCCACACGAGCGGGCGCGATGGCTCAGCGCTGGCCATGTGCTTGAGTGTTTCTGAATCGAGCAAGGTGCTTACCTGGCCGACCATGGCAAGCAGGCGATCGGCGAAATCTGCGCTGATGATGCCGCTGTCTTCCAGGGATATTCCATGACCTTCGTGCTGGATCGCCAGATGGTAGTGGCTCACGCCCTGGTCGTTTTCGCTGCTGGCCAGCGTCACGATGCAGCTTGGGCCGAGCAACCTGGCCAGGCGTTGCTGCACCTGCTCCAGCAGCGGGGTGGGTAGTTGTTCTTGCAGCATGAAGGGGTACCTTCCAGGCGAGTTCTAGGGGGAGTCAGCTTAGGCAAACGGGCTGTCAACTTGGGTTAAGCCGGGGTAAAAGCGGGTAAGACCCGCTTCCCGTGAAGCGGCCTGCTCGCGACCGCTGCCGGCACGACACAACCCCGCTCCTGGATAAGTCAGAAGGTCTGCCCCAGCGAGAACTGGAATATCTGCGTCTCGGCGTTCTCCGGCTTCTTTACCGGTGTGGCAAGGCTGAACGTCAGCGGCCCCATGGGGCTGTACCAGGTCACGCCGACGCCCAGCGACACCGCCAGCTGGTCCAGGCCCACACTGCCGCAACCCTGCGTGGTGGACAGGTAGCACGTGTCGGAAAACACGTTGCCCGCGTCCACGAACACCGAGCTGCGAAGCTGGCGCTGGTCTTTGATGAAGGGCATCGGGAAGATGTACTCGGCGCCGCCGGTCACCAGGATGTTGCCGCCCAGTGCATCGGTATCGCGGTCGGAGTAATAGGCTTGACCGGCACTTGCATAGGTACCGGTCGCCGGCGTATTGCGCGGGCCCAGCGAGCCATCCTTGAAGCCGCGTACCGAACCCTGGCCACCGGCTGTGTAGTTCTCATAGAAGGGCAGGCCCTCGGTGGAGCCGTAGCCATCCCCGTAGCCCAGGCTGGTATGCAGGCGCAATGTGGTGCGTTCGCTCAGCGGCAGGTAGGTCTGGCCGCTGTAGTCGAGCTTGTAGAAGGACAGGTCGCTGCCTGGCGTGGTGGCCATCAGCGTCAGGCTCTGTGAGTGGCCACGGGTCGCCAGCACCCCCTTGTTCAAGGTCGACTCGGACCAGCCGATCGAAGCCTTGAGGTTGTTGAAACTTTCGCCCTCGCGCTGGATGAAGTCATAGATCTCGTCGGCGCTATAGGTGCCGGGGGAGATGTCATCGTGTTGCAGGGTCAGGCCGTAGGTCAGGCGCGACGTTTCGCTGATCGGGTAGCCCAGGCTCACGCCCGCGCCATAGCTGTTGATGGCGTAGTAGGAAACGCCGTCATCGTAGTAATCGCTGTAGTCGGTGCTGCTGTAGAACAGGTTGTAGCCCAGGCTCACGCCATCTTCGGTGAAGTACGGGTTGGTGAAGCCGAAGTTGTACTTGGTCTGGTATTGCGAACGGGTCAGGCCGATGGACACCTTGTTACCGGTACCGAGGAAGTTGGTCTGGCTGATCGAACCGCCCAGGATCAGGCCGGCGCTCTGGGCGAAGCCCACGCTGGCGGTGATCGAGCCGGATGCCTGCTCTTCGACGCTGTAGTTGACGTCGACCTGGTCGTCGGTGCCCGGCACTGGCGGGGTCTCGACGTTGACTTCCTTGAAGAAGCCCAGGCGCTCCAGGCGGGTCTTGGACTGGTCGATCAGGTAGGTCGAAGCCCAGCCGCCTTCCATCTGGCGCATTTCGCGGCGCAGCACTTCGTCTTCGGTCTTGGTGTTGCCGCGGTAGTTGATGCGGTTGACGTAGGCACGCTTGCCCGGGTCGACCACGAACATGATGTCGACGGTATGGTCTTCGTCATTGGGCTGTGGCACGCCGTTGACGTTGGCGAAGGTATAGCCTTCGTTACCAAGGCGGCGGGTGATCAGCTCGGACGTGGTGGTCATCACCTTGCGCGAGAACACCTGGCCCGGCTGCACCAGCAGCAGCGACTTGACCTGGTCTTCCGGCACTTTCAGGTCGCCCGACAGCTTCACGTCACGAACGGTGTACTTCTCGCCTTCGTTGACGTTGACGGTGATGTAGACGTGCTTCTTGTCCGGGGTGATCGACACCTGGGTGGAAGCGATGTCCATGTTGATGTAGCCGCGGTCCAGGTAGTAGGAACGCAGGCGCTCCAGGTCACCGGAAAGTTTTTCGCGGGCGTACTTGTCGTCGTTCTTGAAGAACGACAGCCAGTTGGTGGTCTTGAGCTCGAACAGCTGCGCCAGTTCTTCATCGTCGAACACGGTGTTGCCGACGACGTTGATGTGCTGGATGGCAGCGACGGTGCCTTCGTTGATCTTGATCTTCAGGGCAACCCGGTTGCGCGGCTGCGGCACCACCTCGGCGTCGACCTCGGCCGAGTAGCGGCCCTGGGCCACGTACTGGCGCTGCAGTTCGTTACGCACGCCTTCGAGGGTGGCACGCTGGAAGATCTCGCCTTCGGCCAGGCCCGACTGTTTCAGGCCCTTCATCAGGTCTTCGGTGCTGATCGCCTTGTTGCCTTCGATCTCGATGCTCGACACCGACGGGCGCTCGACCACGTTGATGATCAGGACATCGCCGTCGCGGTTCAGCTGGATATCCTGGAAGAAGCCGGTCTTGAACAGCGAACGGGTCGACTCCACCAGGCGCCGGTCATCGGCCTGATCGCCCACGTTCAGGGGCAAGGCACCGAAAACGCTGCCGGCGGATACCCGCTGCAGGCCGTTGACCCTGATGTCGGCGATCCTGAACGGCGCCGCCTGGGCCACGCAGGCTTGTAGCAGCAGGATGGAGAGCAACAGACGCGGGTAGTTCATCGGGGGTTCCAGGCGGGCGTAAGGGTGGCTGAGCAGGCTCGGCGAAGGCGCGCGGCGGCTGCCAGGCAAGCGGGCGATGAGGATAAGGGCGGGCTGTGTTTGGCGCGGTTAACCCAGGGTAAAGATGTGTAAAGTTCGCCCAGCTTGCGGTGACAGCCTGGCGCGGCAGGGCGATCATGAGCGCTTTGTAACCCCTGCCTAAGCGTACCCACCATGATTCCTGTGCTGTTGGTCGATGACGACCGCGAACTCACCGAAATGCTTGCCCTTTACCTGGCCCGCGAAGGTTTCCAGGCGACCGCCGTGGCTAGCGGCGAAGAGGGCGAGACCAAAGCCTTGAGTGGGGCTTTTCGCATCGTGGTGCTGGATGTGATGCTGCCGGGCATCTCAGGGATCGAAGTGTTGCGGCGCATTCGTGCGCGTAGCCAGGTTCCGGTGCTGTTGCTCACCGCCCGTGGTGACAACATCGACCGCATTGCCGGCCTGGAGCTGGGTGCCGATGACTACGTGCCCAAGCCCAGCTCCCCGGGCGAACTGGTGGCGCGCTTGCGCGCGATCCTGCGCCGGGTGCAACCGCACGCGTTGGCTGAAAGCCAGGCTGGCGAAGCCATCGGCAGTGGGGCGCTGACGTTGTGGCCAGGGCGCCGCAAGGCCCAGTGGGCCGCTGCTCCTCTGGAACTGACCGGGACTGAATTCAGCCTGCTCGAAGCGTTGGCTCGCCAGGCGGGCCAACTGGTGAGCAAGCAAGACCTGTCGCTCAACGCCCTGGGCCGCCCGCTGACCCGTTACGATCGACGCATCGATGTGCACATCAGCAGCATCCGTCAGAAGCTCGGCCCACGCGCCGACGGCAGCAGCTGGATCCAGAGCGTACGGGGCATGGGCTACATGCTGATCGTCGAATGATGCGTCGGCGCCTGTTCTGGAAGCTGTTCCTGGCCTTCTGGCTGGCCAATAGCCTGACGTTCCTGGTGGGCGCGGGGGCCTTCATGCTCGACGACCTGCGTGGCGACACCCCGGCGCTGCGTTCGCTGCTGGTTACCGAGCTGAACATGTTGCACCGCTACGGCGAGCAGGCCGGCCGCCAGCTGTTGCAGGTTTCGCCCCAGCCAGAAGGTGTGCAGGTGGGGCTGTATGACGGCACCGGCCACTTGCTGGCCGGCAGGGCTGTGGCCATGCCTCGTTTCGAGCGGGCGCTGCTCGACCAGGGTGGCCAGGCCCTGGTGCTGCGCGCTTCGGTGGCAACCTCCCTTGACGAGGCGCCGCGCCCCCGCGGCATGGGCCCGCTCCTCACCGGTACGTTGATGAGCGCGTTGTTTGCCTTGCTGTGTAGCCTGTACCTGACCAGGCCCTTGACCTGGCTGCGCGAGGCCATGGGGCAGGTCGCCCAGGGCCGGTTCGAAGTGCGCGTCAAGCCACGCCTGGGCAAGCGCCGCGACGAGATCGTCGACCTTGCCGAAGACTGCGACCGCATGGCCAGCCAGCTCAAGGCGCTGGTCGAGGCCCAGCAGCAACTGCTGCATGATATTTCTCACGAGCTGCGCTCGCCTTTGACCCGTATGCACGCGGCCATCGGCCTGATACGCCAGCAGCCGGAGCGCGATGGGATGCTTGAACGCATCGAGCGCGAATCACGGCGCATGGATGACCTGATCGAGCAACTGCTGACCTTGGCGCGTGCCCAGTCACAGCCGTGCGATGGCAATTGCGAAGCGCTGGATGTGATCGAGTTGCTGGCGCAGATAGTCGAAGATGCCCGTTTCGAGGCCGGCATGAAGCAGTGCCAGGTTTCGCTGAGCGCGGATGCAGCATTCTTTACCCGCGGGCATGAGGAGCTGCTGTATCGCGCCTTTGAGAACGTGGTGCGCAATGCCGTGCGTTACACCGCTGCGGGTACCGAAGTACGGGTGCTGGCGCTGCTGGCCGACGACGGTGAACAGCTGGAAGTGACCATCATCGACCAAGGGCCAGGTGTGGACCCGGCGCGCCTGCAGAGCATTTTCGAGCCGTTCGACCGGGGTATGGACAGCGGCAGCGATGGCTTTGGCCTGGGCTTGGCCATCGCCCGTCGGGCAATCGCGCTGCATCAGGGCACGATCACCGCCCAGGCGGGAGAGGGAGGGGGATTGCGGGTGAACATCCAATTGCCGCAGCGGGTATGAGCAAACCCTCACCCGCCGCCTCAATCGCAGCCGACTAGCGCCCGAGCATCACCGTCTTCAGCCTTGCCTGCGCCTGCTGCACGGTCTTGGCCTGGTTGTTCAGGTCCGCCAGCAAGGCATTCAACTCAGCCTGAACGGTCGGGTCGGACACCTTCACGATGGCCCCGTTGATTTCTATCTTTTCCTTGTGCGCATCCACGTAGTCGGCCACCTTCAGGCTGCTGTCCAGGGTGCCGTTGATTTGCGGCAGCACGTCCAGGAAGGTGTCGGCCGGGACGCTGACGGTGCGCTCAAAGGCCTTGTCGTAAACCACCTTGAGGTCTTGCGGCTGCTTGAGCTGGGCATGGGCGGTGTCCGCCTTGGCCTTTTGCTCCTGCAACTGCTTGCCCATGTCGTTCAGGCCGGTCTGCACCGCTTTTATGTCGTCACGGCGGGCAGTGACATCATTGAGCGAGCGAACCGCGCCTTTTTGCAGCAGGTTACCCAGAGGCTGCACGGCGGCATCCATCGCGCCGTTGAACTGGGTGATGACTGCATAGTGATCGCTGTAGGGGCCAAAAGCCTTGGTTTCGTCTGCGCTCAGCTTGGGCACATGCACCCCTGGCTTGTCGACGATACGGGTCTGCAGGAATTCGCTGAAGGCGGCACGTTGCTTGGGTTCGCTGTCGCCACAGGCGGCGAGTACCAGGGGCAGGGCGAGGGCGAGCAGCCAGCGGGGCTGGAATGAGACGTTCATGTCGGTGAATCTCCTGAGTGCATGGGTAGGCCTGCGCACCGTCACGCGCTGCGCGGCGGTGCAAGGTTAGCGTTTTCCAGCCTGCGGATCCAATCTGGCAGTGAAGGTAAATCCAGACCCGCTGGCTTCATATGCTGGGCAACTCGAACCCGGGGATCTGCCGCCCCAGCTTGAGCGCCTGGCCATGCAGCACGCGCATCAGGTGCAGCGCCGCCTGCGACGGCGGTTCAAAGCGCGAATGGACGAAGCTGATATCGAAGTGAATTTCGTCAGCCAGGCGCACTACGGCCAGGCCGCTGTCCTGTGCCACGAACTCATCGATCAAGGTGATGCCCATGCCTTGCTTGACCAGTGCCACGGCTTCGTTGGCATTGGTGAACGACAACAGCGAGTCCAGGTGAAGGCCGCGGCGCGCTATCTCCTCCGCCAGCAGCTTGCCGAACGGCATATCCGGACGGAACAGTAACAGCGGGTGGCCTTCCAGCTGCTGCAGGGTCAGTGAGGGCTGCTGTGCCAGGGGGTGATCGACGGGCATTGCAACGACCATGCGTCCACGCATGAAGGCCTGGGAATGCAAATGATCGTGCACCACCGGCAGGGCGGCGATCGACAGGTCGACCTTTTTTGACAGGATCTGGTTGGGCATCTCGCCCATCAGCGAGGTCTGCCATTCGATCTGCAGTGCGGGCGCCTCACGCTTTAGCTGGGCCAGGGCGATCGGGATCACCACCGTCGACAACGAGGCGCTGCAGGAAATCCGCAGCTTGCGCTGGGTGCCGGTGGCCAGCCCCACTGCGCACTCATTGACCTGCAACGCCGCCTGATACACCCGTTCGACCTCACGGAACAGGATCTGCGCCTCGGCGGTGGGTACCAGGCGGTTGTTGATGCGCTCGAACAGGCGGTAGGCCAGCCGCCCCTCGATGTAGCCGATGAGCTTGCTGACCGCCGGCTGCGAGACGTAGAGCATCTTCGCGGCGGCGCTGATCGAGCCGGTCAGCATCACCGCCCTGAACACCTCCATGTGCCGCAGTTTGAACACCAGTGCACTGGCGTCGCTGCCTTCTTTGCCGGGAAGCATGAGTATTACCTTAGGTTATGGTCTTCGCCATCTGTGTATGAGCGCTATCGCTACGCCCGCAGTATCGTGAACCCAGGCAAATCGCCCCTGGTGGCGAACAATAACAAGATCTGCAGGCAAGCGCAGTGGCGCTTGAAGGAACCGCTTTTGAACATCTTTGATGAACCGAAGATCGATTGCCATAACCATTTGTTTGACCCTGCACGCTTCGCTTACCACCCCGATGCGCCGTACGCACCGTCCGGTCAGGAGGTCGCGCCGCTGGAGCAGTTCAACCAGGTGATGGATGCCTATGGCGTGCGTCATGCCTTGTTGGTGGGGCCCAACAGTGGCTACCACACTGACAACCGCTGCCTGCTGCATGCCTTGGCCAGCGGTCAGGGGCGTTTCAAGGGCATAGCGGTAGTCGATCGTCACATCAGCCTCGAGCAACTGGCCGCGCTGCGTGAGCAGGGCGTGGTCGGTGTGGCCTTCAACCCGGCGATGTATGGCGTGGCGAGCCTGCATGACGTCGGGCCGTTGTTCGGCAAGCTTGCCGAACTTGGCCTGTTCGCCCAGATCCAGGTGTGCGAAGACCAGCTCGTCGAATTGCTCGGCCTGATCGAGCGCAGTGCGGTGCGGGTATTGATCGACCATTGCGGGCGCCCGGATGCGGCGGCCGGTACCCAACAGGCCGGCTTCCAGGCACTGCTCAGGCTGGCCCGGCATGGGCGGGCCAGCGTGAAGCTCTCGGGCATGCAGAAATTCGCCGCTACTGCTGCCCTGCATGCGCAGAGCAGCGCCTTTGTGCACGAGTTGATCCACGCTTTTGGTCCGCAAGCCTGTGTATGGGGTTCGGACTGGCCGTTCATCCGCCAGCAAACCCGGGTGGACTACGGCCCCTTGCTGAAGTTGGCCGAGCGCCTGATGCCAGACCCGCACCTGCGGCGAACCATCATGTGGGATACCCCCAGGCGCCTGTTCGGGTTTGCCTGACGCCTGCGCATTCGCCATTCCAATAACAAGAGAGCAATTGTCATGAATGCTGATCAGCCTAGCGGCGCCGGGGTGTTCGACACGCCTGCGCGCCAGCAGCAACGTACCCGTACCCGTTTCATGATTCTGGCGCTGATCTCTGGCGGCACCATGATCAACTACCTGGACCGCAGCGTCATGGGCATCGCCGCGCCAAGCATCAGCGCCGATCTGGGGCTGAATGCGGCGATGATGGGGGTGATTTTCTCCGCGTTCTCATGGACCTACGCTGCTGCGCAGATCCCCGGCGGCATACTGATCGACCGGCTGGGCACCAAGCTCACCTACTGGTTGGCACTGACGTTGTGGTCGCTGTTCACCGGCCTGCAGGGCTTGGCCCAAGGGTTTCTGTCCTTGCTGGGCATGCGCTTTCTGGTCGGTGTGACAGAAGCGCCGTGCTTCCCCACCAACAGCCGCGTGGTGGCGACCTGGTTCCCGCAAAGCGAGCGGGCCAGGGCGACGGGTATCTACACCTTTGCCGAGTACACCGGCCTTGCGTTCCTGACACCGTTGCTGTTTTGGGTCTTGCACGCCTATGGCTGGCGCTTTCTGCTGATGGCGGTCGGGTTGCTGGGCGTGCTCTACGGCGTGGTCTGGTGGCGCAAATACCATGAGCCACACCAGTCGACCACCGCCAACCAGGCAGAGCTGGACCATATCGCTGCCGGCGGTGGCGTGGTCGATGGTGGCCAGAAAGCCACGGTGTTCCAGTGGTCACAGATCCCGGCGCTGCTCAAGCACCGCAACATGCTCGGTATCTGCCTGGGGCAGTTCGCCTGCAACTCGACCAACGTGTTTTTCCTCACCTGGTTCCCGACCTACCTGGTCACCGAGCGGCATATGCCGTGGCTCAAGGTCGGCTGGGTGGCGGTGCTGCCGTTCATCGCCGCTTCGTTGGGCACGCTGGTCGGCGGCTGGCTCTCCGATGCCTTGCTGCGCCGCGGCTACTCGCTAAATGTGGCGCGCAAGCTGCCGGTGATCGCCGGCCTGCTGACCGCGTCGGTCATTGTCCTGGCCAACTATGTCGAGTCGGACGTGCTGGTCATCGCCATCCTCTGTATTGCCTATTTCGCCCAGGGTATGTCGGCCCTGGCCTGGATGATCGTTTCCGACATCGCGCCCAAAGGCTTGCTGGGCCTCAGTGGCGGGCTGTTCAACCTGTTCGCCAACGCCGCCGGCATCGTTACCCCATTGACCATCGGCCTGATCGTGACGGCCACCGGGTCATTCGTCTGGGCCCTGGTGTTCGTGTCCTCGATCACCGCGCTGGGCGCGCTGTGTTACCTGTTCATGGTGCGCGACCTGCGTCGCCTGCCGGATATTCCCTGTGTTGAAAAAGGAGCTGAACAATGAGCCAACCCCTGCAAGGGCAAACTGCAATCGTTACTGGCGGCATGCGTGGCATCGGCCTGGCCATCGCCCAACGGCTGCACACCGCCGGTGCCCAGGTGGTGATCTGGGACCTCGCGGTGGATGGCTGGGACAGCGTCGACAACGGTTTCGAGCCAGTGCTGCGCCAGGTTGTGGATGTCGCTTCGCTGGCCTCGGTCGAGGCGGCATTCGCTGACGTACTGGCGCGTGTGGGGCAGGTCGACATCCTGGTCAACAACGCTGGCATCAATGGGCCGGTGGTACCGTCCTGGGAATACCCGCCAGAAGCCTGGGACAAGGTCATCGCCATCGACCTGAACGGCGTCTTCTACTGCTGTCGAACGGCCATCCCGCATATGCGCGAGCGCGGCTATGGGCGGATCGTCAACGTGGCGTCGATGGCGGGCAAGGATGGCGTGCAGTACATAAGCGGCTACTCGGCTGCCAAGGCCGGGGTCATCGCCTTCACCAAGGCCGCAGCCAAGGAACTGGCGCAGGATGGCGTGTCGCTCAACTGCATCGCCCCGGCGATGGTCGAAACCCCGTTGATGGCCGAGATGACTGCGGAGCATATCGCGGCCAGCAAAGCCAAGATCCCGATGGGGCGTTTCCTCAAGGCTGAGGAGATTGCCAACATGGTGGCCTGGATCGCCGGGCCGGAATGCAGCTTTACCACAGGCTTCGTATTCGACCTCAGTGGCGGGAGGGCGACTTATTGAAGCCGCTAGGGGTTGCCCACCTGACAGCGCTGGACCTTGCGCCTGAAGCGCTGGTGCGTGAAGCCGGCCGGGCCGGTTTCAGCACTGTTGGGTTGCGGCTGCACCCGGTGATGCCGGGTGCGCAAGCGTATCCGCTTGCGGTTGGTGGCCAGGCGCTACGGGAGCTGAAGGCTGTGATGGCAGGTGAGGGTGTAGGCGTTGCCGACATAGAGTTCGTCTCGCTGACGCCGCAGGTGCAGGTTGGCGATTGTGCGATGTTGCTGGCGGCAGGCGCTGAACTGGGTGCCACCAGCCTCACGGTATCCGGGGATGATGAAGACGGTGTGCGGCTTGCGCACAACTTTGCGGCGCTGTGTGAAATGGCCAAGGAGTATGGTTTGCGTGTAGACCTGGAGTTCATGCGCTGGAGACCGGTGGCGACCTTGCAGCAGGCGCTGGCTGTGTTGAACATGGCTGGGCAGGACAACAGCGCGGTACTGGTGGATGCGCTGCATCTGTTCCGTTCGGGCGGGGATGTAGCGGCACTTGCCGAAGTCGACCCGCGCTACCTGCGAGCGCTGCAACTGTGCGATGCGCCGCTCACTGCGCCGGCTGAGGCATTGATTATCCAGGAGGCGCGTGAAGGGCGGTTATTGCCGGGGCAGGGGCAGTTGCCACTGGCAGCGTTGATGGGGGCGTTGCCGACGGATGTGCAGGTGAGTGTGGAAACGCCGTCGGTAACGCTTCGCGGTGAAAACCGGTTGAAACACGTGCGTGAAGCGACGCACGGTTGGTTAGGCAATGTTCGTCTGCCAACCAACCGGCAGCCCCAGATCAAGGATTGACCTGATATCCCCGCCCTTGCAGGCAACCGCTGTAGGCGCTGGCTTGCGCCGAACTTTGTGCCTGATCCTCGGTGCGCCGGTCCTCGCGGCGATCCTGGCGTTGCCGGGAACCACCGACGACCGCTCCGGCAGCGGCCACTTCCCCAGCACGGTTCTGCCGATACTCTTCTTTGGCGTCGTCGCCGGCCCGGTCAGACAACGCTTCATGCTGGTTGCTGCGTACCTGGGCGCCAGCGGCACCGGCTGCAGCACCCACAGCCGCGCCTTTGACCCGGCCACCGACATTGGAGCTGGAGGTGGTTGCGGCGTTGTTCGCGGCGTTGGCTGCCACGGTATTGCATTCGTTGATATCCAGCTGCATCTGCTGGCTGCTCTGACCTTTTAATGGGGTTACCGACTGGGCCTGCAGTGCCGGGGCTACGCAAAGCAGCACCAGCAGGAAACTCCCTGTGAACGGACGCATGACACACCTCCACTGAATGGGAATTGCATCTGACAGCATAGCTGCCGGTTGCGGCCCTCGACCAAGTCGACGACGAGCCGAGTATCACCCTGGCGGTGAAAGGGGCCTGGTAGTCGCCCCTGGTGGCTACAGCCAACCGGACGGCGCACACCGCTAGGGCGATGGGCCCCACCTATGGTATACAACCCTCATTACCACACCACCATCACCTGGCGCCTGGAAGCGTTCTGGGTTGGTCGGTGACTTTCCTGCAACTGCTCCTTTTATAGAGAAACGGAGATTCGAAGATGACCGCCACCGACCGTCTGAGCCTGCTTCAGTATGAGCACCTGGGCCTGGACGATGTTGCCGCCGCTGAATTCAAGGTCGCTCTGGGTGAACTGCGCAAGTTGGCACTGGGTGACCGTTACGAACACCACGCCGCGCTGCATCTGGGCGATATCGCCGAAGCGGAAAACCGTCAGCAACTGGATCAGACCAAAAACTGGGGCATAGGCTTCCTGCAGGGGCTGAGCTGCGCGCAAACGCTCACCGAAGAGCAAGTCAAGGCACTGCGCGGCGTGTTCCAGGCGGCCGCCAAGCGGTCTTTGGCGCGCATGCCCGGATAAATTTCTGGCAGCCAGCGGATTCTCGTCCAGACTCTGTAGAGCATGCGGGCAGCAGTACAGCAGACGTGCACAGGATGTGGCAGCCTTTCGCGACCACGGCTGGCCGCCTAAGGCCGCATGCACCGAGGGTTGTAGATGGTCGAGCGGTGGTCCGGCCGGTCTTTGCTGCTTTCGTTTTCCCTGATTCTGTTGCCTCAGGCCTGGGCAGCGGAGGATGTGTGTCGGCAACTGACGGCCACCGGCAATCCGGAATATCCCCCTTACTTGTGGCGCGACCCGAACGACCCCCAGCGACTGATCGGTGCCAACGCCGACCTGCTTGACTACCTGGGCCAGGCGCTCGGTGTGAAAATGCAGGTGGTCTACGGCGGGCCATGGTCGCGGGCTCAGGAACAGGTGCGCAAAGGCCGTATCGACTTGATGGCCGGTTACTTCCTGACCCAGGCGCGTCAGCAGGAGGCGGACTTCATCAGCCCGCCGTTCTTGCATACGCCAAGTGTTGTCTGGGTGCGCCAGGACGCTGCCTTTGCCTACCGTGGCTGGTCAGACCTGAAGAGGCGCAAGGGCGGCACCCTGGTCAGCAACAGCCACGGCCAAGAGTTCGACGATTACGCCAGGGCCAACCTAACGCTCGAAGCCGTTCCCGGTGCCAGGCAGGCGTTCGAGAAGCTGCTGCACAAGCGCAACGACTACCTGATCTATGAGCAGTACCCCGGCATGGCGCTGGCGCGCACGCTGGGTATGGACAAGCAATTGAAGGTGCTCGATCCGCCGGTGTCCAGTGAAGGCCTGTACCTGGCGCTGTCCCATGCATCGCCGTGCAACCAGCCCAGGCTGCGTGAGCAACTGGCGCAAAAAATGAAGGAAATCGTCTCTGGCCCGCTGCCTGGGCAGCTGCTGGCGAAGAACCTGGAGCGCTGGAAGCAGGAGCAAGCGGGCGGGCAGCATTGAGGCACGGTGTGCTGGCATTGGCGCACGTTCACCTCATGCACTGGCTTCCCGAGCCCGCTTGGCCTTGGTCACATCGACCGCGCTGGGCAAGGCAACGCCGTTCTTGATGGCAAGAACCTGCGCCATGACGCTGACCGCGATCTCTGCAGGGGTCTTGCTGCCGATATAGATACCGATGGGGCCATGCAGGCGTTCGAGTGAGGCTTGCGTCTCACCGAAGTGCTCGATCAGCCGTTCGCGGCGCAGCTGGCTGTTACGCCGGGAACCGATCGCACCGATGTAGAAGGCTGTGCTGTGCAAGGCTTCGAGCAGGGCCAGGTCGTCCAGCTTGGGGTCATGGCTCAGGCCAATGATGCAACTGCGCAGGTCGGGGGCAAAGGCCCTGACCACATCGTCCGGCATGCCGACTATCTTCTCCACGCCCGCGACATTCCAGCCATCCATGTATTCGCGGCGAGGGTCGCAAACGGCCACCTTGAAGCCGTTGAACAGCGCCATGGTCGCCAGGTACTCGGCCAGTACCCCGGCACCGATCAGCAGCATGCGGTAGCCGGGGCCCAGGGTATTGACCATGCGTTGGCCATCGAAGCTGAACTGCTCGGGTGCGTGCGTGGCGGCCAGGCTTACGCCACCGGTGCCGAGGTCCAGCTCGCGACGGACCAGGTTGCCAGCGTCCAGCTGCGGCAGAAGCTGCTCAAGGCTGGGCAATGAAGGGCTGAACTCGAGTATCAGCTCCAGGGTCCCGCCGCAGGGCAGGCCAAAGCGATGAGCCTCGTCGGCACTGACGCCATAACGCACCACGCGCGGCGGCCCTTCCGGCATGCCTTCGCCGTTGTAGGCAGTGGTGTAGCGGTGCACCAGGTCATCCTCGATGCAGCCACCGGAGACGCTGCCAATGACCCTGCCATCGCCACGCAGGGCCATCATCGAGCCCACCGGCCTGGGCGACGAACCCCAGGTGCGGGCTACGGTCGCCAGCAGCACCCGCTCGCCGGCCTGGAGCCAGTCACGGGTGGTGCGCAGGACCAACAGGTCGATGCTTTCCATTGACAGTGTTTCCTCAGCGCATGTGCAAGATGATCGGGCTGCTGCTGGCCGGGTCGGTATCCCCGCGCAGCTTGCTGACGGCCTGCGCGTCGACCGCACCGCCGTGGTTGCCCCAGGTACTGCGGACAAAGCTCAGCACCTGGGCGATCTCCTGGTCCGACAACTGCTCGCGGAACGCAGGCATGCGGTAGGCATCCGGCAGCCCGGCGGCGACGATCCGTTGCGAGCCATTGAGGGTGATGTTGATCGCCGAAGCATTCTCCTTGGCCAGCGCCGAGGTGGCCCCCGCCAGCGGCGGCATCCACTCTGCCTGGCCCTTGCCATCCAGGCCATGGCACGTAGCGCAGCGGGTCACGTAGGTGTGGGCGCCGGGGCTGTTCAGGCGTTCACCGGCAGACACTGCCTGATACTGCCACGGCGCGCCGTCACGTTGGGGGTCGGCCGGCAACGATTTGAGGTAGCGGGCGATCGCTGCCAGGTCGTCATCGCTCATGAACTGGGTGGAATTGTTGAACGCCTCGGTCATCGACCCATAGACCACCGCATGCTGGTTGCGCCCGTGCTTGAGGAACTGCACGATCTGGGCCTCGCTCCAGCGGCCCAGGCCGGTGTTGTGGTCGTTACGCAGGCTGGGTGCGTACCAGCCATCGAGCAGCGCGCCGGCCAGGAACGCTTTGCCACCTTCATCCAGGGCTTTTTCGTTGAAGGCCAGGCCCCGTGGGGTATGGCAACTGCCACAGTGGCCGGGGCCCTGAACGATGTAGGCGCCTCGGTTCCACACCGCGTCCTGCGCCGGTTTGGCTGCATAAGGTTCGTCTGCTGCGAACACGCCATTCCACAGTGCGATCGGCCAGCGCATGTTCAACGGCCACGGGATATCGCTGGGGATGTTCGCCTGTTGGGCAGGCTGTACGCCTTTCATGAAGAAGGCATACAGCGCCCGCACATCGTCATCGCTGAGCTTGGCATATGAAGGGTAGGGCATGGCGGGGTACAGCCGCCGTCCGCCTGGTGCGACGCCGTGGCGCACAGCGCGGTCGAAGTCGGCAAGGCTGTAATGGCCGATGCCGGTCGCGGGGTCGGGAGTTACATTGGTGGCGTGTATCGCCCCCAGCGGTGTGGCCATTTCCAGCCCACCGGCAAATGGCTTGCCGTCGGGCAGGCTGTGGCAGGCGACACAGTCGCTGAGCCTGGCCACGTACTCACCACGGCTGACCAGCGCCGGGTCGAAGCTGGCGTTCTGTTCGGTGACGAAGGGCGAAGCGGGCTCACGGGTGACATACCAGGCCAGCAGGCCTGCAGCGACCAGGCACGGCAGCGCCAGCCAGCCTGCGGTTCTTGCGAATCGACTGTGGGTCATGTGGCGGTCCTTGTCCGGTCAGCTGAAGGTATGGCGGCTCATGGGCAGGCTGCGGATGCGCTGGCCTGTGAGTTGCGCCACCGCGTTGGCCACTGCTGGCGCCACCGCAGGCAACGGCGGCTCGCCAATGCCCCCCATCTTCGCGCCGCTTTCGACAATGCGCACATGCACCCGGGCCATGCGCGAGGCTGGCAGGATCGGGTACAGGTCGTAGTTGCGCGCGCGCGGCTTGCCATCGATGTATACGGCTTCCTCAACCAGCGTCTGCGACAGGCCAAGGGCCACGGCGCCGTTGACCTGGGCTTCGATGATCGCTGGGTTGACGATGCTGCCGGGGTCGATCGCCTGCCAGATGTCGTGAACCTTGACCTGGCCATCTTCGATCGATACTTCGGCGATCACGGCGGCCTCCGAGCCGAACGGCGAAGCCATGGCCACACCACGCGCCCGCTTGCTGCCGTCTTCAGCGGTGAACGGCCCGCGCTTCCAGCCACCGGACAATTCACCCACCGCTTGCAGCAGGTTGGTCAGGCGCGGGTTGTCGCGCAGCAGGTGCAGGCGCAACTCAAAGGGGTCTTTACCGCCTTTGTCAGCCAGCTCGTCCAGGAAGGACTCATAGAAGAAATCGTTCAGCGAGTTGCCCACCGAGCGCCAGTAACCCAGCATGGCCGGGCCCTTGACGTAGATCTGTGCGATGCGCTTGTTGGCGATGGCGTAGGATTTGCCCGACAGCCCTTCGAGCGCCGTCGGGTCGATTTTCTCGCCTTGCTTGCCCGCCAGGGCCTCGGTCGGCCCCTCTGTGGCACTCACCGCTTCGATAGCCACTGGCAGGCCATCGGCATCCAGCCCTGCGCGGAACTTGACCACCGCAACCGGCCGCAGCACATCGCGCAGGAATTCTTCCTCGCGGCTCCAGATCAGCTTGACCGGGCGGCCGACGGCCTTGGCCAGCAAGATGGCCTGCGGGTAAGGGTTGGCCGAGTCATACAGGAAGTGGCGACCGAAGAACCCGCCCAGAAGCGGCGAGTGCAGGGTGATCTGTGCAGGATCCAGGCCGGTGCGTTTGGCGATGTCGTCACGGAACATGTCCGGCGCCTGGTTGGGCAGCCAGACCTCCAGCGAACCGTCGGGGTTGAAGCGCGCCAGTGCCGACGGCGGCTCCAGCTGGGCATGGTTGAGGTACTGGTTGTGGTAGGTGGCTTCGACCTTGGTCTTGGCATTGCCCAGTGCTGCGGCCACATCGCCTTCGCTTTCGTCGTCCTTGGCGGGGCCTGTCTGGGCGGCCAGGTGCTCGCGCCAGGCATCGCTGGAGAAGTCGGCGGGCATCGCGCGTACCTGGCTGTCGGCGCCCGGCTCCTGCCAGTCCACCTGCAGCGCCTCGACCGCACGCTTGGCGTGCCACCAGCGTTCGGCCACCACGGCAACGGCGCCTGGCAATTGATGCACCGAGTGCACGCCTTTCATGGCCTTGACCTGGTCTTCGTTGCGCAGGCTGCCTACGGTCATGCCCAGGCGCGGGGCATGCTGCACAGCGGCGTGGAGCATGCCGTCGAGCGTGATGTCGATGGTGTAGAGCGCTTTGCCGGTGGATTTGTCGTAGGCATCGACACGGCGCACCGGCTTGCCGATCCAGCGGAACTGGCTGGGGTCGCGCAGCGTGATGCCCGCTGGGTTCGGTACCGGCAGGTCCATGGCCCGTTCAGCCAGCTCGCCATAGGCCAGCGAACGGCCCGAGGCGGCGTGCAGCACTTTGCCAGGTTCGGTGGACAGCTCGCTCACCGGTACGCCCCATTGCTCGGCGGCGGCTTGCAGCAGCATGGCCCGGGCGAGGGCGCCGAGGCGGCGCATGGTCGGGTAGCTCATGCGCACCGACATGCTGCCGCCGGTGATGCGCATGCCGTTTTCCATCACTACGTAGGCTTCGCCCGGCGGGGCACTGTCGACCACGAACGTGGCAGGGTCCGCGTCCAGTTCTTCGCCGACGATCTGCGCCATGGCGGTGTAGGTGCCTTGGCCGCCTTCCATGAACGGGCAGAGCAGGCGTACCGTGCCGTCCTGGCGGATTTCCAGGAATGCAGGTACCTGGGTGCCGCGTTCCTGGGCAGCGGCCGTCGCCGCTTGGACCCGGCTGACGCCCAGCGGCAGGCCGAAGCCCAGGACCAGGGCGCCTACGGCGGTACCGGCGAGAAAGCGCCGACGCGACAGGTTGACCGTTTCGCCCGGCGGCAGGTCGAGCAGCGCTGCAGGGTTATCGACAGGCGTATTCATCAGGCCTTCTCCCCTTGGGCGAGTTCGTGCACGGCGGCATGGATGGCGTTATAAGTGCCACAGCGGCACAGGTTGACCATCGCCGCATCGATTTGCGCATCGCTCGGTTGCGGGGTGTGCTTGAGCAGCGCGGTGGCCGCCATCACCTGCCCGGACTGGCAGTAACCGCATTGGGCCACCTGATGCTCGACCCACGCGGCCACCACGCGCTTGCCCACCGCGTCGGCCTCGATGGCTTCGATGGTGGTCACTTCACGCCCGACCACCCCGGCCACCGGCGTGACACAGGCGCGCACCACATTGCCGTCCACCAGCACCGAGCAGGCGCCGCACTGTGCCAGGCCACAGCCGTACTTGGTGCCGGTCAGGCCGAGGTCGTCGCGGATCACCCACAGCAACGGCGTGTCGGCGTCGGCCTCGACCTGGTAGGTCTTCTGGTTGATTCGAAGTTCCATGGCTCACCTGCTGATCATCGGTTGTGATTATGTTGCCGTGCAGGGAATACGTTGTTCCCCAATCCGCAAACGCTAGCACAGCGGGGTGAGCGG
Organism: Pseudomonas sp. Marseille-Q5299; assembly: GCF_943737035.1. NCBI lineage: Bacteria > Pseudomonadati > Pseudomonadota > Gammaproteobacteria > Pseudomonadales > Pseudomonadaceae > Pseudomonas > Pseudomonas sp. Marseille-Q5299. The sequence continues at coordinate 320,785 of NZ_CALSFR010000007.1, forward strand.
CGGCCTGCCGTGTACGGCAGGTTCAGAGAATCAGGCAAGCAATCCGGCGAAATGCGCAATCAAGTGCCGCAGCGGTGGGCGGCACAGACAAACAGGACTTCCAGCCGAAAAAACCGGATAATGCCGGCCAATTTCGTTTTGCACGCTTAAATCACGGTGTTCCCGCATGGAAATCAAGGTCAACTTTCTCGACAACCTTCGTCTTGAAGCCAAATTCGACGACTTCACGGTGATCGCCGACCAGCCGATCCGCTACAAAGGCGATGGCTCGGCCCCGGGGCCGTTCGACTATTTCCTTGCCTCATCGGCCCTGTGCGCCGCCTATTTCGTCAAGCTGTACTGCCAGACCCGGGATATCCCTACCGAAAACATCCGCCTGTCGCAGAACAACATCGTCGACCCCGAGAACCGCTACAACCAGATCTTCAAGATCCAGGTCGAGCTGCCGGAGGACATCTCTGAGAAGGACCGGCAGGGCATCCTGCGCTCCATCGACCGCTGCACGGTCAAGAAAGTGGTACAGACCGGCCCCGAGTTCATCATCGAGCAGGTGGACAACCTCGATGCCGACGCCCAGGGCCTGCTCATGCCGGTGGCCGACACCACCACCTACATCGCCGGCAAGGACCTGCCGCTGGAGCAGACCATCGCCAACATGTCGGGCCTGCTCGCCGGGCTGGGCATGAAGATCGAGATCGCCTCGTGGCGCAACATCGTGCCCAACGTCTGGTCGCTGCACGTGCGCGATGCGCAGTCGCCGATGTGCTTCACCAACGGCAAGGGCTCGACCAAAGAGGCCGCGCTGGCCTCGGCGCTGGGTGAATTCATCGAGCGTTTGAACTGCAACTTCTTCTACAACGACCAGTTCTGGGGCGAGGACATCGCCAACGCGCCGTTCGTGCACTACCCCAACGAGCAGTGGTTCAAGCCGGGCCCCAAGGACGCGCTGCCAGCCGAGGTCCTCGACGAATACTGCCTGCAGATCTACAACCCGGACGGCGAGCTGCGTGGTTCGCACCTGTATGACACCAACTCGGGCAATACCGCGCGTGGCATCTGTTCGCTGCCGTTCGTGCGCCAGTCGGACGGGCAGGTGGTGTACTTCCCGTCCAACCTGATCGAAAACCTGTTCCTCAGCAACGGCATGAGCGCAGGCAATACTCTGGCCGAAGCGCAGGTGCAGTGCCTGTCGGAGATCTTCGAACGGGCCGTGAAGCGTGAAATCCTTGAGGGCGAGTTGTGCCTGCCGGATGTGCCGCAGGAGGTGCTGGCCAAGTACCCAGGCATCGTCGCAGGCATCCAGGGGCTGGAAGAGCAGGGCTTCCCGGTGCTGGTCAAGGACGCGTCGCTGGGCGGTGAATTCCCGGTCATGTGCGTGACCTTGATGAACCCGCGTACCGGCGGCGTGTTCGCCTCGTTCGGCGCGCACCCAAGCTTGGAGGTGGCGCTGGAACGCAGCCTTACCGAACTGCTGCAGGGCCGCAGTTTCGAGGGGCTCAACGACTTGCCGCAGCCGACCTTCGAAAGCCACGCGCTGACCGAGCCGAACAACTTCGTCGAGCACTTCATCGATTCCAGTGGTGTGGTGTCGTGGCGCTTCTTCAGCGCCAAGGCCGACTTCGAATTCGTCGAGTGGGACTTCTCCGGCCATGGCGAAGACTCCAACCTCCAGGAAGCCGCGACCCTGTTCGGCATCCTCGAGGGCATGGGCAAAGAGGTGTACATGGCTGTGTACGACAACCTCGGCGCCAACGCCTGCCGCATCCTGGTACCGGGTTACTCGGAGATCTACCCGGTCGAGGACCTGATCTGGGACAACACCAACCGTGCCCTGGGGTTCCGTGCCGACATCCTCAACCTGCACAGCCTGGACAACCGTGCATTGCGTGCGCTGCTCAAGCGCCTGGACAACTGTGAGGTGGACGACTACACCACCATCACCACGCTGATCGGTGTCGAGTTCGATGACAACACGGTGTGGGGCCAGTTGACCATCCTTGAGTTGAAACTGCTGATCTGCCTGGCGCTGAAGCGTTTCGAGGACGCCAAGGAGCTGGTCGAGGCGTTCCTGCAGTTCAACGACAACACTGTCGAGCGCGGTTTGTTCTACCAGGCCCTGAATGTGGTGTTGGAAGTGGTGTTGGATGATGAGCTTCAGATGGAGGACTACGAGGCCAATTTCCGCCGCATGTTCGGCAACCTGCGCATGGATGCAGTGCTGGGTTCGGTGGACGGTAGCGTGCGCTTCCATGGCCTGACCCCGACCAGCCTGAAGCTGGAGGGGCTGGACCGCCACCTGCGCTTGATCGAGAGCTACAAGAAACTGCATGCCGCCCGGGCCAAGGCGGTGTGACAAGGCTCGAGCCGCTCGACCTGCCTCTTCCCGATTACCCCGCACCGGGCCTGATTGGCGAGGCCCTGTACCTGCGCTACGCGGCCTTAATGGCGCAAGCGGCTAATAGGTCCGCGCCGCTGGCCGATGACGCAGTGCGTCATGAAGGCCGGCGCCTGGCCAGCGATCTGCTGGGCCAGGCAATCACCTTGGGTAGCAGCAAAGCCCACGAAGGTTCGGATGAGATCTACTGGTTGGTGCAGAGCGCTGCTATCGCCTCCTTGTTCGCCGATGGCGCCCAGTGCGCCGAATTTGCCCGGTACAGGCAGCACGTGGCCTATTACTCGGAAGGCTGCCGTACGGCGGGGCAGGTCAATGCTTTCGACCGCTACGTGGCCGCCAACGGCCAGCCCTCAGTCGAAGACGAGGTGCAGTCCCGCTCAGCGGATGACCACTACCGGGTAATGGTGAGGCCGTGGGAGGCTGGAAATACGCATTGGGTCTATTCCCCGCGTGTTCTCGATACCCACCAAGGCACTTGCCTGCTGAGCTTCCAGGATACCTGTTGGTCAGCGGACGTCAGCACCTGGCATAGCGGCTCGACCGTCGAACTGGCATTGCGCAAGTACCCAAGCCACCGCGCGCGCGACGGCATACGCGTGATCATCGACTGTACAAAACGGTGTGCGCTGCTGGAGGCCGGCGGTGAAATCGAACTGGCGGATCTGGAAGCCGTGCTGGACGCCCGGCTTGAGGGGGCGGAACCCGGCAGCCGCTAGTTCTTGCACTTGGCCACGACCACCTGGCAGGTCCTGGGCGTTCCGCCGGACCGGCCGGCATAGCGGATGCAATTGTTCATCGACTTGTGGCGGGCCATGCTCAAGGTATCGCCCCACGCCAGGCCGCCTTCTCCCATAGTGGGCACGGCCTTGGCGAAACAGTTCGAGCCCAATGCCGCTGTCTGGTAGCGAGCCTGGCTGTGCTTGTTCGAACATCCGGCAGTCAGTGCCATGCTGAGGCTAAGCAGGGCATATGCGGCCCACAACGCGTACGGTCGTGCTTTATCAGCGCTCATGCCATTTGCCTCTGGTGGAAAGGGGGTGAAGTCTTTCAGGATATTTCTATCAAGCCAAGCGGTGAACTAACCGGACGTCAAGGTGATCCTTTGCTAAGCGCACCCCGCGCACGCCTGACGGACCGGGCACTCGCGCCTGTCCGCCAGCCCCGGGTCACTGACTGAGTAAGGAGGCGCCGTGACCGCTACCGAGCAAACCCTCTACCGATGCACGCCCAGCCCGCTGCACGCAATCTTGCTGGCCGGCACGGTCCCGCTGTTTCTTGGCGCATTGCTGAGTGACATAGCCTACTTCAAGAGCTACCAGATCCAGTGGAGCAACTTCGCCTCCTGGTTGATTGCCGGCGGCCTGCTGTTCTGCGGGCTGACGTTGCTGTTCGCGCTGGCCAACCTGGTCCGCGCCGAGCGCAAGGGCGGGCGGCCAACGCTGTACTTTCTGCTGTTGCTGGTGACTTGGGTACTAGGGCTGGTCAATGCCTTCGAGCACGCCAAGGATGCCTGGGCAGTGATGCCTGCGGGCCTGGTGCTGTCTTTGATCGTGACCGTGCTGGCCTGCGTAGCGGCCTGGCTGGGTATGAGCAACCTGCGTTCGGGAGGTGCGGCATGAAACCTTTGCATGCATTGCCTGTATTGAGTGTAGCGCTGTTGTTGAGCGCCTGCGGTGGGGAAGGCGAGGCCACCCAGGCCCTGGGCCCCGACCCGAAATTGCCGGCCCCCGAGCGTGGCCTGTTGCCGAGCATGAAGATCGCCCAGCCCGCACACTGGGGCGAGCAGAAGCCGACCGTGCCTGAGGGTTACAGCATCACAGCCATTGCCACTGACCTGAAAATCCCGCGTCAGAGCCTGGTACTGCCCAACGGTGACATTCTGGTGGCCGAAGGCCGGGGCGGCAGTGCGGCCAAGCTCAAGCCCAAGGACGTCATCGCCAGCCAGATCAAGGCCAAGGGCAATACCCAGGTCAAGGGTGGCAACCGCCTGACACTGCTGCGCGACGCCGACGGCGATGGCACCTACGAGGTGCAGATGGTGTTTGCCGAAAACCTCAACGCGCCTTATGGCCTGGCCTTTGCCGATGGCAAGCTGTACGTGGCCAACCAGGACGCGCTGGTGCGTTTCGACTATCAGGAAGGCCAGACCCAGGCGGGCGGCCCGCCGACCAAAGTCACCGACCTCCCGGCCCAGATCAATCACCACTGGACCAAGGCGTTGACCATCAGCCCCGATGGCCGCTACCTGTATGTGGGTATCGGCTCGAACAGCAATATCACCGAGCGGGGCATGGAAGCCGAAGTCGATCGCGCCATGGTCTGGCAGGTAGACGCTGCCACCGGCGCGCACAAACCCTACGCCACCGGCTTGCGTAACCCGACGGCGCTGGCCATCCAGCCTGGCAGCGGGCAGTTGTGGACCGTGGTCAACGAGCGCGATGAACTGGGCCCGGACCTGGTGCCGGACTACCTCACTTCGGTGCGCGAAGGTGGCTTCTATGGCTGGCCCTACAGCTACTGGGGGCAGAACGTCGATGAGCGGGTGAAACCGCAGAACCCGGACAAGGTGGCTGCCGCAATCAAGCCCGATTACAGCCTCGGTTCGCATGTGGCCGCGCTGGGCGTGGACTTTTCCATACCGGCCATGGGCGAGCGCTTTGCCGACGGCGTGTTCGTCGGCGAGCACGGCAGCTGGAACCGGCCAAACCCTGTGGGCTACAAGGTGATCTTCGTGCCGTTCAGCAACGGCAAGCCTGCCGGTGAACCGATCGACTTCGCCACCGGCTTCCGGGCCGAGGATGGCCAGACTCGCGGCCGGCCGGTCGGTGTGACGGTTGACCCTCGGGGGGCACTGATCATCGCCGATGATTTGGCCAATACCGTATGGCGGGTCACGCGCAATCGGTAAGTCCAGCTATGGTGTAGGAGCGGCGCGTGAAGCGTTCACGCGCCTGTCCGGTCTTGAACACAGGGAAGCAGGCCTATGAATGCTCTTTGTACACTCGCTCGCGCTGTTGCGCTTGCCACGCTCGTCGGTACCGCCAGTTACACGGTGCAGGCTGCCGATATACCCATTGCCAGTGAAGCACTGGAAAGTCATGTGACCACTCAGGTCACCGCCATCGACCAGGCCAACCGGCAGGTCACGGTCAAAGGCCCTGACGACAAGGACGTGACGTTCCAGCTCACGGAAAAGGCCAAGGCGCTGCCCAACCTCAAAGTCGGTGACCAGGTCGATATCTACGTGACCCGTGCGGTGGCCTATGTACTCAACACAGAGGTGGGCGGGGCGCCCAAAGCCAGCGATGAGTCTGGAACCATCCGCGCCACCAAGGACAACCCCAACCCGGGCGGTGAGGCATTCCGCCAGGTGCGGGTAACGTCGCAGATCAAGAAGATCGATCTCAAGACCCATGAGGTCAGCCTGCTACCGCCGGAAGGCAAGTTGCAGGTGGTCAAGGTCGAGGACCCTGAGCTGCAGGCACGAATGAAAAACCTCAAAGTCGACCAGACGGTCGATGCTATCTACACCGAAGTACTGCGGATAGAGACATCCCGCTGACCTATCGCCGGCCCGGTCGGGGGGGCGATCCCGCGACCGGGCCGGCATCATTGATCGGCATCCATCATCCATGTGGCGAATAATCTGAGTGCAGGATTTCGATTTCCATAACCTCCGTGGATTTGCGGATGATGTACCGACCCTGTCTTCAGATGAGTGCACCTATGCCTAACAAGGCCCTGCTTATTGCGTTTCTTCCCTTGGTTTTGGCGCTGCTCGCCGGAGTCGTGCTGCCCTACCAGGCCGCCAGCAACGCGGCCGTTGGTCGTGCGCTCGGGCACTGGCTTTGGGGCGCCTTCACGTCATTGACGGTCAGTTCTGTGGTGGTCATCGCAGCCTTGCTGATCCTGCGGGTACCGCTGCCCGACCTGGGCAAAGCACTGCAAGGCCCATGGTGGCTGTGGATCGGCGGGGTGCTTGGCGCACTGTACGTAGCCGCTGCCGCCGCCTTGACCCCTAAGCTTGGAACCGCGGGTTTTCTGGTGCTCGTGGTGGCGGGGCAGATTCTGACGTCGGTGATTGTCGACCATTTCGGGCTGATGGGCGTTGCCAGCAAACCCGTGAGCCTGCCCAGGCTTGCGGGGGTGGTTCTGATACTCGTTGGGGTGTTCCTGGTACAGAGCACCTGGGCCGCAAGCCCGGCGACTGCCAAGACGGCCATCGTCAAACAGCCCGAAGCCTGATCAGCGGCCGGGCTGGCAACAGGCCCAGACCGTCTCCCGCAGCCAGCGATGCCCTGGATCGCTGTCTTTTCTGGTGTGCCAGGCCTGCTGATAGGCCAGGTTTGGAATTGCCAAGGGTGGTGCGAACTGGCGCAGGCCCTTGTGTGGGCGCATCGGGCCCACCGCTCGCTTGGCCACGGTAAGGATCAGGTCGGTGCCGCCGAGCACCTCGACGGCGGCGCTCCAGTGCGGCAGCGCCAGGGCGATGCGCCGGCGCAGGCCCCGTGCACCCAGCGCGCGCTCGATCTCGTCATGGGCGTCCGGGCGCATGGCCATGAGCACGTGCGGCCGTGCCAGCCAGTCATCCAGTGCAAGGCCACCTTTGGCTGGCAACACCTGACGGTCGGCGATGCTGACGAAGCTGTCCTCGAACAGTGTCTGCGCGGTAATGTCCTGGGGCAGCTCAGGAAAGATGCCCAAGGCGAGGTCGAGTTCGCCATCGAGCAACTGCGCCATCATCGCCTCGCGGCTGGCCTGGCTGATGGCAAGGTCCACGCCCGGTGCTGCCTGTCGCAGGTGACGGACCAGTGGCGGCAGGATGATCCGCGAGGCGTAATCGGACAACGACAGGCGGAACCTGCGCTGAGTCAGAGCGGGTTCGAAGCGTGGAGTGGCCAGCAGGCTGTTGAGGCTGCCCAGCGCGTCCTGCAAGGGTTTGATGAGGGACTGGGCGCGTGCGGTCAGGGCCATGTGACCGTTCTGGCGGATCAGCAGCGGGTCGTCGAAATGTGCGCGCAGTTGCGCCAAGGCATGGCTGACTGCCGGTTGGCTGCGGTGCAGGCGGATGGCAGCGCGGGTCACGTGTTTTTCGCTGAGCAGCGCATGCAGGGCCAGCAGCAGGTTGAGGTCGATCTTGCGCAGTTCATCCATGGTGCGAATGGCCAGGGTGGCTTTTGGGGGCGTCGTATCAGCCTAACAGATGTGCGCACTGCTGAGCGGGCAGCCCGCTGCCACATATGAAAGCCACCCAAAGCAGCATTGATCGAACCCCGGCGCTATAATCGCCCCCCGTTTTACAGTAATCCGAGCATTCCGATGGGTCTTTCCGCAACCGCAACACCCGAACCGCGCCGCCTGGGCGCCCCCTTGATTGCCTTGGCCCTGCTGCTGGCTGGTGCCTGGTTCCTCAACCTCAATGCCGGGTTCAAGCAGGTACTGCTGCTGATCGTCGGCGCCGCCCTGGGGCTGACGCTCTACCACGCAGCATTCGGTTTCACCTCGGCCTGGCGCGTATTCATCAACGAACGACGAGGCACCGGCCTGCGTGCGCAGATGGTCATGCTGACCCTGGCCGTGCTGCTGTTCTTCCCGGCATTGTCGGCTGGCAGCCTGTTTGGCAACCCGGTGACCGGGCTGGTGGCGCCAGCCGGGGTTTCTGTGGTGTTTGGCGCGTTCATCTTCGGTATCGGCATGCAACTGGGCGGCGGTTGTGCCTCGGGCACGCTGTTCACCGTCGGCGGGGGCAACGCCAGAATGCTGGTGACGCTGCTGTTCTTCATCATCGGCTCGGTCACTGCCACGCACCATGCCGACTGGTGGTTCGCCTTGCCATCGTTGCCGGCTACCTCGATCGTCCAGGCCTGGGGGGTAGCGCCGGCGCTGCTGGCCAGCGTGGCAGTGTTCGCGCTGATCGCCTGGGCCACGGTGGTACTGGAAAAGCGCCGCCATGGCGCCCTGGAAGCCCCCGTGAGCAGTGAACACCAGGGCCTGCGACGCTTCATGCGTGGCCCATGGCCGTTGCTGTGGGGCGCTATTGCCCTGGCCTTGCTGAACTACGCCACCCTGGCCTTGGCCGGGCGCCCGTGGGGCATTACCTCCGCATTTGCCCTGTGGGGCGCCAAGACTCTCTCCAGCCTGGGTGTAGACGTCGGCAGCTGGGTGTTCTGGCAGGCGCCGGCCAACGCCAAGGCGCTGGCAGCGCCGCTGTGGCAAGACGTGACCACCGTCATGGACCTTGGCATCGTGCTGGGTGCGCTGCTGGCGGCTGGCCTGGCGGGGCGTTTTGCCCCGAGCCTGAACATCCCGCTTCGCTCGCTGGTAGCCGCAGTGATCGGTGGCCTGCTGCTGGGCTACGGTTCGCGCCTGGCCTATGGCTGCAACATTGGCGCCTACTTCAGCGGCATCGCTTCGGGTAGCGTGCATGGCTGGCTATGGCTGGTTGCCGCCTACACCGGAAACATCATTGGCGTGCGTCTGCGCCCATTGTTCTTTGTCGGTGAGCGCCGGCCAGCGGTGTTGACGGGCTGCTGAAAACACTTTGCTTCATCGGGTGCAGGAATCATCTGCACCCAAGCCGATTGTTCGATTCCTGCCGACTAATTAGCCTGAGTCGGTCTTCCACTCCCTCAAGGAATCGAACATGACGACCCGAATTGTGTTGAGCGCTACCGGCGCTACTGACGTCATGCGCCTGCAACCCCTGCAAATCCAACGGCCAGGGCCTGGCGAGGTCTGGCTGGAGCAAACCGCCATAGGCGTCAATCCGCTGGATGTGCTGCAGCGCCAAGGCGGTGCGCCGCTGCTGCTGCCATCGGGGCTAGGCCTGGAAGGTGCCGGGCGCGTCGTCGCGATGGGTGAGGGTGTACACAATGTTCAGGTCGGCGACCGTGTCGGTTATGCCACAGGCCCTGTGGGCGGCTATGCGAGCGGCCGGTTGTATCCTGCCGAGCGTCTGGTGCATCTGCCGGACGAGGTAAGCGATGAAGCTGCCGCTGCCATCCTGTTCAAGGGTATCACCGCACAATACCTGCTCAAGACGACTTACCCGGTCGGGCCCGGCACCCAGATTCTGCTTTATGGCGCCGCCGGTGCGCTTGGCCAGTTGATGGTACCGTGGGCGCGGCACCTGGGCGCAACGGTGATCGGCGTGGTATCCCGAGCGCAAAGCATGGCGCGCGCGCAGGCAGCGGGTTGCCACCATGTGCTGGTATTCGATGCTGCGAGGCTGGCTGGTCAGGTGCATGAACTCACCCGGGGCCAAGGCGTGGATGTGGTGTATGACAGTGTCGGCAAGGTCTCGCTGCCAGCGTCCCTGGACAGCCTGCGCCTGCGTGGGCTGCTGGTATCGTTCGGTGCGACCACCGGCACCCCGGCAGCGATCGAGGTTGGCACCCTCAACGCTAAAGGCTCGTTGTACGTGACCCGGCCATCGCTGGCCGCCCATACCCGCACAGTGGAGGAGTACCAGCAGCGCGCAGGCGACGTGCTGTCGGCGGTCGCCGAAGGTATCATCCAGCCACGGGTATGGTGCCGCTATCCGTTGGCCGAAGCAGCCAGGGCCCACGAAGACCTGGAGCAGGGGCTGTCGGAAGGGGCGCTGATTCTCACCACCTGACTGACCCAGCCACAGAGCCTTGCCATGGACGCCTTTGACAGCCGCCGCGCCGATGAACTTGCCACCTTGCTGGCCCTGCACGAGCAGGGCTCTTTCTCGGCCGCCGGCCGGCAGTTGGCGCGCCACCCCACGGTATTGTCCAAACGCCTCAGCGCACTGGAACAGCGCCTTGGCATTCGCCTGGTGGAACGCACAACTCGGCAACTGCGCTTCACCGATGAGGGCGAACGCCTGGTGGTGCGAGTGCGCGAGGCCAGCCGGCTGATAACAGAGGCAGAGGAGGAGGCCACCGAGGGTGCGGCGTCGGTGCGCGGGCGCCTGCGCCTGGCCCTACCTGCGGCGATGGGACGGCGTTGGTTGAGCGGCATGCTGGCGGACTTTGTCCTGGCCCATCCGCAGGTGACACTGGAAGCCGAGTATGCCGATCGCTTCGTCGACCTGGTCGGGGAAGGTTTTGATGCCGCCATACGCATCGGTGAACTGGCCGACAACCGCCTGGTGGCCAGCAAGCTTTGTGACCACGTACGCATCCTCTGTGCCTCGCCGGACTACTTGGCGCGCCAAGGCGAACCGGCAAAACCAGAAGACTTGTCAAAACATAATTGCCTGGGATTCAGCGGCTTACGATCATTTCCTGAATGGCGGCTCACCCGTGGAAACCATCAGGTGAGTGTGAAGATCAGTGGGTCATTGCGCAGCAATGACAACGAAGCCCTGTTAGAGGCGGCGCGCCGGGGCGTGGGCATCCTCGCTGGCGGTGACTGGTTGATGGGTGAGGACCTGGCCGCCGGTCGCCTGCTGCGGGTACTTGCGCAATGGGAGTTGGATGCGGCGGCCGGGATCTATCTGGTGCGACCATCGGCACGCTTGAACACGGCCTCGTTGGGGGCGTTCAAGGTATGGGTCGCGGAGCAGTTCAAGGAGGGCCCGCCATGGCGGCGCTAGGGCTGGCCTGCTTCAGATAAAGCATTAAATAAGCTATATAAATTACTGATATATATAGTTTTAGCGCTTTGCAACTGCATGCTGTACGCATTGCTCGTAGTAGGTCTGCTTGATGGCTGCCGGCTTGAGCCGCGAGCGGCTGTTGTACGTCTGTTCAGTGATGCCGAAGGCGGTCATGCGCATCCATGGTTTGGCGAACCGGCGTACTTGAAGTTTCTTTCGCGTGGCATACAAGGTCACACCGGAAAGCTTGGCCTGCTGGGCCTCGGCGGCGATCTGCGACCCCCAGCCACAAACATGGCGGTCGTTCTGGCTCAGCGCTCTGGCCTGGGCGCCGAAGGCAGTCGTGGCCAGCAGGCAGCCGGCCACCATCGCTAGAAATACTCGCATGTTGCTGTCCTAAGCATCTGAAGAAGAACGGAGTTTGCCTTCGCTTAAAGTGCCGGGGGGCCAGTATTTTTCAGGTCAGGTGGTGGCGATGCGCAGGCGATTTGCCAGCGTGGTCCGCAGACTGTGCAGGGCAAGTCCGGTGACCCAGAGCACGGAAACGGCATAGTTCAGCCGTTGAAACAGGCCGAACAGTCGACCGCTCTGCGCCGCCTGGGCCATCAGGACGACAGTGGCTACCGCAGCCACCACACAAATCAGGGAAAATGCCCCTAACGCACGCGAGCCGGCCACGCCTTTCCCGCCCCATACCCAAAGCGCACTGGCCAGGGTCAACGAGAGAAACATCAGCAAGCCGGACGCGTTGTGCAGTTGCTGGGACAGGGAGGGTTGCGCAGGCGCACAGCCTTGATCGCAGGGAAAAAAGCCGGTGCCCAGGCTGCCGAGCCCATGCAGCAATACCAGTGCCGCGCTGGCAAGGGCGAGCTTCGAGCCTCGCCAGCGCCGGGCCAGACCCCAGGCGAACAGGGTAAACAGCACAGCGAGCGGGAAGTTGTTGAGCAGGGGTGACCAGCGTTGGGTTGGGGCGCCCACCGCGCCCAGCTGGCTCATGGCCTGCTGCAGATGATCGTAGCCCGGGTAGGCTTGGGCGGTGAACCAAACGCCAAGCAGCAGCCAGAGCGGGATGATCAGCCCGCAGCAGAGCAGGCAGCGGTCGAAGGTATTCATCAGCGGTTTTCCTTCCATGGAGTGACCAATCGATGCGTATACAGTACCGAGATGGATGCCGTCTGTCCTGGCCTCTTCGCAGGCAGGCCCGCTGCCACACTCCTTATTTCAGGCAACGCTCTATGCCGGCCGCGTTGCGTTGATAAATACCCCGTCGGGTGTATGTGATCGTACAACTGCTTGCGCTATGATGTCGGCTGTCTTTCAAGGTGAAACACAGGGCATGACAGAGCAACAGGTACCGGCAAAGACCCGGCGCAAGCCGCGCAGTCTGGCCCAGGAACTGGTCACGGTGCTGACCGAGCGTATTCGCAGCGGCCAGCTCAAGCGCGGCGACAAGCTGCCGACCGAATCGCAGATCATGGCCGAGGAGGGCGTGAGCCGTACCGTGGTGCGTGAGGCCATCTCGAGGCTGCAGGCCGCCGGGCAGGTCGAGACCCGCCATGGCATTGGCACCTTTGTGCTGGACACGCCTGCCACGGGGGGCTTTCGCATCGACCCGGCCACCGTGGTCACGCTGCGTGAGGTGCTGGCGGTACTGGAGCTGCGCATCGCCCTGGAGATCGAGTCGGCAGGCCTTGCGGCGCAACGGCGCAGCGATGAAGAGCTGGCAGGCATGCGTGCGGCGCTGGACGAACTCAACGAGGGTGCCGCCCATGCCACCGATGCGGTGTCGGCGGACTTCCAGTTCCACCTGCGTATCGCCCAGGCCAGCGGCAACCACTACTTTGCCGACATCATCAACCACCTCGGTACCAGCATCATCCCGCGTACCCGGCTCAACTCGGCACGCCTGGCGCATGATGACCAGGCGCACTACATGGGCCGATTGATGCATGAGCACGAGGCGATCTACGAAGCCATCGCCCGAAGCGACAGCGAAGGGGCCAAGATGGCCATGCGCATGCACCTGAGCAACAGCCGTGAGCGGTTGCGCCAGGCGCATGCGGAGGCTGAGGCGCAAGGGGTTTGAATTCACCGGTGGCTGTGCTGGCCCTATCGCCGGCAAGCCGGCTCCCACAGATACCCCGCTGCTCTCAAGCTCAGCGCTAACCCAGTGGGCGTCGGCTTGCCGGCGACAGGGCCGGTAAATCCAATGCAAGACTCAAAAGAAAGCCCCGCAAATACGGGGCTTTCATCGCATCAGGGCGTTCAGATCGCCCCGTCACTCCACTGCCCATTCACCAACCGGCGCAGGCCCAGCGGGTTGTTGTCACGCAGTGCCTCAGGCAGTAGCGACTGCGGGTAGTTCTGGTAGCACACCGGGCGCAGGAAGCGGTCGATGGCCAGGGTGCCGACGGACGTACCACGGGCATCGGAGGTGGCCGGGTAAGGCCCGCCGTGGACCATGGCGTCGCACACTTCCACACCGGTCGGGTAGCCATTGATCAGGATGCGGCCAACCTTTTCTTCCAGCAGCGGTACCAGCCAGGCAAATGCTTCGAAGTCTTCAGGCTCACCGATCAGCGTAGCGGTCAGCTGGCCGCGCAGGCCGAGCAGGGCGGCGCGCAGCTGCGCGTTGTCCTGAGCCTCGACGGCAACGGTGGTCGGGCCGAACACTTCTTCCTGCAGCAGCGGGTCGGCGTCCACCAGCAAACGGGCATCAGCCTTGAACAGTTGTGCCCGCGCCTGGTTACTTTCCTGAGGCTGGCCTGCCAGGTGTTCGATGCCGGCGTGGGCCTGCAGGTGCTCCAGGCCGCCCACGTAGCTGCGCAGACCACCGGCGTTGAGCAGAGTCTGGCCGGCTTGCTGGTCCAGGTGCTGGCCGAGGTCGGCGAGCAACTGGCTGAACTGTGGCGATTGCAGGCCGATCACCAGGCCCGGGTTGGTACAGAACTGGCCAGCACCCAGGCACACGGAGCCGGCCAGTTCGCGGGCAATGGCGTCGCCACGCTTGGCCAGCGCGCCGGGCAGAATGATCACTGGGTTGATGCTGGACATCTCGGCGAATACCGGGATGGGTTGCGGGCGTTCGGCGGCCATGCGGCACAGTGCATCCCCGCCCTTGAGCGAGCCGGTGAAGCCGACCGCCTGGATGGCCGGATGCTTGACCAGCCACTCACCGACGCCACCACCAAACACCATGTTGAATACGCCCTTGGGCATACCGGTGCGTTCGGCAGCGCGGACGATGGCCGCACCGACCAGGTCGGCCGTGGCCATGTGGCCGCTGTGCGCCTTGAACACCACCGGGCAACCGGCGGCGAAGGCTGCAGCGGTATCACCGCCTGCGGTGGAGAAGGCCAGCGGGAAGTTGCTGGCGCCGAACACGGCGACCGGGCCCACGCCGATGCGCATCTGGCGCAGGTCGACGCGGGGCAACGGCTGGCGTTCGGGCAAGGCCAGGTCGATGCGTGCACCGAGGTAGTCGCCACGGCGCAGCACCTGGGCGAACAGGCGCATCTGACCGCTGGTGCGGCCTCGCTCACCTTGGATGCGCCCGGCGGGCAGGGCGGTTTCACGGCAGACCACGGCGACGAAGGCGTCGTCCAGCTCGTCCAGTTCCGCCGCAATGGCGTCGAGGAACTCGGCACGACGTGCCGGGGCCAGCTGGCGGAATTCGGCAAAGGCCGCTGCCGCCGCTTGGGCCGCCTGATCCACCTCGGCCTCGGTGGCTTGGGCGAAGCTGTAGGGCAGGGCCTCGCCAGTGGTGGCGTCCAGGCTCTGCAGGCGTTGCTCGCCAGCGGCGCTGCGCTGGCCGGCGATGAAGTTGTGGCCAAGAATCTCAGGCATGGTGTGCTCCTGTGTGTGGAAGGGTTGATCAGTGGGTGTCGCATGACCTGTGCAAGCCGGCAAGCTGGCTCCCACAGGCGGGCGTGTGCCATTGAAGTACCGGGCAAGGCCGAACCATCAGGTGATTGGCGCCGGATTGAACAGGGTGATGTCGTTGTGCAGCCGGTGTTGTTCTGCCCAGGTCTGCTTGCGGCCGCTGGCCACGTCCAGGTAGTAGTGGAACAACTCCCAGCCCAATTCCTCGATGCTTGAGCGGCCACTGGCGATGCGCCCGGCGTCGATGTCGATCAGGTCCGGCCAGCGTTGGGCCAGTTCGGTACGGGTGCACACCTTGACGACCGGCGCCATGGCCAAGCCGTACGGGGTACCGCGGCCAGTGGTGAATACGTGCAGGTTCATCCCGGCCGCCAGCTGCAGGGTGCCGCAGACAAAGTCGCTGGCGGGCGTTGCGCAGAAGATCAGGCCCTTGCGGTTTACCCGCTCGCCCGGCCCGAGCACGCCCTGGATGGCGCCACTGCCGGACTTGACGATCGAGCCCAGGGATTTTTCGACGATATTGGACAGGCCGCCTTTCTTGTTGCCTGGCGTGGTGTTGGCGCTGCGGTCGGCCGCACCTTGCTGCAGGTAGCGGTCGTACCAGTCCATTTCGCGCACCAGCGCATCCGCGACTGCCTGGTTTTCAGCGCGGGAGGTAAGCATGTAGATGGCGTCGCGCACCTCGGTCACTTCCGAGAACAGCACAGTAGCGCCGGCCCGCACCAGCAGGTCGGCGGCATAGCCCAGCGCCGGGTTGGCGGTGATGCCGGAGAATGCATCGCTGCCGCCACACTGCATGCCCAGGATCAGCTCACTGGCCGGTACGGTCTCGCGGCGGCGCTTGTCGAGCTTCTGCAAGCGCGTCTCGGCCAGGCCCATGATCTGCTCGATCATTTCAGTGAAACCAAGGCTGGCATCCTGCAGGCGATACAGCCAGGGCTCGCTGAGGTCTACCGAAGGGTCGTTGTCGTGCATCACCTGGCCGGCCTGCAGTTTCTCGCAGCCCAGGCTGATGACCAGCGCTTCGCCACCCAGGTTGGGGTTGCGTGCCAGGTTGCGCACGGTGCGGATCGGGATGTAGGCATCACGGGCGTTGATCGCCACGCCGCAGCCATAGCTGTGGGTGAGGGCGACCACGTCATCGACATTGGGGTATTTGGGCAGCAATTCGCTGCGGATGCGCTTGACTGCATGCTCCAGCACACCGGTCACACACTGAACGGTGGTGGTGATGCCCAGGATGTTGCGGGTACCGACGGTGCCGTCAGCATTGCGGTAGCCCTCGAAGGTGAAGCCATCCAGCGCAGGCAGGGGCGCAGGTACGGCATCGCAGCGCGGCAGGCTGTCCAGTTCCGGGGCAGACGGCATGGCCAGTTGGCTCTCCTGCACCCAGCTGCCCTGGCGCAAGTCTTCCAGGGCGTAACCGATGATCTGCCCATAGCGCCGCACCGGCTCGCCCTTGGCGATCCGTACGGTGGCCACTTTGTGGCTCTGCGGCACGCCTTCTACAAGGGTCAGCCCATCGGGGAAGCGCGCGCCTTCGCCCAGGCCGCCATCGTTGACCACTACCACGACGTTATCGTCGTCGTGCAGGCGGACGTAGCGGGGCGAGTCGGAATGTTCGATCAACTGCATGTTCGGGCCCTGTTTGTGATGGTCTCAGGCTTTGTACATCCGCCCGCACCGGGATTGCCGGCGCGGGCGTGTTCACTCAGTGACGTGCGCTGGCCAGTTCGCCCGGGGCGGCAGGCTCAGCGTCTGGCTTTGCATCCTCACGCAACTCGATACGCTTGATCGGCCCGACGATGACCAGGTAGCTGAACACCGCTACCAGGGCGTTGGCGCCCACGTACACCAGCGCCCACTTGAAGGAGCCGGTTGCGCTGATGATGTAACCAATGACGATCGGGGTGGTGATCGAAGCAATGTTGCCGAAGGTGTTGAACAGGCCGCCGGACAGCCCTGCGATCTGCTTGGGCGAGGTATCGGCGACCACGGCCCAGCCCAGTGCGCCGATGCCCTTGCCGAAGAAGGCCAGGGTCATGAAGCCGACCACCATCCATTCCGCCTCGACATAGTTGCAGAAGACCATGGTGGTCGACAGCAGCAGGCCACAGACGATCGGCAGCTTGCGCGAGAAGGTCAGCGAGTTGCCGCGGCGCAGCAGCCAGTCAGACAGTACCCCACCGAGCACTCCGCCGATGAAGCCGCAGATTGCCGGCAGCGAGGCGATGATGCCCGCCTTGAGGATGGTCATGCCGCGCTCCTGCACCAGGTACACCGGGAACCAGGTCAGGAAGAAGTAGGTGATGGCGTTGATGCAGTACTGGCCCAGGTACACGCCCAGCAGCATACGGCTGGTCAGCAGTTGCTTGATGTACCCCCATTTCGGGCCGTCGTTGCCGCGCTTCTGGTCCATGTCCACCAGGCCGCCGTTCTGCTCGATGTGCTCGAGTTCTTGCGGGCTGATGCGCGGGTGTTGGCGCGGGTTGTAGATGGTCTTCAGCCACACCATGGAGAACACGATACCCAGTGCACCCATCACCACGAATACGTGTTCCCAGCCGAAGCTGAACACGATCCAACCCATGATCGGGGCGAACAGTGCGGTGGCGAAATACTGCGCGGAGTTGAAGATCGCCGATGCTGTGCCGCGTTCTGCCGTGGGGAACCAGGCCGCAACGATGCGGGCGTTACCCGGGAACGATGGTGCTTCGGCAAAACCAACCAGAAAACGCAGGGTGAACAAGGTGACGACCGCCCAAGCCACTGGCAGGCCGCCGACAAAACCCTGCAGCAGGGTGAACAGCGACCAGGTGAAAATGCTGAAGGCGTAGACATTCTTGGAGCCGAAGCGGTCCAGCAGCCAGCCACCAGGAATCTGGCCGGCAACGTAAGCCCATCCAAAGGCGGAGAAGATATAACCGAGGGTTACGGCGTCAATGCCGAGGTCCTTCTGCAGGCTGGAGCCTGCAATGGCGATGGTGGCGCGGTCGGCATAGTTGATCGTGGTCACCAGGAACAGCATGAACAGGATCAGGTAGCGCACATGCGTCTTTTTAGTCGCTTGCATGCTGGTAATACTCCCACTAGTTATTTTTGTGCGGGCTCACGAGTTGTAGCCGGAGTGGGGTGGCCCACTCCGGGTGCGGCGATGGCAGGCCGCGGGGGCCGCTTATTGCGGGCCCATCTTGTCCATCAGGGCTGCGAGCATTTCGTATTCTTCGCCAGTCAGGTCGGTCAGCGGCGTGCGCACCGGGCCTGCGTCGTAACCGGCGATCTTCGCGCCTGCCTTGACGATGCTCACGGCATAACCGGCCTTGCGGTTGCGGATGTCCAGGTACGGCAGGAAGAAGTCGTCAATCAGCTTGCCAACGGTGGCGTGATCGTCGCGGGCGATGGCGTGGTAGAAGTCCATCGCGGTCTTCGGAATGAAGTTGAACACCGCCGAGGAGTACACCGGCACACCCAGGGCTTTGTAAGCGGCAGCATACACCTCGGCGGTCGGCAGGCCACCCAGGTAGCTGAAACGGTCACCCAGGCGGCGACGGATCGACACCATCAGTTCGATGTCACCCAGGCCGTCCTTGTAGCCGATCAGGTTAGGGCAGCGTTCGGCAAGCTTTTCCAGCAGGTCGGCGTTCAGGCGGCAAACGTTGCGGTTGTATACCACCACCCCGATGTTGACCGATTTGCACACCGCTTCGACGTGGGCGGCGACACCGTCCTGGCTGGCTTCGGTCAGGTAGTGCGGCAGCAATAGCAGGCCCTTGGCACCCAAGCGCTCGGCTTCCTGTGCGTATTCGATGGCCTGGCGGGTGGAGCCACCGACGCCGGCGAGGATCGGTACAGACGTGGCGCAGGTGTCGACGGCGGTCTTGATTACCTGGCTGTACTCGCTGGCGGCCAGGGAGAAGAACTCACCGGTGCCACCGGCGGCGAACAGGGCGCTGGCACCGTACGGGGCAAGCCATTCCAGGCGCTTGATGTAGCCGGCCTGGTTGAAGTCGCCCTGGGCATTGAAGTCGGTGACCGGGAAAGACAGCAGCCCGTGGGAGAGGATGGATTTCAGTTCTTGTGGATTCATTGTTATTGGCATCCTGTGGCGCTTGGGTGAAGGGTGTTGTTTTGCGTTGGAGGTAAGTTATCGTACAACTAGCGTGATGACTAGTCCATCCGTGGAAAATTTTTGGGGCACGTGGCCAATCGGGGATTTGTGGTGGGGCGGAATCGCGCGCGGCTCGGGATTGTAGGGCGCGGCGTCGCGCGATATCCCAGGCGCAGAAAACCTGACGACAACCATCTAAACAGTCATCGTATCTCTCGGGAGGGGAAAAACGATCGCGGAGACAGGCGCAAGCCCGCCGCCCGCATCCACGGGAAGTGTTCTGGGACCAGCAGAGGGTGACCGGGGAAGCGGGGGGCGGCCTTGCGCCGCCCCGCGATCAAAACTGACGAAGCTGAGTGTCAGGCGGCCTGTTGGCGCTTGATCTGGGATTTGCGCACCTGGGCGCGGCAGGCATCGCCGAAGGCCTGGAAGATCTTGATCGAATCAGGGTTCTTGGCCGCTTGCCACTCCGGGTGCCACTGTACAGCGAACAGGAACGGCGAAATGCTCGGGGCGTGAATCGCTTCGACCAGGCCGTCTTCGGCGTGGGCGATCGGTTCGATGCCTGTACCCAGGGTGCGCAGGCCCTGGCCATGCAGCGAGTTGACGCGGATCTCGTCGGTGCCAAGGGCGTCGTGCAGCCAGCTGCCCGGCTTGATCTTCACGCCATGCACCTGAGCGTATTGCACGTCGACCGGATCTTCCGGGTTTTCCCGGTGGTCGTTGAAGCCTGGTTCGGCGTAAACCTTCTGATAAATGTCGCCGCCCAGGGCGACGTTGATTTCCTGCATGCCGCGGCAGATGCCGAAGATGGGCAGGCCACGTTTAAGCGCGGCCTTGACCAGCGGAATATCGAACAGGTCGCGGTTGACGTCCTGGCCTTTGCCTGGTGTCTGGTTTTCCTGGCCATACAGGCTCGGCTCGATGTTGCTGCCGGCACCGGTCAGGTATACGCCGTCGGCCATGTCCAGATAGGTCTCGAGGTCTTCGGTGCCACAGCAGGTGGGCACAAGTACCGGGACGCAATCAGCGAAATCGACCAGCGGGGTGATGTATTTGTGGGTCATGACCTGGTAGTCATGGCCTTTGCGCTCTTGGCTGCCCATGGTCATCAGGACGACGGGTTTGCGCAGGGAAGGTTGCTTGTTGCCAATGTTGCTGTTGGACATATGTCACCTTATGGCAGGTTCGACCTGCCGTTGTTGTGCAGGTGCACGGCGCGGGGCCTGGTGTGCTACCTGAAGCCCCGAGCACTGCCGGCTCGTCAGAGGCGACGATGCCGGTCGGGGCTTGTAGATAGCTTGCCAGAGCCGTTCGATATGTCAAACGACTGAAATGGGCTGAAGCGCCTGAATTCGGGGGCTGAAACCCTTGCGAGCCTCAGGCGGCAAGGGTTTGACAGGGGGCGAGGTCAATTATATTTAACGACGCAGTTGGGTCATTGCAGCCGTGCAATGAAGGGGGCAGTGGCTTCAATGAAGGATCTGCGCCAGAAAACTTTTGGCACGTGCAGTGCGCGGCTGGTTGAAGAACACCTGCGGCGGGCTGTCTTCGATGATCTGCCCGCCTTCAAGGAACAGCACCCGCTCGGCAACCTGCCTGGCAAAGCCCATTTCATGGGTAACACAGAGCATGGTCATGCCGGTGCCCGCCAGTTGTACCAATACATCCAGCACTTCAGCGACCATTTCCGGGTCCAGCGCCGAGGTCGGCTCGTCGAACAGCATGATCCGCGGCTTCATGCACAAGGCGCGGGCGATCGCCACCCGCTGCTGCTGGCCGCCAGAGAGCTGGCTGGGGTATTTGTGCGCCTGGCTTTCGATGCCGACCTTGCTCAGGTACATCCGCGCACGCTCCTCGGCGTCCTTGCGGGACAGGCCTCGTACGCTGGTGGGGGCCAGCAGGCAGTTGTCGAGCACGCTCATGTGCGGGAACAGGTTGAAGTGCTGGAACACCATGCCGATGTCGCTGCGTACCTGGGCGGCCTGGCGCGTGTTGCCGGCCAGATCGGTGCCAGCTACCTGGACGCTGCCTTGTTCGGCAATTTCCAGGCGGTTGATGCAACGGATCAAGGTGGACTTGCCGGAGCCGGAGGGGCCGCACAGCACGATGCGTTCACCTTCGCGCACCTGCAGGTCGATGTCGCGCAATACATGGAAAGCGCCATAGTGCTTGTTCAGGCCCTCGATGCGGATCAGCACCGGGCGTGGGTCGTTTTCAGGGGCAAGGCTGGCAACGCTCAAAGGGGCGGTCATGTTGTTGTTCTCCCGCGTGGTGTCAGTTGAAACGTGCCGCGCTGTAAGGCGCAGGGTCGGTGAAAGGGCGCTCGCCGGTCAGCAGTTCAGCCACCAGGCGACCGCTGACCGGGCCCAGCGTCAGGCCGTGGTGCGCGTGGCCGAAGTTGAACCACAGGCCCTTGTGCCGTGGCGCCGGGCCGATCACGGGGCGCATGTCCGGCAGGCAGGGGCGACGGCCCAGCCAGGGGGTGTCGTCCAGGCGCTCACCCAGTGCAGGGAACAATGTGCGCGCCAGCGCTTCGCAGCGCTTGAGCTGAATTTCGTTGCCTGGGGCGCTGCTGGCGGCGAACTCGATGCCGGTGGTAAGGCGTATGCCGGCGGCCATCGGCGCCAGTACGTAGCCGCCCTGGGTGTCGCAGATCGAGTGCTGCAACTGAGCGCCGTCACGGGTGGCGTAGTGCATGTGGTAGCCGCGCTTGATACCCAGCGGGATCGTGTAGCCCAGGCGCTCATAAAGGTCGGCCGACTGTGGCCCAAGGCACGCCACCACTTCGTCGGCGGTGACTGGCCCGCGCTGGCTTTCGACCCGCCATTGGCTGCCGACCTGGCGCAGGCTGCGCGCATCACCGTGCAGGAACTGCCCGCCGCGCTGGACGAACAGCGCAGCATAACCACGGGTGAGGGCGCCGGGGTCGTTCACGGTCTTGGGGTCGAGCCAATGGATGCCGCCGACTACGGTGCTGTCGAGCTGGTGCTCGCGTGCCTGCAGTTGCCCGCGTTCGAGCAGTTCGTAGTGCAGGCCATAGCGCGCAAGGCCCTTGACCTCGGCCTTGGCCTGTTCGAACAGCCCCGGGTCGCGGTACACCTCGATCCAGCCCTTGGCCTGCACCAGCCCTTCGAGGCCGGCGGCGGCGATCAGGGCGTCGTGCTCTTCTACGCAGCGTTGTACCAGCGGCAGCATGTCGGCCGCGGCCCCGGCCAGCCGCCCCGGTGCCGACTGCCGCCAGTAGCGCAGCAACCAGGGCGCGGCCTTGGGCAAGTGCAGCAGGCTGTAGCGCACGTCCGGCTGGCGGTTGAGGCCATAGCGCAGCAGCTTGCCGAATTGGCGGGGGAACGCATAGGGGATGACGCTAGAGCGTTCGATCAGCCCGGCGTTGCCATGGCTGGTGCCGCACCCGGGTTCATTTCGGTCGATCAGGATTACCTGGCGCCCGCGTGCCTGCAGATGCAGCGCGGTGCTGACGCCGACGATACCGGCGCCCAGGACAACGGTCTGGCAATGCATGATTGTATCCTTCGGTCAGTTCAGGTGGCGGCCCAGGCGGGCCTCCAGGTGTTTCAGCAGGCGCCGCACCAGTTCGACGATCACCAGGTAGAGGACGGCGGCCCACAGGTAGATCTGGAAGTCGAAGCTGCGCGAGAACGCCAATTTGGTCACGCCCATCAGGTCGTAGATGGTCACCAGCGAGGCGATGGCGCTGGCCTTGATCATCAGGATCAGTTCGTTGCCCAGCGGGCCGATGGCCACCAGCAACGATTGCGGCAAGATGACCTTGAAGAAGGTGGTGGAGCGTTTGAGGTTCAGAGCCCTGGCTGCTTCATACTGCCCTGGCGCCACGGCCATCAGGCTGCCGCGGAAGATTTCGGCCTGGTAGGCGGCCGTGTTCAGGGTGAAGGCCAGCAGGGTGCAGAGCCAGGCTTCGCGGAAGAACCACCAGAGGCCGACGTCCTGCCAGAACCCCTTCAACGACCCAAGCCCGTAGTACAGCAGGAACAGTTGTGCCAGCAGGGGGGAGCCACGGAAGAAATAGATGTAGCCGGCCGCCAGGCGCTGCAGCGGCAGGTTGCGCGACATCCGGGCCAGCGCCAGCAGCAGGCCGAGCATGGCGCCGAGGGTGAAGGAAATCGCTACCAGCTTGGCAGTTACCAGCAGCCCGTCGATGAACCGTGGCCCGTAGCGCTCCAGCAGGTCGGGGTCCAGTACCAGGCTCAGCCATTGTTCGGCACTCATGCGCGTGCTCCTTGCAGGTGGCGGTTGCTGCGCCGTTCGATGTAGGCGAACACCCGCCCCGATAGCGCCGAGAACAGCAGGTAACCCAGGCAGGCCACCCCGTAGAAGAACATCGGCTCTTTGGTCACGCTGACCGCAAGGTTGGTCTGGCGCATCAGGTCGACCAGCGAGATGGTCGATACCAGCGAGGTATCCTTGAGCAACGACAGCCAGTTGTTGGAGAGCCCCGGCAGGGCGATGCGCGTCAGTTGTGGCAGTACCACCTTGAAGAAGGCGGTGCGCTTGCCCAGGCCCAGTGCCGCACAGGCCTCCAGCTGGCCTTTGGGCAGGGTCTTGAAAGCAGCCAGCCAGATCTCGCTGGAAAAGGCGGCGAACACCAGGCTGAAAGCGATCATCGCCGCGAGGAACGTATTGATCAGGAACTCACCTTGATAGCCCATGGCGGCCAGCAGTTGCTGTGCGGCGATCTGGCAACCGTAATAGATGATCAGCAGGGTCAGCAGCTCGGGCAGGCCGCGGAACACGGTGGAAAATGTGGTTGACCAGGCACGCGGCAGGCGCTTGCGCGAGCGCGCCGCCAGGGCCACGACAAGGCCCAGTGGCAAGCCGATGGGCAGGCAGGCGAGGGCCAGTGACACGGTCACCAGCGCGCCTGCCAGCAGCGCCTGGCCCCAGCCACCACTGGCGAAGGACAGCAAGGACAATTGATCGAGCATGACATATCCCTAGAATTGACTGCTCCACGCGCGAGCGCTGTAGGAGCGGCCTTGCGTCGCGAAAGGGCTGCGCAGCAGCCCCACAGGTTCTGGTGGCGCTGCACAAGCCTGGGGCCGCTTTGCGGTCCTTTCGCGACACAAGGCCGCTCGGGAGAGCGCGTCGTTGCAGGCGGAATCAGTTGTAGATATCGAAGTCGAAGTACTTGCTGGCGATTTTCTGGTAGGTACCGTTGGCGACGATTTGCGCCAACGCGGTATTCAGCCGCTGGCGCAGTGCTTCATCGTCCTTGCGCACGGCGATGGCGGCATTAGCCTTGGTGCCGGCCACGTCACCCAGCACCTTGCAGCATTCCTGGCCGTTCTTGTTCATCCACTCGTGCAGCGGGAACTTGTCGGCGATCACCCCGTCCAGGCGGCCGGCGGCGAGGTCGGCATTGGCCTCGTCCATGGTCGGGTAGAGCTTCACGTCAGCGCCCGCCTTGGCATACACATCTTCGGCATAGATCGCCTGGGTCGAGGACGACTGGGCACCCACCGTGTAGCCTTCGAAGGTGTTCTGCGCATCACTGATCTTGCTGTCCTTGGCCACGGCGACGGTCAGCGGCGTGCGGTAGTAATGGTCGGTGAAGGCGATTTTCTTGCGGCGCTCCTCGGTATCGATCATCGAAGCCACCACCGCATCGTACTTGCGTGCCATCAAGGCCGGGATGATGCCTTCCCAGTCTTGCGCCACCAGGGTGCACTCGACTTTCATCTGCTCGCACAGGGCGTGGGTGATGTCGATGTCAAAACCGTGCAACTGGTTGTCGGCATCCACATAGTTGAAGGGCGGGTAGGCCCCTTCGGTGGCGAAGCGCAGGGTTTCGGCGCTGGCGTTAGCCGCCAGCAGCAGGGCACATGCACCCACCATAGCCATGGTCTTGTTCATCTCGCACCTCTTGCACTCTTGCTATTGTTGTTTTCCCGTCGTGTAGCCGACGAATTCGTTATGTAGAGCGGCAGTCGCTTCCAAGCGTTTTTCAACATCAGGCCCGAGCTTCTTGCAGACCTCGTTGACCATCAGGTGCACCCACGACAGCATTGCCGAGGTGGACTCCCAGAACAGATTGAATTCGGTGGGGATGCGGAACACCTCGTCGGCATTGGCATCGGCCCAGTCGCAGAAGGTGTCGGTCACCAGCGTGACCGGGATACCGGCCTGGCGTGCCTTCTGGCACAGCAGCAAGGCATGGCGGGAATAACGGCGTGCCTCGAACACCACCAGCGCGCTGTTTTCCGGGCGCCCGAGCAGCACCTCGCCGAAGTGCCCGGCACTGCCATCGACCACCTGGACGCCGTCGCGCAGGTAGTGCAGCAGGTGGGCCATGCACTGGGCCACACCACGCTCGGTCTGAAAACCGGCAATGAATACCCGCGGCCTGTCTGCCAGGCGCTGGGCGGCTATGTGCCAGGCCTCGCTGCGGCTGTATTCGTGCACCCGTACCAACGCGGCAATTTCCAGCTCAAGGCTGCCTGCGCGGGTGTTGTCGTCGTGCTGCTGGCGGTATTCCTGCAGGCGGTCTCCCACCAGCCATGGGCCATCACCCAGGTCGCTCTGAAGGTCTTGCTTGAGCGCCTTGAGATGGGCATAACCGAGTGAGCGGCAGAAACGCCCGACACTGGATTCGCTGACGCCGAGCTTGGCGGCAATGCTGGCTGAGGTCTGGAACGGCAATTCCTGGAGATTGGCGAGCATGTAGCTGGCGATCTTGTGGCCTGAAGCAGTCGCGGCTTGCAGGCTGTGTTCCAGGCGTTGTTTGATCGGTTGGCTCATGCTGTTGCTCCAGGCGAGGCGTGAATAGAAAATGAATGTTTTCTGTCATGGAGTCAACATTTGACAGATAGCTGTCACATGCGGGAAAGTTTTTGTCGCGGCCCACGCTGTTGCCATTCCAATTCCAAGAAAGGAGCTTCAGATGTCTGCACCTTCCACCCACCCCGTCGTGCGCATGCCTTTTGCCGAACTGCAGGGGTTGTTGCAATCGATCTTCCAGCGTCACGGCTGCAGTGCAGCGGTGGCCGGCGTGCTCGCCCACAATTGCGCCAGCGCTCAGCGCGATGGTGCCCATAGCCACGGGGTGTTTCGTATGCCTGGCTATGTCTCGACCCTGGCCAGCGGCTGGGTGAACGGTTGTGCCATACCGCAGGTGACTGACGTGGCGGCGGGCTTTGTTCGGGTAGACGCTGGCGGGGGCTTTGCCCAGCCGGCCCTGGCCGCGGCGCGTGCAATGCTGGTCGAGAAGGCCCGCAGTGCCGGCATCGCGGTACTGGCGATTCACAACTCCCACCATTTCGCAGCGCTGTGGCCCGATGTGGAGCCGTTTGCCGATGAGGGCCTGGTAGCCCTGAGCGTGGTCAACAGCATGACCTGTGTCGTGCCACACGGTGCGCGCAAGCCGTTGTTCGGCACCAACCCGATTGCCTTTGCCGCGCCGTGTGCGGGGCACGACCCTATCGTTTTTGACATGGCCACCAGCGCCATGGCCCATGGTGACGTGCAGATCGCTGCGCGGGCTGGACAGCAGCTGCCGGAGGGCATGGGCGTGGACGCCGATGGCCAGCCGACCACCGACCCCAAGGCCATCCTGGAAGGCGGTGCGCTGCTGCCCTTCGGCGGGCACAAGGGCTCGGCACTGTCGATGATGGTCGAGTTGCTGGCGGCGGCGCTGACCGGTGGGCATTTCTCTTGGGAATTCGACTGGGCGAGCCACCCTGGGGCGAAAACGCCGTGGACCGGGCAACTGATCATCGTCATCGACCCGAGCAAAGCCGAAGGCGACCGGTTTGCGCAGCGCAGCCGGGAGCTGGTCGAGCAGATGCAGGCGGTGGGGTTGTCGCGTATGCCGGGCGAGCGGCGCTACCGGGAGCGGGAAATTGCACAGCGTGAAGGGGTGGCGGTGACTGAGGTTGAGCTGCAGGAGCTCAAGGCGCTGGCCAGCTGACACGCTGCAAATGCCCGCTGTGCAATCTTGCATAGACAACCTTGCACAATAGGTGATGTTCCTGCCCGCCGAGTCCGGGTATCCTCACCTGAGCCTTTCCGAACTGTCCTGATCCAAGGAGCTGCACGCTGTGTTCAAACATGTCGATGCCTATGCCGGCGACCCGATCCTCTCGTTGATGGAAACCTTCAAGGCCGACCCGCGCGCCGACAAGGTCAACCTGAGTATCGGCCTTTATTACGATGAGGCCGGCGTGGTGCCGCAGCTCAAAGCGGTGGATGCGGTTGAAAAACGCATCGCCGGCGTGGCCCACGAGGCTTCGCTGTACCTGCCGATGGAAGGCCTGGCCAGCTACCGCCAGGCGATCCAGGCACTGCTGTTCGGTGCCGATCACCCAGCCGTCACCGGCAAGCGCGTGGCGACCGTGCAGACCGTCGGCGGCTCCGGCGCGCTCAAGGTCGGCGCCGATTTCCTCAAGCGTTACTTCCCTGCCTCCGAAGTCTGGGTCAGCAACCCGACCTGGGACAACCACCGCGCCATCTTCGAAGGTGCCGGGTTCAAGGTGCACAGCTATCCGTACTTCGACCAGGCCAGCCGTGGCGTGGACTTCGATGGCATGCTGGCGACTTTGCAGACCCTGCCGGCCAACAGCGTCGTGCTGCTGCATCCGTGCTGCCATAACCCCACCGGTGCCGACCTTACCCAGGACCAGTGGCAGCACGTGGTGGAAGTGGTCAAGGCGCGCCAACTGATTCCGTTCCTCGACATCGCCTACCAAGGCTTCGGCGAGGGCCTGGTGGAAGACGCCTACGCCATCCGCGAAATGGCCCGTGCCGGCGTACCGTGCCTGGTCAGCAACTCGTTCTCGAAGATCTTCTCGCTGTATGGCGAGCGGGTAGGGGGCCTGTCGGTGGTCTGCGACGATGAAGACACCACCCAAAGCGTGCTTGGCCAGCTCAAGGCAACTGTGCGCCGCAACTACTCCAGCCCGCCCAACTTCGGCGCACAGCTGGTAGCCGGTGTGCTGGGCGATGCTGCGCTGAATGCGCAGTGGGCCGCTGAAGTCGAGGTGATGCGCAAGCGCATCCTCGATATGCGCCAGGCCCTGGTCGATGCGCTGGCCGTGTTGCTGCCAGGCCAGGACTTCCAGTTCTTCCTGCGCCAGCGTGGCATGTTCAGCTACACAGGTTTCAGCGTCGAGCAGGTCCGCCGCCTGCGCGACGAGTTCGGTGTGTACCTGATCGACAGCGGCCGGGTGTGCATGTCCGGCCTGCGCCCGGCCAACCTGCAACGGGTTGCCGAGGCGTTCGCTGCCGTTCAGAAGTAACACCGCACAGTGCCGCTCCTGCAAGGCTTCGCGAACGTCTGAGCGGCCTTGCCGGGGCGCCGGACCGGTCGGAAAGGGCCGCAAGGCGGCCCCATAGTGCAACCTCGCTTGTAAAGACAAGTGCAACCGTCCCTCGGGCGGGGCTTCGCAACCGCCCACTTTCAGTGCACAATCGCGCCCCTCTTTTCTGGTTGGGGTGCTCGAAGCCTCTGTTTCGCCACTCCCAGCCCTGTTGCAGTCTTGCGAGTGGAGTTGCACCCGGAATGAACGAGCAGGCCCCAAGCGTTGAACAACGCTTCGAATCGACCCCGGCTGCCCTTGGCAGCTGGTCCCGTCATGACACTACCTGGATGCTGGGCCTGTTTGGCACCGCCATCGGTGCAGGTACCTTGTTCCTGCCGATCAACGCCGGCCTCGGTGGTTTTTGGCCGCTATTGATCCTCGCCGCACTGGCCTTCCCGATGACCTACTTCGCCCACCGCGGCCTGACCCGGTTCGTCCTGTCCGGGCGCAGTGGCGGGGATATCACCGAGGTGGTGCAAGAACATTTCGGCATCAAGGCCGGTGCACTGATCACCGTGCTGTACTTCTTCGCCATCTTCCCGATCCTGCTCATTTACAGCGTGGCGCTGACCAACACGGTCACCAGCTTCATGGAGCACCAGTTGCACATGACCCCGCCGCCGCGGGCGCTGTTGTCGTTCGTGCTGATCCTGGGCCTGCTGGCCATCGTGCGCTGCGGTGAGCAGGCCACGGTGAAGGTCATGAGCCTGCTGGTTTACCCGTTCATCGTCGCCCTGGCGCTGCTGGGCCTTTACCTGGTCCCGCACTGGACCGGGGGGATCCTCGACAGCGCTTCCCAGTTGCCATCGGGTTCGGCCTTCCTGCACACCGTGTGGCTGGCGATCCCGGTGATGGTGTTCTCGTTCAACCACTCGCCGATCATCTCGGCCTTCGCCGTGGACCAGAAGCGCCGGTATGGCGAACACGCCGACGAGCGCAGCGGCCAGATCCTGGCACGCGCGCACCTGCTGATGGTGGCCATGGTGCTGTTCTTCGTCTTCAGCTGCGTACTGACCCTCGACAGCGCTCAATTGGCTGAGGCCAAGGCGCAGAACCTGTCGATCCTGTCGTACCTGGCCAACCACTTCAGCAACCCGACGATCGCTTTCGCCGCGCCGCTGATCGCCTTCATCGCCATCGCCAAGTCGTTCCTGGGCCATTACATCGGTGCCAGCGAAGGCCTGAAGGGCATCATCGCCAAAACCGGTGCACGCCCGGGCGCCAAGGCGCTGGACCGTGTGGTTGCCGCGCTGATGCTGGTGGTGTGCTGGATCGTCGCCACCCTGAACCCGAGCATCCTGGGCATGATCGAGTCGCTGGGTGGCCCGATCATCGCCGTGCTGCTGTTCCTGATGCCGATGTACGCCATCCGCCGCGTGCCGTCGATGCGCAAGTACAGTGGCGCGCTGTCCAACGTCTTCGTAGTGGTGGTTGGCCTGGTCGCGCTGACTTCTGTGGTGTACGGCCTGTTGGGCTGATCCGTCGTTCGCTTTGAGAAATGTCCGGGCTGCTTGTAGCAACCCGGACATTTTTTTGTCCACAAAAACTGTCAGGCAATAGAACAATTTCACTGAACCCCATAGGCACCCGGCCGCCTTCATGCTTAACTCAGTGTCCTTTTCAAACCCCGCATAAGGATTTCGTCCATGGCTCAAGTGACTCTCAAAGGCAACCCGGTTCAGGTCAACGGCGAGCTGCCAAAAGCCGGTGCCCAGGCTCCGGCCTTCTCCCTGGTAGGTGAAGGCCTGGCCGACAAGTCGCTGAAGGACTTCGCCGGCAAGCGCAAGGTGCTGAACATCTTCCCAAGCGTCGATACCCCGACCTGCGCTACCTCGGTGCGCAAGTTCAACGCCCAGGCCAACGATGTGGCCAATACCGTGGTGCTGTGCATCTCTGCCGACCTGCCGTTCGCCCAGGCGCGCTTCTGCGGCGCCGAAGGCCTGGAGAACGTGAAGAACCTGTCGACCCTGCGTGGTCGCGAGTTCCTCGAAAACTACGGTGTTGCCATTGCCGACGGCCCGCTGGCCGGCCTGGCTGCCCGCGCCGTGGTGGTGCTGGACGAAAACGACAAGGTGCTGCACAGCGAGCTGGTAGGTGAAATCGCTGAAGAGCCGAACTATGACGCGGCACTGGCGGTGTTGAAGTAAAGAATGGTGCAGGGCTGATGCCAGTCAGTTGGGCTTGTCAGGGCCGCAAAGCGGCCCTAAATCGCTTAGCTGGCTGGCATTGAGCGTAACGAAGGCCTTTATCGAAGGTTTCGGCCTCGGAACTCTTCAGTACGCTGCCTCTCCAAGCAACACCCTGTAACGGCCCGGAACGCTTTCCGGGCCGTTTTCATTTAAAGTTCAGCCTCTTGGCAACGTCAGGCAAAGGTAAACCTCTGGTAAAGGGCCTTTGCTAAAAGAGTGCCAGTGCTTATCGTTCACCTTCCCAAGTCGTCATTCCGAACAAGGTTCGTTCAACCCATGCGAGTTTCCGTCTCCCGATCCCCTCGTCGCTGGCTCGTTGGCCTGCTGATCCTGCTGCTGGTGGCCCTGCTGGCCTGGTGGTTGTGGCCCGCTGCAACGCCTGCCCCAAAAGAAGCGGGCGGGGGGCGCCCGGGCAAGGGCATGGGCATCGGTATGGGCCGTCCCGGCTTCGGCGGCTCCACCGAAGCGGTGCCAGTGCGTGTGGAACCTGCACGGGTGGGCGACTTTCCGCTCTACTACAAGGCGCTTGGCACGGTTACCGCGACCAATACCGTCAACGTGCGTAGCCGTGTTGCCGGTGAGCTGGTGAAAATCCACTTCAAGGAGGGCCAGCAGGTCAAGGCTGGCGACTTGCTCGCCGAGATCGACCCGCGCGCCTACCGCATCGCGCTGCAGCAGGCCGAAGGCACGCTGGCGCAAAACCGGGCGCAGCTCAAGAACGCTCAAGTCGACCTGGCGCGCTATAAAGGCCTGTACGCCGAAGACAGCATCGCCAAACAGACGCTCGATACCTCCGAAGCCCAGGTGGCGCAGTTCCAGGGGCTGGTGAAAACCAACCAGGCTCAGGTCAATGATGCCCGCCTGAACCTTGATTTCACCCAGATCCGCGCGCCGATCAGTGGCCGGGTGGGCCTGCGTCAGCTCGACCTGGGCAACCTGGTGGCGGCCAATGACACTACCGCCCTGGTGGTCATCACCCAGACCGAACCGATCAGCGTTGCCTTCACCTTGCCGGAAACCGAGCTGACTACCGTGCTGGAACGTTACCGCAGCGGTGCCAGCCTGCCGGTCGAGGCCTGGGACCGCGGCGACAGCAAGCTGCAGTCCACTGGCGTGCTGGCCAGCATCGACAACCAGATAGACATCACCACCGGTACCCTGAAGTTCAAAGGCCGCTTCGAGAACAAGGACATGGCCCTGTTCCCCAACCAGTTCGTCAACGTGCGCCTGTTGGCCGACACCCTCAAGCAGGTCGTCATGGCACCGGCGGCGGCCATCCAGTTCGGCAACGACGGCACCTTCGCCTATGTCGTCACTGCCGACAACACGGTCAATGTGCGCAAGCTCAAGGTGGGCCCCAGTGACGGTGAGAACAGTGTGATCCTCGAAGGCCTCAAGGCCGGTGACCGCCTGGTGCTCGAAGGCACCGACCGCCTGCGCGAAGGTTCCAAGGTCGAAGTGGTCGAAGACAGCTCGCAAGTACCGGCCACCCCCGGCCAGCACCTGCAGGGGCAGGACGGCAAAGGCTCGGCCCAGACCGGTGAAACGGCAGGCAAGGCGGGCGCATGAACCTGTCGCGCCTGTTCATCCTTCGCCCGGTCGCCACCACGCTGAGCATGCTGGCCATCGTGCTGGCCGGCCTGATCGCGTACAAGCTGCTGCCGGTTTCGGCCTTGCCGCAGGTCGATTACCCGACCATCAGGGTCATGACCCTGTATCCGGGCGCCAGCCCGCAGGTGATGACCAGCGCCGTGACCGCGCCGCTCGAGCGCCAGTTCGGCCAGATGCCGGGCCTGACCCAGATGGCATCGACCAGTTCTGGCGGTGCCTCGGTGCTGACCCTGCGCTTCAGCCTGGACATGAACATGGACGTTGCCGAGCAGCAGGTACAGGCCGCGATCAACGCCGCCAGCAACCTGCTGCCCAGCGACCTGCCGGCACCACCTGTGTACAACAAGGTCAACCCTGCCGATACCCCGGTGTTGACCCTGGCCATTTCCAGCAAGACCATGCCGCTGCCCAAGCTCAACGACCTGGTCGACACCCGCGTGGCGCAGAAGCTCGCGCAGATCGGCGGCGTGGGCATGGTCAGCATCGCCGGTGGCCAGCGCCAGGCTGTGCGCATCAAGGTCAACGTCGATGCGTTGGCTGCCAATGGTCTGAACCTCGATGACGTGCGTACCCTGGTTGGCGCCTCCAACGTCAACCAGCCCAAGGGCAACTTCGATGGCCCGACCCGGGTGTCGATGCTCGATGCCAATGACCAGCTGCGTTCCCCCGAGGAGTACGCCAACCTGATCCTGGCGTACAACAACGGTGCGCCGCTGCGCCTGAAGGACGTCGCCGAAATCGTCGACGGAGCCGAGAACGAACGCCTCGCTGCCTGGGCCAACCAGAACCAGGCGGTACTGCTGAACATCCAGCGCCAGCCCGGTGCCAATGTCATCGAGGTGGTCGACCGCATCAAGGACCTGCTGCCGTCGATCACCGACAACCTGCCCGCCGGCCTCGAGGTGTCGGTGCTGACCGACCGCACCCAGACCATCCGCGCCGCGGTCAAGGATGTGCAGCACGAACTGCTGATCGCCATCGTCCTGGTGGTGATGGTGACCTTCGTCTTCCTGCGCCGCATCAGTGCCACCATCATCCCGTCGATTGCCGTGCCGCTGTCGCTGATCGGCACCTTCGGCGTGATGTACCTGGCCGGCTTCTCGATCAACAACCTGACTTTGATGGCCCTGACCATCGCCACCGGTTTTGTGGTCGATGACGCCATCGTCATGCTGGAGAACATCTCGCGGCACATCGAGGAGGGCGAAACGCCCATGCAGGCTGCGCTCAAGGGCGCGCGGCAGATCGGTTTCACCCTGATCTCCCTGACCTTCTCGCTGATTGCCGTGCTCATCCCGCTGCTGTTCATGGCCGATGTGGTGGGCCGGCTGTTCCGCGAATTCGCCATCACGCTGGCGGTGGCTATCCTGATTTCACTGGTGGTCTCGCTGACCCTGACACCCATGATGTGCGCACGCCTGCTCAAGCGTGAACCCAAAGAAGAAGAGCAAGGCCGTTTTTACCGAGCCAGTGGTGCCTGGATCGACTGGCTGATCGATTACTACGGCCGTGGCCTGCAATGGGTGCTCCGGCACCAGCCGCTGACCTTGCTGGTGGCGGTCGCCAGCCTGGCACTGACCGTTTTCCTGTACATGGTGGTGCCCAAGGGCTTCTTCCCGGTGCAGGACACCGGGGTGATCCAGGGTATCTCCGAAGCCCCGCAGTCCACCTCGTTCGCCGCCATGAGCGAACGCCAGCAGTCGCTGAGCACGATCATCCTGCAGGATCCGGCCGTGCAGAGCCTGTCGTCCTACATCGGCGTGGACGGTGACAATGCCACGCTCAACAGTGGCCGTCTGCTGATCAACCTCAAACCCCACGGCGAGCGCGACGTGACGGCCGGCGAGGTGATCAGCCGCTTGCAGCCTCAGCTCGACAAGCTGGTCGGCATCCGCCTGTTCATGCAGCCGGTGCAAGACCTGAGCATCGAGGATCGGGTCAGCCGCACGCAGTACCAGTTCAGCCTGTCCTCGCCCGACGCCGACCTGCTCGCGCAGTGGAGCGGCAAGCTGGTCAATGCGCTGCAACAGCGGCCGGAACTGCAGGATGTGGCCAGCGACCTTCAAGACAAGGGGCTGCAGGTGTACCTGGTGATCGACCGTGACATGGCCAGCCGCCTGGGCATCGATGTGTCGCAAATCACCAACGCCCTGTATGACGCCTTCGGCCAGCGGCAGATCTCGACCATCTATACCCAGGCCAGCCAGTACCGGGTGGTGCTGCAGTCGCGCGATGCAGCAAGCATCGGCCCACAGGCGCTGGAGTCGATCCACGTCAAGGCCAGTGACGGTGGTCAGGTACGCCTGTCGGCACTGGCGCGCATCGAGCAGCGCCAGGCGCAGCTGGCGATTTCACACATCGGCCAGTTCCCCGCGGTAATGATGTCGTTCAACCTGGCGCATGGTGCGTCGCTGGGCGAAGCAGTCAAGGTGATCGAGCAGGTACAGCAGGAAATCGGCATGCCCATCGGCGTGCAGACCCGCTTCCAGGGCGCTGCCGAGGCCTTCCAGGCGTCCCTGTCGAGCACCTTGCTGCTGATCCTTGCCGCCGTGGTGACCATGTACATCGTGCTCGGCGTGCTGTACGAGAGCTACATTCACCCGATCACCATCCTCTCGACCTTGCCGTCGGCGGCGGTCGGTGCCTTGCTGGCGTTGATCCTCAGCGGCAACGACCTGGGCATGATCGCCATCATTGGCATCATCCTGCTCATCGGCATCGTCAAGAAGAACGCGATCATGATGATCGACTTCGCCCTCGAGGCCGAGCGCAATCAAGGCATGAGCCCGCACGACGCGATCTACCAGGCGGCGCTGCTGCGTTTCCGGCCGATCCTGATGACCACCCTGGCTGCGCTGTTCGGCGCAGTACCGCTGATGCTGGCCACAGGTTCCGGTGCCGAGTTGCGCCAGCCGTTGGGGCTGGTCATGGTCGGCGGCTTGCTGGTAAGCCAGGTACTGACCCTGTTCACAACGCCGGTCATCTACCTGTACTTCGACCGCCTGGCACGGCGCTGGCGCCCGGCCGCTGACGCCAAGCAGGCCGAGGCATGAACCTGTCCGGCCCTTTCATTCGCCGGCCTGTAGCGACCATGCTGCTGAGCCTGGCAATCATGCTGCTTGGTGGCGTCAGCTTCGGCCTGCTGCCGGTTTCGCCGTTGCCGCAGATGGACTTCCCGGTGATCGTGGTTCAAGCCAACCTGGCTGGCGCCAGCCCCGAGGTGATGGCCTCCACGGTAGCCACGCCGCTGGAACGCAAGCTTGGCAGTATCGCCGGTGTCACCACCCTGACCAGTAGCTCCAACCAGGGCTCGACCCGGGTAATCATCGGCTTCGAGCAAGGCCGGGACATCGACGGCGCCGCGCGCGAGGTGCAGGCGGCGATCAACGCCACCCGCAACCTGCTGCCCAGCGGCATGCGCAGCATGCCGACCTACAAGAAACTCAACCCGTCACAGGCGCCGATCATGGTGCTTTCGCTGACCTCGGACGTGTTGCAGAAAGGCCAGTTGTACGATCTGGCTGACACCATCCTGTCGCAGAGCCTGGCTCAGGTAAGTGGGGTAGGGGAAGTACAGATCGGCGGCAGTTCGCTGCCGGCTGTGCGCATTTCCGTCGAGCCGCAACTGCTCAACCAGTACAGCCTGTCCCTGGACGAAGTGCGCACTGCGGTGGCCAACGCCAACCAGCGCCGGCCGATGGGTTTCGTCGAGGACAGCGAGCGCAACTGGCAGGTACGGGCCAACGACCAGCTGGAAAAAGCCAAGGATTACGAACCGATCGTGATCCGGCAGCAGAACGGTACGATACTGCGCCTGTCCGACGTGGCGACCATCACAGACAGCGTCGAGAACCGCTACAACAGCGGCTTTTTCAACGATCAGAGTGCCGTGCTGCTGGTGGTCAACCGTCAGATCGGCGCCAACATCATCGAGACCGTCGACCAGATCCACGCGCAGTTGCCGGCCCTGCAGTCGCTGCTGCCGGCCAGCGTGCAACTGAACGTGGCCATGGACCGTTCGCCGGTCATCAAGGCCACCCTCAAGGAAGCCGAGCACACACTGCTGATCGCCGTGGTGCTGGTGATCCTCGTGGTCTACCTGTTCCTCGGCAGCCTGCGCGCCTCGTTGATCCCCAGCCTGGCGGTACCGGTATCGCTGGTGGGGACCTTCGCGGTGATGTACCTGTGCGGTTTTTCGCTGAACAACCTGTCGCTGATGGCGTTGATCCTGGCCACAGGCCTGGTGGTGGACGATGCCATCGTGGTGCTGGAAAACATTTCGCGGCATATCGAGGACGGCCAGCCGCCGATGCGTGCGGCGTTCCTCGGCGCCAAGGAAGTCGGCTTCACCTTGCTGTCGATGAACGTCTCGCTGGTAGCGGTGTTCGTTTCGATCCTGTTCATGGGCGGCATCGTGCGCAACCTGTTCCAGGAGTTCTCGATTACCCTGGCGGCGGCGATCATCGTCTCGCTGGTGGTTTCGCTGACCCTCACCCCGATGCTCTGTGCCCGTTGGCTCAAGCCCCACCGCGCCGAACAGACGCGCCTGCAGCGCTGGAGCGACAATGTGCACAAGCGCATGGTCCAAGGTTACGATCGCAGCCTGAGTTGGGCCCTTCGCCACAAGCGCCTGACCTTGATCAGCCTGTTGGCGACCATCGGCCTGAACATCGTGCTGTATGTGGTCGTGCCGAAAACGCTGATCCCGCAGCAGGACACCGGCCAGCTGATGGGCTTCATCCGCGGTGACGACGGGCTGTCGTTCACCGTGATGCAGCCGAAGATGGAAATCTACCGCCGTGCCTTGCTGGCCGACCCGGCCGTGCAGAGTGTTGCCGGTTTCATTGGTGGCAACAGTGGTACCAACAACGCCATGGTGCTGGTGCGCCTGAAGCCGATCAGCGAGCGCAAGATCGATGCGCAGCAGGTCATCGAGCGTTTGCGCAAGGAAATGCCCAAGGTCCCTGGCGGACGGCTGTTCCTGATGGCTGACCAGGACCTGCAGCTGGGCGGCGGTGGCCGTGACCAGACCTCGTCGCAGTACCTGTACACCCTGCAGAGCGGCGATCTGGCAGCGTTGCGCCAGTGGTTCCCCAAGGTGGTCGCAGCCATGCGCGCGCTGCCCGAGCTGACCGCCATCGATGCTCGCGACGGCTCCGGTACCCAGCAGGTGACACTGGTAGTCGATCGCGACCAGGCCAAGCGCCTGGGTATCGACATGGACATGGTCACCACCGTTCTGAACAACGCTTACAGTCAACGGCAGATCTCGACCATCTACGACAGCCTCAACCAGTACCAGGTGGTGCTGGAAATCAACCCGAAATACGCCTGGGACCCAAGCAGCCTGGAGCAGGTGCAGGTGATCACCAGTGACGGGGCGCGTGTGCCCTTGTCGACCATCGCCCATTACGAGAACAGCCTGGCAAACGACCGGGTCAGCCATGAGGGCCAGTTCGCTGCCGAAGACATCGCCTTCGACGTTGCCGAAGGCTACAGCCCCGACCAGGCCATGGCGGCGGTGGAGCGGGCGGTGGCCAAGCTGGGCCTGCCCGAGGAGGTGATTGCCAAGCTGGGCGGCACGGCAGACGCCTTCGCCAAGACCCAGCAGGGCCAGCCGTTCATGATTCTTGGCGCGTTGGTGCTGGTGTATCTGGTGCTGGGCATACTGTATGAAAGCTACATTCACCCGCTGACCATCCTTTCGACCTTGCCTTCGGCTGGCGTCGGTGCCTTGCTTGCGCTCTATGTCACCGGGGGCGAATTCAGCCTGATATCCCTGCTGGGCCTGTTCCTGCTGATTGGCGTGGTGAAGAAGAACGCCATCCTGATGATCGACCTGGCGCTGCAACTGGAGCGCCATCAGGGGCTGACACCGGAAGAGTCGATCCGCCGTGCCTGCCTGCTGCGCCTGCGGCCGATCCTGATGACCACGCTGGCGGCCATGCTCGGCGCCTTGCCACTGCTGCTCAGCCGCGCCGAGGGTGCGGAAATGCGCCAACCGCTGGGCCTGACCATCATTGGCGGCCTGGTCTTCAGCCAAGTCCTGACCCTGTATACGACGCCGGTGGTGTACCTGTACCTCGACCGCCTGCGCCACCGATTCAACCATTGGCGCGGCGTGCGCACCGATGCCGCTCTGGATACCCCGCTATGAATTTTGCCCAGTCCCCACTCCACCGCGCCCTGCAACTGCTGACCCGCGGGCGTGGCTC
Organism: Pseudomonas sp. Marseille-Q5299; assembly: GCF_943737035.1. Classification (NCBI taxonomy): domain Bacteria; kingdom Pseudomonadati; phylum Pseudomonadota; class Gammaproteobacteria; order Pseudomonadales; family Pseudomonadaceae; genus Pseudomonas; species Pseudomonas sp. Marseille-Q5299. The sequence continues at coordinate 359,086 of NZ_CALSFR010000007.1, forward strand.
ACGCCTGGTCGGTGCCGGTCTGTGTGCGGCGCTGCTAAGCGCCTGTACCCTGAGCCCGGACTACCATCGTCCGGAGCTGAGCACACCGGCGCAGTTCAAACAGGCCGAGGGCTGGACCCAGGCCAATCCGTCCGATGCCATCGCCCGTGGCGCCTGGTGGGAAATCTATGGTGACGCGGGGCTCAACGCTCTGGTCGAGGAGCTCAACCGCAGCAACCAGAGTGTGGCGCAGGCCGAAGCCCAGTACCGCCAGGCCCAAGCGCTGGTGCGCAGCAGCCGTGCGTCGTTGTTCCCAAGCCTGGACCTGACCACCAGCAAGAACCGCTCGGCCCAGGGCACAGGCAGTTCGAGCTCCAGCCTTTCCAACAACAGCAGCGGTATTCGCAACACTTACAACGCGCAGCTTGGGGTGAGCTGGGAAATCGACCTGTGGGGCAAGTTGCGCGAGACCATGAACGCCAACGAGGCCAGTGCTCAAGCGAGCTTCGCCGACCTCGCCGCGATCCGCCTCAGCCAGCAGTCTGAGCTGGTGCAGAATTACCTGCAGTTGCGCGTAATCGATGAGCAGAAGCGCCTGCTGGAAGCCACCGTCGCGACGTATGAACGTTCGTTGCGCATGACCGAGAACCAGTACCGTGCAGGCGTCTCCGGCCCCGACGCAGTGGCCCAGGCACGTACCCAGCTCAAGACTACCCAAGCCGACCTGATAGATCTGGTCTGGCAGCGTGCGCAGTTCGAAAACGCCATTGCCGTGCTACTGGGCAAGGCACCCGCCGAGTTTGCCCTCGCCGACAGCAAAAGCATCCCGGCCTTGCCGCAGATTCCGGTAAGCCTGCCGTCGCAATTGCTGGAGCGCCGCCCGGACATCGCTTCGGCCGAGCGCAACGTGATGGCGGCCAACGCCAACATCGGCGTGGCACGGGCCGCCTATTTCCCTGACTTGAGCCTGAGCATGAGCGGTGGTTATTCCAGCAGTACCTTCAATGACTGGATTCAGTTGCCCAATCGTTACTGGTCGGTAGGGCCGCAACTGGCGCTGACACTCTTCGATGCCGGCAAGCGCAGCGCCGAGGTTGACCGCACTGTCGCGGTATACGACCAGACCGTGGCGCAGTACCGCCAGACCGTGCTCGACGGCTTCAAGGAGGTCGAGAATTACCTGGTGCAACTCAAGGTTTACGGCGAAGAGGCGCTCGTGCGCCAGGAAGCTCTGGATGCCGCGCGTGAGTCGTTGCGCCTGACCGACAACCAGTACAGGGCCGGGCTGATCGGCTATCTGGACGTGGTCAATGTACAGACCACGGCGCTGAGCAATGAGCGCAGTGTGTTGAACCTGTTACAGGGGCGTCTGGTGGCCAGTGTGCAGCTGATCGCTGCGTTGGGCGGCGGCTGGGATGCCGGGCAAGCGTTTGCCAGTCAGGAGTGAAGGCGCGGTCTAGTGTCGAAAAAATGCCCGCTCAGGCATGAGCCAACACCTTTTTTCACCTGCCCTTCAGGCGCGACAAAAGCCGACCAATGGCAATTTGATGTCAGTGGTTCGCCGGGGGGCTCTATCGCGGGGCTGGTGGACTCTCGCAGATAATTACAGATCCATTTGAGCGCTCAGAAATCCCGTGCGTTTCGCCAAAGCTTGAGTACAATCGTCGGCTTTTTCGGGCCCCTGTCCCGTCGCTGGAACTCTCAATGCTGACCGGTAGTTACTCTGCTTCGCTGGTGCTGATTTCACTGTGCGTGGCCATCCTAGCCTCCTATACCGCCCTCGACCTGACCGGCCGCATCGCTACCGCCCAGGGCAGGGCGGTGCACCTGTGGATGGGCGGTGGGGCGCTGGCGATGGGTACCGGCGTCTGGTCGATGCACTTCATCGGCATGCTCGCCTTCAGCCTGCCGGTCGAACTGGGCTATGACATTGGCCTGACCGCCTTCTCATTACTGATCGCCGTGCTGTCTTCGGGGTTTGCCCTATGGCTGGTTAGCCAACCGAGCCTGCCGTGGCTGCAACTGGTGTTTGGCGCGCTCTTCATGGGTGCTGGCATCAGTTGCATGCATTACACCGGCATGGCGGCGTTGCGTATGCTGCCGGGCATTGACTACGACCCAACGCTGTTCGGTGCCTCGTTGGCGATCGCGGTGGGCGCTTCGGCGGCAGCGTTGTGGATAGCCTTCCGGCTGCGTCAGCATACCCCTTACGTTCGCCAGATCCGCGGACTGGCGGCTGTGCTGATGGGCGTCGCCATCGTCGGCATGCACTACACCGGCATGGCCGCAGCCAACTTCCCCCAAGGCAGTTTCTGCGGCGCGCTGGCAGGCGGGTTGCAAGGTGATGGGCTGGTCTATCTGGTTCTGATCACTACCCTGGCGGTGCTCGCAGTGGCCTTGCTGACCTCGGTGCTCGATGCTCGCCTGGAGGCACGCACTGCGGAGCTTGCGCGTTCGCTGACCCTCGCCAACCAGGAACTCACCCAGCTGGCGCTGCATGACACGCTGACCGGCCTGCCCAACCGCACGCTGCTTTCTGACCGTATCGAACAGGCGATCGGCAAGGTGGCGGAGCAGGGCGGCTGTTTTGCGCTGATGTTCATCGACCTGGACGGCTTCAAACCGGTCAATGATGCGTTTGGTCACCATGTGGGCGACCTGCTGCTCAAGGCAGTGGCAACACGCTTGCGCGGCCACTTGCACAGCCAGGACACATTGGCGCGCATTGGCGGTGATGAGTTTGTGTTGTTGGTGGAACTGCAGGAGCCCGCGGATGCCATGGATGTGGCAGCCAAACAGGTCAACCTGGTGTCGCGGGCGTTCCGCGTGGCCGAGCATGACCTGCAATTGACGGCGAGTCTGGGCATTGTCCTGTACCCGGGTAATGGCCAAGACCAGCTGGAGTTGCTGCGCAACGCGGATGCTGCCATGTATCACGCCAAGAGCGCCGGCAAGAATGGCTACAGCTTCTTCGATGCTTCCATGAACAGCAACGCCCGCCAGCAGCTGCAGCTGCTGCAGGACCTGCGCATGGCCCTGGAGCAACGCCAGTTCCGCCTGCATTACCAGCCCAAGTTCGCCGCGCAGGCTTGCCAGCCGATCGGCGCTGAGGCCTTGTTGCGCTGGCAGCATCCGCAGCACGGGCTGCTGCTGCCGGACCGCTTCATTGGCCTGGCGGAAAAAACCGGCCTGATCATCCCGATTGGCGAATGGGTGCTGGACGAGGCCTGCCGGCAGATGCGCCAGTGGCTTGATCAGGGGTATGAAAACTGGCGCATGGCGGTCAACTTGTCCGCGATCCAGTTCTGCCATGCCGGCCTGGTTGACAGCGTTGCCCGCGCCCTGCGCGAGAACGGTTTGCCGGCCAACCGCCTGACGCTGGAAATCACCGAAACGACGGCAATGCACGATGCCGATGCCAGCCTGGCAGTCTTGCAGCGCCTGTCCGATATGGGCGTGGACCTGTCCATCGATGACTTTGGTACCGGCTACTCGAGCCTGATGTACCTCAAGCGCTTACCCGCCAATGAGCTGAAGATCGACCGAGGTTTCGTCCGTGACCTGGAGCAGGACAGCGACGATGCAGCCATTGTTTCGGCCATCGTTGCATTGGGCCAGGCGTTGGGCTTGCGTATTGTTGCCGAGGGCGTGGAGACCGGCGGGCAGCAGGATTTCCTGACCCGTCTGGGCTGTGATTCGCTACAGGGTTACCTGCTGGGCCAGCCGGTACCGGCCGAGCAGTTCATGGGGACATTGCAGGTATTGCGCAAAAGCCCCGAGGCGGTCGCCTAGCTGGCGTCACGCAGGGCGAGAACCGGTAAGAAAGCATCCATTTCAGCTTCTACCGCCTCAATGATACGTTCGACATCGGCTGCCGCCATTATCGCAGTGCAGGGGATGCCAGCGATCGCCAGCAAGGTTTCGCCCGTGGCACGGTCGAACAGGCGGGCGATCATGCTGCGTGGCGCATCCATGGTGGCCTCGAAGCCCAGCGGGTGGAAGTGCCAGCGCATCACCTGGCAGGCGTTGGGGAACGTCATCTTGTTCATGCCAGCCTCCTTGTCCGTACCCGGACGCGGTGAACGGGGCGCCGCGAGCGCGGCCGTCGGGAAACTAAAGATAGCATCCGTCAGGCCGCTGTTCTGCCGAAAAAACGATAAATGCACCTACGCTTGACCCCGGTCACAAACATGGCTCCTTCGCCGTTTGGCGGCAAATGGCCAAGCAAACGTTTTCGTTGGCGGGTGTTGCCAGAGCTGCAGAAGGGTTCTGCTATTTTTAACCTCATTCGGCGCACAGCGTTTTCAGACCAGCGGTGCGAGTTGGGCAGACAGGGAGACAGTCATGCGCTATTCCACGCTCACCCAACGCATTGCCGGTGATGGCGCTGCTGCCTGGGATATCCACTACCAGGCACAGGCCCTGCGTCGCGAAGGGCGCGAAATCTTCCTGCTGTCGGTGGGCGATCCTGACTTCGATACGCCAACGGCCGTTGTCGAAGCTGCGGTCTTCAGCCTTCGCCGCGGCGACACCCACTACAGTGATGTGCGTGGCAACCTTGCGCTGCGCCAGGCGATTGCACGCCGTGGTGGCCCTGAGGTCAGTGTCGAGCAGGTGATGGTGCTCGCTGGCGCACAGTGTGCGTTGTATGCGGTCTGCCAATGCCTGTTTGGAGCGGGGGACGAAGTGATCGTCGCCGAGCCCATGTATGTCACTTACCACGCTGTATTCGGCGCTTGCGGGGCGCAACCGGTACAGGTGGCGGTAAGCCCGGAGCAGGGCTTTCGGCTCGACCCGCAAGCCGTGGCGCAAGCAATAACCCCGCGTACCCGAGGGCTGCTGCTGAACACACCGCACAATCCGACCGGCAGCGCCATCTCCCCTGAGGACATGGTGCAACTCGCGCAGCTTTGTCGCGACCATGATCTTTGGCTGGTGTGCGACCAGGTCTACAGTGGCCTGCTGTACGACGGCCAAGCGGTTGCCCCGGCGCAAATGCCCGGCATGCGCGAGCGTTGCGTGATCATCGACAGTGTGTCCAAGTCGCATGCGATGAGCGGCTGGCGCGTGGGGTGGGTGGTCGGCCCCCCGGCGCTGATCGCGCACTTGGCCAATCTGGCAATGGCCATGCTGTTTGGCTTGCCGGAGTTTGTCATGCAGGGGGCCTGCGTAGCGCTGGAGCAGAACCTGCTTGCGGTACAACAGATGCGCGAGGCCTATCGTCAGCGGCGTGATCTGGTGTGCAGGGCCCTGCGCGATTGCCCCGGGGTGCGCCCTCACCGGCCGGCGGGCGGCATGTTCGTGATGCTTGATATCCGCGAAACCGGGCTGAGCGCCCAGGCTTTCGCCCAGCGGCTGTTGATTGAGGAGGGCGTTTCACTGCTGCCGGGCGATGCATTCGGGCCCAGCGCAACGGGACATGTGCGCATGGGGCTGGTGCTTGCGGTCGAACAGTTGGAAGAAGTGTGCTGCCGCATCGCTGCCTGCGCCAGGCGTGTACTGGCCGAGCAGGCCGCCAGGGATATCGAAGGTGAAGCCGAGGATTGCCGAGTTGGACACGAGGCCTACCAGTGATAGCCTATGTGCCCCCATTTCAGCTCATGTCAGTGGCCAAGATCCCTGATCTTCAAGGCAATGACGCAGGCCGCTTTACGCCTGGAGGGCCCGATGGCGCTCCGGGCTTCGCTACAGGATTCACGTTTTGTCCGACCTTTCGCAAAATCCGCTGCTGCAGTACCTCGCCAGGCTGGCGCCTTCCAGCCAGCAAACCATGCGCTACATCTTGCAAGACGCTGCCGACCGGCTGGGTTTCATTGATTGCAACCTCGCCGATGTGCCATGGCACAAGCTTGAGCCGGGACATGTGATCGGCCTGGTTGCAGCACTGCGCACCGATGGCTATGCGCCCAACAGTTCGTCGCTTTATGTCAACGCAATACGCGGCGTGATGAATGAAGCCTGGCGCCAGGGCCTGATCGATCATGAGCAGTTGCTGCGTATTCGTGAGGTCAAGCCGGCAACCGGCAGCCGCCTGCCGCCAGGGCGCAACCTGCGCCGTAGCCTGATTCGCGAATTGATGGATGTCTGCACCGCCGATCCGCGCCCGCAGGGTGTTCGTGATGCGGCGATCATCGCGCTGCTGTATGGCACCGGCATGCGCAAATCGGAGTCGGTGGACATCGACCTGGAGCAAGTCGACTTCCAGGCGCGCAGCCTGCAGGTGCTGGGCAAAGGCAACCGGCAACTGATCAAGTATGCGCCGCCCTGGGCCTTCGAAAAACTGCAGGCCTGGCTTGATCTGCGTCGACAATCACTGCCAGAGGGCACCTCGGACGACCCCTTCCTGTTCAACCGCATCCGCCGTGGCAACCACATTACCCGTGCGCGCATCACCAAACATGCGATTTACTACATCGCCCGTCAGCGCGGGGCGCAGGTGGGGGTGAAGATCATGCCGCATGATTTTCGCCGGGCGTTCATCACCCGGGTGATCGAAGAGCACGACCTGTCGATCGCGCAGAAGCTGGCGCATCACGCCAACATCCAGACCACTGCCAGCTACGATCGGCGCGATGACAATGAGCGGCGGCGGGCGGTGGACCGGTTCGACTATTGAGCGAGCGGGTTCACCCATCAGGCCAGCACCGTGTCAGATGGCACCAGCCCGCCGTTGATCGTCGGCAAGCCGGCCGTCAACGTGGTCGGTGACGGCTAGTGGATACTCGACGCCAGCTCGAAGATCGGCATGTACATCAGAATGACGATCACCCCGATCAACAACCCGATGAAGGTCATCAGCAGCGGTTCAAACAGCTTCACGAACCACTCTACCCAGCGCCCTATTTCCTGGTCATGAAAGTCTGCGCAGCGTTCAAGCATCTCGCCCAGGTTCCCCGATTGCTCACCTGCCCGCAGCAAGCGCAGCGACACTGGCGTGACCAACTGCCCGGCTTCCAGCGCTTGCGACAACGGCAGGCCTTCACCCACCCCGCGACTGGCCTGCTCCAGGCCTTGTGCCGCAGCGCTTCCCAGCAGCCCGCGGGCCATGCCCATGGCCGTCAGGATGGGTATGCCGCCTTGCAGCAGAATGCCCAGCGAGCGATAGAAACGCGCCAGCTCATACATCATCAGGCGCTGATGCAAGGCTGGCATTCGCCGTATCTGGCGCGACACCCAACGCCGCAGAACGGGGTTACGCCGCAGCAGCACCAAGGCGCCGATGCCGCCTGCCGTTGCCAGGGCCAGGGGCAACTGTTGAGCATGCAGGAACAGGCCGATCTGCATCAGCATGCGCGAAAGCCAGGGCAGTTCGCTGCCCATGCCCTCGAACACCAGGCTGAAGCGTGGCACCACGTAGCCGAGCAGGAACAGCACGACGCCACCGCCCACCAGTAGCAGTAGCAGCGGGTAGACCGAAGCCCCCACCAGTTTTTGCCGGACCAGGTCCAAGCGCTGCCGGTATCCGATATAGCGGTGCAGGGCGTCGCCCAGCGCCCCGGTACGCTCGCTGGACTGCACCAAGGCCACGTATAGCGGCGGGAATATCCGCGGCTGCTGGGCCAGGGCCTGGGACAGCGAGCGGCCTTCGTACAACTGGCCAACCAGCGCCGCCAGCACTTTACGGGTTGCCGCGGTCGGGGCTTTTTCCGCAAGGCTTTCCAGGGCATCGATCAAGGGTAGGCCGGCATGCAGCAGCGTGGTCAGTTCCTGACTGAAGAGCAACAGGTCAAAGGCGACCTGGCGTCGCCAGGGCACACCGACCAGAGTGCCGCCTTGGCTGCGTACGCTGACGACACGCAGGCCCTGGTCTTCCACTTTGCGCCGAGCCTGTTCGGCATCCTCGGCATCGATGTGCAATTGAACCACGCCCTCTCTACCCAGGGCCTTGAGGCTGTAGCGCATGGCCTTGCTCCTCATTGCCAACTGGTAATTTCGGCGTTTTCACCATCGCCACCGGGCTGGCCGTCCTTGCCCATGGACAGCAAGTCGTACTCGCCGCCGTTTTCACCTGGCTGGCGGTAGATGTAGGCACGGCCCCACGGGTCTTGTGGAATTGCTTTCTGCAGGTAAGGGCCTGACCAGCGGGCTTCGCCACTGGGGGCGGCTACCAGTGCCTGCAAGCCCTGCTCACTGTTGGGGTAGTGGCCGACTTCCAGGCGATAAAGGTCCAAGGCCTTGCCCAGCCCTTCGATCTGCGCCCGTGCCACCTTGGCCTCGGAACGGCCCAGCTGGCTGAAGTACTTGGGGGCGACGATACCGGCCAACAAGCCGAGCACCACCAGGACCACCAGAAGTTCGAGCAGGGTGAAGCCACATTGGCGATTGGGTTTGCGCTGCATGGTGAAGCCCTCCTGCATGGGGACATGCCTTTTCAGGTTTTCATCTGCCATGCAACAGCCGTGCACGTCTGCCTCGGGGCCTTGCGCCATGCGCCATGGCAAGCGGCACAGTGCTTGCGTCGTAGCAGAAAAGCCCGGGTTTTCCGGGGTATTTCCCCCATATCGGGGGGCACGGCGGGGAGGCGACCGACATGCGTGGAATTATCCTGGGACTGATCTGGCTGGCTGGGGCTACCGCCCAGGCTGATGTGTACATTGCCATCGATGACAAGGGCGGTTACGTGCTGACCAACGTCCACCGGCCCGGGCGCAACTATGAACGGGTCATTCGTGAACCGGTTGCGCAGGCTGGCCCGGCCAATGCGCAATTGATCACCGGGCGGCCCTACGCCGACCTGGTGGCAGCAGCGGCGCGCATGCACAACGTGCCGCAGGCATTGCTGCATGCGCTGATCAAGGCAGAATCGGGGTACAACCCAAAGGCCCGCTCGGCCGCCGGGGCGCTTGGGCTGATGCAACTGATGCCGGGTACGGCGAAGGAGATGGGTGTTGAGGATGTGCTTGATCCGGAGGACAACGTGCAGGGCGGGGCTCGCTACCTCAAACGCATGCTGAACCTGTTCGACAACGACATCACCCTGGCCGTGGCCGCCTACAATGCCGGCCCGGATGCTGTGCGCCGACGTGGCGCGGTGCCGCCCTTCGCCGAAACCCGACGGTATGTGCCCAATGTGCTGCGCGAATACCGCAAGTTACAGGGGCTGGCAGCGGACTCGCCGTTGTGATGGGCACCTGATGGCAGGCAGCCTTGCATCGGCCTTGCGAAAATCAATGCCATGGGTTCCCCAACTCTGGGCTATAACCTTTCAAAGGTGCTCAGCAGTGGTAGCCGCCATGGACATCGCCTCCCGTTCCGACCCACTCGAGTCACCCGCCAGCCCTGACGCTGGCACGTCGCGCAAGCCGTTCAACCTCCTGCGTTGGTACGCCTGGGTCAGCCTGGCCATCATCCTGTCGGTGGCCGCCGGCCTGGGGTTGATATCCAGCCGTTTCATCATCGACGAAAGCGTCGAGCGTGACGCGCTGCTTACCGCGCAGTTCATCACCTCGATCGCCGACGCTGAAGTACGACATGTGGCGATCCCCAATGTGCGCACCATGGGCGAACTGCTGGACCCGCGTACGGACCTTGATCCTTTGCCAGGCGTTGACCCTGTGGCGCGGCGCAAGGCCCGCGGCGAATTCCTTGACCACATCGCGCACTTGCCAGACATGCTGCTGGCCAACATCTATGCCCCGGACCGCACAGTGATCTGGTCGAGCAATCCGGCGCTGACGGGCAAGCTGATTCAGGGCGATGACGACCTGGATCGGGCGTTCGAGCACAAAATGCGGGTCTCGGCCAGTTACCACGGCTTCGAAGAGGCCCGCTCCGAGCAGAAGTTCGTGACGCCACCTGAGCAGTTGTTCATCGAGAACTACATTCCGCTGTTCGACGCAGATGGCGAACACGTCGTAGCGATGGTGGAGATATACAAGGAACCCCATGACCTGATCGTGCGCATCGAACATGGCCTGGTCCTCATCTGGCTGGCCACCACGGTGGGTGCCGGGGTGGTCTACATCGGCCTGTACGGCATCATGCGCCGCGCCGCCCGGGTGATGGCGGTGCAACAGAAGCGGCTGATCAGCAATGAAACCTATGTGGCCCTTGGCGAGGTGTCCTCGGCCGTGGCGCACAGCTTGCGCAATCCGTTGGCCAGTATCCGCTCCAGCGCCGAACTGGCTCAGGTGTACGACGAAGGGCCGGCGCAGCGCAATATCAACGAGATCATCAGCCAGGTCGACCGCATGTCGCAGTGGATCCGCCAGTTGCTGCAGTCGCTGCGGCCACTGGATGACAAGACGATACCGGTCGACCTTCCCCAAGTCCTGCAGGACAGCTTGCAGACCTTTGCCATAGCGCTGGCACGCAGTGGCGTGACCCTGGACCTGAAGCCGCTTCCGGCACTGCAGGTGATGGGACAGCCGGAATTGCTCGGGCAGATTTTCAACAGCCTGATCGCCAACGCTCTGGAGTCGATGGAGCAGGGTGGGCGGCTGCGTGTCGAGGTGGTGAAGCAGGACAGGCGCAGCGTCACCCTGCGCCTGACCGACACCGGAAAAGGCATGAATGAACAGCAGCAGCGCATGGCGTTCAAGCCCTTCTTCACAACCAAACAAGGTGGGCTGGGGGTGGGGTTGGTATTGGTCAGACGGATCATGGAGCGTTTCGGTGGGTCGGTTCGGTTGAGTAGCCGCGAAGGCCTTGGCACTCAGGTTTCGCTCAACTTTCGGCTTGCGCGAGCTTCGTAGAAATCTAGAAGTAGACGCTAAGATATTGTTCTAAAAGAACATTTTATTATTGGGTACAAATTCCCCAAAACTGGGGGATCTATTCTAGATTAAGTATTAGATTCTGTTTCTAACCGATTGATTATCTTCAAATTAGTTTTGAAATAAATCCGTGGCTGACTTTTTGCAGGAAGACATAGGCGATAAATGGCGGCTGCGGCCGGCGTGGCGAAGTGCTATCAGTTAGCTACGCACGGCAATGAGTGACAGCCTTCTGAACGGAATCCTTGCGCGGGAACCTCGCGATGCAGACGCTGGAAACCGATGTTCCCGACAAGCTCCTCGCCCAGCCCGGCAGTGGTCTGGCTACGCCCCTTCGCGAATTCAATCTGCTGCGCTGGTTTTCCGTGATCAGCTTGCTGATCATCACGTCGGTGGCAGGTGGTCTGGGCTATGTATCGACCCGCTTCGTGGTCCGCGACAGCGTGGAGCGAGACGCCATGCTCACCGCCCAATTCATCCAGGCCATGGCCCAGGCCGAAGTGCGCCATTCGCAATTGCCACCTGGCACCACCATGGGTGAGCTGCTCGATCCGCGCCTGGACCAGCAGCATCTGCAGGTGAGCCCGCAGCTGGCCATGGCGACTCGGGTCGAGTTCCTCGATCATGTCGAGCATCTTCCGGACACGCTGCTGGCCAATGTCTATGCCCGTGACCGCACCATCGTCTGGTCCACCAACCCCGATCTGGTTGGCAAGCGCATCGAGGCCGACGGCGACCTGGATCACGCCTTCCGCTCGCGCAAGGCGGTGTCCGCCAGCTACCACAAGGTCGAAGAGCACCGCGAGGAACAGAAGTTCGAGCGTGAGCCCAATTACCTGTTCATCGAAAACTACATTCCCCTGTTCGACAGCCAAGGTGAGCAGGTGCTGTCTATGGTCGAGATTTACAAAGAGCCACAGGACCTCATTCGACGCATTCAGCGCGGTTATGTGCTGATCTGGGCCTCGACCCTGGTGGGCGGGGCGCTGATCTACTTCGGCCTGTTCTGGATCGTGCGTCGCGCAGCGTCGATGCTGCACCAGCAACAGGATCGGCTGGTGGCGAGTGAAACCTATGTTGCCCTTGGTGAGATGTCCTCGGCGGTGGCCCACAGCCTGCGAAACCCATTGGCCAATATCCGCTCCAGCGCAGAGCTGGCACAGGAAATCGCCAATCCGCAGGCCCAGCAGAACATTGTCGACATCATTAGCCAGGTGGACCGCATGTCACGCTGGGTGCGCGAACTGCTGGTGTCACTGCGCCCGACCAGCGATATGCCCGAGGCTGTGGACCTGGTAGCCGCCATCAAGGATACCCGCCTGGCGTTTGCCCAGCAGATCGAGCGTAACGGCATCCGCTTTTCCTTCGACGGGCCCCAGACGCAGTGGGTAGCCAGCCAGCCTCTGCAGTTGACGCAGATCCTCAACAGCCTGTTTTCCAATGCCATCGAAGCCATGCCAATGGGTGGCGAGTTGCGTGCCATGGTCTGCATACAGGAAGGTCAGCGCGCTGCATTGCTGCTAAGTGACACAGGCAAGGGCATGACCAGGCAGCAGCAACGCATGGTCTTCAAACCGTTTTTCACCACCAAGCAGGGCGGCCTCGGTGTAGGCCTGGCGCTGGTTCAGCGCATCATGGAACGTTTTGGCGGCTCGGTCAGCCTGAGCAGCCGTGAAGAGGAAGGAACCCGCGTCAGCCTCACTTTCAATATCGCAGCGGGAGGGGAACATGGAGCACAGCATCCTGGTAGTCGAGGATGATGAAATCCTTGCCAACAACATTCGCACCTATTTGAACCTGAAGGGCTTTGAGGTGACGGTGTGTAACAGTGCGGAGCTTGCGCTTGAGCAGATCAAGCGGTTCCAGCCCGACGCGGTACTCACCGACAACTCGCTGCCCGGCATGAATGGGCATGACCTGCTGCGCACGCTGGTGGCGCAGATGCCGGAGCTCAAGGTAATCATGATGACCGGCTACGGTAACGTAGAGGATGCCGTACAAGCGATGAAAGAGGGGGCTTTCCATTACCTGACCAAGCCCGTGGTGCTGGCCGAGCTCAAACTGACACTGGAAAAGGCTTTGGCCACCGAGCGGATGGAGCGCACGCTGTCGTTCTACCAGGAGCGCGAGGCGCAGAAGTCCGGGCTGCAGGCGCTGATTGGCGACTCGCCGGTGATGCTCACCCTCAAGCACACGCTGCGCCAGGTGCTCGATGCTGAACGCCGCATGGCCAATGACGACCTGCCGCCGGTGCTGGTCGAAGGCGAGACGGGTACCGGCAAGGAACTGGTTGCGCGTGCCCTGCATTTCGATGGTTCGCGCAGCAAAGGCCCGTTCATCGAGTTCAACTGCGCCTCGATCCCGGCCAACCTGCTGGAGGCTGAGTTGTTTGGCCATGAGAAGGGGGCATTCACCGACGCCAAGGAACGTCGCGTGGGGTTGGTGGAGGCCGCGGACGGCGGCACCCTGTTCCTCGATGAGATCGGCGAAATGGACCTGGTGCTACAGGCCAAGCTGCTGAAACTGCTGGAGGATCGCAGTATCCGCCGCATAGGTGCGGTCAAGGAGCGCAAGGTTGACCTGCGGGTGATCAGCGCCACCAACTGCAATCTCGAACAGATGGTGCAGCAGGGCAAGTTTCGCCGGGACCTGTTCTTCCGGCTGCGCATCATCGCGCTGAAGGTACCGCGCTTGCACGCCCGCGGCCAGGACATCCTGCTGTTGGCGCGGCACTTCCTGGCCCATCACGGGCGTCGGTACGGTAAACCGAACCTGCGCTTCAGTACCGAGGCACAGAACTTGATGCTCAATTACAGCTGGCCTGGCAACGTGCGCGAGTTGCGCAACATGTTGGAACAGACGGTGTTGCTGGCACCTAATGAAGTGGTGCAGGCGCACCAGTTGAATCTGTGCCTGACCCTGGTCGATGAACCCCTCACGCAGCCGATGGCCACGGTGTACGAAATGCCGCGGCATGAGCCTGAGCCTGGGACCAGTTTGCCGGACATGGAACGGGATTTGGTGTGCAGGACGCTGGACCGTACTGATTGGAACGTGACCAAGTCGGCGCGGATGCTGGGGCTATCGCGCGATATGCTACGTTACAAGATAGAAAAGCTGGGGCTGACACGGCCTGAAAAGCGCCAGTGGTGAGCGGTTCGAAGCGGCTTTCCTGCGTTGCCAATTGCGCCCTCTTCACGGGGCAAGCCCGGGAAGAGGGCGGTACCGCTCAGCGCTGACCGCCGTCCGATCCGTTACCACCTTGGCCACCCGCGCCCTCCGACCCACTGCCTTCCATCCCAGGCAAATCACGATTGTCATTTTGCCTGGCGGGCGGGCTTTCAGGGTCGCTGCCCTGTATTCGCGGGTCGGTATCCCGTGGCATGGGCTCCTCGATCGGGTTGAGGGTGCTGTCCGCGCCCGGCTGGGGCGCCGGGTTGTGCGGATCATCCGGATGGGTCGGCCCGGTGCCGACCGCCAGGGCCAGGGGGGAGGCGAGCAGGGCAGCGAGTAACAGGCTTGTGCGCATCATGGGCAGGCTCCTTTGCGAAGGTAGGGCACGTACTTACGTTGGGCCCTACTCAAAACGCCAAGGTGCCATTACCCCGATAAGCGGTCACACCACCGTTGACAGCATCATGATGAAGATGATGCCGACCACCGACAGGATGGTCTCCATCATGCTCCAGGTCTTGAAGGTCTCGGCCACGGTCATGTTGAAGTACTGTTTGACCAGCCAGAAGCCGGCGTCGTTGACATGGGACAGAATGAGCGAACCGGCGCCGGTGGCCAGCACCAGCAGCTCACGGTTGACGCCGGGCACCAGATCGATCACCGGGGCAACGATGCCTGCGCCGGTAATGGTGGCAACCGTCGCCGACCCCGTGGCGATGCGGATGACCGCAGCCACAAGCCAGGCCAGCATGATCGGTGAAATTTCTGCCTGTACCGCCATCTGGCCGATCACATTGCCGACCCCGGTATCGACCAGCATCTGTTTGAAACCGCCGCCTGCACCGACGATCAGCACGATGGCAGCCGTCGGCGCCAGGCTCTGGTCGAGCATCTTCATGATCTGTTGGCGGTTGAAGCCGCGCGCCGAGCCGAAGGTGTAGAAGGCCAGCAGCAGGGCAGCGAGCAGGGCGGTAATCGGGTGGCCGATCAGGTCCATCCACTGGCGAACGATGTGCTCGGCCGGTAGCACGACGTCAGCGAACGTCTTGAGCAACATCAGCACCACCGGCAGCAGCACGGTGACCAGGGTGACGGTAAAGCTCGGCAGGTTACCCTGATCGGACTCCTTGGCGATCTGGTCCATCAGTTCCTGTGACGGATTACCCGGGATATAGCGGGAAATGAAGTTACCGTACAGCGGGCCGGCGATGATGGCAGTGGGCAGTGCCACCAGCAGGCCATAGAAGATGGTCTTGCCGATGTCGGCATTGAAAATGCCGATCGCCAGCAGTGGGCCCGGATGCGGAGGCACCAGGCCGTGCACCACCGAAAGGCCCGCCAGCAGGGGGATACCGATCTTGATCAGCGATACACCCGAGCGCCTGGCGACGATGAACACCAGCGGAATCAGCAGTACGAAGCCGATTTCGAAGAACAGCGGGATGCCGACCAGGAACGCGGCAAACATCATGGCCCAATGCACGTTCTTCTTGCCGAAGGCGCGAATGAGGGTTTGCGCGATCTGGTCGGCGCCACCGGAGTCGGCCATCAGCTTGCCGAGCATGGTCCCCAGGGCGAGGACGATCCCGACAAAGCCCAGTACCCCACCGAAACCATCCTGGAATGACTTCATGACCTTGGCCACCGGCATACCGGAAGTCAGGCCGAGGAAACCGGCGGCGATGGTCAGGGCGACGAAGGGGTGGACTTTGAAATGGGTGATCAGCAGGATCAGCCCGATGATGGTCACCAGGGCGTCGAGCAGCAGGAAGGTATCTGTAGCCAGTCCGAACATGGTTTTAAGGCCTCGGTCTTATCGTTGTTTTTTGGCGTTGCTTGAAATTGAACTATCGGCGCTTTCAGGCGTCGGGACAGCGCTGTCTTTGGTGAGCCGGAAAAACCGCCAGGTTCATGCGGTCCGCGCCAGGTTCCGCTCACCGCAGGGCTTTAGCCAGGCGTCTACCGTCTCGGCCAGCGTGTCTATCGGCTGCGTGGCATCAAGGGGCAGGGTCAGAGGCTCGCCATGCGGGGGCTCGAGGGCGGCGAACTGACTGTCGATCAGGCTCGCCGGCATGAAATGCCCGGGGCGGGCGAGGACGCGCTTCTCGGCTTCGGCAGGGGTGAGTTCGAGAAACACGAATACCAGCTCCGGCATGGCCTGGCGCAAGGTATCGCGGTAACGGCGCTTGAGTGCGGAGCAGGTGAGGATCGGGCGTTCGCCCGCCTGCACCGTGGCTTGCAACTCTTGGCCCAAGCGCACTAGCCAACCGGCTCGGTCGTCGTCGTTCAACGGCGTGCCCGCGCTCATCTTGCGGATGTTTTCGGCAGGGTGAAACGCGTCGCCTTCGATCAGGCGGCCGCCGCTTCTGGCGGCTATGGCAGCGCCGATGCAGCTTTTGCCGCAACCGGCCACGCCCATCACCACGATGGCGGACAGGGGAGAATTCATCAGTACCTCCTGCGGGGTGAGATAGCGCTGTCTCGTCGCTGACGAAACGCGAACTCCCCGGTGTTGTTGATCTTGTCGTTACGCAGTATGGACGCTCGGCAGAAGGCGCGTAGTGGCCACCACCAAAGATTACATTGCTTGCGTCCTGAGACAGCGCTACCTTAGTGGCCGTTCCCCTCCCTTGGCAAGTAGTAAAATTACAACACTCATGTCCCGCTCAGGCTCCCGCACTACCGGTCGACCCACCCTGGCAGAAGTGGCCAGGCTCTCCGGGGTTTCCCCGATTACCGCTTCCCGCGCCTTGCGCGGTGTCAGCACCGTGGCTCCGGCACTGGTGGAAAAGGTGGTGGCCGCGGCAGCGAGCCTTGGGTATATCGCCAACCCCGCTGCCCGGGCGCTGGCTTCTGCACGCAGCCAGTCGGTGGTTGTGCTGATTCCGTCGTTGTCCAACCAGCTATTCATCGACACTCTGGAGGCCATCCACGAAGTGATGCGCCCCCGCGGGCTCGAGGTGCTGATCGGTAACTATCACTACGATATCGACGAAGAAGAGAATCTGATCCGCAATTACCTGGCGTACCAACCGTGCGGCATATTGCTCACCGGTTTCGAGCGTAGTGAGGCTTCTCGGCAGATGCTGGTGGCCAGCGGCGTGCCCTGCGTCCACATGATGGAGCTGGGTGGCACGCCTGGCATGTTGTCGGTAGGGTTTTCCCAGCAGCAGGCTGGTCGGGCTGCTGCCAGGCACCTGCTCGAGCGAGGCCGGCGCCGCCTGGCGTTTATCGCCGCGCAACTTGACCCACGGGTGATGCAGCGTGCCGAAGGGTTCCGCCAGGCGCTGGCTGAAGCCGGCATGCACGCTACCGAACTGGAGGTCCTGTCGCCGCAACCCTCGTCCATTGCACTGGGCAGTGAACTGTTCAGCCAATTGTTGGCGCAGGCACCGGATGTGGATGGCATTTTTTTCTGCAACGACGACCTTGCCCAAGGTGCTGTGCTGCAGGCCTTGCGCCAAGGTATCGAAGTTCCAGGGAGAGTAGCCATGGTCGGGTTCAATGACCTGCCGGCTTCGGCGCATATGGTCCCCCGTCTGACCTCCATTCGCACACCGCGTGCCGCCGTTGGTCGGGGCGCGGCACAGGCGCTGCTGGCGTTGCTCGATGGCAAGCGAGTGGCTACCGAGCAGCAGGATCTTGGGTTTGAGCTGATGGTGCGAGAAAGTTCCTGAGCCCGCACGCATGGGGCGGGAATGGGCCGCACGAATACACTAATCACTAAGTGATAGCAGTTTGCTTGCACGCTGTCGGCGCCGATCTATGCTCAGAAAACCCTGCGCATAAAGGACCCCGGCGCCATGTTCGATTTCCATCGCAAGTCAGATTTGCTCGAGATTCAGCGCGCTCGCCAGGCTCTGGCAGAAACCCAGGCAAAACTCGCGGCGATCAGCCGCTCAATGGCGATGATCGAGTTTGGCCCTGACGGCACCATTCTCGATGCCAATGCGCAGTTCTGCCTGGCAATGGGCTATGGCGTCGATGAGTTGCGGGGCAAGCACCACCGATTGTTCTGCGACCCCGACTACAGCAAAAGTGCCGAATATCAGCAGTTGTGGCGCGAGTTGGGCGAGGGCAAGCCAATCAGCGGCACGTTCGAGCGTATCGACAAGGCCGGCCGTGAAGTCTGGCTGGAGGCCAGCTACATGCCGGTGCTCGATGAGCGTCAGCAGGTCATCAGTGTGATCAAGGTGGCTTCCGATATCAGTCAGCGGATCAAGGATGAGCACGAGAGCGAAAGCCTGCTCAAGGCCATCGGTCGCTCCATGGCGGTGGTCGAGTTCACGCCGCAGGGGCGGGTGATCAAGGCTAACGAGAATTTCCTGACTACCATGGGCTATCGCCTGGAAGAGGTAGTGGGCCGCCACCACGGCTTGTTTTGTCTGGCCCATGAGCGGGAGTCGTCTGCATACCGCGATTTCTGGGCTTCGCTGAACCGTGGCGAGTATCACTCCCATCGTTTCGAACGGGTCAACAAGCAAGGCCAGACGGTATACCTCGAGGCCTCATACAATCCGATCTTCGACAGCAAGGGCCGGCTATACAAGGTGGTCAAGTTCGCCAGCGACATCACCGCGCAGGTCAGTACGCAGCAAAGCGCCGCTGAAGCGGCCCATGCCAGTTCGGTACAGACTGATGCATGCGCACGGAAGGGCACCGAAGTGGTACAGCAAACCGTGCAAGTCATCGAGCAGATTTCCCAGGAGCTCAATGACGCGGCGCGCAGCATCGATGCCGTCAGCAAACAATCGGACGTGATCGGGCAGATTGTCCTGACCATTCGCGGCATCGCCGATCAGACCAACTTGCTGGCCTTGAATGCCGCGATCGAAGCGGCACGTGCTGGTGAACATGGGCGCGGTTTCGCTGTGGTCGCCGACGAGGTGCGCAGCCTGGCCGCACGCACCAGCAAGGCGACCCTGGAGATCGTCGATGTGGTACGGCAGAACCATGATCTTTCGCTCACGGCAGTGGCCAGCATGCAATCGAGCCTGACACGCACGGGGCGAGGTGTTGCCCTGGCTAACGAGGCAGGGACTGTGATCATGGAGATCCAGCAGGGGTCACGCCACGTGGTTGACGCGATCAGCCAGATCAATTCTACGTTGCAATTGCACTGAGGGCGTCGGAGAGTTCGCGCTGCAGGGTCTGCAGGCTGGTTTCCAGTTGCAGGCGCAGGGCGTCGGTGGGCACGCCCCGCGCCTGGGCCTGTTCGATGGCTTCGCAATCCGTGACCACGCCGCGCACCTTGAGCATCTTGGCGCCGCCCTTTATACGGTGGGCGACGGCGCGCACCGCATCGCCGTCCGGTGTACTGCCCAGGCCGCGTAGCGCCGCAAGGTCTTCGCTGGCGCTTTGCGAAAGCTGTTCAAGCAGGCGGCGGATAAGCTGTTCATCGTCCTGGGTCAGGTGGCGCAACTCGTCGAGGTTGAAGCCGCTGGCCTTTGGCTGCGGCGCAATAGGAGTGGCTTGGTTCTGCGGCAAATGGGCTTTGAGGGCGCTGAGGCCGACAGGTTTGAACAGGCAGTCGTCCATGCCACTGGCCAGGCAACGCTCATGTTCTTGGGCCTGGGCGTTGGCGGTGATCCCGATGATCGTACAGGCTGACCTGGCCAATTCATGCTCCTGCAGACGAATGCTGCGGGCCAGTTGGTGGCCGTCCATCACTGGCATGCTGCAGTCGGTGATGACCAGGTCAAACTCTTCAGCCTGCCAGAGGGCCAGCGCCGTTTGGCCATTTTCGGCCAACGTCACTCGATGGCCCAAAGTATTGAGCTGTTTCTCCAGCAACAGCAGGTTGGCCGGGTAATCATCCACCACCAGGATGTTCAGGGGCCCGCTTTCACTACCTTGGCTGGGTACAGCGTGCTCGGCAGGCAGCGGGGCTTCGCAGGTCGGCAGCTGCAGCTCGACCGATACCTTGGTGCCTACACCTTCGACGCTCTGCAGGTTAAGAGTGCCGCCCATCAGTTTGGCAAGGGTGCGGCTTATCACCAGACCCAGCCCTGCGCCCTGTCGCGCCCGCGGGCCATCAGCCTGGGCAAAAGCGCTGAAGAGACGAGCCTGGTCTGTCAAACCAATGCCAATACCGGTGTCGCGCACGCTCAGCTGCACTTGCACGCTGTTGCCGGCGGTTGTCGGCTCAAGTGCCAAGGTTGCGTGAACCTCGCCCCGATCGGTGAACTTGATTGCATTGCTCAGCAGGTTGGAGAGGATTTGCTTGATCCTCAGGGCGTCTGCCAACACCCAGACGGGCCCTTCTGGTAGTTCGCAGTGCAGGCGCAGGCCCTTGACTCGTGCATTGCCGTCGAAGACCCGCAGGGTGGTGCGGACCAGTTCGACCAGGTCGGTGGCTTCTGGCTGCAGGCTCATGTGGCCGGATTCGATGCGGGAAATATCGAGGATGTCGCCAATCAGCCCCAACAGGCCAATGGCCGAATCATGCGCGGTCTGCAGGACCTGAGTATCGCAACGGCCCTTACGGCTATCTTCCAGCGCCAGTTCGAGCAGGCCGATCACCGCATTCATGGGCGTGCGGATCTCGTGGCTCATGGTCGCCAAAAAGGTACTTTTGGTATGGCTGGCCCGTTCAGCATCGTCCTTGGCCTGGCGCAGCTGTTCGAGCAGGCCGCGGCTCAGCGACAATTGTTCCTGCAAGGCGCGCTGCGCCTCGGTACGCTGGTTTATCAGTTTGCGCAGGTAGCTGTTCCAGAACACCACGCCGGCCAGCAACAGCGCAGAAAGCACAAGCACTTGCAATGCCAGTGTGCGGTAGTTGCGCCATGGGCTGTCGCTGACCACGGTGCTGATACGCCAGCGATTGATCAGTTGGTCGAGTTCTTCAGGAGGAATGCTCAACAGGGCTTTGTCGAGAATGGCCTGCAACTGCGGCTGGTCAGGGGCGACGGCGAATGCGGCAGTTGCCGGGTCATCACCGAGCACTGTGGCTATGCGTAGCTGGTCCTTGAAAACATGAGTGATGTAGTACTTCGCGTTGATATGACTGCTGTAGGCGACGTCAGCATTGCCGTTGGCGACTGCTTCCATCAAGCCTAGCGGATTGTTCACTTCTACCACTACCGCCTTGGGGTGCTGGCGTTGCACTTCTGCTCGCAGGGGTGAGCCCCGCAGCAGGGCGATACGTTTGCCCTCCAGCCCCCTGGACTGTGGCGGCCAGGGCGTCTGGCTGCGTGTGACCAGAACCCTCGGGCTGACGAGGTAGGGGCGGGTGTAGCGCAGTTGCGTCTGGCGCTTCGCACCATAACCCAGGGCCCCGATCATCTGCGCCTCGCCGCGTGCCACTTGTTCGATCATGGTCTGCACGGCGTTACGCTCGATGAGCTTGAATGTCAGCCCGGTGCGCAGGGTTATCTGCTTGAGCAGGTCGATGGTAATCCCGCTGGGCTGCTGCTGGGCATCGTTGAAGGTCAGCGGCGCAAGTGCGGCGTCGATCAGTACACTGACAGTAGGATTCTGGTCTATCCACGTCTGTTCTTCCGCGGTAAGTGCTGACAGATGGCGTTCGAGCAACAGGCTGGTGTTGCCACTTGTCCAACGGCGCAGGATGTTCAAACGCTCGCTTTCTGTGATCCTTGCCAGGGCCATGTCGATCAGGCGGCGCAGGCGCGGGTTGTCATTGGCCAGGGCGAAGGAAAAGGTGCCCGCTGGCCCACGGCAGAAATGGTCGATCTTCACCGTACCCTGGTAACTTTTGCCAATAAGAAAATCGGTGCTGATAGCGTCGCCCAGATAGGCGTCCACCTCTCCCATTTCCACCGCTGCCAGCCCTGCCAGCGTTGAGCGATGAAGGCTCAACTGTGCTTTGGGGTAGAGCGAACGGACCGTTTCGCTCGGCAGGTAGTGATCGACCATGCCCAGGCGCACGTCTGTGAGGTCTGTGTTGTTTTTCAGGGTGCGCCCTTCGCGGGTGACGATGACTGGCAAATCGTCTGCGTAGGGCTGGCTCAGGTTCAGCTGGGCATCGGCCGCTTCGAAACTGTTGGAGCTGCCCAGCAAATCGATTTTGCCGTCGCGCAAGGCTGCGATCGCCGCATGGCGGCTGGGAAAGCGCCTGACCTCTATCGGTATCTCCAGAAGTTCGGATATTAGCCCGGCATAGTCTGCGCTCAGGCCCTCATAGTCGCTCGGGCTGATGTTGATCTCGAACGGGGGATAATCGGGACGCGAGCTGCCCAGCAACAGAACTTTGCGCTGCTGCAACCATTGGCGGTCCTGGGCATCGAGTTGCAGTGGTGAAGCGGTGCTGACAGCACGTGCCAACAAGCGCCGCGTTTCGACATCTGCCGGTGCGGCGAGCGCGGAGCCAGCCATGCCAATGGCCAGCAACAGCGCAACCAGTACGCACTTCATGCCGATCACGCGCCTAATTGACGTTATTGCGTTTGGCCAGATCAACCATTTCTACCAATGATTCAGTCTTGAGCTTGTCCATGATGCGGCCACGGTAGGTGCTGATGGTCTTGGCGCTGAGGTTCATGCAATGGCCTATGTTCTTGTTGTTTTCACCACGGGCCAGACGCCGAAGCACTTCCATCTCCCGATTTGACAGGCTGCCCAGGCGCCCGTGCTCGCTGTCCAGAGTGTTGCTGTTCACCGACATCTGCGGGAAGGTCGAGTACCCCTTGACCAAGGCTTTCATGGCAAAGACGACGGCATCGAGATCTTCATCTTTGGTTACAAATGCGCCTATACCGGCATCCAGGCAACGGCGGACGTACAACTCGGTGGCCTGCCCGGTCAATACCATGATCCTGGGGACCTGTTCGAGTTGCTGCAGGCGCTTGATGACTTCCATGCCGTCGAGGCCAGGAAGCCCGATATCCAGGATCACGACGTCGGGTCGTAGGTTGCGTGCTACCTGCGCCACTTCGCTACCGTTCTCGACTTCCCCCACAACTTTGAAGCGCTCGCGCTCAAGCAGCATGCGCAGCGCGAATCGAACGGTAGAGTGATCGTCAACGATCAGCACGGTTGTCATGAGGCTAACTCCTGTCGGAATGTGGTCCGTTTCCTAAGGCTAATCAGGAATACGTCTGCAAGGTCTTTCTGCAGCGCAGCACGATACGTCCATTCCGGTTCCTTGGTAATGGCGAGTATAGATCTGTTGAGTTAGGGGGACGACTTTGTTGAAAAATCCTACAAAATCGTCTGAGTACAAGCATCGCCAGGGTATTTTTTCGCCGATGCTTGTGGCTGCAAGTTGTTCAAGCACAGCGGGCGTGGGGCTTGAGCACGCGCTCAGTGGCAGGTGGGTTGTTGCTCAAGGCCGTACCAACCCGGGTGGGGCGTGCGACCAATTGACCTGAGCAGTTGGGGCAGCGGCCATTGAAGTGGGTTTCAGCACAGCTTTTGCAGAATGTGCATTCGAACGAGCAGATCAGCGCGTCAGGGCTGTCGCCCGGCAGATCGCTATTGCAGCATTCGCAATTGGGGCGTAGTTCCAGCATGGGCGCGACTCCGGTCCGCGGGATGGAGCCTGGAGTCTGCTACGGTCTGTATCAGCTTGGCAATGTTCAACTGCCCCGGCGATAAAGGTGCGCATGCCCGGCGCGGTACAGGGCTGACTCGGCGAACGGAGCATCGCCCAGTACGTGCCCGACGAGAATCAGCGCGGTGCGACGAAAACCCTTCGCGGCTGCCTTCTCGACGATATCCTCGAGGGTGCCCCGTGCCCAGTCCTGATCGGGCCAAGTGGCGCGGTGAACAACGGCCACCGGGCAGTCTGCGCCGTAATGGGGGACAAGCTCATCGACGATTCGAGCCAGGTGTTTCACGCCGAGGTGGATCGCCAAGGTGCAACCATGACGCGCCAGGTCGCCCAGTTGCTCGCCTGCTGGCATGGGCGAGCTGTCCCCGTAGCGGGTTAGAATGACCGTCTGCGCCACCTCAGGCAGCGTCAGCTCGCAGCCCAGCAACGCGGCACTGGCAGCGGTAGCGGTTACACCCGGAATGATCTGGTAATCGATACCCAGGTCGCGCAGATGGCGGATCTGCTCGCCGATTGCGCCGTACAAGCTGGGATCGCCACTGTGAACACGGGCGACATCCTGGCCTTTTTCATGGGCCGCGTGCATGGCCTCCACGATTTGCTCCAGGTGCAGTTCCGCGCTGTTTATCACGGTCTCGGCCTGGTGCCCGTCGAGCACTGCCGCGGGCACCAGGGAGCCGGCGTAGATGATCACTGGGCACTGACGGATCAGGCGTTGCCCTTTGACCGTGATCAATTCCGGGTCGCCGGGGCCGGCGCCGATGAAGTAGACCGTCATGGAAAATCCTTGCAGGTGAATGGGTGGGCCAATTATCCGCCGCAGGCAAGGGCCAGGGTAGCGGCGCCGAGCGTTTGCCGCGTCACCACAAGCGAGGCGTTGCCGCGTTCATGATGGGCCATTGCCAGGGCTGCGCTCTCCGCGACGCCCCAGCAACCGCTGTGGGCGAATGCCACCGCAGAGCGATGGCTCAGTTGTGGCTCGTAAGCCTGTAGTTGCGAGGCGTCGAACACCAGCAGGGGCAAATTGTGACGTTCGGCGAGTTGTCGCAGGCCAGGCTCGTCGGCTTTCGACGTGATGCTGGCGATGCCGCGCAACGCCGACAGCGTCAGCCCGTGGCCATGAAGTGCCTGGTGCAGCAGCTCGTCCAGGACCTCAACCGGGCAGCCCCGGCGGCAACCAAAGCCGGCGTAAAGCGCCGGCAGCGGGTGGTGGCTTGCCATCAAGCCTGGCTGGAACGGCGGTACAGCCAGGCGCTGAGCAGGCCCAGAGCCAGCCAGAAGGCAGCGTTGGTTGCCCACGAAGCGATCTTGAACTGTGTTTCCAGGGCTTCTGGGGCCAGGCTTTCATGGACTTCGGGTTGCGGAGCGCCGATCACATGCGGCACTACCAGCAATACTGCCCCGAGGGCCTTGAGCAGCCAATGACGAGCGAACACCAGCAATGCAAGCCCCAGCGCGGTGGCGGCGGCGGTGCCAATCCACCAGTTCTGGCGCTGGCCGAGGTCTGCGGCCGCGGTGCCTGGCAGCTCTGGCGGCAGGCCCAAGGTGGGTGCCAGGCAGAACACGGCGAACCCGGCCAACCCCCATAATGCGCCGGTGGTGACGCGGTTGGGCTCACGCAGGCTGTACAGCGCGGCAAGGATCAGGGCGAAGCCGACGGCTACGACGAGGTTGCCACCGGTGGTGGCGAGGATGCGCTGCCAGCCGTCCTCCGGTGACCACGCATCGGCACTGTGTTCGTGCGCCGCAGCATGTTCATGCCCAACGGTTGCCTGGATATCGTGGCCGTGGTGCTCGGTGGTGGGGGCTGCCGATTCATAGGTTTCCGCCTCAAGAATCAGCGGTGCGACCCAGAAGCTTTGCAGCAGGGTCAACAACAAGGCTGCGAGCAGCCCGCTGAACCCGGCGGTGCGGGCAATGCGCTTGATCATGGGGCGGTCTCAGTGGCAAGGGAACGCGGCGCTGTGGCGGGTGTCGTGGGCAGCGTTGTGCACGGCTTCGATGTGTGAGAAGCCGGCAAAGTAGATCAGGCACAGGCCCAACAGGCTGGCAGCGGCGGCGATGACCACGCGCTGGCTGAGGGTGACGGGGGTGGCGATACCGTGTTTGGCGCTGGTGACGGGCATGACGCGTTCCTCTGCTTTGTAGGGCATTGTGCCGATTGAGCAACAGGCAAGCGCGGCAACCCCGGGCTTGAATGGCCCAGGGAAATGCGACAGCGCCCGCCCACCGCGGGGTGTTCATGAACGCCAGGCCGGTCTCCGGGCTTGCGAGGAGGAGCAGGGCTCCTGGTAAAGCGTCACCTTCCCATGCCGTACGACGTGGCACAGTGGTTTAGACGCTTCGCTCGCTTACCGTTGCGGGGGCAGCACCGGGATTGTCCGGCCCTGATCGAGGGCCTGCGACGCACCGGTTTCCCGTTTCACCCCCAGAGGGGGCACCTGAACGCAAGGTGCAAGGAGAGCACGGGGCAGGGTTTGCGTCAATCGTAGGTCACGATTTGCTTGCCGTTGCCGTTGCCGTTGCCGTTGCCGTTGCCGTTGCCGTTGTTTGCTTTTGCTTTTGCTTTTGCTTTTCAGAGCGCGGTAGTACAGGCACCGCAGATTGCGACTTCAGGAGGCCGAGCGCAGGTCTTGCGAAGGGAGGTGACGGGCATGGATGCCCGTCAAGCGCTGCGGCCCATGGATGGGCCGTCAGCGCGGTCCTCCCGGGAGCAAGGCCGGA